>NZ_JAAAWN010000016.1 GCF_010500865.1 Alteromonas profundi
CCGTATTAAATGTACGATATTTACCTAATTTGCCACACTTATAAGTAGTAACCCACCTCCGCAGCCATTTATTGGTGTGGTCTACAGAGGATTATGTCTTTTTAGAGGGGAAAATCCCTAGAACCCCTATCTGGATTACAGGAGTCCAAATCAATATGAGGCGGACATGAAGAAATTGAAAAAAGTAGCTTAACTGGGTTGGTCAATTTTGGTTGACCACGTCATCTCTGCTCTTTGAGAAACTGTGTATAGATCGTATATACAGTAACCTTTATCTACAAGTAAATATTTTATCGCTGACCGTAGGTTGGAATTATATTGTTCATTTACTCTCTAATAGGGGATCGGCTAACTTCACATCGTCACGTGCGATCGCAAAAATTCATTTTTTTCTAAACCATTTCAGGGGCGAGTGCTGTAACTAGTATTATGAAATAAATGTAAGGTTGCTCATGCTCTGGCTTTTAGGTCTTCACATCTTCGGTCTTCTGATCTGGTTGGCAACCGTGTTGTATTTGCCAATCTTAATTGCTACTGAGTCGAAAATGCGCGAAGACTTTATCGATATTCCATTTGGAGTGGGGTCGGTAGCGCGGCTGATATTCGCGTATGTGGCTTCGCCCGCGGCTATCATTTCTATTATTGCGGGAACATTGGTCTTTGTAATAAACGACACCCTTACTTTCTGGCTGATGGTGAAACTAACCATTGTGACGATACTGGTGATATTGCACGCGAGCCTTGGGCTACTGATAACGCGCCTTGAACGCCAGGAAATGCGTTATCTGGCAGGCTTTAGCTGGTGCTTTCTGATAGCGATATTTTGCGGCGTCGGAAGCATACTGTTTGTGGTCCTGGCAAAACCTGCTGCACCTGGTTTTGTGCCATGGCCAATCTAGGGCTCAACTTAGCGTTCATTATTTTGAGGCTCGTTAACACCTACGCCGTAAGCAAAAACCAGTTGAGCGCCCAAAAAACCAGTAATACCGATAAGGATGCCAGCTAGAACGCTGACATAGATTCCCCAGGGATTAATAAGTTCGCCGGGGTCATCGCCTAAGCGTAAGGTAAGGTTAAATGTGGTCAGCGATAGCGTCATTACTGCTAGAACGGCGTGAGCCCAGGCTGCGACAATATGGCGAATAATACGTACAGTAAAAACATCAATGGCACCGGCAAGGCTGGCCAAAACACCAAATGCCAGTCCAGCAGCAGTAAGCCAAAAACTGGCTTCAGCCCAGAAAGGATCGCTGGTAAGGATAAATACAATATCTGTGACAATGAGTATGAGCAAAAACGCGATGGGAAAATGGATCAGGGCTGGATGTAGCGCATGCCCCCTAAGTGAAGCGCGGCTGCTGATTATTGAATTCGACATAGAAGCGTCAGATCCTAAATACCGTTTAAGGAGTGAGTTTGGTAAATAGAGTAACAGAATATCTTTTCACTGCCAGTGCCTTATTGTTGGCAGGTTGCAGTGAGCCGTATTCCATTCTCGCCCCGGCAGGTCCGTCAGCCAAGGCGGTTACCACAATCTGGTGGGGCATGCTCACGGTTGGAGTCGTGGTATTACTGGGGATTTGCTCACTCTGGTGGTATGCCAGCTTCCGACGCAATCGTAAATATAGCGATGCAGATGTAAAACGCGTTCTTACTCGTATGGTTTTGTGGGGCGGTATTGTGTTACCCACGGTGGGCATAACCGTATTGCTCATTTTTGGTATTCCAGCTGGGAATATTATGCTGCCTTTGGCAGATGAGCGCGCTGTGCGAATTGATGTGCATGCCAGACAATGGGCGTGGGATGTAACCTATCCGCAACATGATATTGAACTAACAGATGAAATTCATATTCCTGTCGATACGCCAATTGATATTCATGTGACTAGTGCGGACGTGATTCATGGCTTCTGGGTGCCACGGCTAGGAGGAAAGATTGATGCGATCCCGGGGCACACGAACATCGTGCGTTTGCAAGCCGATGAAGTAGGTGAGTTCGGTGGCCAATGCGCCGAATATTGCGGCCTTTCTCACGCTAAAATGCATTTTAAAGTCATTGCTCATTCTGCTGAGAAGTTTGATGCATGGCTCGTCCAACAAGGTAAAACACAATGAATGGCAAATCAGAACTACACAAAAATTTTGCCAAGGTATGGGATAACCTACCTGGGTGGGGCAATCTTGCAGCGGTAAACCATACTTCTATCAGTCAGCGATTCATGCTAACCGGGGTGATCTTTTTTCTCGTAGGCATTTTGCTGGCAATGCTGATCCGCTCGCAATTGGCGTTGCCAGGTCAGACACTCATTACTGCCGACCTGTATTCACAGGTTTTTACTATGCACGGCACTATTATGATGTTCTTGTTTGCCATTCCGGTTCTGGAAGGCGCGGCGATGTATCTTATTCCAAAGATGATCGGCACGCGCGATCTAGTCTTTCCCCGTTTGAGCGCCTTAGGCTATTACTGTTACCTCTTTGGAGGGTTGATTTTGCTGTCAAGTCTGGTGCTAGGCATCGCGCCTAATTCGGGCTGGTTTATGTACACACCCTTATCCAGCGACGACTATTCCGCTGGCGCGGGCTCAGACTTCTGGCTACTCGGAGTGACTTTTGTAGAAATATCTGCAGTATCGGCAGGTATTGAGCTTACCGTCTCGATTTTGCGTACAAGAGCGCCGGGCATGAGTTTGAGCAAAATGCCTATTTTCTGCTGGTATATTCTCGCGATGGCGTTAATGATCGTGTTCGGTTTTCCTCCGCTGATTCTGGCTAGCATTCTGTTAGAGCTTGAGCGGGCAGCGCAAATGCCTTTTTTTGATCCTAACGCTGGTGGTGACCCTATTTTATGGCAGCATTTGTTCTGGTTATTCGGCCATCCTGAAGTTTACATTATTTTTCTGCCGGCAGCGGGTATGGTCTCCACTATATTGCCAGTGTTCGCGGGTCGACCGCTGGTGGGATATCGTTGGGTTGTATTATCAGTAATCATCACTGGGTTTATCAGCTTTGGCTTATGGGTACACCACATGTTTACCGTCGGGATCCCTCATTTGGCCCAGGCATTTTTTTCCATTGCCAGCATGCTGGTGGCGATTCCCACAGGCATTCAGATTTTCGTTTGGTTAACGACATTGTGGGTAGGCCGTGTTCGGTTTGAACTGCCGATGCTATGGATTTTTGGCTTTTTGTTTATCTTCGTTTGCGGTGGGTTGACTGGTGTGATGCTAGCACTGGTGCCCTTTGACTGGCAGGTGCACGATACGCACTTTGTAGTGGCGCATTTTCATTATGTGCTTATTGGCGGAATGTTCTTTCCGCTGATCGCCGCCCTATATTACTGGTTGCCCCATTTTTCCGGACGAATGCCGTCTATGAGAATGGGACGCTGGGCGTTTGGCTTGGTGTTTGTCGGATTTAATTCAACGTTTCTGATCATGCACCTAACTGGTCTGTTGGGCATGCCACGCCGAGTGTTTACTTACGAAAGTGGCCTGGGCTGGGATTGGTTAAATCTGAGTTCTTCCATTGGTGGCTTCGTGCTCGCGATTGGTATTTTAATGCTCGTCTTAGATGTGACGCTACATTTTCGATATGGTCGAAAGGCTTCATCTAATCCTTGGCAAGCTGATACATTGGAATGGGCCACGGGCATGCCGCCGGTGTCTTACAATTTTGCCAGTATCCCTGAGGTAAAATCACGTCATCCACTATGGGACGACCCGTCGTTGATTAATAGCATTCCAGCTGGCGAACATGGCTTAAAAAGTATTAAGCACGGGCGACGGGAACTGTATGGAACAGATGCGATTAGTGGCAAGCTAAAAGAAGTTATTCATATTCCCAGCCATTCGTGGTGGCCTCTAATTTGTGCGGCTACCCTGGCGGGGTTGTGCATCAGCCTGGTGTCTAAAGCGTATATGGTCGGCATCTTTTTCGCCATATTGGGTCTAGGCTTCTTTTTACGCTGGAGTTGGGAGAACGGCACGCACAAGACGATGGCACCACTGACGGATGAAGAAGCGAGCCGGGGAGAGCCGCCTCTGCACTCGCGTACCTTTGACGGGCCAGGGTTATGGGGTATGTGTGTGACTCTGTTAGCTGACGGCACCTTATATTTGTCGCTGCTTTTCGGTTGGTTATATTTGTGGACAGTTTCACCAAATAAAACCTTACCTGACGTGTCGGCAATTTCGCCGGTTTTAATGGGGCTAAGTGGTGCGTTACTGACCATTGCAGTGACTTTGTATCGCCGTCTGAATCGCTATTTGCGCCGTGAGCAAGAGAAGTCGCTCGCTAAGTGGCTTTGGCTCGTTTCAGCCTGTGGAATGGGTCATGTTGGACTATTGGCTTTCATCACTGTTTCGAGTGACCTGCAATTTACGACTAATGCGTATGATGCCGTATTGTTGGTGATGCTGGCCTTTTTGCTTTTCCACAGTATCATCAGCGTGATCACCACTACGCTCCAGGCACTGCGGGTTAGTTATGATTACATCAGTACAAAGCTGTCCTATGAAATTGTCGTAATGAGCCCCATGTGGTTGTTTACACATGTTATTTTTTGGCTAAGCTTCGCAAGCTTTTTGATCTTACCAACAATATGGGAGGCTAAATGAAAGTTTCCCGCGCGCACCCTTGGCATCTTGTGGCCGGGTTTGTGATTTGGGCGCTCTGGTTTGTATTTACTTATGGCGGTGTCGCGGTGGCTTGTCAGCTGGCTAAACCTGCGGCCGAGGCGGGCCTATTTAATTGGATAAACCTTAGTTTTTTAATTCCTACGTTTCTTATTGTTATTTATTTGGGAATTTGCGCCTTTAAGTCGTGGCACGTAGCGGCAAATGCAGAAAATGAGTCGCGCTTTTTACTGCGTGTAGCGGCGACAAGTTATCTTGCTTCGGCCATTTCGACGCTGGCTGTTGGCATTCCTCTTTTGGCGATGGCACCATGTATTTAATTATTCTCGTAGCAACGTTATTGTTTTGGTCAACCGGTGCATGGGCGCACAACCCCTTTACCAGTGGTGGCCAGGACGCGTTTTCCGCTAGCCTTACGGCGGTGATAGTACTGATATTCTGGATAATCTATGTATGGGGCTGCCGCTACGCTACCGCAGTTGTATGGCGGAGATGGCTATTTCATATCACCATTTTGATCACCTTTTTTACCATTTTGGGTCCGTTGGACGAATGGGCTGAACATAGCTCTGCTGCGCATATGACCCAGCATATGTTTATGATGGTAATAATAGCGCCAGCTTTCGCTTTGGCTCGGCCATTGCCACAGTTCTACAGGGCTTGTGGAGCATATGGGGAAAGATTATGGAAATATGCATTTAAAATCACTCAATATCCGATGGTATGCACCTACTTTCACGGTATGATGATCTGGTTCTGGCACATCCCGAAATTTTATATGTTGGCGTTGGAGAATCCCTGGATTCACGTATTCGAACACGCCTGCTTTCTGATATCGGCGGTATGGTTTTGGTGGGCCTGCTTACATGCCTTTACCCGTAAAGTTCCCTATGCGTTGCTGGCACTGTTGGTGACGCTAATGCACACGGGCTTTTTAGGTGCGTTTCTTACCTTTGGCAGCACTCCTTTTTACGGTGAATCCCGCAACCTTGCCGATCAGCAATTAGCGGGACTTATCATGTGGGTAGTAGGTGGAGTGCCCTACATCACCGCAGCATTTTGGGTGGGGCATCGCTGGTATAGACAGCTACAACGAAAATCGCTAACTGTTTAATCAGAAGGATTTGTACGTGAGGACTACCGGTCTCGGAGAATAGTTAGCAATCTTGTCATAGAAAGCGCGCCATTACGCGCTTTCTCGTCACCAAATCAAAGCTTGTTAATTAGGCAGCTTCAAGTTCAGCTTTAACCGATGACAGCGCAACATGGTCGTCCATCTCAATAATCATTTTTGCCATGAGCTGCGGATAACCTTTAGCCAGAGCAGCAATTTCCTTACCATCTTTGCGAAAAACTGCGAGGTATTGTTCGTCTTCCGGTGTGCCCACCGCTTCGATTTCGTCCCACTCTTTTGCGTGGCCTACGTATTCAAACTTTACATCAAATTGCTGTGTCCAGAAATAAGGTGTGCGATCAAATGCTTTACGTTCGGCAGGGTAGGCTAGGCTCGCGAGTATATTTTCTGCTGCGCAACGACCATGCTGCTGGGCTAGTCGCCAGTGCTCAATGTGCATTTCTTCGCCATTATACGGATAGCTGGTAATATCACCCACCGCATAGACATCTTCAGCAGCTTCAAGGAATTCGTTCACTTTCACCAATCCCTGATGCGTTAATGTAAAGCTATTGAGTAAATCTTTATCAGTCGTTATGCCGGTAGCTAGCAGCACCAGATTGGTTTCCAACGTTTCGCCACTTTCCAGCTTCACTGCGGTTACTTTTTCAGTACCATGAAATCCACTTACTGTGCCCTCGACAAACTCGACGTCATGCTTCTCGTGTAAATCACGGAAATACTGCCCGATTTGGGTTCCAAATTGTTTTTCAAACGGCACCGCATCAGGTGCGATAACCTTTACCCGTATATTGTCGCTACGCTGCTTTAATGAAGCGGCCACTTCCAGACTAATAAAACTGTTGCCAACAATGGTAATATTGTTCGTGTTTTCAACGTCAGCTAATAGACGTTCCACATGCTCAATATTTCGAAGCGTATGGATCCCCAACAAATTAACGCCGGGTAAATCCGGCCGTATGGGGATCCCGCCTGTGGCAATAAGTAATCGATCGTATGTCAACGATTGACCATCATATAGCTCAATTTGATGGGCGGCAGTATCAATTCCGGATACTTTAGCCACTAGGCGTGTAACTTCTGTGATATCCATGTCGTCTTGATTAACAAGGGGGTCTACCTCATCAGGTTCCATGTCGCCCGCTGTCACAGCTTTGGTAAGCAGTGTTCGGTCATAAGGTGCATCTGCTTCTGGATCAACAACAGTGATCCGACCGTGGTAACGATTGTTCACCAGACTTTGCAGAGCGGCAGCGCCTGCTGCGCCAGCGCCGACAATCACAATATGAGAATGTGCGTTAACTGCAGTTAATCGGTTTTGTCGTTTATCGGTGCTGTCGGTGGCCTGTTCGGGATCCACAAGTACCTCGCCGTCACGTATTTCAACCGCATACCGAGATAATCCTGTTAGTGCAGGTGGTTCGCATACATCAGCAGAGGCGATATCAAAAGTGCCTTTATGCCATGGGCAAACCAACTTGCCTCGACATACTGCACCATCTTCAAGAGGCGCACCTTTATGAGGGCAATCGGCGCTGCCGGCATAAACGTTTTCACCGTCACGAATGAGAAGAATTTCTGTATCGTTAAGGGTAACGCGTTTAGGTTTGAGGTTTTCAAGGCGGTCTGCAGGACCGGCTGAGATAAATGACATGAGAGGCTCCTTATCCAAATGGGCGCCGACACCGTGTGCCAGCAAGGAAGTATTGCGAGACTCTAGACCATCAAGTTTTATTCCTATTTGCGCATTGAAAACATTAAATTTCATTTTACGGTCGTGCAATCTTACTTATTCAATTAAAATCATTAGCCTATGGCATTTATTAACCAACGCGGTGTGGCAGCAAAGGCTCCTTGCATGATGGCTCCCCAAACCAATCGTGTTTTTACTACAAAGTATATTCCTGTCGTTCGCAAGTTTTACACTGTCCCGCCGCATTATCGATTATCAAGCAGACGCGGCGCGTTTCCCTAAATTGCCGAAGTTGATTAGATTTTGTCTATTTTCATCGTTTTCTCTCTGTCAATGACCCGAAACGCGGGTTGATTCGTTACTCAATAGTAACCCTCTTAATTTTAGGTTTCTGGCAAGGACTTATTGATGGCACAACAAGCAGCAGAAAAGCGGATTGTTCTGATAACTGGTGCATCTGGCGGCGTAGGCAGTGCACTTTGTGAGGTGCTGAAAAAAGATTATCACCTTATTGGGTTGGATTTGACACCTTGCGAAAGTGCCCATGAAAGTTACGAGTGCGATTTTACCTCCAAAGACTCCATTTCCCTTGCGTTGTATAAAATTCATGAAAAACATGGCGGTCATATTGCCTGCGTGATTCACCTTGCCGCCTATTATGATTTCTCGGGCGAAGACAACCCCTTGTATGAGGCTCTCAATGTAAAGGGAACGGCGGATTTTCTAACCGAACTGCAGCGCTTTGATGTGGATCATTTCATCTATTCCTCCACCATGCTCATTCATCGGGCAGGGGTCCCTGGAGAAAAAATCACCGAGGACACGCCCATTGAGCCCGGCTGGACCTATCCGCAGTCTAAAGCCGATGCCGAAGAAGCCATTCGCAGCCATCATGGCAAAATTCCCTATACCCTGTTACGAATGGCTGGCTTGTACGATGACCACACCGCTGTTCCCACTTTAAGCTATCAGATCGCCCGCATTTACGAGCGGCAATTTAAGAGTTGGGTGTACTCGGGCGATAAAATGGCCGGACAAGCTTTTTTGCATAAAGACGATATGGTGTCATTGTTTACCGAGCTGGTTGAAAAGCGCCATGAAGTGCCCAAAGAAAATGTACTATTGGCCGGCGAAGACAGCGTAATGGGTTATCAGGCGCTGCAAAATCGAATTGGTCATTTGATTTATGGTGAACGAGAGTGGAACACCATCGAAATACCGGAGTATGTTGCTAAACCTGGAGCTTGGCTGGAAGAAAAAACCGAGCCGGTGGTACCTGACGCCTTTGATCATGGTGAAAAGCCGTTCATTAAACCATTCATGATTGATTTATCAAGTGATCATTATGACCTTAATCTCAGCCGGGTAAAGGAACAGTTAAATTGGCGACCACAGCACCACATTTATGATGCACTGGAACGGTTAATTGACAATCTGAAAAAAGATCCGCCAGGTTGGTATAAAGCCAATGGCATCACTTTGCCAGACTGGATGCAAACGGCGAAGGAAAAAGAAGTTAACGCCAACGCAATTCGTGAAAAGCACGAAGATCATTATCGTGACGCCCATAGCAACTTTATTTGGGCCCACTTTATGAATATCGGGTTGGCGTTCTGGTTGTTAACCGCGCCATTTTTGTTGGGGTATGAAAGCCGCGCAATGACGATTAGTGACATGGGGTCGGGACTGGCACTGCTGGTGTTTGCCGGTTTAAGTCTGTCATGGCGAATGAGCCAGGCTCGCTGGGCCGCGGGAATTGTCGGATTTTGGGTGCTCTCGGCACCGTTGGTGTTCTGGGCTCCTACGGCGGGGGCCTATCTGAACGGCACGTTAGTGGGCATGCTGATTATTGCTTTTGCCGTGTGCTCGCGGCCAACGCCCGGTGTATCACTAATAGCGGCGGAGACCGGCCCCAATATTCCGCCCGGTTGGGAGTTTAATCCGTCAAGCTGGGTGCAACGGATGCCTATTATTTTGCTCGCATTTGTAGGTTTTTTTATTTCACGCTATTTGTGTGCCTTCCAGTTAGGACATATAGACGCGGTATGGGAACCGTTTTTTGCAGGCGGGGGCGGTGACCCGAAAAATGGCACCGAAGAAATTATCACATCTGAGGTATCTGAGGCGTGGCCGGTTCCCGACGCCGGGTTAGGTGCTATGACTTATGCGCTGGAAATTCTTACCGGCCTGATGGGGTCAACCCGCCGCTGGCGCACCATGCCCTGGTTGGTAATGCTGTTCGGCATTATGATTGTGCCATTAGGCGTGGTGTCGATTTTCTTCATTATTATTCAGCCCATCGTTATTGGAACCTGGTGTACACTTTGCCTGGTTGGTGCAGCAGCCATGCTGATTCAAATTCCTTATTCGCTGGATGAGCTGGTGGCAACTACTGAATTCTTATGGCGTCGTAAAAAGCAAGGTCGCCCATTGCTACGTATTTTCTTTACCGGCGATACTGATACAGGAGCCTGGGAGGGTGATGAAAGAGAGTTTGAACGGGGCCCCATAACAGTATTTAAAGACATGATTGCAGGAGGAGTTACTTTGCCCTGGAATCTTGCGCTCTGCATTCCTGTCGGAGTTTGGCTTATGTCCACTCGTTTGACGCTGGGGACCGAGGGCAGCACGGCTAATGCTGATCATGTGGTGGGAGCTCTGGTCCTGACAGTCGTTGTTACTGCTACTGCCGAGTCTGGGCGCATGGCACGTTATGCGCTTGTTCCTCTAGGCCTGGCATTATTTACCACGCCATTTCTGCTCGGTGCCCCTCTGGTTTCAGTTGTTTCAAGCTTGCTATGTGGCGCATTGCTAATTGGGTTGAGTTTACGAAAAGGTCATATTAGAGCAAGCTACGGGAAATGGGATAAATTCATTGTTTAGGAAAATAAGAGGGCTTCTTCAATCAGGTTATCCCTCTTGTCGGCAAAAAGCATGGATAATAAGCTGCTCCCACAGGTCGCGCTAGAGGCATGTAAATGAATAAGTCTGTTTACGTCAAAATCGCTTGGAAATATACCGGCAGTATCCCTTGGTAATCACATCATTACCTCTTATCACTTACCAATTTACGAAACTCAAATCGCCAAGACGAATGAACAAAAATTTCAAAAAGCCTGACTTGCCGAGTTACAGCGCTCTTCAATGATCTTGGCCTTTTTGTTAATAGCATAAAGATGGAGCACATAGGTAGATCCCGACCTCGCAGGTGAACAAGTCGTACTTTGGTGGGGCCTGTTTGACGACGAATTGTATGTTGAACATGATGGACAACGATATGGTGCTTATTTTCCGATCAGTGGTCCAATTCCCTTGTATAGATATCGTAAGTTTAAACAAACCAAAACAGAAAAGCGGCTTGGAAAACTCGAAACGCTAGCAAAGTCACTTAAATTACCGGACTCTGAAAACGATGAGAATCACCAAGTTATTTTGTCAATGAAGAACGTAGTTGAGCCAGTACCAACGCGAGAATTTGATAATCCAGACCCGTTTAACGAAAAGCGGTTTGAAAACATACTGAAAGCCAAGCTTGCCATATCCAACTATTTAGGTAAACCCTTGACAATACTTGCGCAAGGCGACAGAGATATGATTGATGCTATTTTGTCTGAGTCTTTAGATAAAGAGGCTGTCATGAAACGAATAAAAGAATATTTCCATAATAGGAGTGGAGAACATGCAAATTGAAGTCATGGAACACTTTGGTATAAAGAAGTATTTTCGTGATGCAGACTTCTTTGAAACTGACACGGCCAAAAGGTTATTCAGACAACTCAAAAAGATCATACCTGAAGGCCAGCTCATCGCACTGACTGGTGTTGTCGGTATTGGCAAAACTACCTACCTAGAAAAAATACAAAAACAATTAGCTGCTGAAAAAAATGTGATAGTTGCAAAGTCACTCTCAGTGGAAAAATCCAAGACAAATTTAACCACTTTGATCACAGCGCTGTTTTACGATGTTTCAGGTGATAATGGCTATCGGGTACCAAAGCTTGGCGAAAAGCGCGAGCGAGATTTGCAGGAGCTCATCAAGAAGAGTAAAAAGCCTGTTGTGTTGTTTTGTGATGAAGCCCATGACCTGCACCATCGCACACTGACAGGCCTTAAACGCCTAATGGAAGTCATTCATGAGGGCGGCGGCAAGTTATCTATTGTATTGGCGGGCCACCCTAAACTTAAAAATGACCTGAAATCTCCCACAATGGAAGAAGTTGGCTACCGCACGGTTACCATGTCTCTCGATGCCTCGCAGGGTATTTTACGCGATTATATTTACTGGCTCCTGGATAAATGCACCAATGACAATGTGAAACCAAAAGACGTTATTGAAGACCAAGCAGTGGAATATCTAGCTGAACATCTCAGTACGCCTCTTCAGGTAGAACAACATCTAACATTAGCCCTAGAAGAAGCTTACAAAGTCGGTATAAAACCTATCAATGTTGACCTTTTGGAGGAAACACTGTCTAGCCGCATAGATGAAATTGAACCGACACTTATCAGGCATGGTTACAATGAGCGCGTCATTGCTGAACAATTCCGCTATCGCCCATCCGAAATTAGAAAATTATTCTCTGGAGGGCTAGAACCGAATAGAGCGAAAGAAATGACAGCTGAAATGCGTGAAGCAGGACTGCCAATTTAGAGTCGATTAAAGTGGGCCCAACCTGATGAAATCGGTCCCAGTATCAATCAATGTGGTTCCATTCTTAATTAAAGTGAGCCAGCCTCATAGGGTAAAATCAATGATTGTGGGCCAGGAAGTTCGGATAAAATCGGTTCAGACAGGATAAGAAGTCAGGTCGCTACAAATAGCAGGGCTAATGAAGGGGCCCTTGACTCACCTTGATTGCAGTGAATTAATAGTTTCTTTCCTTGCCTCCAATGCTTATTTGAGAATTCTAAAAATGCTGTAAACAAAGGAGGCATAAACAACGGGACAGCAGGGTCGATAATATTGAGAAATAGGTCATTTTCTTTCTCAAGCACCAAATAGTTCGGGTGTGTATTTGCCAACTTTCCCCGATATCCCACAGAATGCTGATGACATGGGCTTTTGCAAGCATGTACTACAGCAAGATTACTATTGCCATTGGTGCATGACTGGTCGTTTGTGCCAATTACTCTCTCATGTATTTCTAGCACGCAGAACCTCCTTGTAACTTTTAACAGTTCATTACTGAAACTTCACAGTAGCGCCCGTTTCCACTAAAAACTATATTCTGTGCTTTTATAGGAAGGAACTAATGTCTACGTAAATGGGGTAACACGACAGAGCTGACTTCCAGATTGAGGCAAGCTCTGTGATGTTAAGTTTCAGATGAAATTTTTGTCTAATCCAATTTAGGCTTTGATCCCGCACTTACTTAAAGCTTCTGGCAAGGACGCATCCAGAGCATATTCACCTGTAGTCGATGCCGCCTGATTCATCCCAATCGTTCTGTACTTTATTTCTTTGCCATTGACCATTTCATCTAAAATCGCTCTGGCTTTTTCGCCTGTGGCAGCAGTAAATGGAGACATCGCCCTTGCGCTTCCCTCCATAGCAGCATCATATGTCCGCTGAGCCTGCTTGCGGCTCTCTTCAGGTAAGTTCTCAACGTACTGAGAAAAGTCCACAGTGGAGGCTTGTGGGGCATAATCTAACGGTGTTTCACTGGTGTTTATTGTCCAAGCGTCGTTGTTATCAATGCGTATCTGGACGTTGCCAACTGGGATACGGTAGTTACCACCGCTTTTGATACCGACCCGCAAGTCATTATCTACCACTTCGATATAGGGGTAATAGTGATTGCTGTATGTGAACACGCTACTTTTTGTGTATAAGCTGCCGACTGACACCGAACACGTTTTCTTATCGGTAAACTCGTCCACATTGACAGAGGCTACCCACGATATTTTTGGCGACGTACCCGCGCAGCCACTGAGAACTATTGCCAGACCAACTATTCCGTATTTCAAAATCCCTATTCCTCTTTATATTACAAAGTCGTATTCGACGCGGCCCTTATAGGCCGACTCTCTGCTGAAAATAGCACAGGAGGTTTAGCAATACACGCTGCATGAAGTTGGTAAGGCCCTAGTCGACTAGACACTTTGTAGCATTATAATTAAATAAACCATGAGGTGTTTGAATAAGCGGAAAACGCTATCCCGAAGATCCGGAATACGTACACAAGAGACTGTCAGATTTGGTCTAGCTCTATCTCTGAAAGTGTCAGGTTAAGTGACGACTAATCCAAATAAGGCAACGCCTATTATCCCCTTGCCTTTAAATAACAGGCCAAACAACGCAGCTCCCAAGACCCCAATAAAAATTATGTTAGCTAGCATGCCTAGAGGGTGGGCATTGTTAGCATGGCCTACGATTAACTCAAGTTCCTGCTTATTGGGTTTCATCTTGCTTTTCATGCTCCCAGATTCTTTCTAAAATAACTGCTCTTAGAGCATCCGCAGCGCCAGGTGAACTCAGTACGTAGATTCTTTTAGTAGTACAGATGGTCGATACCGTTCGCAGGGTGCTTTTGTCCACGCCGTCGTGCGTGTACTGTTTATCTTGGCCAAAGGCAAAAGGTGGTACTCCAGAAAGCTCTTCAATTATCCGCTCTGGCTCTTTATCTCGACGCTTTTGTGCTTCTTTCAACATTTGCTCATTGAGCGCTCTCAGCCTATCAAGTCCTTTTTTCAAAACAACTCCTACGTTTTCCATTTTCTAATGCTGTTACTGCATAATAGACATTTCTAACTACTCTGCCAGTGATGTCTTATCGACTTAATAAAAGTGGGCATGCTGCAAAATAAAATCTCGGCTATGACTTTACGCCTCAAAAAGCGTCTCAAATGATGCTACGCCGTTCTTACGTAAAAACCTAGCCAAGTTGTCGAGTCGCCATGTTCTAGGTTCGTCTGAGCGCCCATGGCGCATTACATAAGCTATTTCTGTATTGGCATTGATGGCCACGACAAAAAACTTCTGAGGTTCGGTTGGGCTTTCTTGAGCTATAACCTTTGTGATGGATTGAGTTTCCAGCTGTCTAACAAACTCACCTTCTTTTATTCTATAGAACGCGTTCGCCATAATTTACATCTTGAGTTATTGTTGTCGACATTATGGTGTATTGTTGATTCTTGTAAAGACTTTCCACCCATTAAGCCGTTTACTTTTACACTTATGAACTTAACGTGATTTCATCAGCATTAACACTACATGTGCTGTTTTACTTAAATTTTGAACACCATATGTCGTGTTTTTATAAAAACCCTTTTTTAAGAATAAATTTATTTTTATGTTTTAGAAATAATTAAAAGCGCTTGCAATCTGGATATTTTACGCTTGTATAACGCTAAAAAGTTAGTTGTTACTAACATAAATTTCATGCCAGTTTAGGTGCTTGAAATACCACCAGAAATTGGGTTGCAATACGACTAAAACCTCACTATCTTGTTTTGTGACGCTGGATATGTGAGCAGGGTGTAAGCGCTGTGACTTTCTAGGGTTGGAAACCGAAAGGCCAGCTACCAACTGGCCTCTCTGAGTCGGGACTCATTGTTTTGGAAATGGACCCATGAAGATTATCAATTGGCGTTGGACATCTTCATGCTCAAAGTATCGTAAGTGGCTATGAAAAATCAAGAGAGTTAACAAGTAAATTTGTGCATCTAAGGTGTATAGGCTTTGCAACTTTTTTGCAGTCCAAAGCGACTTTAATAAGTATTTCAATGAGTTCCTCATTATCTATTGAGGTAAATTCATATGACACTAATAGTGTTTAAGGACACGCCATGTCCTCATAAATATGGCAACATCTATACACATTCTGAGTTTGAACCTTTGGTGTGTGACAAACCCACCGTTACTGGAGGGTTCGAGCTATGAGTGGTAATTACATTGAAGGTAACTACGTGTTTTGTCGCTTTAGACGCAAGAAAAACAGTACAGAGATGTTAGATGCTCATGATTATGGGTATAAAGCGTGGCGTATCCCTATAAAGCGTAAGGGCTAGTAGGGTATCGCATTAGTGGGGGCCGGATAGCCCCCATTTTTATATTCTCACTTTGGACAACACGCCTTCAGCTATCAGATCCCCAGTCTCTTTGTCGAAGTCTTCAGAAGCATCAGCAAAGGTTTTACTCAAAGCAACATCAACATCCGCGTTAAGTGCTTCAATGTAACCCATAGCCAACTCATCATTTATGAACGTCTTAGCTGCATGTGATTTCCAATGTCTCATTTGAATGTCTGCCCAGATGTAATGATTATTTTTAGACATTACCTTCATCGCCATCCGCAGTTCCTTGCGTCTGAATTGGTTTCTGAATGGATACGCTGAAATCACGTCGTAAAGCGGAGTAAGCCAATGGCCAGTATGGTCAAGGTAAACACTGAAGTTCTTTGCGTGGCCATCAATGCCCATCAACAGCCAAAATACGTATTGCGCAAGAAAGAACTGATACATGTCATTTTCGCTATCAGTACTAAAGCGCAGTAGATTGGCTATCTCACTCGCACCCGGCCCCCCATTTGCTTCATACTTTGACTGGCCAGCTCTACCAAGTGCTTGGCACATGTCTTCTTGAGTAAGTCGATATATTAGGCCGTCCTCACCTTGCTGCCTATCAAACCGTTCAACCACCAGCGCTTTTTGGTCACCGAAAGTGCGTATATCCGCTTGTGCAACGTTGAATCCCAGGTAACGCATAAATCTCAGGCAGAACCATTCATTATCTACACTGTTTGTTAGCTTTAGCCCGTTTTCTAAATCATGGATTGGCAGTTTGAATATATGGGTTGTTGGAGTGGTACCTAGAGGGCGATGCCATTTTTCTTCATGAAGTGTCAGCGCGGTTTTCTCTTGTGCACCTGCAAGGGATATTCTGAATACGTCATCATCATCCATACCCAGTGTTTTACGTCTTACTGTATTCCTAAGGTGCGCTTCGATATCGGCATGACTCATTGCCTCAAGCTTTAATTCGTCGATCCCATCGACGGGTTCCGCTGTTAAAGAAAGAGAGCCAACGCAATCACGGCCAATCTCACTCAACAAATCCATTGTGTCTGTAGAGTAGGCGCCAACACGGTCAACAATTAACTTACGAATCTCAATGTCGTCCGGCAGTAGGTTGTCGAAGTAAAAGCGCACCAGGTCACCGGTGTGTCTCTTTTTGGTAAGCGGCATCGATAGACTAATTGGGTGTGCGTATTCTGCGGATAGCCACTCACCGTCGTAAGTAAATGCATGCGTGGCACCAGAGCGCTCGAATGTACCTACGTGCCGGCCATTGATGCCCACTGAGAGATTGTTAGTTTTTCTCCTCTTAGCCATAACTATTCCTTAGCTTTATTCTTACTAACAACCACCGGCGTTCTCGTTGGCTTACTGACAAACTTACCTGATTTCACTCTTCTTAATGGGCTTTTAACTTCTTTTGGGGCGTTCTGGGGAATACGCTGTCCACCAGCTACTGCTGCTGTCCCATCTATTTTATGAGTGTTTTGGTTTGTCATATCGATATTGATATTGAGAACGTTTAGAACCATCAGCACAGTACCAAATGACACGCTGGTGGGGTCATTCTCTAATCTCGATACAAAGCGCTGGTCTTTACCAATTTTAGTGGCCAAGTCTGTTTGAGACCACCCTAGCGCCTTGCGTGTAGATGCTATGTAGTGACCTACGTCTTTTGGGGTCTTAATTCTCATTGTTAACTCAATATATTCCATAAGAAGTATATTCATAAATATACCTTATCTTGCATATTTTTCAATATTCTCTAAAAGGAATATTAATCTTTATTCTATATAAGGAATATTTGAGAGCGCGGCAAGAAAAAGAAAGGGCGTTACCTCCACACCGTTATTAAGCGGTTTTGGAGGTAAACAAAACGAAACGTTGTGATACAACTGAGAGACAGGGGGGGGCATAAGCACCTATTGTCGGAGGTGCTTAAGGCCGGGTTTAGGATTTTGATGCTGCTATAAGTTCATTTCTAATCGCGATAAGCAGTTCTTCAGCCTGAATATTGTGACCTGCGAAAATAAATCATCATTGGGTTCGCTAATGCTTACCGAATCGATTACTGCTCTAGCGGCCGCTGGTGGAATTTGCTTGCGCGCTTCTTTAAGCTGGTTTACCGATTGGTTAACTTGATTAAGTTGCTTTGACATGTTCTAGCCCTTGAACGACTTTTTAAATGCAAATAAAAACATAGGATTCATAAGCTTAAAAATTAAAAGCGGATTTGCTGATCTCCAACTAGCTGCTTTTTCTAAGTAACAAGTTTTCTTTCTATGTGGCGGCTATCCAAATTGAATATCAAATAGGGGATAAACAATGGGGCTTTGCAGTCTAACTATGCAAAAGAACCTTCATAATGACTCAGGACCTAGCTTATTGGCACTGACCTTAGCGGAGAGTTTATTAGACATAGACCAAAACGTTGGCTTGCGGCAACTGTCTGTTATACTTTTTTGAAAGTACTAGCTTGCTCGTTCTTACTAGTAGTGTCATTTAGGCTTAAAGATGGTGGTATTAATGGATATATCGGTAAACCTAGATTATTTTTGGTGGTTGTTGGCTGCTTTGAGCATAACAGCGGCTGTAATTTTCTCGCTGATTTTTTGTAATAGAAAGGCTCTACAGAGATTAGGGCAACGGTTTTTAGAAGATTAACTCAACAAACGGCTCCTAACTTGGAGCCGTTTTTGTATCAACAATTCCCTCAGATTTGCCAAATTTTGTAAGTGCGCAACGCTATCTCCATCATCAATTATGGAGATTGGGAAATGAAAACAGATTATTGTCTGATGTCGGAATACAGAGACATGGTTGAAAAGGTATCGGCAGTTTATGGGGAGAAGTCCAAAGCTTGTATTAACAACTACATTGATTCTACGCTGGTAGGGGAGGTTAGGAAGTGGAAGGTGATATCTGCGTTGTTTCTTTTCTTTGGTATTTTGTTACTTCCTATTCTGTTAGGTCTCCCCTTAATTTTGGGCGGTATAACTCTTTACATTCTGATACCAAAGAAAATGGAGAGTCTAATCGAGCAGTACAGAGTCTTGGTGAAAAACGACAACACCCTAGAATGATCAACAACGCTACCATTTACTAAACTTCTCTATCTGAAGTCTTGAATCGTTTTGGATTCACTTTAGTTTCTAAAGAGCTAGCCTCACTTGCTTTAGAGATAAGGCTAGCTTTGGACTGAATTTTGAGAATAATCACCGAAACCATTCTTCCTCAAGATTAAAACTATCCATAAGGGAATCCAGAGAAATGAAAAGGTCAGCCCTAAATTAAAGTGTCGTTTAGATGACTTTTTGGCTGAGCAACTGACGGTCTACCGCTATCGCTACTAGACCATCAATCATTATTTAGGTGCTACTTACTATTTTTAGCACTCTTTCAGTGCTGATGAATAATACCAGAAATTAGAGCCACCAATCGTAGCTCTTCTATATTAGAAAGTTTTTTTCTATCGTCACTCCTCTACTCCCCACGTTACTGGACGTCCGGGAACGCCCTCGAAAAGAGCGTCCGGGAACACATATTCTATCTTTCTAAGTTTTTATGCGTGCTGGCTTTACTCCCCACGTTACTGGACGTCCGGGAACGCTTTGCTTTTGTTCTAAAAATTTAAATGGATAACGTGTTTGTACGAAAATTTAGATTCAAATTGGTCCCTATTTTTCTAAGGTAGCTTTACTCCCCCTGTTACTGGACGTCCGGGAACGCTTGTTTGTGTGCAGTGTTTTATGAATATCACAGAAATTTAGAAAGAAATAATGTGGGTTATTATCCGGTACGTAATTCATTACATTAGCCTGAGTCTTTTGAAGCGAAGTGGATTAAAGCAAAACATTGAATACTGCTCTAGAACTACTACAAGAACCCTGATATTCACTAAATATTTGGCATTTTGCTCCATACGACAATATTTTTGCCGTATGGGGTTCTAATGGAGAGCTTCAGTATTAGATGAGCCTGCAAATACCCCATATGACATTTTTTTGGACATCTGGGGGCTTTGTCTGCTCAGAAAGGCGTGAGCGGGAAAAGCGAGTCCCCATATGTATTTATTTTTGCTTTTTGGGGGATTTCCCTCAAATTTTGAGATTTAAAATGCTCAGTTACTATCAAGTATCAAAATAGGAGTATTTTATGAAACAGAATTCAAACAATGTTATTCCACATGAACCAACTAAGCTTGCTCTTTCAAAAGGAGAAGTTGAGCTTTTAGAAAATGCTTTCAAAAAGTTGAGGAGGAATAGACATCTCACTCCCGTACAAAGAAAAATGAAGTCCCTCAGAATAGGTGCAAACGCGAGGAGAATATATCAGCAAGTTTTGATAGCGAATGGTGTCAGGTTTAAAGTCTAGAATAAGGCATTCTGGTTATCGAGATAAGTCACATAGCATATCGATAATCATTATTCTGATAATATTTACCGTCATAGCTTTCACTGGCTTAACTTAGTTTTGCCTTAATTTCTTGCTGGAAACCAGTCATGCAGTAGATTACGAAAAAGTAAAAGGAACGCTGGCAGGGTATAAAATTGCAAGTGGCCTAATGACACTATTCTGGGGCAACTTATATATTACTCGCAAGTTCAAAAGTAGCAGTTCATATACTTTATTCTTTGATATGCCAGCGTTGGTATTTCTACTTTTTGGGGCTAGGCAATTCGTTGTCTGACTTACGCAGTATATTGCTGAAGAAGTAATCCCCGATGATTGAAAGGCCTGTTCAAAATGAACCAGTTTGATTACGAGCGAATAAGGTTATAAGTGACCTTTCCCCTGAACTAGCACCACTCTTTCGATGAGATTTTTCATGTTATGCTGCCTGTTTAGCATACTCAAAAGACACCAGGTAATTCAGAGGGTTATGTGGCCGAACCTGGTTTTAAAGCTCACGCCATAGCTCTACTTCTTATATTGCCTCGTCCATTGTTTTAAACCAATGCTGATCCAGATATTCGTTTCTGAGCTTGACATTAAGGCTTTCCACGAAGGAATTTTGGGTCGGTTTACCAGGCTGGATAAAGCCAAGTTCAACACCCGTTTCCTTGCTCCATAAGAACATCGCCTTACTGATAAATTCTGTTCCGTTGTCGCAAATAACCTTTGCTGGTTTTCCCCGTTGCTCAATGAGCTGCCTCAGGGAGCGTGCACCTGACGACCGCTGAAGGAGACAGAAACTAGTTGGCCGACCGTTTGGCGAGAGTAATCGTTTAATACGTTCAGTATCCTTAAGCGCCTGCCGTTGCTAAGTTTTCAGATACGAAATCCATAGACCAGCGTTGATCTGGCGCTTTTGGTATCTCAAGCGGTTATCTTGGTTGAGTCAGCTTCTTGCGCTTCCTCGTCCTTACCTGTAACGCCTCTTCGGTATAAAGCCGGTAGGTATGTTTGCAGTTCACAGCAAGCCCTTCGCCTTTGCGTAAGCCATGCAGCATCAAATAACCATACTGAGCATACTGTGATGCTAATTCTTTTAACCGTGCGCGCTAAGCGCTATTAGGTTTTGTCTTATGGCAATATCTGAATGCGGTTTGGCTTGACACCAGCAAGCTTGCAGGCAACCCGTTCTCTAAGCTTACACGTATCAATAAGGTGACAGGTGACAGGCTTTCTTGCTGCTGGCGTTACCACTTTTTTGGAAGCACATCCTTCATCGCTTATACTTCTAATAGCCTGTCAGCCAAAATCTTTTTCAGCTTGTTGTTCTCAGACTCAACCTCTTTTAAGCGCTTGGCTTCGTTGACCTCCAGGCCCGCATACTTGCTGTGCCAATTAAAAAAAGTCCCCAACGAAATACCCATCTCACGGAAGATGTCGCCCACCTTTGCGCCAGCTTCATGCTGCTTGACGGCCTTAGAAATTTGTTCTTCACTGTAGCGCTTTTCATTTTGAGACCTGCATTGTCTCCAGTTTATTGGAAATCTCATCAATATCATGGTGCTATTTGGGGGAGAAGGTCATTAATATTCAAAATTTAATTGCTCCATATGGCTCTTTTTTTGCCATTTGGGGGACGGCCGCATCGCCTCTTTAATATTGCCCAAGCTTACGGGGGCGCCAAAAGTATTTTTTTGCCATTTGGGGTTTTGATAAAATGTTGGAGGACCTTCTAGATTACTAGGAGGTACGATTTTTAATATGAACAGTATTTATTTAGCAGCGCATGAAAGCTGTAATAACAAAAAGTGATATGACAATAGAGTAAGATCACACGCGGAAAACACGGCAAGAATTTGATGCGTTTATTATTTAATATTTCGCTTATAGAGATTCATTCGTCGATTAATCAAAACCCAACCATCCCCTACATTTTCTTTAATTTTCACGTGCCGAGGCGCAATCAAACTGCTAAGGTGGGTATGGTATTTGGGGGGAGAGAAAAAGACATAAGGTAAACTCGCAGCATATCCCTTTGCTTTTTCTGCATCCTCTAATCGAATGGATGATTCAGGCCGCAGCTTTATCCGGCGTTTAACCGCAAATTCTGCGCTTTGATGTGCATCTAGTAACGACTTGTCGTGTTCAAGCTTCTCTAGCCAACTCTGACGAGAATAAGACAAGGGAACGGTATGAACCCCTTTATCTATTTTTTGTTTCAACTCTTCGAGCGTATAAGCTTTATGGAGTGGGCGTGAAACCCAATTGAAATTTACTCGGTGAACATCCTCTTTAAATGCATAGATGGTGCGATAAGCCGACGTAGTGATTAAATAATTGAACCGGTCGTGCACGTTCTGCCACTTTTCGTAGGCATCATCACTGCTTTTTACTACTGCCGCTCTAAATGCCTTTTTCTCATTATTGATCTTTTCAATGCAAGCAATAATCTCTCGTTTGTTTTTGGTTGCTACTACGAAGCCAGGGTGTTTTTGTACGAACCGGCGTGACTTTTGTGGCGTTTCATCGAATACGTACATGTCCTTATAAGCATCAATAATTTTTAAAATCGCTTCTTGGCCAGTAAACATATCAACATTAATGCTTGAGTAGCCGTGCTCAATAAGTTCCTCTTCTTGTTCTTTAAGTACAGGCTCAATGGCGTAGTAATATGTTGAAGCCGGGCAGGCGCTATCGAGGAGCAGTTCTTCTAGCTCTTTCAGAAACGCTTCAATATTACTCATGTGGAATTGTAGAAACATTTATTAACCATAGTGCTGTTTACTTATACAGCAATTTTAAGCCTATTTACCCACCAGCTCAAATCTATTCCGGTTTATGGGGTAGTGGCAGTGTGTTATAAGGATGGCTGAATTGTAGTATTAAATAATAGGTAAATTAGGAACATGGATGTACTCAAGCTTTTAGAGCTAGACCCAGTAGATGTGAAAGGCCACTTAGCCGTATGGAACGGAATTGAAAACCCATTAGAAACATTTTTCGATGGGCGATTTGAGCAATGGCAGCAGGCTCAAACTAAGCGCAATTTCGGTCGTAACTTTATCGTTTCGCTTATCAAGCTGCCCGGGGTTTGCCAGTGGCTATTTGTCGGTGTTTATCTATCAAAAGGCATTTCATCGTCGAGCAGTGACGGAAAATGTCATTACTATGACACTGAGCTTACTAACATAGGCGAGAGCCTTATCGGGCGGCTGGTAGTTCACTTTAAACGTACAGGGCGTAATTCGTATCCCACCGGTGAAACCCTTTCTGGTAGAGCAACGATTCACTCTATTCTACCAGAGCCAATGGCATTCCAAGATTTCTCCGACTTCAAGCATGTGTGCCTATCCCGAAGTGAACTAGAAATGCTGTATCGACACCAATACCCCTCATGGAAGACCGCGCTTTCATCTGTGTCTGGCGTTTATCTAATTAGTGATAGATTAACGGGAAAACAGTACGTGGGCAGCGCCTATGGGGCTGATGGTTTTTGGAATCGCTGGGCGGCATATGCCAATGGCCATCATGGGGGTAATAAGCTCTTGCGGTTGCTATTCAATGAAACCGGAGAAGGGGGCTTTAGTCAGTTCCAATACTCTATCCTTGAAGTCTGCGACATTGATTTGTCTAAAGAGTCAGTGATTGAAATAGAGAATAGATGGAAAAGAAAATTACTTTCTAAAGAGTTTGGTTGGAACGATAATTAATCTTTTCAAGATAATGTATTTTGTATTAATTTAATAGTTCACGCATGATAAGTGTAATTATCATGCGTGAATCCGAAAATTTATAAAGCTTGAGATTAACTTGAAGCTTTAGATATGTTATGAGTTCAAATGCATCCATCGGATATTAAATCATAATAATATTTACTACCTCAACCTACCTAATAACATCGATTTAATCCAACACACTGATGAGCTAAGGTTATGAAAAGTTAAACTTTTTGATTGCACCCTGCATTATTCATCGCTAAAAACTCCAACTACGTCTGTCTCAGTTTATGGGAAGTGGACACTACCGAAAACCAAATTAGGCGAAGCGATACAATACTGCTTGAATCAATGGGAAAAGCTGGCGCGTTATACACTCGACGGATTATTGAATATCGATAATAATCGCGCTGAGCACGCGATTAAACCGTTCTTGATAGGCAGAAAAAACTGGCTGTTTAGCCAGACCTCCACGGGCGCAAATGCCAGTGCGGTTCTCTACAGCATCATCGAAACCGCTAAAGCTAATGATCTCAATGTGTTCGAGTATGTGATGACTGGCCTCGATAAACTCAGTAAGGCCGACGTTGATATCGAGCAAATTGCCATGGCAATTTGCTAAGCGTTAGGTGGGATTACCGGACGTTTACACTTATGTGCTGATGTTCTTAGTTGCAGCAATAAAAGTACTTCATAGCCTCTAGTTCTTCAGGTGGCCGCTTTAGCTTCAATTGTACGCTTAGACGAGCAGCATATGCAGTAACCTTTGGTTATCCACGGATTTATAAAAACTCAAAATAGTCTCAAACTATGAAACCTATTATCCTTGTAAACGGCTACACCAAAAGCTAAGCCCAAACAAGGGCCAAGCTTTTTAATAGAAGTATCTCTAGTTGCTTAAAAACAAATTTCGTAGCTTTTGGAAAGATTTAGTACAGCAAAGATAGGTATCGCTATTTATAATCGAAGCGTTCTATCGTTATCCTTCCTCTGTAAAATCCACCACTAAAAATTAAAGAATTCATGTTTACGCCGTATCCTAGTGGGCTCAAATAGTTGTTCATATCTTCTATGTGAGCCTCTAGCGCCGCTTTGATGTTCATATTGTTCAACTTAGTTACATCTTGCTGTACTTCATTATTGTTAGTATCAAGAATTCTGAGTATTTTAACTTCTAACTTTATTGGAGAGTTAATTACTGTTAATTCAACTAAAATACTGCCGCCAGTTTCAAGTGGAATTTGAAACTGGTTTGGCACACTAGTATTAATCAAGTTAAGCGCCTGAGCTATGGAGATAGCCGTCGCTTCTACAGTTTTTATCTTTCCCTCTAAGCTATTATTTAGATAGTCGCTTACATCAGCACGACAATAGCTGCAATTAACGAATTCCCAGGGTGAAGATATAACTTCTTTCGGAATTGATTTTGCTTCAGCTTCGGCCACCAGAGAGTTCGAAGCATTGCTGAGGTCCGTCATCATTGTTGAAATACCCGAAGGAACTGAGGAAAGCATGTATGTCACAACCGGAACTTCAGGCATCCCTGGAAGAGTGGGAGTGAGAGAAAGAGTTACATCAAAAGAACGAGCATTTTTATTGTAAATATCAACAAGCGTAATATGCTTTTTTTCACCAACCTTTAAGTTCAACATACCCCATGACACAATTTTATCGGAATGGCTGCAATCATAACACTCAACGACTTCCGAACTTACAGCTAGCTTAGAAAATGACACTAGAATAGCTAAAAAAAATCCAATAGACATTAATTTCATTTATTACTTCCTTTTACTGTTCAAATGGGCTTTTAGTAGGCCAAAAAATGATGACGTAGGTATTATTTTTTTGTTACGACTAAAAGACTGATACCTCAAAAAAGTAACCCTAGACATTAAGCCTTAACACATGTTGCGACAAAGAATTGGTTTCAAGGAAATACTATCGATACTATAGAGCCAGTAATACCGTTTATAATATTTCCATTGATTCACCACTGTTAAGTCTAGGAGCCCGAGTCCTGCTCTTTACTAAGGAAATTGCGAATAAGTCCTGCAATTTAGTGCCAATAGCAGCCGTTCGAATATTTGTAATTAAACGGCAGAAAAGTACGTAAACCGGACCTTGGTACTTGAAGCTCGAACACAATGCACAGCTTAAACATGCATCATGCTCAGGGCGTGCTTTCATATATCTACTAGAAGATTTCAGTAGCAATGACCAGCGTATTCCAATTCGATTAACAACAATGATTTCGTCATTGCTTTTCATATCTAAATTTGTAATGCGTGAAACAGGTCTTGAATTCAGAAGTCACAGAGGATAGTACATAGTGTTAATCTTTCCTATATTCAGGTTTGTGCGCCTACCATTACACAATTACCGTTAGAACACGTGGGATTGCCACTTGTTGAATTGGCGTTGGGCTTTGATAACCCCGCGAATCGAGAGTGGCTAATAATGGCGCGTTTAAACTCAGGGTAGAAAAAGGCATGAAAAAAGCACCGCTTACATAAAGTTAAGTCGGTGCTTTTGTAGCATTGAAAGGGTAATTGTCGCAGACTAGTCTGTGCAAATTTGCGGCCATTTCAGTGCGAGTGGCGCTGCATCAGCGCATTAATTTTCAGTCAGATTTAAACTGTCAACAATGTACAGCGTATTGCCATCAATCACGGTATTATTGATATCTAAATATTTTTGACCTAGTGGTGCGCCTTCTTCCGATTTTGACCAGGTGGCAAAATCATCATCGTTAAGTACACCTAAGCGACTGCCATCAATCACCCAAAGACCTTCCATTTTGTCGTGTGGGTATGCCACTTCATCCACCATATCAACGACCATTTCCAGCTTTTCAACCGGAGCAATCCCTAAGTTGGCCAGCATACCCCAACCCTGGTCGTAAACGCCGTCAGTGGCATTGTCGTTGATAACTTCTTCCAGCGTAGCACCGTCAATCACCAGGCCTAATGCATCATCCTGTGTGATAGTGCCAGCAGCGGCGACACTTTCCAGATCGGTTGCGTTACTGATGTCAATTTTATACACCTGTTTCTGGGCTGCGCCCGTTTTGCCAAAGAATGCACCATCGCGCTCTAACACTAAGAATTGCGTGTCGCTGATGGCTTTAATGGCAGAGTTGGAATTAGAGCCTTTTTCCTGTCTGTACAGATACTGTGAGATAGCGCCGGTTGCCAAATCTACCGTAACAATGCGTGTCATATCGGTTCTGTTTCTGTCGGGGTTATCCAGACTCGATTGCATAATACCTACTAAGGTGCTTTCATCTGGCGTGATGGTCAGGCCTTCCATACCGCGGTTAGCCCAACGATTGCCAAACTCAGCTGGCAGATCATACAGGTTACGATCATCTGCAGCGAAAGGGTTAATGCGTTCCAGTTCAACTCCGTCAGCGCTGTAATGCACAATGTGCGGGCCATATTCATCCGATACCCAGAAGGTACCGTCAGACACAGCGACTAAACCTTCTGAATCTAAACCGTAATCATCAAAGACTGCAGGGTTGGTATCGGCATCATAAGGTTGGGTCATGTCTGCACGGATCACTTCGCGATCTGTGTTGTAAGGTACTTCGCCCGTGCCGCCTAAGCTTGGCGTATTCGGTAAGCCGCTAATGTTGTTACCATCCCGGTCTTTTAACAGAATATCGCTGATCTTAGCAATTGAACCATTGGCCTGAACCTCGAATAAGCCAATGCGTGGCGTGTAATCCGGGGTCGGGAAAATTTTACCACTACCGTGTGGCGCTCCTTCCTGAGCAGTGCGGTATTTGGCATTAGGGCCACGGTCGGTTAACGCATAAAATTGCATTGGGTTGGTTGGGTGGCCATCAAGGTCCGAACCATATCCACCGTTACGCACTTCAAAAGTTGAGCCCGGGTAAAAAGTATTGTCCATATCGTTGCGCAGCACGGAATAAGGAAGGCGCGCGCCGCTGGTGCCAAAAGTGTCCGGGTTACAAACATAAGAGGTATCGCTGACTTCTGACGCCTCTAAAGTACCATCACTATTGGCATCCAGTCCCGAATCTATTTGCACGCCGCCCAGCCAACACTGCTCACTGCCGGTAGCCAGTTCGGTTTGTACAACCAGGCTTGTCAGACCATTGCTGCCGTCAGCGCCATTCGTCCCATCGACACCGTCATCGCCATCATCACAAGCGGTTAAAAGTGTTACAACAGATAAAGCAATAACGGATAATTTAAACTTACTCACTTATTATTCTCCCTGAAAATTAACTATTGCGAAATGCAATCAAATGAGGTTATGCATGAAACATGATCAGCTTGTGACAGTCTGATGACAGGTAAGTGACAGGTGTATAAAAGGACGTTGTTGCAAGCCCGTATTGAGTTTCTGCGCTTTAGTTATCGTTTTCACAGCAATATAGTCAATATTGGCCTGAGTCGGCAACAGAGAGACTGAAGCTCATCACTGCATAAGCCGATAGTGACAGTCTGGTTACTATTGTCTCAAGGTGCCTCCGATGCTGTTGGGCTGCTCCGTACGTAAAGCGGTCGCTGGAAGATTGAGATTCTAATGACGGCAATGAGTGAAAGCGGAAGTTCGGGGTAAACGCTTTTCATTGAAGCAGTCTGCAAAAAGGGATACACCTATATTGCTAGAAATGATGGATAGACACTGGGCGTCAACTCTCAGTGCCCACCTACATCCTCGTCTTTAAAAGTCGTTCTTAGCTTTTACACCCAGTACCTGACCATTGTTGGCTATCTTGAAAAAGACTTGCTTGGCAGCATCAGAATTTGAGGCACTTACCACATAGAACTCTTCTTCAACACTAACGACACTGAACTTTTCAGGCGTCAAGTCTTTCCACGATTCATCCAGTTTACCCACTTCAAAGCCAAAATCTTTGAAGGTCATTTGCGTCACAGATTTAGCTGCAATGCTGATGGCTTTCTGGCCGCTGATGACACCATGATCGCCATGTGCCAGAGCACTACCACTGATTAATGTGCAGCAAAGTACCACTGCTGATAACGTTTTTTTCATCATATTCTCCAATTTTAATAAGTTGATTTATTGCTTCAGACCAATTACTTGGTATTCGCCCTTTACCAAAAGCTGCACAGCAATAGGCTTGTCCGATTTGTTTTTCCAATACCAACCATGTGAACCGGCGAAAGGAGCAGTAAAGCTTCCTTTCATCTCATTGGATGTCGCTATGGTATAGCTCTCGAAATACCCGGTGGTATCGCCTTCCGGCTCACCATGTAAATCGAAATAAAGGGCTTCACCGTCGGTCAGCCATTCATAAGTCATTTTTGCATATTGCTGCATGGCAAATTTGTATTCGACACCGCGTCCGGCTGGCACGACGACTTCAATGGTCTTAAATTCCTGACTGCCTGAAGTATTGGTATCAGCATTGTTGGTAGAAACAACAACATCAGATTCATTCGCTTGTGCTAGGGTCGTCAGCCCTAGTTTTTGCCCGATTCCTGTTGGGTCGATGTTGTATTCCGCTGGAAGAATAAAAGTCACCAACGCAATTGCCGCCACAATTGTTGCGGTGATACTGGCTTTGACTAAGGTTTTTGTACTAACAGTGTGTTGCATAATATTCTCTTGTTATAAGTTTAATTAACGATGTAGCCGGTAAGCTGATATCCCATCAACATGACACCAGCACTCATCAGCGCCGTGTTGGTCACGGTAGAGAACCGCTGGAACGAAGGCAGTTTTCGCCAAGCGTTGATGGCGATCAGGATAAACACGAGTGCTGCAAACTGGCCCAGTTCAACTCCGATGTTAAAGGCAATCAGATTAGTAATAAGC
The DNA here is from genome assembly GCF_010500865.1 of Alteromonas profundi. Taxonomy (GTDB): domain Bacteria; phylum Pseudomonadota; class Gammaproteobacteria; order Enterobacterales; family Alteromonadaceae; genus Alteromonas; species Alteromonas profundi. The sequence continues at coordinate 29,410 of NZ_JAAAWN010000016.1, forward strand.
CCCTCTTCCGGTAAATGGAATTCCTGTAATTTGGTTGCCAATCCAAAACCGTGAAATAAGCCAAAGATCAGTACCGCCCATTGCGTGTTGGGTTGCCAGTTAAAACAGCGTTTGAAACCACCTAAGTTATCAAAGCCTTTGTAAACGACAGATAAACCTATGACAGCGTCAATCAGATAGGCGTTAACCTGAATATCGCTCAGCACACCAAACAGTAAGGTTGTGCTGTGACCAATAGTAAACATGGTCACGTACAGCAGTACTTCCTTGCTGCGGTACAGAAAGAAGATCACACCCACCAAGAACAGCAAATGGTCATAGCCGGTGATCATATGCTTAGCCCCGATGTACAAAAACGGAATAAACTGCACACCTTGGTTTTGTTCCAGAAATGCGCGAGTATTATCGTCCACCCCATGTGCGAATACATCAATGCTGATCAAGGCTAATGCGCCCAGCAGCAGAGTTAAGCTGAGTTTAATAAGACTATTTGGCATCAGACGACTCCAATACTTCTGTGTCAGTCAAAAGTGACTCCTTTTCTTTGTGTAAAATGCGATATAAGGCCGGAATAACGAACAGGGTAAGCAAGGTGGATGAAATGATCCCGCCTATCACCACCGTAGCCAATGGACGCTGAACTTCAGAGCCAATGCCGGTATTGAGCGCCATCGGGATGAATCCCAGTGATGCCACCAATGCGGTCGTTAATACCGGGCGCAATCTCGTTAACGCACCGTCAAAAATGGCCTGATTCAGATTCACGCCTTCTTTGCGTAATTCACGGATAAAAGACACCATTACCAGACCATTCAAAATGGCGATACCAGACAAGGCGATAAAACCCACCGCCGCCGAGATGGAAAATGGGATATCACGCAATAAAAGCGCAGCAATTCCGCCCGTTAATGCCAGTGGCACTCCGGTAAAGATGATCATCGCGTCTTTAAACGAGTTCAGTGCTAAAATCAGCAAACCGATGATCATTAGCAAGGTAACCGGTACAACAATACTAAGGCGCTTGGAAGCCGACTGTAGCTTCTGGTAAGTGCCACCGTACTCTACCCAGTAACCTGCCGGAATTTCGACTTTTTCCGCCACAGCTTGCTGAATATCAGCCACAAAGCTACCTAAATCACGTCCACGCACATTGGCGGTGACCACCACCCGGCGTTTGCCATTTTCCCGGTTTATCTGGTTGGCCCCGGACACCAGCTCCAGCGACACCAATTCTTGTAGCGGAATGCTATGACCATCGGGCAACGTTATGGGTAGGTAATTAAGCGCATCAATATCCTGTCGGCGTGATTCGCCTAAGCGCACAACAATGTCTGAGCGAACATCGCCCTGATAAAACTTACCGGCAACTGTGCCGCCCATAGCGGTAGCTACCTGCGACTGCACATCACCAAGACTGATATCGTGCTGCATGAGTTTTTGATGGTCAGGCACAATATTCAGCATGGGTAAGCCGGTAGTCTGTTCAACCTGAATATCGGCAATGCCTTCTATCTGAGAAATAGCAGATTCAATTTCGGCGCCTAAACCTGTGAGAATATCAAAGTCGTCTCCAAATACCTTGATGGCCAGCTCAGCCCGAACGCCAGCCAGTAGCTCGTTAAAGCGCATCTGAATGGGTTGCAGAAATTCGTAGCGGTTGCCGGGTATGGGCGCAACCAGAGCTGCGAGCTCTTCGACAATTAGCTCTTTCGGCTTATCAGGATCAGGCCATTGCTCACGGGATTTTAAAATAATGAAGTTATCCGCCACACTGGGTGGAACGGCATCAGTAGCCACATCAGCGGTGCCGATTTTGGCAAACACTCGCTCTACTTCCGGCATCTGCTTAATTTTGTTTTCCAGCGTTTCCTGTAACGCAATAGCCTGACTCAGTGACGTACCCGGAATGCGCAGAGCGTGCATAGCAATATCCCCTTCATCCAGATTGGGGGCAAATTCGCTTCCTAGTCTGGTTGCCTGATAGCCAAATACCACCACCATTAGTGACGCAGCTAATACAACTATCCAACGGCCTTTCAGCACCCAGCTTAACGCAGGACGATATAAGACTCCGGCTCCACGAATCAGCGCACTGTGTTTTTCTTTGACTGGCTTTTTAAACAACAACGCAATGGTAGCGGGTACAAAGGTGACGGAGAGCAACATCGCACTTAATAAAGCGATGACAACAGTAATCGCCATAGGGTGGAACATTTTGCCTTCCACACCTTCCAGCGCAAAAATGGGCAGGTAAACGGCTGTGATGATAAACACACCAAACAAAGCCGGGCGGATCACTTCACGGGTAGCGTCAAACACCAACTCCATGCGCTCTCTAAGTGGTAATGGGGCGTGCTCTTGGTCCGAAGATGGAGCACTTTGGCTGAGCCTGCGCAAACAGTTCTCAACAATAATAATCGCACCATCAACCAACAAGCCGAAATCGAGTGCTCCAAGGCTCATCAGATTAGCACTTACGCGGGTCTGAACCATGCCGGTAATGGTCATTAACATGGCAAAGGGGATCACCAGCGCGGTTAAAAAGGCTGCCCGGAAGTTACCTAAAAGAACAAACAGCACCACAATAACTAGAAGCGCCCCTTCCAACAGGTTGGTTTGAACTGTCTGTAAGGTTTTATCTACAAGTTTAGTGCGGTCATAAACAGCGGTAGCCACAATGCCTTCGGGCAGACTAGCGTTGATTTCTTTCAGCTTCTCGCCGACGGTATGCGCCACGGTACGACTGTTCTCGCCAATCAACATGAACACGGTACTCATGACCACTTCGCGGCCATTTTGCGTTGCAGCACCGGTACGTAAACCCTGACCATTTTCAATATCCGCAACGTCCTTAATGGTCAGCGCAGAACCTTTAGTCGATTTCAGTGGAATACGGCCTATTGCCGCAATATCTTCGGCCTGTCCGGGTATTCTGAGCAGCCACTGCGCACCGTTTTGTTCAATAAAACCTGCGCCTTGATTCTGGTTGTTGCTGGCAATGGCATCGACCACATCCGCTTGGGTTAAACCAAATGCCAGCAGCTTTTCAGGTTTGAAGGCAATCAGTATTTCACGTTCAAACCCACCAATAGGGTTTACTTCCACTACACCCGGCACACGCATCAACTGTGGCCTGATAGTCCAGTCGTGAACTGTGCGTAAATCCATCGGTGTGATGGGCGAACCATCTGCATGGGTGGCATCAGGTTCGGCATCTACGGTGAACATGAATATTTCACCCAAGCCCGTAGCAATGGGGCCAAGCTGAGGCTCCAATCCTGTCGGCAGTTCAGAACGGGCGGCGGATAATCGTTCATTCACCAACTGGCGAGCAAAGTACACATCCGTCTCGTCACTGAATATGGCGACTACCTGAGATAACCCATAGCGCGAGACAGAGCGGGTATAGGTCAGCCCCGGCAAGCCTGCCAGAGCGGTTTCCAATGGAAATGTGACCCGTTGCTCTATCTCAAGCGGTGTATAACCTGCTGCTTCAGTGTTGATCATCACCTGTACATTGGTGATATCTGGCACCGCATCAATCGGCAACTTAGTGAAATTCCATATCCCCAGTCCGGCAACAGCCATTACCATCACCAACACAAGAAATTTTCGCTTTATCGAAAAGCGTAAAATCGATTCCAACATGATTTACGCTCCTAGTGGTCGTGTGATGCGCCCGACTTTTCAATGTCGGCTTTTAAGATGTAGCTGTTCTCGGTTACATACTCGGTGCCCGGATTCAATCCGCCGAGCACTTCAACCCATTCTCCGCCCTCACGTCCCAACTCCAGCATACGTACTTCATACTGTTCACCGACTTTGGCATAAACCACCGTAAAATCGCGAAAACCTTGTAAACCAACGCGCTTAACCGCCAGTGGTACGTCTATGGTAGCGACTTCAATATGCGCTCGAACGAAGCTGCCAGTGGTCAATTCACCCTTTTCGTTAGGTAAGGTTACCCACACGATGCGAGCCTGATCATACCGCACCTTTGGTTCGATAAACGAAATGGTGCCTTGGTAGTTTCTATCCACACCTTCAACCTGCAAGTTCACCACTGAACCTTTACAGACTTTTTGATAATCGCTTGGATAAACAGCCAGCTTTGCAATGTATTGGCTGCTATCTGTAATGCTCAGTAAGGTGCGGCTGGCAGTTTGTTCTCCCGCATTCGCAAACTGCTCTGTGATAACGCCATCCGACGGCGCTTTAACTTGATAAGGCTTCAGGCTCTCATTACTTTCTACCGTTAACAGCGTTTGCCCTTTCTTCACCTCTTCACCGAAACCCACATGCAATTTGGTAATTTCCCCATCAAATCGAGCCGAAACAGAACGTTGCGCCCCCACAGGCAGTGCCAACGTGCCGTAGGCAGGGATAGTTTGATGCAGGGTCGCAGGTCCTGCGATAGCCGTTTGAATATCCATTGCCTCTGCCACAGCTTGCTCAATAATGGTACGCCCTTCGAAGTTGTCATATTGCCAGCGGTAGGATTTACCCTGATGCTTAGCTTCGATGGTGACCACAAAAGAATGGGGTTCATAGATTTCCATGTCACCGCGCAGGAAATCACCTTGAACATAGAAATTAATGTCATCAACAACATTACCCAAGCGGGTCAATTTAACGTTCAAATCTACCGACTTTGGATCGATAGGTTGGCCTTCTTTGGTGAGCCAAACACGAAATTCAGGAGGAACGCCCGTTTCGAAAATTGACAACTCCAAAGCGAAATCACCATCACGTAACATACGTCCCCGATGTGGGCCTTTTTCTGGTTCAGGCTGTTCAGCAGCAGGCGCAGATGATGCCATTACCGGAAGGCTGACTAAGTCTAAGCTGAGGTTTAATAACATCGCCAAACTCAATGACGAAAGGATTTTATTGTTTTTCATAATTTGTCTCACTGAGATAGGGATGTACCGGTCAGGCGTTGAATTTCAATATGCTGCAAATGCAGGCTTTCAAACGCTTCAAGCAACTGTGTTTGTGCGCTAAGTAATTCTCGGCGCACGCCGCTGTATTGGTTGTAACTAAGTTGGCCTTTTTCAAAAGCATTATTTGCTTCAGATAAGGCAGTTTCCAACGTGGGCACAATGTCTGTTTGCACGGTGTGTATCACGTGCTGTGAATGCGCCATTTCCTGTAGCAATACATAAAGTTGTGCGTCCAATGATTGCATCAACGCACTTTGTTCGCTGGCTAATACATCCTGCTCTGCTTGCAGAGCTGCAATCATCCCGGCATTGCGGTTGCCATCGCCCCACGGAATGGAAATCCCGGCAACCAAACCAAAATCATCGGTCGCTTCATAGCGGCGTAGTCCGGCTGTGAACTGCCATTGGGGTTTAGCTTCTATTCGTGCCAGTTCCATTTGCGACTGGGCGATACGCTGGTCGCTAACGAACTGTTGTAAGCGAGGATTTTGCTTGAGCAGGGCCAGTTGGTTTTCAACCGATGGAACAGCCGGTACGCTGAGCAAATTGCCGTTCAGATGATAGTTCTGAGCAGGTTTACCCCACAGAGAGGCCAGTTGATACTGACTGGCCTTGAGTTCATGTTCTACGTCTTCTACGGCCAATTCCCGGCGTATCAGCTCTGCTTTTGCCAGTTGTACCTCAACACTTGAGCTCTTACCTGCTTTCACTCGCTTAGCTATCGCTTCTACCACTTCTTCTGCCTGAGTTGCGGCCATCTGATTTAGCTTAAGACGCTCTTGCTTAACCAGAATGTCGATATAGTGCTTGGCCACCAATGCAGACAAATCGAGTGCTTTAATCTGCTTTTCAAGTACCAGTTTTGTGGCTTCGCTTTTTGCGGCATTCACCCTGCTATCGATTTGTTCCTGCTGTAACAACCACGAATACGTCAGTGTTGATTGCGTGCTTTTTAGCGCACTATGTTCACCCGTACCCATCGCATCTTCAATCATCAGCCCAATTTGGGGACGTTCACCGACACCAGCTTGTTGAATACGCCCCTGCCAAACCTGCTCCTGTGACAGTAAAGCCTTCAATTCTGGGTGATAATTTAAGGTCATCATCACGGCTTCAGGTAGGCTGATAACCTGAGAAGTTTCCTCTGATGCGGCTGTCGCTGATAAGAGTAAACCAACTCCGGCAAGTACAGCAGAAAACCGATAGCCAATCGGTTTTTTAGTCTTGCGTTTACAAAGAATTTCTTTCATTCCCAGTCCTTACTTAATGGGTGAAAAAGGTTTCGATAATGTGGTGGAGACTATCAACCGTAGAAGCGGTTAACAGAGGCGCAGAAGCAAACAATATGATTGCAAAGCCCATTGCTAGTCGGGACGAAGACATCACCGGGCTAATAAGGCTTTGCACGCGCACACTGGTTTGATCATTACCGAAATAGCTCGTTTGCAAGCCATCGCAGCCCATGTTGTTGTGCATGGAGTCTACACTTCGCTGCATGCGTGCGACATTAATCAAGGTTTGAGCAACATCTAAGTTGTCATATTCCTTGGTCACCGCACTATCTGCCATCTGCTCGGTCAATAAAGTAAATTGCTTGATAAGTTCACGCGTCGCAGTAATAGGGAAAAAAGCCGCAAATGTCGCAAAGACAACTTTGAATAAAGGATCGCGCGATTCAACATGCGCTATTTCATGGCGGACGATGATATCCAACTCCTGCTCATTAACCCGTTCTTTGAGCGCGGTTGTAACATAGATTTTCGGAGACAGCAGCCCTGTGGTAAAGGCTGCCGGTATTGGCAGCGGTAACGAATAATACCCCTGCTTACCGTTGATATGCTGTAATTTGATATCAGATAAGCCAATCAAATCTGCCATCGATGATGCTTGCTTTCTACGAATATAAACGGTTCTTGTCACTGACCAGAGCAAATATGCAGAGGCCGATAACAAGGTAACAGCATGCCAACTGGTGAAACTAAAAATATCGACGTGGTGCCAGTGCGCAAAGTCGTTTAGCAAAGCCGCGGGGAATATGTCTTGCTGCCTCGGCCAGAAAAATCCTACGCAACTGATTGCGATCCACCACGGCGCAGTCACTAATGACCACAAGATGACTTTGCGAATCCCAAAGGTGAATTGTGCTATTCGGTGAAGAGTGAATGGTGAAATAACGGCAATGAAAACCACACTGATAGCAAATACCAGCACAGCAATGCTCAGTAAATTCAGTGTTATTGCCATATTTCCCACCAACATGTTCGTTAGTTCCCTTTGCGCAACTTGCGTTGTTGTTCTATCAACTGTTCCAGCTTATCAAGTTGGGCATCATCCAGATTGGCAGAAGCTGAGCTGAATGCTGCAATCAAGCTATGCTCACCGTCTTCAACAAAATCGCTGGTCACGTTGGTGATAAGCGTCGCTATCAATGCTTCCCTGTCTACTTTTGCTCGGTAACAATAGGCGTGCCCCTGTTTGGTTCGGCTCAACAAACCTTTTTTAAACAAGCGATCCAAGGTGCTCTGAATGGTATTGAGTGAATTCCCACGAGACTGCCCAAGCACGGCATGTACTTGTTTCGCGTCAGCTTCAGACGCATTCCACAGATACTGCAAAACCTGTTTTTCTAATTCACCTAACTGCATAACACTATTCTCTTCCAATAATAGTGTTATAGTTACAAAAAAAAAACCGATAGGCAATCGGTTTTTTGAGGTGGAGGTAATATGGGTTGGTTAATTACAAAGTATTTAGTGACTGCGGCAGTCGTCGTCGCTGCTTCTGAAGTTGCAAAGCGCAGTGATAAGCTAGGCGCACTTATTGTGGCACTCCCGATGGTAACCATTCTAGCCATGATCTGGCTGTACGTTGAAAAGCAACCGATGGAAAAGATAGCCAACCATGCTTGGTATACTTTCTGGTACGTTGTACCTACATTACCAATGTTTCTGATCTTTCCATCACTTCTTCATCGCTTTGGCTTTTGGCCGGCATTAGCGATGAGTGCTGGGATAACAGTGGTGTGTTTTGGGGTATTTGCACTTGTTCTCAAGCTAATTGGAATCAATCTGATATCTTAACTTACTAAATAGATTGGCATTTTCTTAACATTTTTGAATGTCCGATTTTGACACAAATCGGTGGTTCGACATCTCGACATTGACCGTCTGCTATTTGTCTGAAGCGGACCAGCGCATTGGTTGTGGTCAATGTCCGCTTTACTCATAGCCGATCTCTGTCCCCCAGAGTGCAAACTTCTACTTCACGTAAACAACAGCCCTTCGTAATTGATACCTTTCTATTATCTAAAATGTCAGAACAAGTTGAGACTCACCAAATTTAGCTTTTGAAAACTTCTTTTAAAATAAAAACATGACCAATAGACATTAGCTTTCTATCCTCAACTTTTACATCAATGTCACCATTATAACGAATAAAGTGCGGCTTATATCTGACCTGTACTATCATTGAATTTCGGAAACCATCACGAATTGATTCTACTTTTTTCAAAAATAGACTGTCTCGATCTTCTACCCTATTCTTATCGCATGTCACATTGATTGCGACCATTGGTATAAGCTTGTTATTCGCACGAATATTACTAATTGTATCTTTTGGTGAATTGAATAGCAGTGTCTCCATATCTATATCGAGAAGCTGATCCGTTGCTTTGTTTAACGCCTTTTAAATTCTATTGTTGTTGTTGTTGTTGGTTGCGCTGGTTCTTACAGCTTTGCATTCAATAAAAGTGGCGTGTCTCTTACTGAATAGACCTATATCAATGCGCCCCTTTGATTCATTTTTATTTCGTGTAGCGGTCAGCTCCGATACTGGATAAAAGACCGCCTTGTCATTTCTCTGTAGATTGTAGGCAGATTGCATAATGAGCGGTGTCAGCGATATTTCCTTAGCGGCTGTAGGCAGGCACAGTACTGGCACAATGGGCACGCTGTTTCTATATTCGACAATCTGGTTACAGACTTCGTCCATTAGCCCTCTAAGCGACACCAATATGTTGTAGGGCGCAAAAATTTTCCATGTGTTATCTTCAATCAACATTATTACTCCTTGCTATTAATTTCACTACGCTGTTATATAAGTCTGACTGGTTGAGCGCTTCTTGGCGGGGATTGCCGGTACGCTTTTTTGTTTGCTTTGCAGCTCTCCAGCCTTCGTTGAACGCCAGCGCGATCATTAACGATAAGCGCTCTCTGTCGTAGTTTTTCAGTCTTTTGGTAAAGCTGTCGAGCATCAATTCGGTGCTATCAAAGTTTCCTTCGCCTAACCGCTGCTTAGCCAGGTCCACATCGTGTTCATACTCGCGATAGTCCGGTGACAATAAAAAGTCTATCGCCTCTTCCAATGTGTCGGCGCCCACCTGCGCTTTAAACTTATCAAGCATATTAAGAGAATGTGATTTTAATTGAAGGTTTTTTATTCCTCTTTTTTCTCTGTGTTTGTGCGCTCTAAATCTATTTTGAAGCTTTTTAATGGCATCTTGAGTAATTATTTTTCTAAGGCAATCATAAGTCTTTTTAGGCTCTAAAAAATTAATATCTTCATCGCTTATAATTTCTTTTTCGCCACTTATAAAATCGTCGCTTTTTAAAGATGAAATGAATTTATCAAAATTATTTTCTATATATTCCTGCCAAACCGTATCGTTGCTCACTACCCTGCCCTGCGTTTGCGTTACTTATAACGCTTTTATATCACGACTGTAGCTACCCTACTATTGTTATTTTGTGCAAGCGTTATATGTAACGCTTTATTTACTCTCTTTGCTGTGCTATTTTATTATTATAGATAATTACAGTTATATCGATTAATAGCATGGCAAATGAAATCGCGTTAGCGCAAAGCGACTTTTCGCTGAATGAAGAACATCGAACGCTGGTGGTTCAAAATTTAACTGAGCTAAGAGACTCAGTGTGGGAAACGATGTCGCTGAATACGCGTAAGGCTTATCAGTCTGATTTCAATCAATACCTTAAGTTTTGTCGGGCACATGCATTGCCGGCACTGGCAAGTGATTGGAAAATTACTAAGACTGCATGCCAGGCGTTCTTCGATGAACTTATGGCGTCTGAGCTTAAACATCACACCATCAAACGAAAGCTCGCGTCGGTGCGCTTTTTCATTGGCGTAAGCGAGTTACCCGACCCATGGAAGCACTCCAAGCTTTTCAGTCGTTATGTGAATGGGAGGCTTAAAGAAAAACCAGCGGCGCAAAAGCAAGCAAAGCCATTAAAGTTAAATGATGTGCGTGTAGCAAATCGTGTGTTAAATGTAGACTCGTTATTGGGTTTACGCGATGCGGTGCTGGTCAATGTCGCACTCGATACACTTTTTCGCGCATCCAACATTCTGGCCATTGAAGTCAATCATATCGACTGGCAAGCTAAGACAGTATTTGCCCCGCGTTCCAAAACGGATCAATCGGGTGAAGGCCACTACGGGTATTTGTCTGACGAAACTGCAGAGTTACTGACAAAGTGGCTCGATAACGCAAAAATTACTGATGGTTATATATTTCGCAAGCTCTCCCCTAAACAAACTGTTCAGAAAGAGCCTATGCAATACCAGGCACTACTGAAGAGGTATGAGGCTATAGGTATGGCCATCAACACCGATGGTAAATTTACCTGCCACAGCACGCGCACCGGTGGTGTTCTCACGCTCATGGAGGCTGACGTTCCTATGGCAGAAATTGTGCTTTCGGGGAACTGGAAAAGCGAAGCCATGGCTATACGCTACGCTCAACAATATCAAGCTGGTAAAACGGGTATGGCCAAAGTTAGGTGAGCGAGCAGTTTGCCGATTATTAATAGTAGGTTGATAATGAGTCAGGCTACTTTAAAATCAAATTTCACTTTACTATTTTAGGAATTATAAATGATAAAAAGGATTATTTTCTCAACCCTCCCTGTGGTTTCAATCTCATTATTCGGTTGTGGTGCGACTCTGCCCGGCTATAATTCTGGACTATCCTACGAAGATGTTGCGGCGAAGAGGACACCACTTTTTGAACGTGTAGAAGGCTGGTCTCTTCAACCAGAGTGCACTAATCTTATTGGCCATTTAATGTACGACTACCGCCATGTCTACAGTGAAGAGAACAGTATCCTTGTCGCTCCATTGCTGAAGTATACAGATTATGACGTTAGAGGTAACCATGGCACTATGACCTATAGGCGTGGTAAGAATGCTGTTTACAGTTATACATTTTATAAAGACATTAACAGCAACCTTTTAATCGAAGATAATAGTTATAAAGAAAACGATAGTACAAAGAACCCTAAGAATGCTTATTGCGCCTTTTGCACCGATGACGGGTTTACGGATTTTGCGCTAAAAACGCATACTTTTATCGCCGCAGAAATTAAAAAGCACAACAAAAACAAAACCTGCGATGATTTCCAAGAGTTTTTAGGGAATGAAGAGAAAAATTACACTTCTGAGTTCTATGAAATCAGCTCGAAGTAATTCTTTATGTATTCACAACATCTAACTGTGTAAATAAAGCCCAAAGTCGAAATAAATTGATGCGGAGTCTTGGAAGACTACTTAGGTTTGAAGTACACTTGAGGTGGCTTCAACCCTTGAGGTTGATGATACAAAAAGGAGGGCCATATTTTGACCAAATTTTTGAATTACTCTCGGCATCCAGAATAGGGGACAGAGAGCCATGGCCGGAGGGAAAGCTCCCCTTGTTCAGCTTGGATGCTCACAGCATGAAATACCCTACCGGCCACCTCTTCACAGTTAAATTATCTTGTTTTTTTTAAGAAATTCCATCACAGCCTCTTGTGTACCAAATGCACCTAACAGCATCCTTCTAGCATGTATCTTGGACCAGCGGGGGCATTTGAACGAAAACCTACGGTTTTGAATCCTGTGGCACCCTCGAAACCGTAGGTTTCCGTCAGATAGCCGCTAACCCGGCATTTGCCCTTAAAACTTGGTCATCTTTGGAACATTACCGAATATTCAATGCTGTGACAGCCTTTTTCATAGCGAACCCTGGAGTTGTTTGAATTGTCCTAGGATCATCGCCTTTTCCTGAAGAATTACCTTGTTCTCATCGGTCAGATACGTCACTTTATCCTGGATGGTTTTCAACTCGGTTTTGGTGGCCTTCAAAGCTTGGGATAACACGGCCAATTCCTTATCGACATCTGCTTTCTGAGCAGTGAGAGCTGCTATTTTTTCTGCCAATTGCTCATTTTTATGCTGGTATTCCTGGTTCTTCGTCATGGCGTCTTCAAGGTTGCGCTTCAGGTTCTGGGTCTCATCTACCTTTCCGTTCAAATCCCTGTTTAGCGTCGCATTGGTCTGTTCAAGTTTATCGGCATTGCTTTGTAACTGCGCATTGGCATCAAATAACTCGGACGCTCTTGACTCAGCCTGGTCGAACCGGTGTTGCAGTTCCTGCATCTGGTCTTTCAACCCCTGGGTATCGATCCGGAACTGTTCGCGTTCTTGCTGACGGTCTTCGGCAGTGCGCTGCTGATAATGTTCAAAATGATCGCGGATGTCCTTATTTTCCTGCTTAAGTTCCGCAATACTTTCCTTTAATTCAGCGGTTCGCACAATGGCTTCGTCTCGTTGGGCCTCGGCTTTGACCAGGCTGATACGCACATCTTCCAGAGACTTGTCTAACGCGCTTTTTTCTTTGTTCTGCCGTTCAATCTGGCTCTCAAGATCCTGTTGTCGGGCAGTAAGTTGCGCGATGGTGTTTTTGGAATCGGCCAATTCTTTGCGGAGTTCTTTATTTGACGCCTCAAATTCCTGACGGGTCTCCTCAATACGGTGGTCGGCCATCTGCTGTACCCGCTCGTGGAGTGATTTCACTACCTCCACCAGGTCGTTCGGGAGTCCACCGATATCGGCTGCCTCTCCGTTGTCTGATCGCCAACGCTTGAGCAGCGGCGCGATGGTGCTTTTGCTGCCGGTGCCCATATGTTCCCGCACTCGATCCACCGTAGGCTCCTGGCCTTGGGTTTTGATGGCTTCGGCGGCTTTGGCGACATCGTGGAAAGTGACTCCGGCGCGTGCCATAGGGAGATTTCCTCTCAAACTATTTAGTAACGTATTATGTAACACGTAATATAACATTATATTTATGCTTATCAAAGTTTCTTGAGTTTCAATTTTTAACCTTCGATAATCAAGGTTATCGTTGGCTATGGTATTAAGCTGAAAATCTTCTGCTTGTAACGCCGGTACATAGCCGCCTTTCTGGTGACACCGATAGGAATCCAATTCATGAACACCAAACCACCCAAAATGGCCACCGACTTAGCATTACGTAATGAGGAATCGAACCAGATTGCTCATCGGGAATCCGAGTCACTGCGGCACTACCTCCAGGCGGCCACCTCCGATAACACCCGCAAGGCCTACCGATCCGCCATTCGCCAATTTGAGAAATGGGGTGGCCGGTTGCCGACTGACCGAGATACGGTGGTGCGCTATCTGCTCGCCAGGGCCGAATCGCTCAACGCCCGGACGTTAGATCTCCACCTCACCGCCATTAGCCAGTGGCACCATTACCAAGGCGTCACTGATCCGGTGCGCGATCCCCTGGTGCGGAAAACCATGGAAGGCATTCGTCGCACTCATGGCCAACCCAAACGCAAGGCCAAGGCCCTACGCCTGGAACACATCGCACAAATGGTGGATTACCTGCGGTGTTTGCCGGATAGCAAAAAGAAGCATAGGGATATCGCCCTGGTGTTGACCGGCTTTTTCGGCGCTTTTCGTCGCAGCGAACTGGTGGCCATTCAAATCAGTGATCTGAATTGGGAGCCGGAAGGCCTGATCATCCGGTTGCCGCGCTCCAAAACGGATCAACAGGCGACAGGGCTGGCCCGCGCCTTACCTTTCGGTACACCAGGTTGTTGTCCGGCTACAGCAATCAAGGCCTGGATGGATAGCGCTGAGATTGATAGCGGCCCGCTCTTTAGGCCGGTTAACCGCTGGGATCAGGTGACGCCCAGGCCTCTGAACCCAGGGGCAATTAATGACTTGCTCAAAACCCTGGGCAAGGCCTGTCAGTTCGACTTCGTGCCCGAGTTGAGCAGTCACAGTTTTCGCCGCGGCCTCTCCACTTCGGCGGCTCGAGAACGGGTAGACTTCGAGCTGATCAAGAAACAAGGCGGCTGGAAAAGCGATGCAACGGTCTGGGAGTACATCGAAGAAGGCCAGCAACTTTCGAATAATGCCTCGCTGATATTGATGGAAAAGTTGGTCACGCTGATCGACCCCGTATAACCCGTCAAATCACGAATCCCACTCTCAATTCATCTTTGCGTCTCCAGCGCTGCCCGTATCGCTTTCGCCAGATCCTCGGGCTTGCCCTTGCCCCAATAATGCAGGAAATAGTAGGAAGGCGTTTCACCGGTCATATGGTTGTGCAGCGCCACGATGTGGATGCCCGCCTGACGCAGCGTCCGCATCACCGGCTGGATCTCGTCCGCGGTCATGGCAAAATCCCCATCGACGACCGCCTGCTTCTCATTCCCGGAGAAGGCGGCCCAGGTGGACAGGCCCATGGATGCGCCAAATTCCACACCGTGCATTCTGGCGCTGCGCCCGAACGTGAATTTCAGCACCTGCCCGTTAAGGCTGCCCTCGGCATCCAGAATCTTTTCCAACGTCTTGGTGTTGTATTTGCCGGTGATATCGGGCACATCACCCGGAAATCGTTCTTGCGGTACGGGATGCTTTTTACGCACTTGTTTAATGGCATCCCACATGGCCTTGACGCCTTCGGCGAGTGACTCGGCGTTTCGTCCATGGCCGCCGATGTGCATAAAGTAAACCGGCGGACGGTCGAACACGAAATGGTTGTGCAGCGCGGTGATGTCCAGGCCGTGGGCAAAGGCGGCGTCCATGGCCGGGGTGATTTCATCCTCAAACACCACCGTATCCCCCATCACCATAACACCACCCTCCGGCAAGGCCTTGAACGCGGCCCAACTCCCGAGGCCCGCCGGCGGCGGGAACTTCATACCGTCAACGGTGACGGGCACGTCGTCGCGCTTCCAGCCGATACGCACCACGCCATCAGGTTTGGCCGTTGCCTGGGTGCCAGCCGCCTGGCCAATGGCCTTATCATCGAGGCGGCCGGAATCGTCGGCCATTGTTATGGATGCTTGAATGAATAAAGCGCACATTAGAATGAATGCTCGAAGCGGAGACATTGTCATGGCTATTCCTCTTTTTTTGTTGCTGTGAAACATTTTTGGCTGTATTGGGGGGTTACGCCGCCGGGACGCCTGCAAATAACAGATGGTACACAATACCCAGCAGTGCGCTGACTAAAATCATCGGCAACATGCCCACCTTAAAGCGCAACATAGCGATAAAGGCGCCCGCGGCCAGCGCGACGCTGACAATGTGGATGCTGCCCCAGGCGGGTATCAGCAGTAGCATACCATAGGCCCGTACAGTTTCAACCTCGTTAAAGGCGACGTGCACCGCGAACCAGATGGCGAGATTCAGCATCACGCCCACCACGGCCGCCGTGACCGCCGACAGCGCCGCGCTCACCGCCTGGTTGCCGCGCAGTGTTTCCACATACGGCGCGCCCAGGAAGATCCACAAAAAGCAGGGAACGAAGGTGACCCAGGTGGCTAAAACCGATGCCAAGATGCCTGCTGTGAAGGGGTCGAGCGTTCCCGGAGCCCGGAAGGCCCCCATAAAGCCCACGAATTGCACCACTTGGATCAGCGGGCCGGGTGTAGTTTCCGCCATACCCAGACCATCCAGCATTTCCCCCGGTGCCAGCCATCCATAGTTTTGTACCGCCTCCTGGGCCATGTAGGCCAGCACCGAATAGGCGCCACCGAAGGTGACAACCGCCAGTTTGCTGAAGAAAAGCCCAATCTGGGTGAACACATCCTCATAGCCCAAGGTCACAAGCAGGGCGACAAGTGGCGCAAACCACAGCGGCAGCCAGACGGCGAGCACCTTGAGTGCCCGCCCCCGTGACGCCCGGGTATGGCTTGCCGCGCCGCCCTCCATCATGGCATCAATCGCACGCCCGGCGTCCTCGGGGGTATCGTGCCCCTTGATGACCACAAAGCGTTCCGGATCGACATGCCGACCCAGCAGACCGATCAATCCGGCGGTAACGATTACGATCGGGAAAGGCACGGCAAAGAAGAAGATCGCCACGAAAGCGGCGACCGCCAATGCGTACATGTAGGCGTTCTTGAGGACGCGCTTGCCGATGCGGATCACCGCCTGGATCACGATCGCCAGCACGGCCGCCTTGATACCGAAAAACAGGGCCTGCACCAGTGACGCTTCCTGAAATCCAGCGTAGAGCAGACTGAGCACCAGAATGCTGAGAAAGCCCGGCAGCACGAACAGGGCGCCCGCAACCAGTCCACCCTTGATGCCATGCAGCAGCCAGCCGATATAGGTGGCCAGTTGCTGGGCTTCAGGTCCGGGCAGCACCATGCAGTAATTCAGCGCGTGCAGGAAGCGGCTCTCACTGACCCATTGCTTTTCATCCACCAGAATACGGTGCATCACCGCGATCTGGCCGGCGGGACCGCCAAAGCTCAGGATGGCGACCCGCAACCAGACACGCACGGCCTCCCCGAAGGTGATGTGATGGCCGAATGCATTGAGGTTACCAGCGGTCGCATCCCTGGTGATTTGATTGGACCCGCTGCTTGGCGGTACAGATGAAGTTGACGGTTCGTGCATGGTTATTGTTCCTTACCGTAAGTGACCAACAGGCTGTCGAAAACCTGATTGGCAGCTTGTAATAATTGATCATCATCGCTATGGGTTTCGCGCAGCCCTATCAATACACACTCGACCCCGGCGGCCTCCGGCGGCTGATGTCCCCCCACATCGAGGTAGTGCACGAGTTTTCCAAGCCGGAGTAGCGCGGGTGAATCCAGGTCGAAGCTCGCCAGCAGCGTTTCGAAAGTGACTTTTTCTTCCACGTGAGTAAAGGTCGCCCCATCGAAATCGAACCCCAGCGCCTCATCCGGGCAGTCGTCCGGCGAGGCCAGCCATAAAAAGCGTGCGGATGGATCGATGAAGCGGCCAATCAGCCAGGCACTGGCCAAACGGTCCACCCACGGCCGACGCCGCGTCGCCCAGAGCCTGCCTTGATAATCGGCTCGATCAAGACGGCGGATTGTGCGAGGTTCGGGCTGCGGCTCATCGGGAGACAAGACCCGGTTGGCATCGCTTTCCAGCTGTTTCAGAGCCGTATCGATTCGATCCCGCGCGGCACCGGGGAAAAAATCGATGGCTGACAGTCGCGTGAAGCTTTTGCGCAGTTTGCGTGTTTCCTTCATGACCTCCATGGCGGTTTCCGGCAAGAGCTTTGCCCGCAGGTCCGCCATCGCCGAGTCCAGCGACTCATAGTCTTCCGAGCGATCGAATAGCGGGGGAACGCTTCGGTTTCAGGATCATTAGCGTGCAGTACATGGGCGGTCCCGCCACTATCACGGACATCCTGGGCAATTGCCTCTAGCTTTTCGGCATGATCAGAGATGGCTGGCAGTAGATAGACGCCATCACGCAGCGAAACGGCCCCCAGGGCTTTGATGGCGCGCCATGCCCGCATGCGCACGGTGGCGTTTTCAGTGGGGAGTGAAAGTATCAGCAGTATCCAGGACATGCGTAGATCTTAGTACATATATGTTATAACCTCTACACATTTTTAAACCGAATAACCCCTGGGCAAGAGCGATTGCCTTTAAAGGCGGTGATGCACCTTTAAATACCGCATCCATCAATAAAAACAGCGCTATAGCGCAGTTGGCGTGACCGGAGCCAAGTGAGGTCCTATGACAGCCAAAGAGCAGTTCTTAACCGATCAGCAGCGGTACCAACCGTTAATATTGCCGCAACGATTCTCCGATGAGGAAATGGTTCGCGATTGGACGCTAAGCCGTCGTGATTGCGAGGTCGTCAACAAGTATCGCAAGCAATATCGCCTGGGATTTGCCATCCAACTGTGTGCCATGCGCCTCTATGGCCGGTTTCTAAACCAGCTCCATGATCTTTCGCCACGAGTGATCAGCTACCTGAGTAGTCAACTCGATCTTCCTCCTACGCTAACGGTGGAAGTGCCCGAAAGAGAAGCCACGGTGTTGGAACACCGGAACAATATCCTCAAGTACCTGGGCTTTCATCGGTTTGACGACAAAGTGGAAGCAGATCTGGACCGCTGGATTGAAGAACATGCCCAACAGGGACTGCTTCCGGATGAACTTTTTCACCGGGCAGAACGCCACCTTCTGTTGAAACGTATTGTTTTACCTGGCCCCACGACGATCGAAAGACAGATCATCCGCATATGTAACCAGGTACACGCTCAGCTTTTTGAGCAAGTGTTTGATCAGATGTCGCCGGAATTACGCGATGCCATTGACGATTTGTTGCAAGCCACCGACGGCAATCAACGAACCTACTTCAACCAACTCAAAGAGTACCCGCCGGGTGCGAAAATATCATCACTGAAACGCTATTTGGAACGCTATGACAATCTGGTGTCCACCGGCATTAATGAGTTCGAAGAAAAGGTCATTGATACCGCTTTTCTTAACTACCTGTACCGACTGACCAAGCGTTACAGCGCTAAGGACATGAAGCGCTTCAAGGACCATAAGCGCTATGCATTGATGATTTGCTTCCTGTTGGAATCCCGCAAGATCCTGTTGGATCATCTGGTCAAAATGCATGATCAGTACATGACAGAGCTATGCCGGCAAACCAAAAACAGCCACGACAAAAAACACAAGGAGTTTCGCAAGCGCCAAAAGAAAGCCATCGATGCTGTGCTTGAAACCACGCATGTTTTGCTGGAATGGCCGGATGAACAGCCATTGTACAAGAAGGACTTGTGGCAACGCATTGACGAGAAACATCTGCTGGCATCCATTGACGACCTGCACATTTTTAAACGCCTGGAGGAACGCGGCTACTGCGATTTGTTGCTGGCCCGTTATCCCAGTTTACGAAAATATTTTGCCGACTTTATCCGGTTACCATTTGAAGTGGCTAAAGGTTCCGGGCCGCTGATAAAAGCTATTGAGTTCGTCCGGAAATTGGATGATGGCGACCTGAAAAAGCTACCCGAGAACACACCGACAGCATTCATTCCCCGCGAACTACGCCGCACCCTTAAAGATCAAGCCGGTAACATCAATCGCAACGTTTGGGAAATGGGATTGGCTCTCGCTATGAAAGACGCCTTGCGTTCCGGCGATTTGTACTTGCCGCAGAGTAAGCAGCATGTTTCGTTCTGGGATCTCACCTTAAATGAACCCAGTTGGGATGAAACCAGACAGGCTGTCTATACCGAACTTCAACAGCCTCCACCGCACGAAGTTCGAGCCGCCATTTCAACGCAGTTCCACGAATCAGTCTCTGAAGCGAAAAAGCTGTTCGGCCTGGACAACTTCGCGGAAATTCAAAACGGCCGATTGAAACTCAAACGTGATGACAAGCTCGAGGTCCCGGATAAAGTCAACCAACTGCAAAAAGTGATCGATGCACATATGCCCAGCATACGTATCGAACAGCTTCTGATGGAAGTAGATCAAATGACACATTACAGCCGTCATTTTGTCCCTATCCAGCACCATCAATCGCGCCCCAAAGCCTTTTACAAAAGCCTGATGGCCGCCATTATTTCGCAGGCCACCAACCTGGGTGTCGTATCCATGAGCAATAGCGTTAAAGGTGTGACCGTCGATATGCTCCGGCATATCCTGCAATACTATATTCGAGAGGAAACCCTGATCAACGCCAGTGCTGAAATTGTGAATCAACACCATGAGCTGCCGTTGAGTGCGGTGCACGGCACCGGTACATTGTCCTCATCGGATGCGCAACGCTTTAAAATCCGCGCCGACAGCCTGTTGGCTTCTTACTATCCCCGCTACTACGGTTATTATGAAAAAGCCATCGGGATCTACACCCACGTTTCCGATCAATATTCAGTGTTCAGCACCAAGATTATTTCCTGTAGCCCGCGTGAAGCGCTGTATGTTTTGGACGGCCTGCTGGAAAACAACACGATTCTGAAAATCCGGGAGCACACCACCGATACACATGGCTATACCGAAATCGTCTTCGCACTCTGTCATTTGCTCGGATTCTACTTTATGCCGCGCATTCGGGATCTCAAAGATCAGCAGCTTTACCGTATTGACAAAACCGTCGATTACGGCGACCTCAACCATTTACTCACCAAAACAGCCGATCTGGCCATCATTGAGGAACAGTGGGAATATATGATGCGAGTGGCGATTTCACTGAAGCAGAAAACTGCGCCAGCACACGTCATCGTCCAACGATTAACCAATAGTTCACCTTCGGATCGCCTCACCAAAGCCTTTACGAACTTGGGGCGGATTATCAAGACCGAATACATTCTGCGGTACCTGACTGACAAAGAACTCCGTCAAACCGTCCAACGGCAACTGAATAAAGGGGAATACCGACATAAACTGCCGCGCTGGATATTCTTTGCGGAACAGGGTGAATTCACCACAGGCGACTATGAAGAAATCATGAACAAGGCCAGTAGTCTCAGCTTTGTGTCCAATGCCATTCTGTACTGGAACACCATCAAGATAAGCGACATTGTGGAGCAGCTTCGGCAGCAAGGGGAGAAAATCGACGACGAGACCTTATCTCATATCTCGTTGTTGCCCTATAAGCATGTGTTACCCAACGGTACATACTTTATTGAAGATGAGGAGAAGGGATGATTCGACGGAAACCTACGGTTTCGACGTGGTCACTGGGTTCAAAACCGTAGGTTCTCGTTCAAATGCCCCCGCGGGTCCATCTTAGAATTTTCGTCTTCTGCCTTTAATAAAAGTTCATACCATGTCTTTACTAATACTACTGGTGGTTCTCGCATAAAATTCCCACTTTAGCTTATATCTAGCTAATCAATTCGGTGAATAGTGCCCTTCGTTACTTTGGCAAATGAGAACTAGTCTCCTCGAAAAATTCCATCCCATAATCCAGGTGATAGCTTTATGCTTAAAGTGCGACAATTTCTGTAATTAATTAAGCAAGCAAGGTAAGCAATGCCAACTATTATTTTGGAATTAGAAGATATGAAGCGGTTTGAGCAAGCGGAGGTAGTCTTAACGAACTTGCTAATGTTACAGCACCCTACCGAAAAAAAATTCATAATAAGTCATGACGACATTGTTGTATCAATAGAAGCAGCTATTGGATTGATCCATTCCACTTTAACAATAGAACGCAATTAACAAGAGGATATAATGGGAATAAAGCGGCGAATTGTCGTCTATAGGGAGCACATTCAGTCTCTTCAATAGATATCAATGAAGTGAAGAACCTAGAAATCCGGCACTTTCTCTAACAACTCTCTCCTGTTCTTGGTAGATAATACGTTCGCCGTTCTATTATACGTATCTTTCGCGAACCCTTCATATCCAATTGCCCCAAAAAGCGGGGAGAACATGGAGCAGGCAATAAAGTTTTCGTTTGAAGCGTTTTTTTTAGTTACCTTGCGCGCGTCTTCTCTGGCTGAATCTGAGATACCGGTATTCATAAAATGCTGTTTAGTTTTGTAGGACGGATTTACAAAGAATGTATAGCTAGCTGTAAAATAGTCCATGTATTTAGTGATGTCTGCGTCAGTCGAAAGTGTTTCAAGCGTATTCGCTATTTCAGGTAAGGTTGCCCCCCTAGCATCATCTTCCAATGCGCTGATAAGAGTTGACTTGATATCGGGTGATGAGTTTTCAAACCATATGTTGCATGCTTCATTTAGTTTGTTGAGGCTCTTGTATTCGTCTGTTGGATAGTGCCATTTGAACTTCGCACCAGAACCAGAAAAGCTGTTTACCCAATAAATAGCTACTGGGTTTTTCTGCTCAATTAAATCCATAAGTATCGCTTTCGGAGAGCTATTTTCAGAAGCACATCCTCCGATTAATAAGGGGAAACAAGTAACATGCTTTTCATAATCATTCCTTGATACTACATTTACAATATTTATTGGAGATCAGATTAACCTTTTTCGCAGCCATAGTCTAAGAACCAACCGATGTATGCGCCCGAAATTGATCATAAAATTGGTTGGCAATGCGTGTGTTTCCCTCGAATAGAACTTTATTCTCAAGAAAGAATGCTCTATCAAACTGAAGTAATGCCTTATGAACGGTGTTATATCGCATTTTCTTCTACCACATAACCTAGCCACTAGGCACAAATACGCCCTTTCCTTCTGTCTTAATCAGTTCCTGTAAAAGTGCATGTTCAGCTTGGGTCATTTCAGCTTCATCAACAAATCGCCACCTGCTCTCGTAATACAGGTATGCATCAGCCTCTGATAATTCAGAAACATTTTGCATATCCCATAAGAGAGACTTTAAAACTGGGTATTGGTCAACGTTTATCATAAGGGGAAAATTACCTTAACTGTAACACTAGCGATACTAGCGTTTTTGAAGTGATTTTTCAGCTAAATAAGTTGGGTTTACTGGGTAGTAACTATTGTCCTTTGGTTTTCGTCTAGTGGCGCTCGTGCGAGTGATAGACGGGTGAACAGCGCCATTGCTTTTAGCTAGTTATAAATAGTGTTTGAATTGTAATTTGACCAATCTGGTCGATTCAGCTTACCATAGAAGGTCGAACTACTTTATCTGCTATTGATTCTTGCTTAGATAACCAGTGATTGCAGCTCCCTACTCCTTTCCCTCCTACTCCTACAAACGACTCTATCGGAAAAAATCAAAGGAATTACTCTTATTAATTATTGCTCTACGGTCGAAATTCATAACAAGGGTTATGTAAAATTTGGCAAGTTATTATGAAGCGCTATGGGGATATATTATCACGGAAGTCTCTTCCTGTTTCTGTAGCGGAGCTATTTAATGCTGAAAAGGCTATTTCATCTAATTTGTTGAGGGTAGCAGTGGAAAGGTCATTGTAACCCTCGTTCCTTCCCCCAGATTACTTTCAATCTTTAAATCACCAGAACATTGTTTCACAAACCCGTACACCATTGATAACCCTAACCCAGACCCTTGACCAATTTTTTTTGTTGTGAAGAATGGCTCAATAGCTCGCTTAACGGTATCACCTGACATTCCTTGACCATTGTCTGAGACGAAAATTAGGCACTCTGATACAGTTTTATCGACGTTGTTTTCCTTTAATATTCCTATTTGGATGGTGCCACTTCCATTCAAGGATTCAGACGCGTTAATTACCAAATGGGTCAATGCCATTTTAAATTGAGCTTCATCTGTTTCAATTAGCACTGGCTCATCACATAGCCTTAACTCAATTTTGTGTTTTTTGTCGAAAAGCGCTAAGAAAAACTCGCTAATTTCGCTGAGCAAGCTGTTTAATTCTACGGCTTTTAAATACATTGACCGCTGTTTGGTGAAAGATAGTAGATGTTTGGTTAACACCCCCCCGCGAGTAGCCGCTTTTAGGCAGGCTTCAATAAATGGCATCACAGCCTTATTGCCTTCTAGCTCACATTCAAGTAAATCTAGGTTCATAAATATCACTTGAAGTAGATTATTAAAGTCATGGGCTATCCCTCCCGTTAACTGAGAAACAGCCTCAACACGTTGAATGGATATGTTTTTTTCTTCAGCTTGTTTTCTCTGGGATATATCCCGAATAACGAATAATAATAAGTTTTCTTTTTCATTTTGAAGCTTTGCGCATCTTACCTCTATCGTCATGTCAACTTTTTCATTCGAGAATAGGCTGAGTTCAGAGGTCTGTGCATTATTATCAGCGACGCTAACCATATTATTTAGCAATGAATGCCATTCTTTTTCTCTGAATAAATTGCGAATATTATCTCCAACGTTGATCTTTCTATCTTTTCCAAATAAACGTGCTAAAGCATCATTAGCTCGAATGATACTACCAGATGTTGTACAAAGAATTAATCCGTCAAAGCTTGAATTAAAAACAGTTCTTAATTGTTCTTCTTGCTTTTTAAATTCTAGTTCGCGAACCATTTTGAGCGTAATATCCGTTTGAATTATCACAGCTCCAACTTTTTCCCCCTGTCTGTTAAGTATAGGTTGTCCCTGAACGAGTAAATTTTTAGGATTTAGACCCTTAGGTTTTACAGTAACAAGCTCATCTGAAATATACTCACCCAACAACGCTCGGTGTAGTTGGAACTCGTTAGGCTTCAGAAGGTTTTCGCCACTGGAGTCATGAATTGAGTAATAACTAGGTAATTCAGTGACGTGAATCGCAGAATATGACTTTTGGTAAATTTTCTCCGAAGTGGAATTAAAAACTTCTATTACTCCGTTCGCATTACAAGCAATGACGCTACTTTCCAAGTTATCAAGTAATGCCTTTAAAAAATATTCTGTTCGCTCCAATTTTTTTGTGACGGAAATATAGGACGTTAAGTTTTGAATAAAGCCGATAAATTTGGGTTTTTCAATATCAGCGCGTTGTATAAATTCGCCATAAACTTTAATCTGATGAATTATAGGTCCACCTTTTGCGGGAACCTGACACGGCAGAACAATTGACAATACTTCATGCTTATTGAAAAGCTCATTCAACGCCTTAGAAAAATTTTTCTTTTCGGGGTAACTTAAGTACTTGGATAAATCGTCCAATGATTTCAAATTAATATCCAGCTCCGGTAAAACAAGTTTAAATGGCCCACTTAGTAAAAATTCATTGCTTGAGTACTCAAATGTCCAAGAGATTATTCCTGCAACTTCCTGTGTAAATCTTAGTTCAGTGGTGCGTTTCTCGAGTAAACTCTTGGCGTGCTTTAACTGAAGGATCGCATTTTCTACTTCCAGTATGTTACTGGTAAACGGTGAGGACTCTGGGGGATTTTCGTTTTCCCAACTCAAATCTTGGGAAATATCGAACGCGTAACCGACTAGAGCTTGAATACTTCTATAATAAAATAGGTATACAAGCGCTGTCATCAGAACTAAAAAAACTAACATTGAAAACAATGAAACGAAAATAGGGCCCCCCAACTTACCAAAGAAATCTAGGAGTAGAGCTTGCCTTTCCTGTGTGGCAACGATATGCATGTGAATACCGTCTAAACTCGCTTCCTTAAACGCATAAACCCGAGTGATGTTGTCTAAGCCAGGCCCAACTCTGGCACCAATGTCCTCGGAATGTACCTGTTGGTAAAGTGGAGATTTCAACACAGAGCGGCCTTGCCAGTATTTAGCTCCCTTGGGGTGGCGAGATGCTATTATCATACCGTTATGATCGATGATGAATGTTGCGGAATATTCGTCCAGTGGTTGTTGCTGAAGAATTGAGAATAACGACTCAACTTTAATTGCTAGTGCGAGAAAATAAGGCGTGCCCTGCTTATTAACAAACTTAATCGCAAGAGGAATCACTTGACTACCAGACAGTTCACCATTCCTTAACCGTCCCACGTTCAATTGGCCAATTTCCGCCTCCAAGTTGAATAGATTGAGCGAACTTAAATCTTTTCCTTCGCTATCAGAATAGGTGCTGCAAACTACTTGCTTACTATCGCTTACCAAGGCAATACCACCAAAGCGAGAATTAATAGAAGATGAGTTAAGCGTACTGTTCAAAATAGTTTTACAGCTCTCACCCTGTAATTCTGTACTTAAACTGAGAATGTGCAAAACAGAGCTGGCTTCTGATAATAGAAAGCGAACCTCTCGGTCTATTGCTTGAACATGGATTAGAGAGTCGTGTTTCGCATCCTCAATTACACTTAACTTGGTAACTTGAAAAACTGAATAGCTAGCAGCAGACAATAAAATCAACGTCGCAATAAAAACTAACCACATCCTTCCCCTGTTTGTTAGCAATAAATACTTAAGTCGTTGAAACATTTTTCATATCCAGTTCTAACTTTTAGGTAATAATTCTTTTATGACGTTATTTAACTCCTCACGTCGATAAGGCTTTCTTAGTAATCTACACTTTGAGTGATTGTTACCTGATACTTGAAAGCCGTTAAAATCAGACCCTGTCGCTAAAATGACTGGCATTGATGGTGAGACTTTACCTACTAAAGAGACAATTTCTTCGCCAGTATGCTTTCCATCGAGAAAGTAGTCAGTAATCACAAGCGCAATATCCTCACAATTCTGTGTAAGCAATAACTCCGCTTTTTGGAAACTCGTGGCCAGTAAAGGCTTGTAACCCAATGCAGTGAGGTGTCTTTTTACAATTAAGGCAACTTCTTCGTTGTCTTCCACAATGAGTATACTCTCACCGCTGCTATTAGTGGCGTTTGTAAGAAGAGAATTTTCTTTCAACCTAACGTCAATCGAGTGAGCTAACGGTAACAACAGAGTGACAGTAGTACCTTCACCGTTGGATTCGATCTTTATATAGCCGTTACACTGTTTTATAAAGCCATACACCATTGCCAACCCCAATCCTGTGCCTTTTCCCTCCTCTTTTGTTGTGAAAAAAGGCTCTATAATTTTTTCTTGAATTTCTGGAGGAATTCCTATTCCGTTGTCTTTAACCTCCATTTTGACAAAGTCACCTTTAATTGCAGAATCGGTAAGTGTTTCAACATCATTTATCCTTTCGGCAAGTTCAGCACTTACTATTATCTGACCTCCGTTGGGCATTGCGTCTCTCGAATTAATAGCCAGATTGAGGAAGACATTTTCCAACTGACTATAGTCTGTGAATACTTCTAGGTCAGGGTTTTCACAGATGAAATTCAACTGGATATTGGTAGGTAATAACCGTAGAATAAATTTGCTAAGGGAAGTAAAGAAGCTGCTGACCTTGATAAACTCGCCACGAACAGGCTTTCGACGTGCAAAAGTTAGTAATTGGTTAGATAGTTCTGAACCACTAGAAGCAGCTCTTATAATACTTTGCGTGGCCTCCCTTTTTTCCTCAAGAGTAGCTGTGTTATCAGTGAGCGTATCCGTACTGCCTAGTATAATGGAAAGTAGGTTGTTAAAGTCATGTGCAATTCCCCCAGAAAGACTTGCAACACTTTCCAGCCTTTGCATGTGTGCTAGCTTGTCCTCTGCTTGTTTTAAGTCAGTTAAATCTATGAATGATAACAATAACGACGGTGTATCATCGTTTAATGGTGATAACATTAACAGCGCAGAAAGTGCATTTCCGTCTGCATCTATCATCTCTCCGGGGAATGGACGTCCCATCCACGATGCGTCAATATCTTCATTAAAGGTAGCTGGAATTGTATTCAGATTAATGACTTCCCGCAATTTAATGTCTTGCAAATTTTGATATTTCAATAATGACTTCGCGGTATCATTTAAAAACTCGACAATTAAGTCACCGCTAACGATGGCAACGCCGAATAACGCTGATTCACTAATGGCACGAAATCGCTTCTCGGAATTGGCTAACTCGGTTGTACGGAGTTCTACTTTTTTCTCAAGAGCGTTTAGAAGAGTGATACGATCTAAGTTAGTTTCTATTTGTTGTAAACATGTAGCAAAAAATGTTGATAAATCCTCGTACTTTATACTTTCTTCAGTCAAGAAAAAATGTAACGAGTAAGCATGTCCTTTATCGAACTTTAAAGGGAGATAATGATGCTTCCCTTGACTTTGCAGCGATTCTGTCAATAAGCAAGCTTTAGGGGAGTTTTCCGCGTCACTTGCCACAGTTTTCATACACGTACATTGAGGTACAATTTTTCCACTTTTTAGGTGAGGGTGAGTGCTTTTTAAAACCTTGATATGGTCATTTTCCACCCCTTCGCAAAACCATACAGCTTCCACTTGCTCTAATGAGACTAGTAATTTAGAGGCTGTACAAAATAGTTCTTCTATTGACAAACACGCTTGTAAGTCGTTAGAAAGTCTCATCTGAATATTTTGAAGTTGGAGCTGCTTTTTCAGCTTCATTGACTGGTGTTCAAGCTCTTGGTTTAAATAGACCGATTCGTGATATGTGGATATCAGAAGGTCTAAAATCTGCTGTCGGTCCGCAGTAATAAAATGTCGCTCTCCACCAAATTCAATTTCTATGCCGAGTTCCATTTTCCTTTTACCACGTAGTCGTCTGTTTGATAACAAGTAATCTACTTGGTCTAAAAGGTAGTCATTTTGGTAAGGCTTCGTTAGAAAATTATCAGCACCAACTTTTAATCCTCGTAAAACATCACTGGCGGACTTTAAGCTTGTGACTAGCATTACGGGAACATCAAATCCAAATTCGTTTCGTATGGTCTCACTTAATTCATATCCATCCATTTCCGGCATAACTACATCGGTTATTACTAGCTCCGGCAACTGTACTTTCATTCTTTGCAATGCCTCACGTCCATTTGAGACAGTTCGCACGCTATAGTTCGCTTGCTCCAGCAGCCACGCCAATTTCTGTGCTTGTGTAGGACTATCCTCGACAACTAAAATATCCGCTCTGCTGGCGTTTGATCGCCTCAAGTCACTGTCGTTGTTCATTATTTGCTCCTAATTCGAGTGACTGTGAAGAAACTCGATAGCATCATCAACAGTCAGGGGACGCGAAATGTGAAAGCCCTGCGCGAAATCGCACTCTAATTTTTCTAAAAGGTCAAGGGTTTCAGCGTCTTCGCAACCCTCTGCGACAACGCTCATATTGAATGCTTTACCTAAAGAATTTATAGCTTTTATGATGGTTTGGTCACTCTTTGAACGCAGTGCTTCTCTAACAAATAACATGTCTATTTTAATCTCATTAAAGGGCATGTTTCGTAAAAAGGCTAGCGATGAAAAGCCGGTTCCAAAGTCGTCAAGCGACAGCTTAAACCCAGCAAGCCTAAGACGTGTCAGGTTATCCATCGCAGTGACTGGATCTGCCATTGCCACTGTTTCAGTTATCTCCAAAGTTATTTGGCGAGGGTCTACAAAATTACTAGAACAGATACGTTTGAGTCTGTTCGCTAGCTCAAGATCACTCAAGTCGCCGGCAGAAATATTGACTGAAGTTTGAATTGGAACACAACCAGAAGCGTCTATTTTCTTAACTGAAATACATGAGTGCTCTACCACATAATCTGACAATAATTTGAATAAATTATGCTTTTCGAATTCAGGAATAAATTTGTTTGGCAAAATTTCTCCAAACTGAGGATGATTCCATCGAAGTAGCGCCTCGAAACCTGATATCACTCTTTCTCTAAGAGCAAGTTTCGGTTGAAGCTTCAAAAAAAACTCTTGATTTTGCAATGCCGTTCTCAAAGCATCAGGGCTACAGTCGAACATAGAACGGTACTTAGTTAAAATTGCCTTAAGCTCTCTGGCTGGCAGTGGTTTACTCAGTGCTTCACAGATTGTTAATCCTTGCTCTACTCCAAGTTTTGCGGCTACGGTTACTACCCTTGGATCAAAGCCACTAATTAGGATTATCTTCGCTTTACACCCCATTGCTGCCAAATGTCTCAATACTTCGACGCCATCCATATCCGGCATTTGAAGATCTAATAAAATATGGGATGGGCACTCATCAACAACCCGTTTTAAAAAGTCGGCAGGGTTTACTGTAAAAGAGCTCTTGTAACCCACTGTTTCTGCTACACGGCTGAACGCCAGTGCGATATCAGGTTCATCATCTAAAATTAAAACTGAGTCCAAATTTCGCCCTCTATTTCACGCTTTCCACAACTAGATTAAGTATTAACCTACTGAGAAATCGGCATATAATTAAGTATCTGAATTATATCATTTATCATAAATAGGTGGATCCCCCTACTTGACGAGAGTTCCGTTTACATTACTTTATTGTGCGACTAAAGTATAGGTCTGCCTCCAGTGGTTATTCGAGACATAATTGTGAATAAAAAGACAGAAGAGTTTTTCTCAGTTAAGGTCAAAAATCTTGCGATTGCTATACCTATTCACCATGTTGTGGAGGTACAGCTTGCTGTAAATGTAATTGAAACGCTTTCGACAAATAATTACTTTGATTGTGCGTTTAATTGTAGGGGGAACTTCATACCTGTATTCGATATAAGAAAACGGCTTGGTCTTGGAACCTCAGCGGTGTCTCGTTCACACTATTTTTTAGTATTGAAGTGCGATGAAATGAGATTCTCGATCATGATCGATGAGATAATTGGAACAATCAGTTTTGTTGCGTCTGAACTGCATAAGAAGAACACGTTGACAACAAAATATGGTGCTCCTCTTTTAATGAAGTTAAGTTCAGATGCTGTTTCAATTTGTGATCTATCAACATTGATAACTAGCGATATTAAAGAGGAATTTTACGAACTAATGTTTGATAAGTACTGTGAGAATGATTCTTCTAAAGAAAAAACGCACTAATGGGCACAATTTCAAAAGAAACATTTGCAGAAATCTCACAGCTTCTTAATTTAGGGCTTGCTGAATGCAGAGTCGCGGACGCAAAAATTAAGATATCAGAATGGTCCATTCAGGAAAATATCCAATTAGAATCCGATTTAGCGTTAACGTTGAAGTCGAACCCCCTCGCCGTTCAGCGCCTTATAGACAAACTCGTGGTTGGAGAAACGTATTTTTTTAGGCACGAGGGACACTTTGTATTTATTCGTCAAGAAGTCGAGCGTGATGACCTCAGGAATACAAAACAATATGAAGTCTTATCGGCGGGATGCTCAACTGGTGAGGAGGCGTACAGCTGTTCGATGCTATTAGAACAAGCAGGCGTGCAATACACAGTGAGAGGCATTGACATCAGCAGTGAAAATATTCGGAATGCTAAAGAAGGTAATTACTCATCTTGGTCACTTCGTAACATAAATGCCTTTTCTGACCTTACAACCTATTTGAGGGAATATAAGAACGGTAAACACAGCGTTACAGATGAGGTAAAGAAACAAACTCTGTTTCAGTGTGAGAATCTGTTGAAATCATCTGAATATGAAGGTGGTGAGTATTCTAACCGTTTTGATTTTATTTTATGTCGTAACCTTATGATTTATCTTCAACCCGCGGATACGAATGACCTTGCTTTTCGATTGATTGAAATGTTGAAACCTGGTGGATGGCTTATACCAGGTCCCTCCGACCCAATTACAACTTATCTTGATTTATTAATGCCAAAAGAAACGACAGATGGCCTTGTTTTTCAAAAACCGGTAACACTTAAAAGAAATACATTACCCTCAAATGTTAACCATTATCACCCGAGCTCTATAGACCGCTCAGTTAGTGTTTTACGCAGAGCGACTAAAATACCTAGTCCGACAGCCTCGCATCGCTTTTCTATAAATACAAGAAACACTAACACATCAAAAAATGAACAAGAACTAGGGCTTACCCCACATAATCACGAGTTAATTAAAGCGAAAATTCCTGTGTCGATGGAACCAGAAATTTATTTTCAGGAAGCATTGAAACAATGGGAGGGGGGGAACTTGTCCGAAGCAGAGAATTCGTTAACTAAAGCGTTGTACCTTGAACCTGTGCATCCTGTTTATATCTATTTCAAAGCAATGTGTTACTTAGCTTTGAATAAAAAATATTTAGCAAAAAAGCAATTCTTATTTGCCAATAAAATATTATCGAGCAGCGAAATCTCTACTACAAAAGAGACAAATAATTTTGAGGATCTTAGACAGGCGATAAATAAAGAACTAATTAAATTGATGGGAGTTAGTCGTGACAAACAATGATAACTGGAGTGACCTGATTGGTGAAAATGAGCGAAGGATAATGCGAGAACGAACAAAGCGCTTAGCCACTCCAATTGACGTTGAAGGCGATGCTTCAAAAGACTATTGGCTGACTTTTGCTCTGCATGGAAACACTTTTGCTATTGAATATTCTCTTGTTAGCTTGGTATGCAAACGGCCTCACACGACATCAATAAGTTTAAACGGGGGACTAGTAAACGGACTAGCCAGTCTGAATGGGAAAATAGTTCCTATCGCTAATATATCTAAATGGCTTGAGCTAGAAGAGAATGAAGCGTTAAAGCAGCCCGAAAGCCTTTTTTTACTTCAAAAAGCCGAGAAAGGGTTTGCATTCCTTTGCGAAGTGGGGGAGTTAATCACAATAGATTCCACACTGATCTTTACCGAAGCTGATAATGAAAAATGGATAGAGCAAGAGCTGCTGATAACCAGAAACAATAATATTTGGTTTATTGATGGCAAATTACTTTTTAATAAATATAACAAGATGATACAGAGCAAGTAAGGTGGAAGTATGCAAGATGTGAAAAAAGTAAAAATGATATCGATGGGTCTTCAGAAGAGAATTTGGTTCCTCGTCGGTATCTTATTCATCACAGCAGGCACACAAATAACTCTTAGCATTCAGGCTGTAAACTCTCTGAAAGGCTTAAGTAATAGTGCAGACCTTTATGGGTGGGGGCGTACGTTAGCGCAGAAACAACTTAACTTGGCTCTGATGGAGCTACAGCAAAATGATTCAGCGCATACTAGAACAAGTAAACTTGAAAGCGAAATAGCTTCACTTTCAGGGGAAATTGACGCTCGCTTTGAAATATTAAGAAAAGGAGAGCCAAAACTGGGTATCCAACCCACCGATGATCCTGAGCTACTATCTCGTCTAGAAGAAGGAGAGCAACAGTGGCAATCGCGCACAAGACCGTTATTTCAAAAACTGATCTCTGAAGAAAATATTGGTTCAAAAACTCAAATGATTGCGTTGCTAACTCAGGAGACTGACGTTTTCATTGAAAGGATACAGGCGTCAATATCACGTTTTAATGATATCTCTGAAGACAGGATTGCTTATGCCAATAACTTGCAAATAATATTTGTATTTATTTACATGGTTGCCGCAGGCTTAATTGTATGGGTTACCAAACCGCTGCTTAAGACTTTGGGAGAGACAGTAGGGGCGTTAGGAAGTGGTGCTTCAGAAATTCTAGCAAGTACAGCACAACAATCAGCTGGTGCGAAAGAACAAGCCGCAGCGATTGCACAAACGACTTCAACTGTCGAAGAACTTTTGCAAAGCGCCAATCAAACCGCTAGCAAAGCTAAGATCGTAAGCGAGTCGGCGGAAAGCGCATCGAAGTTGGGACAAGATGGTGTTCAAGGTGTCGAAGCGAGTGTTTATGCGCTTGCGCGTGTACGCGAACAAAGCGATGCAATGGCACGAAAGATACTCGACTTAGCTGACAGTGCGAAATCGATTGGCGACATCGTGGAAGTTGTATCAGAAATATCAGAACAGACAAATATATTAAGTATCAACGCCGGCATCGAAGCTTCTAGAGCCGGGGAACATGGTCTTGGCTTTAGCGTGGTAGCGAAGGAAGTGAAAGAGTTGGCTTTAGAGTCGAAAAAGTCCATGGCTGACATAAACGAGATACTCGAACAAATTAAATCTTCCGCTAATCAAGCCGTGCTTGGCGTTGAACAGGAAAGTAAGTTAATAGACGAGTCTACAGAGACAGTAAATAACGCTGGAATAATAATTACAGACCTGGTTGAGGCGATAAATACAAACGCTCAAGCAGCAATACAAATATCTGCCGCTTCTGGCCAGCAAGTCAACGCAATAACACAAATTAAGCAAGCAATGGATGATGTAAAGCTTGCTACACAGCAAACTGTATCCGCTTCGAAGCAAAATGAGCAAGTAGCAGGGACTTTATCGGATTTAGGAACAAAGCTTCGTGATATTGTAAAAGGATGATCTCATGAATGAAGAGGAGCTTCAAAAGCGACTAATTGAGACGTTTCATCTAGAAATGGACGAGCATTTACAAGTGATGTCCGAAGTTATACCAGGGATGAAATTCAATAGCCGAGATGAAGATAAGCTAAATTTGCTATTCAGGGCAGCTCACAGTTTAAAGGGCGCAGCGAGGTCAGTTGGAAATAGTCAGGTGGAGGATATTTGCCACGTTTTCGAGAGTTTCCTTTCAGAACTCAAAAAGTCCGATAAGCTTATCTCCAAAGATGATTTAGCTACTGCACTAAAAAACTTAACAGCGCTTAAAAGACTTAGAAATTCTAACAGCGGAGAGCAAATATTACCAAAAGACAATGATTTAAGTAAATCATTGCAACAAGATGAAGAGGAAACTCAGCGTTCATTAGTTCGTGGTGCGGTCAATTATGCGAACGAGTCAATACGCCTACCCTCATTTATTCTTGATGATTTACTGGCAAATACGTCGGAGCTTAAGTTACTTGTGAGCTCGGGAAACTCTGTACTCGAAAATATAGGGAAAGTAGAAAAAGTTTTATCTCATCTTTGCACGTCCAATCGTACAGAGGCTATACAAGATATAGACAAAGCAAGTAAAATGCTTTCATCCCTTAAAGAGCAAACAAAAAAAATATCCTCAGAATTACAAAATCGACTTAAAACCCTAGAAAAAGTTGTTCTTAAATCTCGACTGAAACCTATCTCTGATGCGTGCGAGCCGGTACAGGCTTTTCTTCGTTCGGAGGAGCGGACGGTAAATTTTGAAGCTCGAGGAGTTCATCACAGTACTGACAGATACATCGTTGAACGCTTAACAACAGTATTGATGCATTTAGCCAGAAACTCAATAGAGCATGGTTTTGAAGATACCCAAGAAAGGGTACGCCAAGGGAAGGCCCCACACTGTAAAATAGAAATTGAGGTTCGCAAGGAAGGGCGGAACATTAGGTTACTGTATGCAGATGATGGTAAAGGTATCGACCGCGATCGCTTAAGAAAAGCGATTGTTGGGCTTGGTGACGTGTCCCTAAATGACGATATCAACCTGAATGTACTATTTCAGCCGGGTGTATCCACCAGTGAAAAAGTCTCAAAAGTCTCTGGTCGTGGGGTTGGCTTATATGCTGTCCAATGTGCAATTTCGGAAATGAGGGGGAGCATCGCAGTAGAGTCGACGCCAGGGAATGGTATACAATTTGACTTGGTTATCCCACAAGACTTAGCTAATTTCGACGTATTAATAGCAACTGTAGCTGATACCAATATCGCAATAGACCCCAATCATATTGAGTATACTTGCTCGCTACCTTCATCATACAAATATAAAAATGTCCATAACCATTTAATTGAGATAGAAGGCAAAACTTACCCTATCATTGAACTACCACCAATATTCATTGGAAAGGCGACCCTAGCTAAAGCAGCTATTGTTTTAAAGCACAATTCACATAAATATGTTCTCATAGTTGACCAGTTAATAGGGCTAGAATCCGTAATCGTCAGAACCCTATTTGAACAGATTGGAGAAAGCCCCGGTCTGAGCGGAGCAGCTATTCGTGATGGCAGGGATATCGCTCTTCTTATTGATGTCGCGCACGTTGTAAGTTTTAATTTAACAAGTCCTACACGCCGAGGTTTTACCGAGAACACTAATATTATTAATAAAAACTCGCGTACTGTGTTAGTAGTAGAAGACTCTATAACAACCAGAATTTTGGAAATCGCAATACTGGAAGAGGCTGGTTATAAAGTGTTGTCTGCGGAAGATGGAGAAAAAGCGTTGGCACTCCTTCACGCAAATAATATCGACCTTGTTGTTAGTGATGTTGATATGCCCATTATGAATGGATTCGAGTTAACTCGAAAAATCAGAGCTACTTCTGCTCTTAAAAGCATACCGGTAATCCTACTTACAGCAAGAGAAAACTCGAGTGATAAATTAGCAGGTTTAGAGGCTGGTGCTAACGCTTATATGAAGAAAGGGCAGTTTGATCAGTCAGGCCTTTTAGAGATAATTAAAGGATTAATTGGCCAGTGAAAAAAATTCGATTGCTCATAGTTGAAGACTCCCCTACTGTTTGCGTTTATCTTGGACTCATTTTTGCTGAATACGATGATATTGAAATAGTTGCTGTTGCTAAAAACGGTCGAGAAGGCATAAATTTCACCATAGATTTTAGGCCCGACATTGTTTTGATGGACTTGCATATGCCCGAAGTTGATGGTTTTGCGGCTACTCACGAAATCATGAGCCGATGTCCAACGCCTATAATTATTATAACGGCGACAGGTGATCCTCAAGACAAATTTTTATCAATCAAAGCATTGGAGTGCGGTGCTGTAGGTCTTCTAGAAAAGCCTGCTGGCCTTAATCACGGTAACTCGAAAAAACAGGTGACACACCTCATAAACCATATTAGAGCCTTATCAGATGTAAAGACCGTACAATTTAGAAGAAAGTATAAAACTCATCAAAAAAAAGACCTTGAAAGAGAAATCAAGCGCACGCACTCAATTATTGCTATTGCAACCTCAACCGGGGGGCCCCAGGCTTTGGCAAAAATATTGACCAATCTCGACGATACTTTTCCGCTACCAATTTTGCTTGTGCAACACATAGCACCGGATTTTGCGAATGGGTTTGCGGAATGGTTGCAATCTGTAACGAAACTAAAAGTGATTGTAGCCAAAGGGGGAGAGCGCATTTACAGTGGTAAAGTTTATCTCTGCACAAATGACAGCCACATTGGAATTACTTCTAACGAGCGTATTTTTTTGAGTAGTTCGCCAGCGATAAATGGGTTCAGGCCCTCAGCAAACTATCTGTTTGAGTCTGTAGGTAGAGCGTTAGGTGATAAATCACTGGCTTTAATACTGACAGGTATGGGAAATGATGGAATAAAGGGGCTCACTAGTTTAAAGCAAGCGGGAGGATACGTAGTTGCACAAGATGAATCCTCTTCGGTGGTTTTTGGTATGCCTAAAGCAGCCATTGATGCCAACTTGGCAGACGATATTTTCGAGTTAAATGAAATAGCTCAATGGTTACATCAAATGCAAAATGAACGAAACGACGCATAAATTACGCTATGTTTTTCATGGAAAAAATGTGGTGAGGGCATATCACAATACGTTATCCACAGTTTGTTTGAGTTGTTTTGCTCTATAAGGTTTTTGGATAAAATGAGTGCAGGTTGATGAAGAAAAATTTAAATGCTGATCTGAAAACGCAGATGTAAAAATAATAGGTAAATTAGCGAACTTTTCTCTGGCAAACGCAGCAATTTCTGTTCCTCTTCGACCATTGGGCAAAATAATATCTGTCAAAAGTAATGATATATCTGTTCGAGTAGAAAGGCATTCGATTGCACTTTCATAGTCATCTTTAACAATAACCTCGTAGCCACTGCTTTTGAGAATATATGCGGCAACATCGGATACCATTTTGTTATCTTCTACAATTAAAATTAATTTATCTAACATGGGACATTTCATTTTGAACCATTTTCTCCCTCCCCACACTACTTATGCTTGAAAATAAAATTTTCATTTTCAAGCAGTTTCTTAAGAACTTCCCATTCGTATGCAAGAGCTTGGTTTAAAACGTCATCATCACCCGCTCTCAACTTCTGTTCCAGCAATTCACAGATGCTCACGATTCGAATCGCACCAATGAGTTTACTCATTGTTTTCAAACTGTGTGTTGCTCTCTCTAATTCATTGTCGAAAATATTTACGGAGTCAAGAATCTCTTTAACGAATTCATCTCCCTCATGCAAGAAAGAAGAAAGTGCAGCACGCTGTACTTCAGGAGGCAGCCCCTCATAGTTATAGAAAAAAGTGTTGATGTCTATGATTTCTAGACCCCTAACATCATCTATGCTTTTCACTTTGAACTTCTTTCATAACTGGCTTGCTCAAGACAATCAACCATTTAGAGCGAACCTCCTTAAATTGCTTGTTAACGTAATGAGTGTTGCTTGTTTTTGTTGCAAATGTTTCCAACTTTATCTTAGAAAAATCGGATAATCGTTGAAACAAAAGTCGCCATATACTATCTGCAGCGTTGCTTTGTTTTAATCCTTTTGCAACATAAAGTATATCGTCAATTGCTAATCTAATATTTTTTATATCCTCGACAATATTTGGATATTTTTCTGTTGTTCTCTTTCTATGGTGTAACATATTTAATAGATATGTTACATGTTTTAATCGTCTATCTATTTGATGATATCCCGATGAAAGGTCTTCCGGCCATTTAATAAATGAGTGTTTTTTGACTTCATCAGTTGGATTCGTGGAAATTCTCTTCTTAGCAGTAGGCGGAGGCAGGTTTTTAACAAAAGCCCCTGCAAATTCAGTCTTATATGCTTCGCCACTTGTCGACACAATCGCTTTGTAATAATCAGGGCTTTTTAATTGGACATTTCTTTTAAGCGCTTTGCGAACTCTAGCTCTCACCGTTCCGGCGTTCAAAGGTTTTGCTAGAATGTCACTTATATCGTAAGCCAAGCACATTTGAATTTCTTTTTTGTAAGTGTTACCCGAAAAAATCAAAATAGGTATATCATGCCTACAAAGGTAACGCCCTTCTCTAATTTTTTTTGCTAACGTCAGACCTGAGGCGTTTTTTAAATGTATATCAATGATGGCCAAATCAACTTGGGAATTAACTAAAATTGACTCAGCAGCAGAGAAGTCTCCTGTAGTTCTGGTTTCGATATTTGGGATTGGCTTTAAGGTCTCGTACAAGAAATGACACATCAAGTTGACATCGTCAACAATTAAAACTAGTTTATCACCATGTGACTTACCTTGTTCTTGCGGGACGACATCTACTTGTTTCCCTTCCACTTTCACCTCCAATACAGGGTGTCAAAATATATTAGTTAGTATAATTTTACGTTAATTGTAAAGGGGGGTACATATCTTAATACACAAAACTACTGAACGAATACTGCCTTCTTCAATGTGGTTCGAAACCTTCCTTATACTCTATTTTTTGATATCGCTATCTCGTTATATTTTAATTGAGAGTCTGTCTTAAGAACTACATGGAAGTTATGACGATCGATATTACTCTTCACTAAATGCGTTTAATGAACGCTCCTCTATGTTGACCGTAAAGAAAAAAATATGGCAGTGTTTACACTATTGTAGATAAGGATAGATAAACCAAATAAGTCTAGCTATAAAAGGCTTAGAGAGAGTGACAATTTACAATTGTAAAAAAATCCGCACCTAAAATGATGCGGATTAAACAATGATTGTCAATAGACAACTTGTAGCCTTGTAAATATAGCATACTTTATACTTTTGTCTAATTGAGCAAAGAGACTTGAAGAGTAGTGGTTAGGGTGACTACTACGGCAACATACCCCCCCCCCCCCCATTAACCAATAAACCCTTTCTCACCAACCCAGCATAAGAACCCTAGCCGGACTCATTGACTAAAGCACAAACGAGGACGCCTCACCCACAACAAAAAGACTCACCTCCCACACCACTATACATCCACCAGCCTGCCCCATACTAAACGTGCGTTACTTGTCCACTACCTGTGACACACTTTCGCTTACCTCACCTACTCGCTCGCCAATTTCTCACGTTCTACCTGCACAACTGCGCGGAGCGCGCGGCCGCCGCAGCGAAGCTGCGGGAAGTTTAGCAAGACGGTATAGGGGTATGTTGCCGTAGTGATTGGCAGGTGGTTGTGTTTTTTCTTCAGGAACACGCGTACTATGGTCATTCCGTACTACACTGGTACCTACCACACCTATTCACATTAAGGACGATTATGAATGTACGCAAATATCTCGTTTTAGGCTCGTTAGCTTTAGCCGGATGCCAGTCTCCCGTCGATGATATGCTTAACAACAATTTTGTGCAGATAAAGGCTGAGCCAGCACCCTCACAAATCATTGGGTTCTGGACGGGTAACATGGGCCCTTACCTCGCGAGCCTCAGTTTCGATAAGTCAGGTAACGGGTACTTTTGCTATTCCTACGGAACAGCGGACGTTATTCAAAAGGTCAAATACGCTGAAGACACTATCTTTATCCAAGATGGAACCAGGTTAACGCTCGACGCCGTTTCTTCTGATGGCCTAAAAGTCTCATCAAATTACTTTGGCAGCACTGTCAGCGAGTTTTACTCTGATAATGAACGCAAAGAAGCTTCGGAATACTGTTCAACGCAGGTTCGCACATAGCCACGGAAGCAAGCGCTCCAGCACCGCTTCTACATATAAAAAAGCCCTCATAAAGAGGGCTTGGAATTTAAAGCTAAAAATTACCAGCGATTATTTTCTACTTTGCCAGTACATCTCAATTGTTTTGCATAACCTACTAAAATAAAAGTATGCAATGACAAGGTAAGCAATTATTGGCTCAACTGAGAACATAGTCTCAATAAAATCGTAACTAATAGAGTTCATGGTTTTCACCAGATGTCTGTTAGCGCTTGACGCGAGGGCTATGAACTGCCCTTTTTTCATTTTTATTTAATTTTTATCACTGCGATTTTAAATAGCCGGACGCTTCTCAACGTTCAATCTTATTATACGATACTATGCGCGTTATGCCGCTCTTTTTTTGAACAGATGGAGCTAACTCCCTATATTATTTTTCAAAAATGGAAATACATCAGTGTAATCGAAAAAATCACGCCCAGGTGTTAAGGGCTTTTCGTTTTTCAATGCCCGTTTACTGCTTTCGTACTCTTCCGGCATAAACGTTTTCACTGTCACTACTCGAGAAACCCCGCCGAATTTATTCGGCTTAATTGTGTAGCTTAAGGGTATATAAAAGCCATCGATAATAATGTATTGCTGTGTTTGAGGAGATAAACCGTTAGCAATCGCTTTGTATTCATCAAGTGTATACCCCTCATTGTTTGCCCCACTGTTATAACGAGACAATTCAAGCGCGGCAAATAATAATTGGCGAGTAATTCTCTGCAGAAATTTCCAAAGGTCCGATGGCGTTTTCACCTCGTGACCGCACCGCATAATGAGCCTTACAAGCGAATGTTTTGAAAGCTCTACAAAGAAGACGCCAGCGCCCATCGACGTTTTAGGATTAGTAAACGTTAAATCAAAGGCAATTTTGTCGTAACTTTCAATTGGCATGCGAGGCGCATTAAGTGATGCCTTACTAGAAAACAAAACCCATTCACCCCATATAACTTCCCAATTCTTTGTATCTTTAAAGCGCTGTGAAATCAGTGTGGCTGATGAACGCTCCTTACACCTAGCAAGTACTGCCTTGCATTGTTTGCGATGGCTACCATGAACCACAAAGTCCGGCTCACTAAACTGATGATGCAGTTTGCGCATGATCCGGTTCACTAATCCTTTAGCAAGTGATTTATCCACCAGCTGACTCCTTTCTAGCCGTTTTAAAATTTGTTCTCGAATTAACTAACTTAACACTATACTTCAGACATAAATTAATCTTTTTACTCACAAACAATGCCGTCACCGTCCCTGTCATACATAAACTCATAAGCTGGGTGGCCTCTTTTAACAGGGGTAATGCCATGACTTCGAGCTTCAGCACAGGTAATCTTGCCGTTGTTGTTCGTGTCATACCGCTCTAAGGGGTTACTGGCGCCACTAGCAGCAAAGTCCATTTGCTCAGTGTGTATGTCCTCAAAGACCATTTCAAAACTTGAGCAGTTACTCATAACCTCTTCAAGGCTAGTTGCCTCTGCTCTATCAATCGTTAAGCCGTACTTTTTTCTTACAGCAACAACACTATGACTAAACCAACACTTATTTCTTTCCGGTAGCCATTCTCCGCCGTCGTAGCCACATTTACCACCAGCACCACATCGATTCACGTTAGGGGCTGCTAGAGTTAGATTTAGAGGGTCTGTAGCAAAAGCAATCCTCACTTCTGGTGTAGCCTTACAAAGGCCCGAATCATGCCCTTCAGAAACACTGACAATATGTTCGATATCTGTTTCGCTATCTGTCTTGAAGTATCTTCCAGTATAGGGGCCGTATACCTTCCCCCCCATTGAGCGGACAATCTCATCTTCTACAGACTGGGGATAAGGGTATTGGCTTTTCCTATCGAAGGGGGAGCACCGGTTCTCGGGTGCAACCTCTAGTCCTCTCCAGGTCTCAGCATTGCTAGCATCAATCACAAATAGTGTTACAAACATAATTAAAATGGAAAATCGCATGGTCTACCTCTGAGGGGCATAGGCTTTATTGACCTTAACCCCATTCGTTGTTTATTTATACTAGGCGGTAATGTCGCGCTTAAGGTGGAATGCTTCAAATGTCTTATTCAAAGCTTCATTGTTCCAACCCACATCTTTTGCAATCGGTGTAAGAGCATCAGCCGAGCTGATGTAATACACTGCACGGACGCCGTTTAGCTGCATATCTTCAGTTAATCTCCTCGCTGAAACTCCTATTGAAGTAATGAACTTAGCAAGCCTTTTTTCCATCACCATGTATGCACCATGCAACCCCATTGAAGAGACTGTGTAGCCAGCAAATAGAATTAACGCGGGGGTAATACCGGTGTTTCTGTATTTTCGGAGTAACGAAAAGCGGCTTACTTCACCGTTGC
Source organism: Alteromonas profundi (assembly GCF_010500865.1). Taxonomy (GTDB): domain Bacteria; phylum Pseudomonadota; class Gammaproteobacteria; order Enterobacterales; family Alteromonadaceae; genus Alteromonas; species Alteromonas profundi. Next base: position 71,578 of record NZ_JAAAWN010000016.1, read on the forward strand.
TTCTGTAGTTATTTATTCGAGCCGGGTGGAGTATATGGTCTTCCCCTAAGAGCTTACCAATTGGCAAATCAGCACCCAAGATAATTCTGAACGTTCCTATAAATTCACCCTCTGTTCTATCGAACATTAGATAGTACTTTGCAAGTTCATCGTGGCTGTTTATTTCTAATCCAGAAGTAGTTTCAGGTTCCCATTTAAATTCTTCACAATAAATTTTGTGACGTAATTCCTTGCATAAATTTATTTGTTCAACAGAATTGGCTTCAATAAAGGCAAATCGCTTTCCTATTTCACATAACAACTGACTGTAATTCTCTTTCACGCTTTTACTCGTTATTTTCGATAGCGGTGGCACCTTGAACTTCTAACAAATAGGGATAACCGATCCGTCTAGTACCAGCCTTAACTTTCCTTACCCCGCCACTGAATGTTGGTGGGCCTTACCAGGTATGCTTCTCTTTACTGGTTTGAATAACGTTGCACATAAGCGCGCTAGTACAAATTGGAGGGAATTTAGCAGGTTGAATTGGTATAAAGCGTGGCATTGAAGGGATAAACCCTACTTTCTATTTTATTTGTAGATATTTCCAGCATCCATTATTTAAAGAGGTAGCGAGTTTTTTTGCATCTTTCTTCAACTGGAAACATTGCGCATGACTGTTTTGTAAAACGGACAGCGCTTGGTCGCTGTCTTTAACTAAAAATTGTGATGAAGAAAAGGTTCGCTCGGTAGTTACGATCACATTTGTCCACTCAATTCCCTGTACTTCAATCAGTGAACCAGTTTCAGTATAAAACTTGGGAGGGTTGTCTTTGTTTATAATGAACCACATTGTGATTGTTTCCTATTGTTGGTCCTCGCCAATTTTCTGAAAATTTGCCCTCTAATGGCCACAGACAAGACATCATCATGCTCATCCCTAGCAGCTATAGCAGAATCAGCCATCACTACAGAGTGCTCAACGGCCGCTCGCTCTTCATCAGTTTGAATTGCAAATTCTCCGTCAGCTTCGAAACCAATATCTCCATAATGAAAGGGCCTATAAAGTTCATCGTGTTTCAAATATTTATTTTAGAAGTCATGATGAGAGCTTTTATCACTCACTAATTTTGAACGTTTTCCGCATTCTGAAATCGAGAGCAAACGCCCCTATCCCCAGAATTATAAGAAATGGCTCATACTCTCCACCTATTTCACCTCCATTAAACCAATGCAGTAACGCAAGTAATATGATGATCGTATAAGCGAGAAGCGAACCTAAATAAAGACCACAAACAACGCTAGGCTTGGTTTCAATGAGCTTGTCATTAAGAATTCCTAGCAGAACAGGGTATGCAAACAAACCGCTTGCCCAGACCCAATTCACACTTTCTGGGGAATGATATGCATAAGCAAAAAAAACAGCCAAAACAACTACTACGCTAAAACCTGACACGTACATTACTTTGTCTTTGTATTCTTTAAGCTCGTCAAATTCAATCGTGCTAAAAAACATAACCCGTTCCTGTTTTCATTAATAACGTTAGTCTTTGCAAAGATATATAGAAATATTTTTGTCCTATAACTCACACACCTTCCAAATTAGATACTGATTGATCCCATTTGAATAATCCGTTCTGTTGAATATTAACACATCGACTATACTGAGCATGTTAGCTGTAAGCTCCCTTGTCTTTGACGATGTCTGCAACAACAGTACTTTATTTAATGTATGAATAATTGATTGCAGATAATCTTAATCCTCTTACATAGGAAACGATTTAATTGGCTAAGTTTTTTTGTTTTTCTACAGCCATAGAGTCGTTACTAGGAAATGCCCGCTTTGATATATTTTTAGCTGACGTATACCCCATCAACTCCAGTTCACTCAATAACCATCGCTTTCAATAAGAAAAATAACTTTAAAATAGGGTTTACCCCCTTTAACTTTTTATTACTTTTTCTATCTATTTCTAATGTGCATAGTTTTGACTCAATATTATTTTGAATGGATTTCTTTACTTATCAATGGTGCTATTAACGTATGGATGGTTTTGTTCACAATAGTATGAGCACGGATGAATAGGCATATCGTAATCTCTAGTATTTTTCTCTCTTGACCTAGAGCTATAGGCAGAAAATAAGGCAGATTTTGGGCCAACGAGCCAGTCGTGAAGGTATTTTCGTGTTATATATTGATGAATATTGAATTTCAGGCACGAAAAAACTCCAGCATCTGGATTCTTCGTGAAATAGGTTTTGCGTTAACAGCTATGTTTGCTTTTCATTGCTGCGAGGAATGCTGAATGTTCCGCTGGGGTCGCGGACGCTCCAGGTCTTTTCAGACCGTCATTTCTAACTTTTGTTACTTGAGTCGGAATAAACGTGGCGTACTGTGCCTTTACTAAGGTGGATCTGAGAGCTGTGTACCCAGCCCTCACTTTTTCAGCCATTTTTACCCGCGTAAACACAACTTTTTTAGTGTCTAACTTGAGGCTAACAAAGCCTAATTCAACAAGTGTGTTTATAACTCGCCTCACTGTGCTTCTTGACCATTGCATCATCGTTGACAGATATGGAACACTCAGAGCTAGAGGGGTTTTAACATACTTGTCATTCCATTTAGATTTATTATGCAAAAAACCGTGTAAGACTAACACTTTGTGCAGATGGCGTGATTGATTTCGCTTCCACTTCTCCCCTTTTTTACTGGCTTGCAATGCTGTTACGTAGACTTTAAAGAAAACGTTTTTCAGCGGTCTTTTAGTCAGTTTTTTCGCACCTCTGAGCCCGTAAAGGAGTTCAGCTAATTCTGAAGAGAATTCTTTTGCGAACTCATGAGTCCCAATGGTTAGGTGATGAGATACTTCTTCGATATAACTATATTTCAAGTTATTTGTCTTATTCGCTGGTTTCTCAGCATGCTCGAGGAACTTCTTTTCGACAAGACTGTTGATTGCGGATCTTATTGTATTCGGAGAGTAGCCAAGATTATTACACAGGCTTATTGTCGAACGCTTAAAAAGTTTACCTTTTTGCTCATCGCACGCAAAATACGAAACGAAAGAAAAGACATAAGCCTCTGTTTCACTGAGATGCTCAAAGAGGCCTGTACTCATGAACACAAAATTAGTATTTTTACTCATTTTTTTACCAACAATTTTTAATAAATGCTGATAAAAAACGCTCACGGAGTTGACGCGATCGGTCAATCCGCTAGAATAAAATTGTAACCGGTTCTAAAAGTTACAACCTGAAACCCGTGTAGTGCGCCAACACTCGCGGGTTTTGTCTCTTTAGCGCTTCTTATCTTCCCAACTAAGATCATTCGCTCTTCAATGAGCCGGTTAAAGATTCGATTTAATAACCGATGTATCCTTAACAGATCTAATCTTTATATGAATGTCTCTATAGATCAAGAATGATCCCGATTTATTTGAGATCTTTATATAGATTCGATCCTATGCTTAGTTATTGATTTACTTTAGTAAACATTCGATCCGAATTTAGATTGGGTTCAATAACTTTTATTTTCAATTTTACTCAGGATATGAAGCGCAGACATATCACGACGAAAGGCAATGACAGAATAGCCATGGTCTTCTGAAAAACCAATATTTATTAGGTAGCCTTGTACTGTTGCTCGACCATACTCAATAATAAGTTCGCCTTTACGTTGCTCTGAAAGAAAGCTAGTTCCAATTTTTTTTGCTATCTTATTTTCAACAGCTGGACTGATCTTTGCGTTATAGGAGGGATCGGAATTAGCCAAAATCATATTAGAAAATTTGCGTTTAAATTCGTTTAAGCTTGATGATGGAGCCACTGATTCTCTTAATTCATTCCAGGAATAGATTTGTTGTGTCTGTCTTCCGGTAATAAGGTGCTCTCTAGCCCAAAGACCAAATAAAATTTCTATTTCATTTTTCGTTGCGAAGACATCACTATCAATAAGCAACATATCGTTGATTGCAACATTATTTTCTATCGCTGCAATAATATTTTGTACTGTAGAACGAGGGAACTGTATTACAGCTGCTTTTTTTTCTACTTTTTTTCCATCTTGGTAAGTAACTACCGCCTCCAATCTAAATAGCTTGTAAAAAAGCTCTATATCTTTTATCGAATCATGTTTTGCGTCATAAAAATCACGCATATCAAAAGTAGTGGCTGAAATTCTTTGTAGTGATTGGATAGCATTGTTTATATACCCGCCCGCGGAAGCTTCTGTCAAAGGAACATCTTTAGCTATAGAAATAAGGGGCTCTAAAGGTAGGGTAAAAGTCTCACCTATAGCGCTTTTCTCCGATATTTTGTTAGTTATATGTGTGATGAGCCAAGTAATAGCTCCCGCGTAGTAGCTCATATCTGGAAGATAAATTAACCTACCCTCTTCCGCTCTTGCTGTTATGCTAATGGGTTTGAGTTTATTTTCATGTTTTATTTTAATGGCAATGTTATTTGCTTTATCTTTGCGGTTGGTTCGCATTGCCTTTACTAAATATCTCACTATCTGCAATTCAATGAAGCGTGTCTTGTCGTCATACCTTTCTATATTTATTGTTTCAACGGTATTCGATGATACTTGCGGATATGAGTTTTCTTCGGCAATCGTTGTAAGGTCAGAAAGCGTTGCACCGCGAGGAACCACTAATTTAAACAGTTTTCCACGTCTTTTTTTTACTGGATCGGTTGTAATGAACTCGCTTTCTACAAGAGCGTCCTTTTCTAAAAGCGTCAAATGATGTCGGATATTAGAAACCTTTCGGTTAATTTCTTTTGATAAATAGTCGAGGCTGACCGTTAGTTCATCAAAACCTTGCGCGGCTATGAAAATATCTGAAGCTACAGTAGCTGATGTTGGTGAAACATTGAGAGAATTGCATAGTCTCATGAATTGCTTAAAATCAAACTCTTTACTAATCGAAACTAAAGGTGCTTTAAATCCATACTTTTCGGAGAGGTCAAATAGTTCACGCACTTTGGAATTCCGCTTTAAAGATTCTATTGATTGGTCATATTCGATCCAAAGGTTATCTGAGTTAACCTACGAAGTCTAATATGTTTGTAGTCTGAGTTTTGAATTAAATGTATTCATGGCTAATTGCTAACAATTTTTATTGTAGAGTTCACCGGTGAACTGGTGAATGGAACTGCGCTGAGACTACCTACATTGTTAGGTTTTTCAGGGGGCAGATTTGTGTAAGAACCATATTTTATTAGTTGACTACTGTAGTTAGCAGATTGCTGAATTCTTGCCCAGTTCACCGGTGAACTTACATTTGCATTCTTACATATTCATTTGGTTTTCAGCTAGATATTGCATATATCCAGTTAGTTTATTAAATTTCAATCGCATGCCGGTAAAGCTTCTTAGACTCTCACAACGCGTATCACTTAGAAAACATTTTAAACATTCGATCCGAGACATTAGCCGCTTTGCATGACAACATAAAACTCCTATTCGTCAGTCAATTAAAGTGGTGAGTTCCAATGGGAGAGTTAGAGGTTTATAACGGATTAAAAGTTTTGTCGAGCTACCATCGCAAAGGAGGTGTGGGTAAAACATTTCTTGCTTCAACAATTGCATATCTTCTTGCTACTGGTGGTCCTGATGGAAAGGGTAAAAAACGACGAGTTCTTGTTCTAGACTACGATTCTCAACAGGATTCATCCAAAGCATTTCTAAAAATGGATGCAATACCTGGTGACGATGAATATGCAGCACCCCTACATCCAGATGTGGAAGAAATCAACGATCCAGATTGGAGTGGGAGAAATACGAGTACTGACATTCTTTTTGACTCGCCAGTTTATGAATATCCGACTGCTTTTGAGAATATAAGTGTGTTGCCTTCGGAAGGGAATGTAGACCGTGTATTGGCGCTTACTTCAGAATCCGATAGATTAGTATCTACAATCACTACTCATATGAGAGAGTGGTTTTCGATAGAGGATATCGCAAACGATTACGATATCGTCATCGTTGATAATCCCCCGAGTAAATCACCTGTATCGGCTGGTATGCTGGGCGCAGCTACACATGTAATAATACCAACTGAGCCTGAATATGATTCGATAGATGGAGTCCCTATGCTACTGAATCGTATAGACCGTATCAACGAGGGAAGGGCTGGGAATCCATTGCAAGTTATTGGAGTTATACCGAACAAAGTTCCCAGTAAATCGCGACTGACACAAAAAGATGAAGTTGCTCTAGCAAAACTTTACGATAAAGACGGGCCGACGGGAATTTATATGAGTCGCTTTTGGTTGCAGCAAAGAAACTGCTATAGGGTTATGGAAAGGCCTTCAGTAGATGAGTCTCATTTTAATTATGTTCATAACCATCATGCAATTGATGAAATGCAAAAGCTTTATGAATTGGTCACAACTAGCTTATGGGGAAGTGAATCGTGAGTGATAGAAAGCCAAGATCGAGAAGAACAGTGCGTAAAACATCACAAGAGGATTTGATTTCTAAATTCGAATCAGGGGCAGGGGTTTCAAAGAAGTCGCAGCAAATGCTTGATGATCTAAAGCAAAGAGATAAATCAAAAGAAAGTGACGTTCACGACGACCCTCTTTTTAAAACTTCATCCGAAATTGATAGAGTGCTTGTTGACTACATTCAACCTCAACCAGATAACCCTAGATATCTTCCCGTAAAGTTTGTAAGAGGCATTGATTCTTCAGATACCAAATTACTCACCAACTGCGTTGTATGCGAAAAAGGTCTCCTAGAAAATAGGCTAGAGAAAAGTAACCCTCGGTATAATAGCGTGCAACGTGAGATAGAGGAGATTAGAGGACTTGCCGAGACTCTCAAGCATAGTGAGCTTGTTCATCCAATTACAGTTTGGCGAAAAAATATGGCCGACTATCCGATTGTATCTGGGCACAGACGTTATTATGCAATTAGGTTTTTATATGGTGGATTAATAAAAGTAAAAGTTAAAATTTATGCAGAGAAGCCAAAAAATCTTAACGTCCTTCGCCATATTGAAAACTTTTCGAGAAACGATTTAGCTTTACCAGATGCTCTCGAAAGTTACTCGAATGCGGTTCTTGAAATTGAGGCGCTTGAAGGCGGTGTTGTTAAAGAGGGAAGAGCAAGTGTAATTCAATCTTACCTTGGTTTAGGAAAGACTAGTTATTATCGCTATGAAAAAATTTATGAGTTTATTGACGATGTAATGCCCTTAGCTAAAGACAATATTGTTGTATCCCTCAAAGCTATTTATGCAGAGATAAAGGCTGCAGAGAAGCATGGTAGGGATGCAGTGATTACCTATTTACGAGAGTTAAAGGAGTCAGGTAAGTTCAAAAAATTTGATACGCCCAAACCAAAAGTTGGTAGGAAAAAAAGTTTTATTAAGCTACCCCGTATCGAAGTGAATCAAGCCACAGCGGTAGAAAGGCTTCTAAAAGAAGATGTAACCAAGTTAGATATTGGAATAGATTGGTCCAAGGTGGACTATAAAAACCCCGCCGAAGTAGAGTCTATAGTAAAAACAGTTGTTCAAGCATTAGCCAAATAGCGCTCTGGAGATTTTTTAGTTAAGCCTGTACGGCTTACCTAGATTTCGTGGAGATCTCTTATAGTTAGATAAGAGGTGATTTAATATTCATGCTAAAAAAAAAGTTTTTCACATTAGTTCCCCGGTGAACTAATGTGAAAATATGGTGTGTAGACCCCTTTATTGCTAGATTTTAGGATAATTGGAAAAGTTTTGTTGAATCTGTCTTTAACCGCAAAGTAACCAAGTTTTAAGGCATAAGAATCAAACTTGGGTTGCAACCGTACGAGATTAATAACTAGCCGATAGGACTAGAATTCTAGTTTCTCAAAGACGTGCTAAAGATCATAATAATTTATGAGATTCGATCCAAGTATTTAGTCTTTATAAAACTCTTTCATTTAATAGTTTGTTTAGCTCTTCGAGTTGATAATAAACTTAATGCGGAAAATTATTTATATCGCTGATATTCTGATGTTAGATATTCCAGTTAGGTTAGTAGGCTCACATACTTCTGTCGTCATCACTTATTTAAACTACAAACATTACCTTTTCAATTGCTAGCTCGGTCCCTTACTAAACTCTACTGTTTAAGGTTTCCACCTCTCATAGGGAACTTTCCTATTAGCTATTCTACCATCCAAGAGCAAGACCAATTATTTATGGAAAGTTAAACAATGCTTTGTGACATATGCACTATTTTAGTATCAATATTGCTGACCTTAATTCTTATAAAACTTCACTTTATTCCTGTAGAGCGTCACCTTGTTCCTGTAAAAGGTCACTATAATCCTGTAGAGCGTCACCTTTCTCCGATAAATGGTCACTATAATCCTGTAGAACGTCACCTGCTCCTATAAAAACTCACTTTAATCCTGCAGAAAGTCACCAGCTCCTGTAAAAGATCACTTTAGTCCTGCAGAAATTCACCTGCTCCTGTAAAAGGTCACTTTAGTCCTGCAGAAATTCACCTGCTCCTGTAAAAGGTCACTTTAGTCCTGCAGAAAGTCACCAGCTCCTGTAAAAGATCACTTTAGTCCTGAAGAACGTCATATTGCATCTACAAGTGGCGCCTAACTTCGAAAGGCTCTGTAGCAGGTTTGGAAAAAGAACGCATATGGGCGATTTAGTTACTAAATTGGGTCTTAAAAGTATATTCCCAATAACCCTTGCTTTATATTCATAGTTGACGCAGAGCCGGCCGCATTAAATTAATAGGAAATTCTGTTTATGGAAGAACCAAAAGAAACACTATGGCGATATATGCCCTTTGCCCAGTTAGTTAGAATGCTCCAGACTCAAAAGCTCTGGGTGTCTCATGTTTCATCATTCGAGGACAAGCTCGAGGGAACCCTCGATTTTACTCACTGGAAGATTAATCCTGACGTTCGGAAGGATGCAATTGAAAACCTCATAAGTGCATTCAGTAATACATATGTTAGTTGCTGGCATTCCGCTTCTTCAGAAAGTCTCGCAATGTGGCGCCTTTATGGGGGACAAGGCTTTTCTGTTGCCGTGCAAACTGAATGGATGAGGTTAGCTAGAACCATTGAAGGTGAACTTGATTACAAGACTGACTCCATTGGAATTATTGGGGCTGTAAACTATGTTAATCCCTTCGACGGCTCTCCAGTTGAGAGAACCAAACCCAACCCTTTAGTAATTCCTATGGGAGTAAGAAACCTATCGGCGCCATATTACTTCCAGTTTCTTATGAGAAAGTCGAGTGCTTTCGCGTATGAGAAAGAATTCAGAGCGGTATTTGACCTCAAAGGCCAAGAGGGCAGGGGGGTTGATGTACCTTTTAAGCCTGAATATCTCATTACTTGTGTGTATGTTTCCCCTGAAGCAGATGATTGGATGATAGAAACTGTAAAAGAGTTAGTCCACCAGCAGTTCGGGTTAACTCATATCGATGTTAGGCGTTCTGATATTTCTCCTCACTTCCGTGGACACAACGCATAATAATGCTTTTTAGCTGTGAACAGACAATCAATAAATTAGACAGGAGTTACGTTCAAAATGGATTATAGAAATGCTTCAGATGAACAGCTTGTAAGAACGATTGGCGGTGGCGCTATGCCAGGGTCAATGGCCTTTGAAGGGTGCCAAGCTGAACTTAATAGGAGGCTGGCTGAAAAGTCGGTTAATGTTGCTACTAAAGCTTTATGGATATCGGGCATTTCTGCCTTTGCGGCGCTCTGTTCTGCAGTGACATCAATATTTCAGTTTCTAGGTTAGTTTATGTTTGAGAATGTAGTAAAGGTTATAAATTTCGTAAATTGGAGCTTGGTCGTTGCCACGACTGCGGTTGTAATGAGCTCATGGCAAATGTGGGCACAGCGAAAGCATAATCGTGTTTCAGTAACGCCACATCTGTCTGAGCATACTCGTACAAGTGTGAATAATGGTGTGATCTCGCTTCAATTTAATATAGCTAATAATGGAATTGGGCCGGCCTTTATCAATTCATTTACGGTTCTCCATAACGGGAAGAAAGTCGATAAGGATACCGATGTCCCTCAACTAGTAGCGGGACGCTCTAAAGTGAACATTCTTCATAGTTCGACGCACTGGCTTGCTAAAGGAGCATCTTTGGCGGTAAACGAGAAACTTACTTTATTTTCTCTAGATGTGGGGCAAGGAAGTAAAAATCTCAAACAGGAGCTTGAGGCGGCATTTGATGAATATGATTTAGTAATTGAATATTCAAACGCCTATAAAGAACACTTTGTTTTTGATACTAGAGAAGTTTAAAAAAGCAGTGAAACGGGTTAAATAAGCTTTAGAAGGCTCGAAGGAGATGGCCATACTACATCCATTTTGTTCGAGGCCTTACATTCTTAATGTTATTACCTTACTCTGACCAATACTTTTTCTTGAGGTGTAACTTAAGAAGAAAAAATATAAATTGGCGACAGGCAAAACCGGCTACTACAAATAAGGTGTAGTGACTCATATCTAACCCGACACTTTGATTTAAAGGTCTCGACTTGCTCTGACAGTCGGCATTAGACAAGTAACGGACCTTCAGCTTCGAGCTTCAATCAGCCGAAGCGTTATCGGTCTGTTGGTTTGACTTGGTAGCCGTTTTCTCTATCAATATCGGTGAAGTATCTATGTTTTTGTATTCATAGATGGCTTTTGCTCTTTTAACTAATCTTTTATCCTCTGACAAGATTGCAGAGCAGTATGCTCCCATACCTATATGACTAGCATCACTTCTAACATTCTGAATTTTATTTATTTTCCTGCATTTTTTTTCTGCTTGAAAACCCAATATATCCATAACTGCATTGCACCCAATTATGCCAAGGTACAGCGGCCATAACTCATAGCCCTGCTTATCAACGGGATCAAACCCAAAAAACTGATCGCAGCTAACACCAGAACTTTCCATTGATGGTGATATTATGTCCCAAATTTGGGCAACCTGATTTTCCCCAGAAACACCGCCAATAGTTCCTTTTTCATCACCAAACGCAGCTCTAGTTTTTTTAATGTCGTTTCCATTTGAAATCAATTCGTCAACCATCGAATCAATTACAGGTTTGATAGTGGCAACTTTGTTAGCCATTTCTGTTCTGTCAAATGGTAAATCAGATGTTAGTCGTAAAACTTGATCCGCTAAATTTTCTGAGAGTTCTTTTAACGGTCCCTCATCTCCACCGCCGTTAACCCACACTTGAAATGGGTCAAATATGGTCTCGTCGAATTCTACGTCGGCTATTGCTTCAATATAGTTCTGATAGTTCTCAAATGGAGTAAGGTCATTGACCAGTCTTGCTTCACCAGTAATTTTCCAATTTTCATCAAATATGAGATCTAGCATTGTTGCGTCAATGTTGTTTAATACGTCTAAATATTTTTCCGGCTCGGAAGCTCGCTTGATTTCTGTAAAGTGTTCCTTCGAATAGACCCATATGACGTCATCTCTTTTGCTGAGGTTAATATGCCCTTGCAACTGTAGACCTATAATATTTTGATCGATGTAAACTAATGGGATACTCATAAAACTCCGAGAAGACTAACGCCGAAAACTGAGGTCGGCAAAGGTGCGCAGTGTTATGCCGGTCCACGCGAACGACCGCTGTGCATTATTAAAAGTTACTGCCAAGTAGCGCCCAGTTTTTGGAAAAGTATGTTTCTATTCCTTTTCCCGGATTATACTTAGGATATAGCTTTTCGAACTCAATCCTAGCTGCCTCATACGATGTATCTTGAATTACAGAAACACCCTTTGCTAAGAATAGCTGTAGCGGCCTGACATCTTATTTTGCCTGACCCGATTTTATCAGCATGTTCTGACCCACAATCATTGATTCTACCCTATGAGGCTGGCTCACTTTAATTAAGAATGGAACCACATTGATTAACACTGGGACTGATTTCATCGGCTTGGGCCCACTTTAATCGACTCTAAATTGGCAGTCCTGCTTCACGCATTTCAGCTGTCATTTCTTTCGCTCTATTTGGTTCTAGCCCTCCAGAGAATAATTTTCTTATTTCGGATGGGCGATAGCGGAATTGTTCAGCAATGACGCGCTCATTGTAACCATGCCTGATAAGTGTCGGTTCAATTTCATATATGCGGCTAGACAGTGTTTCCTCCAAAAGGTCAACATTGATAGGTTTTATACCGACTTTGTAAGCTTCTTCTAGGGCTAATGTTAGATGTTGTTCTACCTGAAGAGGCGTACTGAGATGTTCAGCTAGGGAAGATGCGAATAAGTCCTGAATGTGAGATCATAGCTGCATAGTAAATCACAGCCATTACCGCCCATGAGCCAACAGTTAACTTTTGCCGATAGTGAGTTTTCCAGCAAACGTCGCCAGACGAGAAAAGAGATTTTCTTATCCAGAATGGATAACCTGCTGCCGTGGTCTCAACTGCTGGAAGTGATTGAACCCTTTTATCCTAAAGCAGGCAATGGCAGACGTCCGTATGCGCTTGAGACCATGTTTCGCATTCATTGTATGCAGCAATGGTATAGCCTCGGTGATGAAGCGATGGAAGATGCGTTATATGAAATTGCTTCGATGCGTCAATTTGCGCAACTATCACTGGATAAAGCCATTCCTGACCGCACAACCATTATGAACTTCCGGCACTTGCTGGAAAAACACAAGCTGACTCGCCAATTATTCAAAACGGTCAATCAATGGCTGTCTGACTGCGGTGTGATGATGACGCAGGGCACACTGGTGGATGCCACGATTATTGAAGCCCCCAGCTCCACTAAAAACAAAAAGAATGAACGTGACCCGGATATGCATCAGACCAAGAAAGGTAATGAGTGGCACTTCGGTATGAAAGCCCATATCGGTGTGGATGCCAAGAGCGGTCTGACTCATACGCTGGTGACCACCGCCGCCAACGAACATGACCTGAATCAGATGAAGAACCTGTTGCATGGCGATGAGGAATTCATCTCTGGCGATGCTGGATATCAAGGCGCAGAGAAGCGTGAAGAACTTAAAGAAAAGGATGTGGAATAGTTGATTGCTGAGCGTCCCGGAAAAGTTCGGGCACTGAAAAAGCATCCCCGCAAAAACAAAACTGCCATCAACATCGAATATTTAAAAGCCAGCATTCGGGCGAAGGTGGAACACCCGTTTCGCATCATCAAATGCCAATTTGGTTTTATCAAAGCTCGCTATAAGGGATTGATAAAAAATGACTCACAGTTAGCCATGCTATTCACCTTGGCGAACCTGTTTAAAGTAGACCAGATGTTACGACGACAGCCAAGATCTGTCTAAAATCCGGGAATAGCCCGGAATAAGGCCAAAATCCTGCCTAAAACAACGGCATATTGGCCTAAATTGCAAAATTAGAGTTTAAAAATTAGGCAGGTGATGCTGCGGCTTAACTAAGCGTTAAACTGCGGGACTTATTCGCAGTTTCCCTAGTTTGCGGCTAGTTTTGCGGAGCAGGCTGACTATGGGCTGAAACCTTTGTGTATTCGCGGATTCAACCCCGAAGTGCACCACTCGCTAAATTAAGCTGCTCTTCGTAATGTGTTGAACACGACCGATGGCTGTTTAAACCCAAGGCATTTCCTTGGTCTCGCATTTAGTGCTCGCTCAACAGCAGCAATCTGTTTGTCCGTCACCGTTCGCAGGTCTGTCCCTTTTCGGATGTACTGCCTCAGCAGTCCGTTAAAGTTTTCGTTCAATCCTCGTTCCCATGAGGAGTACGGATTGGCAAAGTAGATATCTGTTTTCAGCTTTTCCGCTACCAGCTCATGAGCGCAGAACTCTGCCCCGTTATCGGCGGTAATCGTTCTAACATGGCCGCGATAGCGCCATAGCATGCCAATCATAGCTCGACTTACATCAGCGGCGCTTTTCGCTGGCACTTTTCGTATCAGATACAGTTTACTTTTACGCTCAACCAGACTGACGATGGCACCTGTACCGTTTTTGCCTAATACGGTGTCGGCTTCCCAGTCACCAAACCGCTTTTTCTTATCAACAATAGCCGGACGACGCTCAATGCCAACTCGGTTCGGAATAATTACGCGCTTCGCGCGGCTGCCTTTTCGGTACTTGCGACGACTATGTCGCAACTGCTTGTGCAGCTTGCCGCCACTGAGTTTATCGCGCTGCACGAAACCGTAAATCCATTCGTGGCTGACGCTATGCCCTATTATTTTACCTACGCCAGCAATTTGCTCAGGACTCCATTTCTGGCTCAATCCGAACTCGACGAACGTGATAGTCAGCGCTGGTACACTAGATTTCGCTGCCTGACATCGTCGTTTAACTGTCTTAGCGTGAGCGACTTCAGGCAGATAGTGATTATCACGAATGCTGTTACGCCGGACTTCTCGACTGATGGTGCTGTGACAAACGTTCAACCGCTTCCCAATCTCCCGGTAGCTGAAACCCTCGCGTAAGTAGGCCTCGATCTGATATCGTTGTCCCTCGATCAACTGCTTGTATCTCATGGTAACTACTCATGTTTTTTGGCGATTACAGAGTACCACCAACATGCAGTTGATCTCTTCTCACCGTTTAACCATGAGTGGTGCACTTATTATCTGAATTCGGGTTTACTGAATCTGGTAAGATTTCTAATCACATTTGGTATTTAGTGCAATTAACGAAGCAATTGCTGCATCGCTGAACTTGAGGAACAGTTTTGAGCAACTGGAGAACCGCAATTTTTGGAGGAACAGTTTCGCCTGGTGCAGCAGAAGCAGGATGGGAAAAGCAACAAAGCCAATGTAACCAGGGCTGGGGGAGCTGTTTAATGAAACAGAAGAGATAGCCGCTGAACCTAACACTGAGCAGGAAGCTATTTACTCTGTCCGCACAAAGCGCAACCCGCTATCCCAAGCACCGCGTTAGGACGTGATAGTTCACGATATTGCTGAGGAAGATAAAGTCTGCTTTCACTCTCCTATATTTTCTTTGTAATTAATTCAGGATAATAAGGAATTATTACAAATCTTTTAAGTACCTCCAGATCCTAAGAGCGCAGAGATGCTTCAATTTAAGCTGCCGGCAGCTTGGTGCGAGGGGAGTATTAGAATTTCATACGCACGATAACAAGCGACTGGCATAAATGCTGCTTGCCTACAAAGTTCCGAAGTTAGGTGTATAAACCATAAACAAGAGGAAATAATTTATGTCTCATAATAAATTTACTAGTTGTATTGAAGCTTGCTACAAATGTGCAACTGCCTGCGACCATTGTTCAACTGCCTGTTTGCAGGAGCCTGATCCTGCGAAAATGGCAGATTGCATACGTGCAGACTTAGACTGTGCTGATATCTGTCGGCTAGCTGCGGCAGCAATGGCGAGAGGAAGTGAGCATGCCAAGCAAATCTGCCGTCTCTGTGCTGACATATGTGAAGCTTGCGGTGAGCTTTGTGCTAAACACGAACCGGATCATTGTCAAGAATGTGCTCGTGCTTGCAAATCTTGTGCTGATGAATGCCGTAAGATGGCTGCCTAAGCTAAGTAAACCGTACTTTGGGAGCGCAGAAGACACATCTAGCGCAAGAGTTTCTTCATTGCGCTCTCAATATTGAGAAACACCTTTCATTAGTCCAGTATATTGGCTCGTATGGGTGACATTGAGGTCAGTTCATGCTTCTTAAGTACCGTATATTTTTGATATTATCCGCTAGAACCCTTCTTTCAGCAGAGGTCATTTTTTTGCTCGATTTTAGTTGAGGTTTCGGACCCTAAGAACCCACTGTATTCTTCCGATTCTGCTCGTATTTACTGAGGATTTAATCTCATTACTGATGCTAATCAGGTTCGACTGCTTGTTGCCACTGTATTAAAAACTCCTTTATGACTTCCTCATCTACTTGAATTAACAAAGACATGCTCACCAGGTAGTAGTATCCCATTGGCTTGGGGCTACTTGCATACCATTATTTATTTGGAAACTGCTGAGGAATCAAAAATATCTGGTGCAATTAAAGTATACCCTTAACGCACTTGTAATTATTTAGTGCATTAATTCAAAAAATAAACCTATAATGCACTCACATTAAGACACCATTGTAAAACGCACTGAAATCTATGTTTCGAGTTTATGGGTACCTGAGAGCATCAACCGAAGAGCAAGATGCAACCAGAGCTAAAGCTGAATTAGAAAAATTTACCGAACAATTAGGGTTCGGCGTTGCTCACTGGTTTATTGAAAATGAATCCGGCGCAAAATTACATCGGCCTGAACTTTTTAGGTTACTGGATATCGCCATGCCTGGTGACGTTTTATTAGTTGAGCAAATAGACAGGCTAAGCCGACTCAAAAGTGAAGATTGGGAAAAGTTGAAGCGGCTGATTAACGATAAGAATATTCGTATTGTTTCACTTGATTTGCCGTCCAGTTTCGCATTGATGCGCAACGCCGATGAATTCACTGAACGCATTCTCTCTTCAATTAACTCAATGATGCTTGATTTCCTTGCTGCCTTTGCCAGAAAAAATTACGAAGAGCGACGAAGGATGCAAGCGCAGGGGGTCGCCAAGGCCAAAATAGAGGGGAAGTATAAAGGCCGTCGCGAAGACAAAGACTTGCATAGCAGGATATTACAACTTCTCAATGATGGACGTAGTTATAACTTCATTGAAAGGACGATAGGTTGCTCTAGGCACACTATTTCCAAAGTTAGCAAACGCCGCAAGGCAAAACTTGAAGAAGAGGTTCTGTAACTGTGCCATGAAAGCCAAACGGATTGCGCCAGAGGTACTTTTAGATCTGTCTTCACGGATGGAGCTATTCCCTGCGCGCTCCGATGAACGCAAAAACATTGTTAAATCAGCATGTGATTTATATGGTGTTTCCGAAAGCACTCTTTATCGACAACTACGTTCTGTAAACAAGCCCAAACCACTAAAGCGCACGGATTCAGGCAAATCGAGAGTCATTCCTATATCTGAGATGGAGAAGTATTGCGAGATTATTGCCGCGTTAAAAATTCGCACCACCAACAAGAATGGACGGCATATCTCAACGAATGTTGCTATTGATCTGTTGGAAAGTACGGGTGTTGAATCAGAATACGGTTTTATCAAGGGGTTCTAGGGATTTTCCCCTCTAAAAAGACATAATCCTCTGTAGACCACACCAATAAATGGCTGCGGAGGTGGTTTACTTTCAGCTTGGAGCCTAATCATCCACTATCGGCCTTGTTATTTCGCC
>NZ_JAAAWN010000017.1 GCF_010500865.1 Alteromonas profundi
TATTAGCCACATCACTGGCGTCTCACCGACATTTATCGAAACAGGTCGTTGCTATTTATCGCCAGCGCATGCAGATTGAAGAAGGCTTTAGAGACATGAAAAGTACCAAATTCGGGCTTGGCTATGAACAGAATAAAAGCATAAGAAAGCAGCGTCTAACAACACTAGTATTGTTGACCACGTTAGCGTCACTAGTGGCTATATTATTGGGTATGGTGCTCGTCTCATCGAATAAGCATCGGCGCTTCCAAGCCAATACCGAAGCCAGAAGCGTGCTGTCATTCCATTACCTTGGACTCAGGGCTGTCGCTTGCCGAATACGATTCACTATGCGACAGTGGAAAGCTGCACTCAAATGGTACAGCTCTATAGTAGACGGGGCCTGGGCCGGAAGCGCATGAAATTAAATTCGTGGGGATCCCTCAGGGTCAGAGTACTTTCTCTGAATATTCTTCTTCAATTTCTATCGTATTTAATTTCCCACAGTTTATAGCTACTTCGCTTCTCCGTTAGAATATCCCTCTTTCTATACATGGCGCTATAGGGCAACGCTCTTTTTAGGTTATTGCCCTTTAAACAACGACACACTTAACGACCGCTTATTCTAGTTAACAAAGAATTAGCAAAAGTAACGATAATTCCATCCATATTTGTGTAACATAATGAAAAGTGCACTTTATCTAGCAATCTTCGCTCAGTACATAGAGGGGTTTGGCTAAAGCAATGACAAAACTATTTTCTTATGCTGCGCTCAAAGCGTTGCTCTTAGGAGTATCTCTACAATGTGCATATGCTACGCAAAATGAGTTCGCTGAGCCGGATACGCTTGTATTAGGCGTGGTTCAATTTCCCCCCTTATCATTAGAGATCTGAAGAACTATCGATGTTATGGAAGTACGATAGATCATTCTACGGCCATACTCGAAGAATTAGGTTATCAGGTACACGTTGAGTGTATGCCAGCCGCGCGACTTTTTACCTTGGTAGAGGCTGGCAAAGTGGACGTAACTATTAATATCAGTACGACAGGGGCATTGGAAAATAAAGTTACTATTATTTATCCACCTTACACGTATCTATCTATTGTATTAGCTAATCATGCAGAAAAAAGCGATGGAGAAACTGTCGCAGCGATTACGGGATATGACTATACCGGTTTACGCCAAGAGCTTGTTAAGCAGGGTTATACCTTTATTGACGTTCCTTCCTCTTTAGATGCCATAAACCTATTTTTACACAATCGTACCAGTAGTCTCATTTCCTATTTACGACCTTATGAATACTATCTTGATAATCGAGTACCTGATAAAAGTGTCAAAACGCACCATATTAAACGGGATATTCCAACTTACTTTGCTATCTCTCGTACGTCGAAGTGGCATGATGAATTAATCAAAAGATTTAAAGACTACAGCGAAAGCCAACAAATTAGCCTCTTTATCGAAAAGTTTAAACAAACTACTAGCAAACAGTTGGCCCCCGCACAGAAAAACGCAACATCCACTAATTAGTTTAAGACATAAAAAAACCAGCTTATCGAAGCTGGTTTTTAATTTACGTAGAAACGAAGGATTACTTCGCTTGACCTTGCTTAGCTACTGCATCCATCATGGCCTTTACAGCCTCAGGATCGCCAAGGTATTCTTTTGAAATAGGCTTTAAGTTTTCGTCCAATTCGTATACCAAAGGTACGCCGGTAGGAATATTCAACCCAAGTACTTCTTCATCAGACATACCATCGAGGTACTTAACTAATGCGCGTAAGCTATTTCCGTGCGCTGCGATAATAATGCGTTTGCCATCTTGAATATTTGGACGGATAACATCATGCCAGTAGGGGAGAACGCGTTCGATAGTAAGCTTAAGGCTCTCACCACGAGGCAGAATTTCTGCATCTACGTTGTTATAACGGCGATCGTGGCCTGGGAAATGTTCGCTTTCTGTTTCTACAGCAGGCGGCGGTATATCGAAGCTACGACGCCAAACTTTAACCTGCTCTTCACCATGCTTGGCCGCTGTTTCCGCTTTATCCAGCCCAGTGAGTGCACCGTAGTGACGTTCGTTTAATCGCCAGTGTCTCTCTACAGGAAGATAATGTTGACCCATTTCTTCAAGTGCAATATTAAGTGTTTTAATGGCGCGTAGTAAGACTGAGGTGTAGGCTTGATCAAATTCAAAGCCCGCATCTTTTAAAAGTTTACCTGCGGTTTTTGCTTGCGCAACACCCGTTTCGGTTAGGTCCACATCGTGCCAACCAGTGAAACGGTTTTCAAGGTTCCACTGACTTTCACCGTGACGAATAAGTACCAGTTTATACATAGTAAAGTTACCTGCGGCGTTAAAGTTAAAATGCCTGACACTAATTTAACCAACTCACTCATTGGCTAGACGTGCAGACGTATATATTAATAATCTGGCTATCATCCTTGATTGCTAATAAAAAATCCAGTTTGTCTCGTTGTAAATACACTGGTAAGCGTAGACTGTGTGCGTATAAGGAATACCGTACATCCCTCAGACATTTGTATTATGCGACATTCCTTTATAGTGTTAGCAACACCGCATAGATAAAAGGCGGAAGAAAGATGAACTTTTTTTCACCTTGTATGCGTATACACAGTGAGTGACGGTCATTTGAGTTGCCATCTCGCTTCGCGCAAAAAAGCATATTTGCTAACGGGCTATTCTGCTTTCTTATGTACCGTCTATAAAAATATATTGAACAGGCAAATAAGGAAGGTGAGCACGTGAAATATCAATCATTTACCACTATCGAGAGCAATGGATCTTCTTATAAGGCCATAAGCTTTGATAACTTAGACTCTCACTACGCGTTAGACCGACTTCCTTTTTGTATCAAAATCTTGTTAGAAAACCTGCTTCGTCACGAAGACAAAGAATTTGTAACAAGTGAAGATATCGAACAGGTTGCAACGTGGAATACCCAAAATCATGTTGATCATGAAATTTCTTTTGTTCCTGCCAGGGTAATATTGCAAGACTTTACCGGCGTTCCCGCTATTGTTGACTTAGCCGCTATGCGCGACGCAATTGATAAATTGGGCGGCGATGCACAAGCTATCAACCCATTAAACCCTGTTGAACTAGTAATTGACCATTCGGTAATGGTTGACTACTTTGCCCAAGAAGATGCACTAGAAAAGAACACTGACATTGAAATTGAGCGTAATAAAGAGCGCTATCAGTTTTTGAAGTGGGGGCAGTCCAGCTTTGATAATTTTAAGGTGGTTCCACCGGGGCGCGGCATCGTCCACCAAGTAAATCTTGAGTATCTTGCTCGATGTGCATTTACCAAGCAGCAGGACGATGAAAACCTCATTTACCCCGACACTCTCGTAGGTACTGACTCCCATACAACCATGATCAATGGTTTGGGCATACTAGGCTGGGGTGTAGGCGGCATTGAAGCCGAAGCAGCCATGCTTGGCCAACCTGTAACTATGCTGTTGCCTAAAGTAGTAGGCTTTAGATTATCTGGGGAGCTCCCCGCCGGCGTTACCGCTACCGACATGGTGCTTACTATTACGCAACAACTGAGGCAGCATGGTGTAGTGGGCAAATTTGTTGAATTCTACGGTCCGGGCCTTAAGCATCTAACGACCGCTGACCGTGCTACCATCGCTAATATGGCACCAGAGTACGGCGCCACTTGCGGTATCTTCCCTATTGATGATATAGCCTTGGACTACCTTCGCTTAACCGGTAGAGATGAAGCGCAAATTGAGTTAGTTGAGACGTACGCAAAAGCGAGCAACCTGTGGCACGACGATACCACCAAAGATGCTGAGTATCACGAGACCCTTGAACTTGATCTTGGCGAGGTTGTTCCATCAATAGCTGGTCCTAAGCGGCCTCAAGATAAGATTGCGTTAGACGAAGCTGCTAGTGCGTTTAGGGAGTGGCATCGCACGCAAATTGACGTCAAAGTATTGGACGAAGAAACTGACCTCATTGCTGAAGCGGGATTAGGTAGCAGCGATGATGTGGACGAAGATCATGATTCTTTCGTCGAATTTAGAGGGAGTAAGTTTAATTTAGAAGACGGTGCAATTGTTATTGCGGCAATAACCAGCTGTACCAATACTTCAAATCCCTCGGTGCTAATAGGTGCCGGTTTGTTAGCACAAAAAGCGGTTGAGAAAGGATTAACCACGAAACCATGGGTAAAAACATCGTTAGCGCCGGGATCACAAGTGGTCACCCAGTACTTAGAAGATGCACAACTTATGGAGTCATTGGAGGCGCTTGGTTTTAACCTAGTAGGCTATGGTTGCACCACGTGTATTGGTAATTCTGGCCCTCTCCCCGATGCAGTGACTGACGCGATTAGAAAGGCAAAGCTGACAGTAACCTCGGTGTTGTCAGGCAACCGTAACTTTGAAGGGCGTATACATCCTGACGTGGCAGCGAACTATTTGGCTTCGCCTCCCCTTGTTGTCGCGTATGCCCTTGCGGGTAATATGAACATAGATATTACCAAGGAGCCGTTAGGGCAAGACCAAGACGGAAGCCCCATTTACCTTAGAGATATTTGGCCGAGTAAAGAAGAAATTGACGAACGCATTGCTAAATATGTTTCGGGCAAACTGTTTAAAGAAAAGTACGCCGACGTGTTCAAAGGCAGTGGTGAGTGGAATGCGCTCTCTGTAAGTGAAACCTCGGTTTATGATTGGCCTGATTCTACTTACATTAAGCACCCGCCATTTTTCCAAACAATGGGAAGTGAGCCGGAAGCGCTGACGTCTATAAATAACGCACGTTGTTTAGTAAAGGTTGGCGATTCCATTACTACCGATCATATCTCGCCCGCGGGCGCGATAGCTGTCGATAGCCCCGCAGGGGAATATCTACAGGAAAAGGGGGTATCGCCAAAAGACTTTAACTCTTATGGCTCACGTCGAGGTAATCATGAAGTAATGATGCGTGGCACCTTCGCAAATGTGAGGCTACAAAACCAACTTGCACCGGGTACAAAAGGCAGTGCCACTACTCACTTCCCTAGTGGGGATGCGATGTCTATCTTCCATGCTGCTATGCGCTATAAGGAAGAAGGCGTACCCGCCGTTGTGATTGGTGGGAAAGAATATGGTACGGGGTCGAGTCGTGACTGGGCAGCAAAAGGACCTTCGTTAATGGGCGTGAAGGCCGTACTTGCTGAAAGTTATGAGCGTATTCACCGCTCAAACTTAATTGGCATGGGTATTTTACCCTTGCAGTTTAAACAGGGCGATAGCGCAGACTCGTTGAATATTCGAGGAGATGAGACCTTTTCAATTGATAGTGTAACGCGTGGTCAAAAAGAGGTTCAGGTACGAATGTCCTCCTCTAAGGGCGAGGAAAAGACCTTTATGATGGATATACGAATCGACACTTCTAACGAGTTTACCTACTTTGAACACGGCGGTATTTTGCACTACGTAATACGCGAGTACTTAAAGCAAGGCTAGAATGTTCTTCGTACAACTGCCATAGACTATTATCAAAGAGAGCCACAGGAATGTGGCTCTCCTTTTTAGGGAGTTAGTCGCCACCAATAATTTGAACTTGCGCCAGATCGGTATCGCCTTTAAGCACTTTTAATATGGCATCTTGTACCAGTGTACGCATCCCATCGGCTGCTGCTTGTTGCTTCATATCAGCGACGCTCGCTTCTTTATACACCAAGGAGCGTAATTCAGGGGTCATACCGAGTAATTCGTGCACCCCCGTTCGGCCTTTATAACCAGTATTGCCACATAGTTCACAGCCCTTTGCACGATACAAAGGAAGGGGAGAGGGAAGAGATAGCTCTGCCATATATTTTTCACCGTATTGGCGTGTAATAAAGGCGAGGTCTTTTTCGCTGGCCGCATAGGCTTCTTTGCAATTACCACATAGCGTGCGAATAAGGCGCTGGGCTAGTATGCCTACGCACGCATCCGAAAAGTTCACTGGGTCTAAGCCTAAATCTAACAGACGGGTAATGGTTTCGGGCGCCGAGTTTGTATGTAAAGTAGACAAAACTAAATGGCCGGTTAGCGACGCTTCAATACCTGCATGGGCGGTTTCTTTATCGCGCATTTCACCAATTAGAATAATATCGGGGTCGGCTCGAAGGAAAGCCCTTAACGCATTTGCGAACGTAAAACCAATTTTGGGACTGACCTGAACTTGCTGTAAACCAGGCTGGGTAATCTCAACAGGATCTTCTGCTGTCCATATCTTCTTCTCAGGGGTATTTAAATAACCGAGAATGGCATGAAGTGTGGTGGTTTTCCCCGAGCCGGTCGGGCCCACAACCAATAAAATACCATGAGGTTTTTTGATCATATCTTCAAGGCGACGCCAGTTATTCTTAGCTAAGTTCATCTTCTCGATAGGCATGGCGCCACCAGTGGCCAGAATACGCATTACTACGCCTTCGCCCGCTACGGTAGGAATTGTTGCTACACGAACCTCAACTAGCTGCCCATTCATTTTAAAGGCAAGCTTGCCATCTTGGGGCACACGCTTTTCAGCAATATTCAGATTAGACATTATTTTAATGCGTGCAATCACCGCGTTATGGTGGGAATTAGGCACTTGGCTCATATCGCGGCACACACCATCTACCCGCATTCTAACTCGCGTAGGGGCGTTCTTTTCGGGGTCGATATGAATATCGGAAGCACCCAAGCGTTTCGCATCATGCAAAACACGACTGACTAAACGCACCACGGCCGGAGCATCGTCAGATAGCTCATCTACTTGATCGTCACTCTCTTCTGTCGAGCTTCCAATCTCATCGAGAATCTCACTCATTTCCCCCGGCGCGCCGCCCCCTGTGCCTTCACCAAGGTATTGCATAACATGATTAGGGAGTGATACCGCAATATCATAGCTGTCTATCCCTAAGGCACTCTCTATTTCCATGAGTAACGCCGCATTATTAGGTTCAGCCATCAACACGATTGGTTTTTCATGTACATCAGCGATAACCACAACTAAATTTCGTTTTAGATAAGACAGATTTAAGCGGCTATCGCTTTGGTACATATGATACTTATCAGGGTGATAGGCAATGAAAGGAACTTGGTAGTGAATAGATAAAGAGTGGCCTATTTGCGCTTCTGAAATACGTTGTTCTGATATTAAACGCTGGATAACCTGGCTTTCATTTTTGCTTGACTCAATGAGTTCGCGAAGGGCTTGTTCGCTCATAATATTTTGGTGAATGAGTAAATCAAAGGGATTATTCGTGCCGCCTAGTTCGTAGCGGAATTTCGCGCCCATGATAGTAGCGAGTTCTTGCGCAGCTTGAAGGTCGTCGCCATTAAAGCTACCCACTTGCTTATTAATAATCTGCATCACCCCCATTAACACGCCAGCGTTAAGGATGGGCACGCACAATATATTACGGGTTTTAAAATCACTGGTTTTATCAAACTTATCGGCAAAGCGAAGACGGGGATGAACTTCTCTCAGTTCCTGCGCATCATAGGGATTAACAATTATCAAAGGTGTTTGAGCAAGAGCAACGTATCCAGCAATAGACATTGGGCTAATGGGCACCTTGATTTCCAGCGTTTCTTTGCCTGTCTTAAAACGCGCGACTAAGTCTTGGTGCTGGCGGCGGCGCTGAAAGATACTCATTCTTTGGGCGCCAAACATCGCTAAGATAATAGGCTCTAATTCACTATAGGCATCCATTAGTGAAAAATGGCGGCTAAGAATACTTTTTATTTTTTGTAGTGTTTGCTGTCTGTCGGTGTCTAACATGCTTTAACGAACTTCACGCTGCCTGGTTACTTACAATGTATCATACTGGGATAACGAAAGTTTTAAACGGCATTTTGTTCAGATAGCGACTAATGGTGTAAGAAAAAAAGCGTCTGTTTGGGTAAATTTCGTCTACTGATAAAGAATCGAAAACCAAGGCGCACCAAAAAGATGAATATTTACACAGCAAAAGCTTGCGTTAAAAGCAAATGCCTGTATAATTCGCGCCCACTGCCTACATAAGGCATTGAATTTTTAGCCACGACCTCACTGTTTTTAGGGTGGTTGTCAAAGCAACAGGTTCATCATTACTGATAAGACTGTCGCGGGCGTGCTGAGAATAAAGAACAGGGTTCCAATTGGGAACCATCGGTTTACGCACATCCTTTCTTTCCGAAATAAGTGGAAGAGGAAGGGTGAATTTTTTTGTTCTTTCGATTGGAGCTTAATCGATGCCAAATCAAAGAATTCGTATTCGTTTGAAAGCGTTTGATCACAAGTTGATCGATCAGTCTACGGCTGAAATCGTTGAAACGGCGAAACGTACTGGTGCTCAGGTCAGCGGTCCTATTCCTCTGCCTACTCGCAAAGAACGCTATACAGTATTGACATCTCCTCACGTAAATAAAGATGCACGTGACCAATATGAGATTCGTACTCACAAGCGTTTGGTAGACATCATCGAACCAACTGACAAAACAGTTGACGCGTTGATGCGTTTGGACTTGGCTGCCGGCGTTGATGTTCAAATCAGCCTGGGCTAACAAGAGAGGGTAATAACAATGGCGATTGGTCTAGTCGGTCGTAAAGTGGGTATGACTCGCATCTTCACTGAAGATGGTACGTCTATCCCTGTGACTGTTATTGAAGCGACCCCAAACCGTGTTACTCAGTTACGCACTGAAGAAACAGATGGTTATCGCGCTCTTCAGGTTACTACTGGAACTAAGAAAGCTAACCGCGTCAACAAAGCTGAAGCAGGTCATTTTGCTAAAGCTGGTGTTGAAGCTGGTCGCACTCTAGTTGAGTTTCGCCTTGAAGATAATGAAGGTGTTGATATTGAAGTAGGCGGTGAAATCACTGTTGAAATCTTTAACGACACTAAGAAAATTGATGTAACTGGTACATCAAAGGGTAAAGGTTTTGCTGGCGCAATCAAACGTTGGAACTTCAGTTCACAACGTATGACGCACGGTAACTCTCTATCTCACCGTGCACCTGGTTCGATTGGTCAAAACCAATCACCTGGTAAAGTTTTCAAAGGTAAAAAAATGGCTGGTCAGCTTGGTAACAAGCAAGTAACTACCCAATCTTTGGAAGTTGTACGTGTTGACGTAGAAAATAGCCTTATCCTTGTTAAAGGTGCCGTACCTGGCGCAACTGGCGGCGATGTAATCGTTAAGCCAGCTGTTAAAGCGTAACGTCTGGGGAGTGAACTGATGGAATTAACATTGAAAGATGCGCAAAGCGCTCTTGAAGTATCCGAAGCGACCTTTGGACGTGAATTCAACGAAGCCCTGGTACACCAGGTCGTTGTAGCTTACGGAGCAGGTGCTCGTCAGGGTACAAAAGCGCAGAAAACTCGCGCTGAAGTTCGTGGTGGTGGTAAGAAACCATGGCGTCAAAAAGGTACTGGCCGTGCTCGTGCTGGTACTATCCGTAGCCCAATTTGGGTTGGCGGTGGCCGTGCATTCGCAGCTAAGCCTCGTGACTTTGATCAAAAAGTTAACAAGAAAATGTACCGCGGTGCACTTAAGAGCATCTTGTCTGAACTTATCCGCCAAGACCGTTTGGTTGTAGTAGAGAAGTTTGGTGTGGAAGCACCTAAGACTAAAGAGCTTATTTCAGCACTTAACGAATATGAACTAAATGATGTTCTTATCGTTACTCCTGAAGTTGATGAAAACTTGTTCCTAGCGGCACGCAACTTGTACAAAGTTGACGTACGTGACGTAGCAGGCATCGACCCAGTGAGCCTGATTGCATTTGAAAAAGTGCTAATCACTGCTGATGCGGTTAAACAACTTGAGGAGGCGTTATCATGAAAGAAGAACGTCTACTGAAGGTGCTAGTAGCACCGCACGTTTCAGAAAAGTCTACTATGGCTGCTGAAGCAAACAACACCGTTGTATTTAAAGTAGCGAAAGACGCGAACAAAGCTGAAATCAAAGCTGCAGTTGAAAAACTGTTTGAAGTTGAAGTTGAAGGCGTTCGCACTGTTAACGTTAAGGGTAAAACCAAGCGTCACGGTATGTCTTTCGGTAAACGCAGCGACTGGAAAAAGGCCTACGTGGTTCTTAAAGAAGGTCAGGACATCGACTTTGTCGGTGGCGCTGAGTAAGAAGGGGATTAGAAATGCCATTATTGAAAGCTAAGCCAACTTCTGCCGGTCGTCGTCACGTTGTTCAGGTTACTAACCCTGACCTGCACAAAGGTGCACCGTACGCACCTTTGCTAGAAAAGAACAGCAAATCTGGCGGTCGTAACAACAATGGTCGTATTACTACGCGTCACATTGGTGGTGGTCATAAGCAACACTATCGTGTGATCGACTTTAAACGCAACAAAGATGGCGTTCCAGCCAAAGTTGAGCGTTTAGAATATGATCCAAACCGTTCTGCAAACATTGCACTAGTATTGTACGCAGATGGTGAACGTCGTTACATTCTGGCTCCAAAGGGTATGAAAGCAGGTGATGCAATCCAGTCTGGTTCGGGTGCTCCGATCAAGTCTGGTAACACACTACCTATGCGTAACATCCCTGTAGGTACTGTTGTACACGCAATTGAAATGAAGCCTGGTAAGGGTGCACAAATTGCACGCTCTGCTGGCGCTTACGCTCAGATCTTAGCACGTGACGGAAACTACGTTACCTTGCGTCTACGTTCTGGCGAAATGCGTAAAGTACTATCTGATTGCCGCGCCACCATTGGTGAAGTGGGTAATGCAGAACACATGCTTCGTTCACTAGGTAAAGCTGGTGCAACTCGCTGGCGTGGTATCCGTCCTACCGTTCGTGGTGTTGCCATGAACCCGGTTGATCACCCACACGGTGGTGGTGAAGGACGTACGTCAGGTGGTCGTCACCCAGTAACTCCTTGGGGTGTTCCTACCAAAGGTAAGAAAACCCGAAGCAACAAGCGTACTGATAAGCTTATCGTACGTCGTCGAAACAAGTAATAGCGAGGATTCACCATGCCACGTTCTCTCAAGAAAGGTCCATTTATTGACCTTCACTTGCTGAAGAAGGTAGAGGCTGCAGTGGAAAAGAACGACCGTAAACCAATTAAAACTTGGTCTCGTCGTTCTATGATCATCCCAGATATGATTGGGTTGACCATTGCGGTCCATAACGGTCGCCAACATGTACCTGTCATTATTAGTGACGAAATGGTCGGCCACAAGTTGGGCGAATTTGCGCCAACGCGTACTTACCGCGGCCATGTCGCGGATAAGAAAAGCAAACGTTAAGGGGTAGGATAAATGGAAGCATTAGCTAAACACCGTTTTGCCCGCACGTCGGCTCAAAAAGCACGCTTGGTTGCGGATCAAATTCGCGGTTTACACGTTGAGAAAGCTTTAGAAGTTCTTGCGTACAGCCCGAAGAAAAGCGCAGCGCTAGTAAAGAAAGTTTTGGAATCTGCAATTGCTAACGCAGAGCACAATGAAGGCGCGGATATCGACGAGCTAGTCGTTGCCAAAGTTTTCGTTGACGAAGGTCCAACTATGAAGCGTATCAAGCCACGTGCTAAAGGCCGTGCTGATCGTATCTTTAAGCGCAGCAGTCACATCACTGTGGTTGTAGCGGATAACTAGGAGTAGATAATGGGACAGAAGGTACATCCTACAGGTATACGCCTGGGTATCAGCAAACCATGGACTTCTACCTGGTACGCTAATACTGCAGATTATGCAGATAACCTGTATAACGATCATCAGGTACGTCAGTATCTGACTAAACAGCTTAAAAACGCTTCACTTTCTAAAATCGTGATTGAGCGTCCTGCTAAGAGCATCCGTGTGACTATTCACACTGCTCGTCCAGGCGTGGTTATCGGTAAGAAAGGCGAAGACGTAGAAAAGCTACGTAACCACGTATCTAAGCTAGCCGGTGTGCCAGCTCAGATCAACATTGCCGAAGTACGCAAGCCAGAGCTAGATGCTCAGCTAGTGGGTGATAGTATCTCTAGCCAGCTAGAGCGTCGTGTAATGTTCCGTCGTGCTATGAAGCGTGCGGTACAAAATGCAATGCGTCTTGGTGCTAAAGGTATCAAAGTTGAAGTTAGTGGCCGTTTGGGTGGAGCTGAAATCGCTCGTTCTGAATGGTATCGTGAAGGTCGCGTACCTCTGCACACATTCCGTGCAGATATCGATTACGCAACTTCAGAAGCTGCAACTACCTACGGTATCATCGGCGTAAAAGTATGGATCTTCAAAGGTGAAGTATTAGGCGGTCTGCCTACAACTCAAGAGCAAGTACCACCTGCTCAACCTAAGAAGAAAGGCCGCAACGCTAAGCGAGAGGGCTAATCATGTTACAACCAAAGCGTACGAAATTTCGTAAAATGCATAAAGGTCGTAACCGTGGTCTTGCTATTGCGGGGAGCAAAGTAAGCTTCGGCACTTACGGTCTGAAATCAGTTGGCCGTGGTCGCATGACTGCACGCCAAATCGAAGCAGCGCGTCGTGCTATGACTCGTCACGTTAAACGTCAAGGTAAAATTTGGATTCGAGTTTTCCCTGACAAGCCAATTACTGAGAAGCCTCTAGAAGTGCGTCAAGGTAAAGGTAAAGGTAACGTTGAGTACTGGGTATGCCAAATTCAGCCTGGTCGTGTTCTTTATGAGATGGAAGGTGTTCCTGAGTCTCTAGCACGCGAAGCGTTTGAACTGGCAGCGGCAAAACTGCCATTTAAGACAACCTTTGTAACTCGGACGGTGATGTAATGAAAGCGACTGAACTGAAAGAAAAAAGCGTAGAAGAGCTGAACGCAGAGTTAATTAACCTGCTACGCGAACAGTTCAACTTGCGCATGCAGCACTCTACTGGTCAACTTGAAAAGACTGACCAATTGAGAACTGTACGTCGTAACATCGCGCGTGTTAAAACCATTCTGACTCAAAAGGCTGATGCGTAATGACTGAGCAAAAAATTCGTACAGTACAAGGTCGTGTGGTTAGCAACAAAATGGATAAAACCATTACTGTTGTAGTTGAACGTTTTGTTAAGCACCCTATCTACGGGAAGTTCATCAAGCGCTCTACTAAGCTTCACGCCCATGATGAAAGCAACGTATGCAACAAAGGTGACGTAGTAACGATTCGTGAATGTCGCCCATTGTCTAAAAACAAAAATTGGACTCTAGTTGACGTTGTGGAAAAAGCTGGCGTTTAATCGCTAACTTTTAATACGATAAAAAAAGCCGCTCTTAGTAGCGGCTTTTTTATACCTAAAGTTTGACGACTTGGTGATAAAGTGAGCTATAGCTTTTAGCCATATGTGCTGGGCTAAAGTGGGTGCTGATATGCTTATAGAGGTTATCTCCCAGCTTTCTGCAAAGCGCTTCATCATCCAATAAACGTATAATTGCCTCTGACATACCCTCTATATCGCCAGGAGAAATCATAATGCCGGTTTCTTCATGTTCTACAATTTCTGGTATTCCCCCTACCGGGCAGGATATAACCGCTTGTTTGCACGCGCCAGCTTGTAACAATATAACGCCCAAACCTTCCGCATAAGCGGGATGTAATACCATATCAACACAGGGCAAAATTTTGTCTACATGCTGAGTAAAACCGCATAGTTTGATATGGCTAGTGAGCTTGTGTTCATCAATAAGTGATTGGTAGTAATGCTGCAGCTTACCTTGTCCAAAGAGCAGGCAGGTTACATTAGGATTAAGGTTAATCACTTTTTTCATAGCCAAAATGATATCGGCTTGGCCTTTTCTTGGGATGAGTTGCGCAAAGTTAGCAATTACTTTGTGATGTTTATCAATAGCGAACTGTTTGTACAACCAGCCTTTGTGACCACAGGGCTCGAAGTCATCTAATTCTACACTTGAATGAATAATAGGCAGCAAGCGAACATCTTCGCAATGCTGTTGTACTACCTTATGCACGCCTTTAGAGATACTGGCTACGGCGGCATATTGGCGATATTTGTACTTTGCCAACGTGGACTCTTTATTATCGACGCGACGGGTACAAATTGCAGGTATTTTGGTTAGTTTTGCTAACAGTGCTCCCCATACATCGGCACCTCTTCGGCTGTGAATATGTAATACGTGGGGTTTTATAGCACTGCAAATGCGCTTCATTCTTATAAAACCAAGTACGTCCATTTCTCCGCTATAGGCAATAGGATGCTGTTGACAGTTAGCGATAGGGGCGTCGCTAATTTCGCTATCAAGTGGGCATATTAGATGATTCTCAATGGTCTTGGTTTCGGCCAGTGCGTTTAGCAAGTAGGTTACTTGCTTAGCGCCGCCGTATAGGTGCCTGCCTAGTTCAATGTGTAATATACGTAATTTCATAAATATCCCCTTATTGCTGAAATTACATGAGTAGGCTCAATTTCACGCATGCAGCTATAAGCCCCTTTACACGTTGGCTTTCGCCTACAAGGTGCGCAGGCTAAGTTTCTGTAAAGTACCTGGGTATAAGGGCTGTCGGTTTCAGTGTAGGGGCATGTTGAGCCAAACAGCGCAACAGTAGGTATTGAAAAAGCCGTACCTATATGGGTAAGACCGGTATCCACGCCAATGAGCACAGCGCAGTGTTTGATGATAGCAATAGACTCAGGCAAGCTGGTGTGCCCTGCTAAACAATGCACATCGGACTCACTAAAAGACAAAGCTTGTGCTTCACACTCATCGCCTGGCCCGCCAAGAACAGCGATCGGCGCGCTTGTTAGCTTTCTTAATTCATTAATTAAGCTTAGCCAGTGTGCTAATGGCCAATGCTTTTGAGGGCGAGTGGTGAAGGGGGCCAGTGCGATGTAAGGAGACGTGATGTTTAGCCGTTGAAGCGAGGCTAAGGCGTTTTGATTAGCGTTGTAACTAATTTGTATATCGAGTACATAGTCACTGGTGCCGAGCCATTTAGCCAATGCACGATATTCGCTACTTATCATAGTAGATACAGGCTTATCGATAGCATGGGTTAAAAGGGCATGGCTATGCTCTTTACTAACAAATCCAATACGCTCTTTTGCGCCACTTAGCCATGCTAGAAAAGCACTTTTTAGTAGCCCTTGCGCATCTATCGCAAGCGTAAAACCCTGCGCTCTAAGCTCACTGCGAAAATGCCAGATAGCCTTCAGTAGCGCAAAATAACGTTTTTTTGAAGCCAATTTTTGCCATGTACTTTTAGGCCAGCAAATAACCTCGTCTACCTGCGAATGATGCCGCACCATGTCTGCATAAGCCGGTTCAATTAACCAGGTTACCTTGGCATTGGGCATCGCCCTTTTTATGCTGGACGGGAGACCTGAAGCCATTACAATGTCGCCTATTGCGCTTAGTCTAATTAGTAATACGTTTGGCGGAAGGGAAGTTGACGGCATAATACTTAGAAGTAGTTTAGAATGCCCTTTAGCTAATCATAAGTTCGCGACACTTTGATTACGGAATTAGCTTCATATATTTGACGCTTGCGGTGGGTAATGTTACTCACTACCTAGCCTTTCATTAGAGTAAACATTGGTCATGTCAGTGGTAAATAACAAACAATATCGTCCAACGCTTTTAGAAGATATATGCAGATGGGGATACTCATTTCTTTTAGTTCTCGCTATCCCATTTGCGTTTGTTACCTTAATGCGCCGAGGGCAGACCCGTAATAAAGATTATAATCGTCGTCGTTTCGAACGTTTTGGATTTGTTTCACACCCTCGTAAAAAAGAAGGCTACCTATTCCACTGTGTTTCGGTAGGGGAAGTTGTAGCGGCTTCTTGCATAATTAAACGGATAATGCAAGACGAGCCAGATATTCAAATAACAGTTACAACCACTACGCCCACGGGATCGGCCCGGGTACAAGATATATTTGGAGATTCGGTACATCATTTCTATCTGCCTTACGATTTACATATGGCAATGGCGGGCATGATTAAGCGC
The DNA here is from genome assembly GCF_010500865.1 of Alteromonas profundi. Taxonomy (GTDB): domain Bacteria; phylum Pseudomonadota; class Gammaproteobacteria; order Enterobacterales; family Alteromonadaceae; genus Alteromonas; species Alteromonas profundi. The sequence continues at coordinate 15,881 of NZ_JAAAWN010000017.1, forward strand.
ATCAGGCCCAAAGCCGTCTTTATTACCGAAGTAGAATTATGGCCGAATCTTATCCATGCATGCTGGAAGCGGAATATACCAACCATGGTTGTCAATGCCAGAATGACAGACCGCTCGGCAAGGCGCTATAAAAAAATCGGTAAGCTTTTTAACCCCATGCTTAATAAGTTGAGTCATGTGTGCGCTCAAGGTAAACGAGATTATGATAATTATTTATTTCTAGGCATGCCGCAAACACGGCTAACGCTTACCAACAATATAAAGTTCGACCAAGTAGCTTCGTTAACGAATATACCCAATAACTTTTGTGGAATAGAAAAGGGCAGTTGTCCTGTTTTGGTGGCAGGCAGTACCCATGAGCTAGAAGAACAGATGATGATAGATACATGCTTAAAGCTATGGCCCAAGCATGCTGATTTAATACTCGTTATTGTGCCCCGCCACCCAGAACGCTTTGAGCATGTGGCAAAGCTAATTGAAACCAACAAGCTCGATTTTATCCGTACCAGTCAATCAAACCCCTTTATAAACCATGGGACTAATCGTGGGGCTAAAGGGAAGGTTATTTTGCTAGATGAAATGGGTAAACTTAATCTTGCATATAGCATTGCGACTATTGCCTTTGTTGGCGGCTCCATTGCGGATAGAGGCGGGCACAATGCGTTGGAGCCCGCAGCGTTTTCCGTGCCTATTCTTATGGGGCCGAATACTTATAACAACCCGGTTATTTGTGCCTACTTAAAAGAGCGTGGTGCATTGTACACTTTTGATAATGCAGAGGCGTTTGCAGCGCAGTGTGAATTATGGCTAAGTAAAGAAACAGAGCAACGTGCAGCCGGCGGAGCCGGTCGCCAAGTACTTGATGAAAATAAAGGCGCTTTAGACGCAACATTAGCGTGCATTCGCAGCGTAATGTAAGTTTTTTTACGTATGATCTACACATGATCACTGCAGATAGGGTGAAAATTGGTCACCAAAGCGGTGCGGGTATGCACCAATCAGCTGCAGTAGATAGGACTTATCTCTCTGTTATACTTTAGTTTAATTTTAAGTGTTTGTTATATAAGAGTTTTGCAATGTTGGCCCGCCCATTGCTATTATACCGTCGACGGCGTAGTTATGGTAAAATTCAAACAATAAAACCCCGCTTAAGAGGGTCACCAAACTACACGTTTTCCAGGGAGAGGCACCCTGCCATTTGGCGGGGTGCTTTCTTACACAACCTTCCTATTCGCTTTTATCTTCTTCGGGCATTATCAAGCTTATAATTCGCCATCCAGACTTAGGTTCGATGCTATTTCCATTAATAAAGGTGTAGCTTTTCCCTTCTTTATCGATAGCCAGAAGAGGAGTCGCTCTATCATTGTATTTACTGGTGTAGTCTTCAAATGAGAACTCTTCGCTTAGTCGTGTTGTCTTAACATTCGCTCCTTGATTAACCGCAGTAGCTAAATAGCCATATGTCACGCCTTCATCAAATAGGGTGAGTTTCTGCGCGTATTGCTCGCTTACTTGATGGCTAGGCCGGGTAGCCTGTTCATTACTGGTAAGAGACCAAACCTTGTTTTTCCCTTGGGTATATTCAAAATGATAAGAAATAAGAGGGTTAAGTTGCTTATAAGGCGACATTATCAACACTGTACCAAAGCTAGCAATGTCTAGATGCCGTGACGCATGGTCAGACATAGGGTTACCGAAATAAACGGGTATATCCATCATGCGTGCAGCTCTAATGGCATCCCAGTTAGTATCTGCGACAGTTACCGCAATATCTTGATTTAGCATCTCGCAGGCAAGCATACGGTTGAACTTACTGCCGCCAAAAATAAGATAAGCTGTGGGGGCGGGGGCGCGTACTTTTAGTAAACTGGCAACGCTGCGAGAGGTCAGGCTTTGCACTACTACGGTAGCAATAATCACTAAAAATACCATAGGCACGATAATACCAGCGCCTTCGTAACCTATTTCTTCAAGTTTTAATGAGAACAGCGCTGATACAGCGGCGGCGACAATACCTCGCGGAGCAATCCAGCTTAATAGTGCTATTTCATTCCACTTTAGCCCTGTGCCAATGGACGATGCGAGTACTGAGAGTGGTCGCGCAATAAACATAATGGCCACTACAATGATAACCGCTCCCCATCCTACATCAGCAACAGACTGTAAATTTAATCGCGTGGCTAATAAAATAAATAGGCCTGAAATGAGCAATACACTGAGGGTTTCTTTAAACTCTAAAATGTCTTCCACTTCCACATTTTTCATGTTTGCCATCACTACGCCAGTTATCGTGACTGCCAATAACCCAGATTCATGTGCGACGTAGTTCGATGCCGCAAAGACACCCAAAATAATTGTTAGTACGGCGGTGTTGAGAAGGTAATGAGGGATCCAGTCATTACGCACGCATAAACCCAAAAGGTATCCGGCTGCCAGCCCTAATACGCTACCAATACCAATCGTTTTACCAAACATTAAGAAGGTATGACTGATGGCATTGCCTTGGGATGCAACGATAAACTCAAACACTAAAACTGCAAGCAACGCCCCGATGGGGTCAATAACTATGCCTTCCCAACGTAGGATGTTGGCAAGCTTAGTGTGCGGTCGCACAGTACGTAGCATAGGGACAATTACTGTTGGCCCCGTTACGGTGACAATGGCGCCAAATAAAAAAGACATCTGCCAGGACAGGTTTAAGCTGTAATGTGCAGCCACAGCAGCGATACCCCATGTAACCATAACCCCAATACTGCATAAATTGCGCACCATATTTCCATGGCCCGCAATATCTCCAAATTTAAGGGTTAATGAGCCTTCAAATAAAATAATAGCGACAGATAAGGACACCACGGGAAACAAGAGATCGCCAAATAACGCATCGGCGTCGAGTACCCCAAATACGGGCCCAACTAAAATACCTACGATTAAAAGCGGCAATATTGCGGGTAGACGTATCCGATATGCAAGGTACTGACAGCCTATTGACAGTAACCCTACGGCTACGAGTGACATTAATGGGTCCGACAAGGCAAATTCCTTAAAAAACGATTGAGTGACATTCCATCTGGTGGCAGTGCATGAAGATAGCCTCGAGAGCGAGGTTTTACTAATCCTGCACTAGTTAAAACTAAGTTTAGACTAAGGCGGATCAAATCGCTTTGAACTACATTGCTATAAATTCTTAATTTGCGTAATCTTTTTATTATCTTCCTTTTTTGTTGAGCGTGAACATTGTGATTCAGCACTTCGTTGGTTTGTGTACATTAGTTGCAACTATTTCTACCATGGGATGTGTATCTGCGTACCCTGAACCCACCCAACCGTTAACCTTTTCGCCGGTTATTGAATTGCCGCAAGCACTAGAAGAAACCTCTGGATTGTTTTGCACCGACAATGGCCTTTATACATTAAACGACTCGGGCAACGAGGCCAACGTGTTCGCGTTATCCTACAGTGGGCAAATTCAGCGTACGCTATCGCTCAATCTTACCAATAATGATTGGGAGGCGATCACAGGAGATGATGACTTTTTATACGTGGCCGATGTAGGCAACAATAAAGGGAAGCGGCAACGCGTGCGTGTGTACAGAGTTGCTCGCAACAATAAAAACGATATTAAAACCTATACCCTTACTTATACGGGGAATAACCCGCAAAGTAATATGGCCTATGCCCACGATTACGACAGTGAAGCAATGCTTGCCCATAATGGCGAGTTGTTAATGTTTTCTAAAAGTTGGCGTACCGGTGTGGGCAAGGTATACAAAATACGCGATGATGAAAACCAAGCGCTTTCGCCGTTTGCCGAAATAACCGGTCTACCAGGGGTTATTACAGGAGTAGATTTTGATAGCACTCGAGCTTTGTATGTTGTTGTTGGCTATAAATCGGACCCTTTCGGTAACTTCTCAACATTTATAGCGCAACTTGATAGCGCCTTTAAGCCGATAAATATTTGGCCCCTTGAGCAATATAAGCAGGTAGAAGGCGTATGCGTAGACGCCGCAGGCGATTACTGGTTTTCTGAAGAAGCCACTGAAGGCCGCAAGGCTTCATTAACACGGGCCCGGCTGCAATAGTGCAAAGCCGGTTGCCCATATGTTGGTTACTTTTAGGCTATGCTTATAGTTTAAACTTTGTTACTTGGCGAGATAGCTCCTCAGCCAAAGAGTCTAATTGCTCACTCACCGCTACTAAGGTTTCTGTCACTCTTAACGTGTCATCACTTGTTGCACTAATCTCGTTAATATTACGGCTAATGTCTTCAACTACCGTTGCTTGTTCTTCGGTGGCTGTGGCTACCTGTGTGTTCATATCGGTAATCTCAGTTACTTCGTCACTAATTTGAACCAGTATTCGGTCGATATCCGCGGTGGCTGTTACTACGTGTTGCGTTTGCGATTTACTATCGAGCATTTGCTCTACCGCGTCTTTTGAGTCTTGTTGGAAGCGATCAATTTTTACCTGAATTTCGTCGGTAGCATCAGCGGCACGTTGTGCTAGCGTTCTCACCTCATCCGCCACCACAGAAAACCCGCGGCCATGATCACCTGCGCGTGCTGCCTCAATAGCTGCGTTTAGCGCGAGTAAATTGGTTTGTTCTGAAATACTGCGAATAGTATCTAAAATGCCGCCAATAGCAGAAGTATGCTCATCAAGAGAGAGGATAACCGCAGATACCGTTTCGATTTGTTGATTTAAGTGGCTAATGGCATGTACTGCACGCTGCGTTACTTCTCGGCCTTGCAGCGAGCTATTCGCCGCTTGATTGGCGTTTTGTGCTGCATGCGAGGCGGATTGGGCGACATCTGCTACAGTAGTACCCATTTGAGTGAGTGCCGCGGCTACCTGAATAGTTTGATCCCGCTGTTGGCTGCTAGATTGCTTCGTATGTTGAGACTGATTCGCCACTTCTGTAGCTGATGCTTTCAGTGCATGAGTACTTTTTGCCACCGAAGAAATAGTGTGATGTAAATGTTCGATAAAGGCATTAAACCCTCTTACTAGCCTCGCCGTTTCTTTTTGCTCTGGTACATTTATGCGCGTGCGTAAATCACCTTCTCCCTTACCGAGTTGTTGAAATATATCGGCTAAGGATTCTATAGGTTTCGTCAATGATGCTGCCAGCCATATACCAAATACCGCAAATACAGCTGCAATCACCAATGCCCAAATAATAATATGCCTACTGCCTTCATTCAGTGAAGCGTACAGTTCATGCTCGGGGACTTGTGCTACTACGTACCATCCGGCTTTTTCTACATAAGTACTGGCAAACAGTATATCTTTATCAGCGTCTTCGCTAGTGGCCATGGAAAACGTTTGCTTTTGAAGTAATATGTTTGCTGTTGTCGCGTCGCTTATTGATGCTAATTGTGCACTTCCTAACAAAGTAGTGTCGGGGTGCGCGATAATGGTTCCGTTACCATCAACTAAATAAACAAAGCCTGTTTGAGCAATTTTTACATCATTGATAATTGTAAGTAATTCATCGACAGATTTAGCCACCCCTGACATTCCGCGGCCTGATACTTGTTGGTAATTGGCGAATAAGCGATATCCTTGGCCCGGCTCATTGTACAAACTCAATGAAATAGGTTGCCCACTATCTCTGTACGCAAAAAACCATCCATCTAATTCATCATTCTTGAGCGTTCGTAGAAAGCCGTCTTGGTTCCAGTACTTATTGGTTTCTCTATCAACAAAGGACGCGACGGTTAGGTTATTAAACTGCACTATTTCTTTGAGGTACCTTACTAAACGTTGTTCACCAGCCGCATTAGCCCCAGCTTGCGACCAAGCAAGAATATCAGGGTTAGAAGCAACACTGTGGGCGACCGTTAGCATGACACTTGCTTCCCTATCAACTCGGTTACCAATTTGTTTGAGCAAAGCGGGTAACTGCATATGCTCCATATTGTCTTTTACGAGGTCACGGGCAATCCATTGGCTAATGGTACCTACCAAAATTGTAGCTGCGATTACAGCGACCATAAGAGCAATTATAATTTTTTGTTTAATACTGAATGTCATGACTCTCGACCACGTTGAGAAACACTAAAGATATGACGTGGCATTGCAGGCTCAGCAACGTCCGAGTTTAATTACATACCTATGGCAGGAGACAAATGATTAGAATTTTTATTGGGCTAAGTGCCTAAAGCCATCTATATACTGTTTTTATTATCGGCAAACTACTACTTTTATTTATGCTTTTTTTAAGCTTGCGATAAGATTTAATAGTGTGGCAATTTTGACCAAAAGGTCAAGGAAAAGCTGAGCCGGGGGCATATTGGCTCAGCTTTGTAAACAAGACTTAATAAGTTGTTTTTTATTTGTTATTGCTTTCCTGAGGCACTGGGAAGCCTCTATCACGCATTAACGCATCTACTTTGGCGTCGCGACCACGGAATTTACGGTATGCTTCTGCTGGGTCCATTGCGTTGCGAACGGAGAACAAGTACTTCACTAAGCGATCTCCCACTTCTTTGTCGTAAAAACCTCCAGGCGCTTCCATAAAGGCTTCGGCGGCATCAGCAGTTAGAACTTCAGCCCACATGTAGCCATAGTATGCAGCTGCGTACCCTTCGCTTGAAAACACATGGCCGAAATGTGGAGAACGGTGGCGCATAACAATTTCTTCTGGCATGTCCAATTTCGCCAATTCCTCTTTCTCAAACGCATCTGGTTCAATCTGACTAGGGTCAGTAGTATGGTACTTCAAGTCCATAACGGCAGAAGCCATATACTCTGTGGTTTTGAATCCTTCATTGAAGGTCGAGGCTTTTTTGATTTTAGCGACTAATGCTTCAGGAATGGGTTCACCGGTTTCATGATGCACTAGGAACTGATCTATCACTTCATCTGTGGTCAACCAACGTTCTAATAGCTGAGATTGAAACTCTGTATAGTCACGCACACCCGAATGGGAGGTAGGGTACTTCACATTAGCTGATAAAAAATGAAGTGCGTGTCCAAACTCATGGAAATAGGTTTCTGCGTCGTCCCATGAAATAAGCGTGGCTTCGCCTTCCGCCCCTTTTACGAAGTTTGAGTTGTTTGAGGCCAACACAGTCTTCTTACCATCAAAGGTGGTGTACGAGCGATAGGTAGTAGCCCACGCGCCAGAACGTTTACCTTTTCTGGCGAAGGGGTCTAAATACCATAGGCCAATGTGCTCACCTGTATCTTTATCGGTTACTTCCCATACTTTTACATCATCATGGAATACCGGAACCTTGCCTTCTTCCACCGGCGTAAACGAATAGTTAAACAAGCGACCTGCCACATAGAACATGGCTTCTCTGAGTTTGCCTAATTGCAGGTATTGTTTCACTTCGTTTGAGTCTAAATCGTATTTCGCTTGGCGTACTTTTTCTGCGTAATAACGGTAGTCCCACGGCTCTATAGTAATACCTGCACCTTCAGCATCTGCAATGGCTTGCATATCCGCCACTTCTTCTTCTACCCGAGCAATCGCTGCGGGCCATACCGCCATCATTAAGTCCATGGCGTTTTCAGGAGTTTTCGCCATCCGATCTTCTAGACGCCACTGAGCATAATTATCGTAGCCAAGAAGTGCTACGCGCTCGTCACGCAGAGTGAGAATGCGTTTAATAATTTCATTGTTGTCAAACTCATCGGCGTTGTCGCCGCGGTTATAATATGTGCGCCATACTTTTTCCCGCAACTCGCGGTTAGTCGAATACGTTAGGAAAGGGTCCATAGACGAACGAGTATTAGTGATTGCGTATTTACCCGTTTCACCTCTTGCCTCAGCGGCCGCTTTTGCCGCGGTAACGAATGACGCCGGCAAACCACCAAGCTGCGCTTGTGTAATGTAGGTTACGTAATTTTCTTCATCGGCAAGGATATTGTTCGAAAACTTAGTTTGAAGGGTAGCGAGTTCTTGATTGATTTCGGCGTAACGCTTTTTCGCCACATCGTCCAATGTAGCGCCATTGCGAGCGAAACGGTTGTAACGCATCCATGTAACACGCTGTTCTTCAGGGGTAAGCTGCTCCATTTCATCCGATTCGTATACGGCTTTTACGCGGGCGAAAAGTTTCTCATTTTGAATAATTTTAGTGCTAAATGCGGAGAGTTTCGGCGACATTTCTGCTTGAATAGCGCGAAACTCCGGGCTCGACTTATTCGAACTCCATATGCCGTAATAAGTAAATACGCGGCTTAGTTCAGCGCCTGCTCTTTCCATTGCTACAATAACGTTTTCAAATGTAGGTGGGGCATCGTTATTGGCTATCGCCTCTATTTCTTCAAGGTTCAACGCCATAGCTTTCTCAAGAGCGGGTTTTAGATCTTCCAGCTTCATTTTATCAAAAGCAGGCACTCCGCCGTAAGGGCCTTGAAAAGGTTGCATAAGTACATTGTCATACTGTGCACTGTCACTGCCCATAACAGTTTCACTTTTTGTTTGCTCAGGCGCACTAGGCTGAGAGCAGCCGCTTAGCGCCATGACCACAGCAAGCGCTGTGAGAGAAGAAGAAAACTTACCCATAGATATTTCTGCCTTATTTTGTTGTTATGAATGAGTAACACAGCAGCAAAATAGCCAAGGCAATCTGTACTGCATTACTCAGATTTTATCTTGTCCTCACCATCATATTAGAATGTAAAATTAAGTGAAACACTGTTGAGCGTAATTCTGTGCAAGATACCGATTTCTATTAAGGCGCTCCCGCCTAGCGAAACAGTATGTAATTCATCGAAAATGACAAACTTTCAATTGGCATTAGCAGTATTCATATTTACACTGCGTGGGTTTTAAGGTGGCTACTTTCTATACCGCCTCATCCCATATTTTTTTGATATAAAGTGAGTCAAATGTTTGAATTTTTACTGCATGGGTTTCCCGTTGCATTTGCCTTGGCATCTTTTTGGTCGAACACCGAACGTAAGTTGCTGTACCTTAATTTAGGTCTTTGTGTGGCAATTGGATCTTTGTTGGCCTTCGAGCAGGCATGGGGTGGTGCAATTGTTATTGCCGTGGCGGGAATGAGTACAAGTTATCGCCTAATTAAACAGAAGTTGCTATCGCCTATCGCTACCTACATCACACTTATTACCATGATGTGCTTAGTGTTAACGGTGAATAACCTAACCGGTAAAACCTCTTTAATCGAAACCATGCCGGCGTTTACCTTTATGGCCTATCGCTTTGGTGAGCTTCATTGTAAGGAAGCAGGGTTGCGTGTATGCATGATTGTGGGTTCGCTTAACTTTACTGTGTATGGCGTCATCACCCAAACCTGGGGTTTAGCAATAACCGAAGCCTTATTTGCGCTTTCTAACCTGTGGTATTACGTAAAACTCAGACGCGCTATGCAGGTGAGCCCTGTATAGGTTTTAGCAATATAAATGTCTCGTGTTAGGTGAATACAAGAATTAAAAAACCCGAAGGAGGATCTTCGGGTTTTTTATTTAAGCTAACGTATCGTTTAAGCCATTTAGCAACCGTTTACCCGTTTTTACGTTAGGCAAACACAACGGTTTTATTGCGGTGAATGATTACGCGATCTTCTAGGTGGTAACGTACCCCATGGGCGAGCGCAGTGACTTCACAATCTTTACCTTTGCGAACCATGTCGACAGCGCTATCGCTATGACTAATACGTTTAACGCTTTGCTCAATGATTGGGCCTTCATCTAAGTCTTTAGTGACATAGTGACAGGTAGCACCAATCAGCTTCACACCACGGTCATAAGCTTGCTGATAGGGTTTTGCGCCTGCAAAACTTGGCAAGAAGCTATGGTGGATATTAATCGCTTTGCCGGCAAGTTGCTGACAGAGCGAGTCTGGCAAAATTTGCATAAAGCGCGCAAGTACGGTGAGATCAATCTTGTACTCATCAAGCAAGGTAGAAATTTGCGCGAAGGCGGCTTCTTTACCTAGCGCTTTAAAATCAACCCAATGGAAAGGGACTTTGTACCAATCGGCAAATTGCTTCATTTGCGGGTGGTTACCAATAATCACTGGAATGTCGCAGTGTAGTTCACCGGTGTGCCAGCGATGCAGCAAGTCAACTAAGCAGTGGGATTCAAGGCTAGCAAGTAGGGCTACTCGCTGCTTTTTCGATGACGCGGTAAACTTCCAGTTCATTTGGTATTCGGTAGCTAGCGGAGTAAACGCCTCCACAAAGCTCTGGTGGTCAAGCTTCAGTGAATCTGCGCCTATTTCATGGCGCATAAAAAATCGACCGGTTTGTAAGTCGGTATGATGGCTTGCTTCCACAATGGTTGCATTATGGTTGGCTAAAAACTGGGAAACACTGGCGACCAAGCCCACTTGATCTGGGCAGTCTATAACTAATCTATAGGTTTGTTGCATGAATATGTGCAGGTTCAAAAAACAGGCACCCTTTTTACCCATCCCCGCCCGCTAAGTAAAGGGCTTTAGCGTAAAAATACGGTAATCCCGTAGTTCGCTTTGCTATATCTAATAGCGTGGCTTTTTAGTTGATTAAGTCCTTCGTTGAATTTACTCATCGGTGATGCCCCTACGTAACTTTTCGCGCACCGTCATAGCGTGCTTTAATGGCCAACTTTGGCGAATGGGGTAACGCACACCTTGTGGGGTAGAGACTGATTCAAATAAATGAAATGCAGAGGCATGCACATCGATGTGCGGCGGGTATAAGGGCATAGGTAGTGCGGCGGTGGCTTTGCGCACCACAGTCACATGGGGTTTATATTCGCGATTGTCAACCTCTATAGCTGCACGACGTGCCGCTTTTCGTGTGCTGCGGGCAAGTTGCATTAATTCATTGGGGGGCGATGAAGGGGCGGCAAATAAAATTTTAGGACCGTTCCATATGCCACTGCTATCAAGGTCAATAGAAAACGGTGAATGCGCTAAGTTATCCAATTCACTCATTAGTGCCTCGTGCTGCCTAGGGGTAATTTGGCCTAAAAAACACAGCGTAATGTGGAAATTCGCCGCGTCTACGGCATAAGGGTGTATCGCCGCTTGCTCTCGGCTCGCTGCTTTTTGTTTCCCATTTTTATTTTTCGATTTACTGCTAAATTCAGCACTCGGCATTCTAGAAGATATCTCGGGCAGGGCTTGTTGCCGCCAACTGTCTAACGCCAATTTTTCACTTACCGCTAAGTCCACCCCGATAAAACAGCGCATAAACAGGCTCCGTATATGTTCGCAGAGAACATTATTTTGGCATACAAAGCAACGAGGAAATAGGGGGGAGAAGGTAGTTGAGATAAAAATTGCAGTAAATATAACCGCTTCGCCGAAAACGAAGGTTGCTTGTGTATGTGTATTGATTGACGAATAAACGCAGCGAGATTTTCATAACCCATGCACTGTCCGTTACTTCAGGTACAATAGTGTTAGCCATTTTTTTATTATGCAGTGTGTATGTTGCAAGTGTTATCTCATTTACCCGCGTTCTCCTTAGTCGAGCCTCTTCGACATGCTATCGATAGCCAAAATTTAATTATTGGTGCGCCGCCAGGGGCGGGTAAATCAACGGTGTTGCCTTTATCTTTATTACATGGCAACAGAAAAGGTAAAATTTTACTGATGCAGCCACGGCGTGTGGTGGTGCGTAATTTGGCGCAGTACATGGCTGGCGTATTAGGTGAGCGGGTAGGAGAAACCGTAGGCTATCGCATTCGAGGCGAAAGTAAGGTGTCGGCCAGTACCCGGCTGGAAATTATTACCGAAGGGATTTTATCCCGCATGATCCAAAGTGATCCTGAGCTTGCTGGGGTGGCGGTGATTATTTTCGATGAATTTCACGAACGCAGTATTCACAGTGACTTTGGTTTAGCCTTAGCGTTAGAAGTGCAAGCCGGATTACGTGACGACTTACGTTTAATGATTATGTCTGCCACGCTAGAGACCGCGCCTATTGCTTCGCTGCTTGCACAGCATAGCCCGGTTCCTACTACACAATTGGCTAGCGAAGGCCGCAGTTTTCCAGTAACGGTGAACTACACCAAAGACGTATTGGCGCACGAGGTTATCCCTCATTGTGTTGAAGTTATTATGAACGCTGTGGCAAAACATCAGGGGGATATCTTGGTGTTTCTGTCCGGTGCCGGTGCTATACACGCCGTAGCGTCTCGTTTATCGGGGCATCAGCAGCAAAACGACTATATTATTCATACCCTTTACGGCGCCATGGGTAAACAAGCCCAACAAGCGGCTATTGCTCCCGACCCTGAAGGACAGCGTAAAGTTATTCTGGCTACCAATATTGCCGAAACCAGCTTAACCATTGAAGGCGTAAAGGTAGTGATAGACAGCTTATGGGAGAATTCGGCAGAATTTCACCCCAGCAGCGGTTTAACCCAATTAACCCAAACACGTATTTCAAAAGCCTCTGCCATTCAAAGAACCGGCCGCGCTGGACGTGTAAGTGAAGGGGTGTGCTACAGGTTAAGTGCAAAGGAAAGCTTTGAGCGCTTTGCCGAGCATAGTGCGCCGCAAATTTTGCGTGAAGACGTAGCGCCGTTATTATTAGAAACGCTGAATTGGGGTACCCATTTTTCAAACCTCGCCATGCTAACTCAGCCTTCAAAGGCACAAAGTGCCATTGCCACGAAGGCGCTAGAGGAAATTGGCGCAGTGAATAAAAAGGGGGATTTCACCGCCTACGGACGATCGTTAGCGCAGATACCTTGCCACCCCCAGCTTGCCCATTTATTGCTGTTTGCAAAACAAAATATCAGTGCTGTGGCACAATTGAGCGATACACAAAAACGCGCAATAAAAACTGCCGCGCCTTTTATCGTGGCACTAGCCCAAGCGCAACTTCAAAGTGAACGTGTGTTGATTAGCGATGCGTTGTTGCACCTCACGCCCGCTCAGCGCAACGACATCACCAAACAAGCCAAACGCTATGCGCAATTCGTGGGGCTCAGTGAGCAAGCATTAGACTTAAGCGCGTTAGATGATGAGGCGTTGGGGCTGTGTATTGCCATAGCCTTTCCCAGGCAGGTGGCGTTTAAAACCTCTGCCTCGTATAAATTAGCGGGCGGCAAAGGCGCCAATCTAGACCTTGCTAACCCGCCGCAATGGATAGCGGTGCTGCATGGGCAGCATATCGGTAACAGCGTGAAAATTCGATTGGCGCAGCCCATTGCAGAGGCGCATCTTAAAGCGCTTTATCCTAATCAATTTACCTCATCGCCCAAGGTGCAATTTAATAAAGAGTCGCAGGTGATGGAAGCAAGGAAGGTGACATCTTTCTATGCCATAGAATTAGCCTCGTCGCCCTTATCAAAAAGTGAAAGAGCGGATGACCCCCAATTTTACTTACAGGAAACCGCCTCGGCATGGTTAGGTTACTTAGATGCATTGCCGTTAAAGCAATGGCCGTTGTCACCAGCCAATTGGCGCTGGTGGTATAGAGTTAAACTGGCGGGACAGCTGAACTTACCGCAGCCTCAGGCCTACGATACGCCTGACCCGTGGCCTACGTCCCTAAGCGAATTGCTTGCTCAGGCTCGGGAGCAATTGGCACAGTCTCTTGGCACCTGCAAGAACCTACAGTCGTTACATGGGCTGGGATGGAGCAAAATATTAACCAGTGCCTTAAGCTGGCCTCAGCAAGATGCCCTTAGCCAAAGTTTGCCTGACAGCGTAGTTATTCCCACGGGGCGCAAAGCAAGCTTAGATTACCGCGAAAATGGGGACGTGGTGCTATCAGTAAAAATGCAGGAGCTATACGGGCTATCTAGCCCTTATGTGGTTGCCGATGGCAAGGTGAAAATTACCTATGAATTATTGTCACCTGCGGGCAGGCCACTGCAAACCACGAAAGACATTGTGGGTTTTTGGCAGGGCAGTTATAAAGAGCTGCAAAAAGAAATGAAAGGGCGATATCCAAAACATTTTTGGCCGGATGACCCCGCAAATGCCACACCCACTACAAAAACCAAAAAAGCGATGGATAGACATGCCGCTAAGTAAAGTATCTTAGCGGCATGCTAATTAACCGGGCATTCTAACTCGTGGTTTGGCTTGGCGTTACCTTTAAAGCAGCCATAACATCTAAACCTGGGAAGCCGTCGGCAATCATCTTATTTGCAATTTGATAGTTGCGGATACCCTCACGAGTAGCGGGCCCAATAATGCCATCGGGCTTACCCACATCGTAACCCAGTTGGTTTAATTTACGTTGTAAGGCAATAATGTCTGTTCTGCTATAGGCGGGCAGATCTGGCAGGGTGGCTTTAATGCCCGGCGCGCCGGCAATTCTGTCGGCCAATACGCCCACGGCAATAGCGTAGAACTCAGAGTTATTCCACCGCATGATCACGCGGAAATTAGGATAGGCAATAAATGCCGGGCCAGCATGCCCTGCTGGCACAATCACATAGGCGGTAGTGTCATCTTCACCCAAGGGGCTGCCATCGGCTTTCGTCACACCTAGTTCATGCCAGTCACTGAGGCTACGCCGATCTTTATAGCCGGAGAGCTGAAAGTTGAAGCCCTCTGGTAATGTAACCTCACGTCCCCAGCGGAAACCCGGTTTCCACCCCAAGCTTTTGAGGAAGTTTGCCGCCGAAGTTAACGCATCTTCTTCACTGTTCCATAGGTTTATCTGCCCGTCGTCGTCACCATCTACAGCATAATGGGTATAGGCCGAAGGCATAAACTGAGTATGACCCATTGCGCCAGCCCATGAACCCACCATTTCGTCTTTGGTTAAAGATTCTCGCTCAAATAACTTAACTGCGACTAGGAGTTCTTGTGTGAAATAGGTGCTTCTGCGAGGATCACAGGCTAAGGTGGCCAGTGAGTCTAGTACAGGCATTTTTCCTTTGTAATTACCAAAGTTGGTTTCTAGTCCCCAAAACGCCAATAAGTAGTGTGGCGGAATACCGTACTTGTCGTTCAGTGCATTGAGCAATTTTTCATGTTTTGCCAACATCTCTTGGCCCTTAGTGGTGCGCCAATCGGTGACACGCTTACTAAAGTAGCCGGGGAAAGTTTGCACAAATTCAGGTTGAGAACGGTCAAGCTCAATGACTCTGGCTTGATACTCAAGTTTAGGGAAAATAGCGTCTACCGTTTGCTGACTGACCCCTTGCGCCAATGCTTTATCTGCAAGTTGTGCAGTGCATACTGCAAAATCCTCAGATGCTAGCGCAGGGCCTGCCGTTAATAGTGATAGCGCAGTGAGCCACTGCATACCTTTACTCTTTAAGCGCATAAATGTATTCCTGTATAGCGTAGGCTTATGCTATCGCATAGTGACGGCGTAACGCGAGAAAAATTCGAGGCTTACTCCTTACTCGGCGCTTGCTTAACGATGTTTACAACCGAAGGATTGCCATTTAACTCAGCCAATTCAATTAAATAACTCTTTTGCAGCTTATCGAGGGTTTGATCGCCAAGCAACTCAGACACGCGATCACTTTCGCCACGTACAATAGCAGATTTCAATCCAGCCATATTCGCTATAGTGTGAGGTGTAGAATCTGATGACATTAGCAGATCTCCTTTAATATTGTAGGTATAGTAAGGTACGGCGTGAGTAGCAATAACGTTTACCCGCGAAGCGAGGTATTTTTCTAGTTGTTGGCAACGTTGCGCGGTGGTAGGGTTCACCTTCCAACAGGGAGCCAGGCAAAGCAAGCATTACACTTGCCTGAGCAAGTATCAAATTCGTATTCACAAAGTGGCATCTTACGTGGCAAAACAGAAACCCAAATCTGAAAAAAAATCTTCTTGGTTATTTAAATTTTTCTGGCGCTTTCTTCTCGTCGGATTGGTTGTTCTTGGCGCGTATGCCTTTTATCTCGATGCCCAAATAAAACACGGCTTCTCTGGTAACAAATGGGAAGTACCGGCGCAGGTGTTTGCACGCCCTTTGGTACTTAGCAAGGGAGAAGAGATTACTGTACAAGAGGTAATCGACGAACTGTCACTTTTAGGTTATCGAAAAGTCGCTAAAGCCGACAGTAGCGGTGAATACAGCTACGCCAACAAGGTGTTAGAAATTCAACGTCGAGCCTTCCAGTTTCCTGAAGGCGCAGAGCCCCTTCGCCATCTTGTGATCACGTGGCAAGGAAACCGAATTCATAACATTCAAGATGTAACCCAAGGCCGGCCTTTCGGTACTATTAGATTGGAACCTTGGTTGGTGACACGTATGGTGAGCGGCAGTCGAGAGGATCGTATGTTGGTAAGCTTAGATACGATCCCAGAGTTGCTACCCAAAACACTGACCTTGGTGGAAGATAGAAACTTTTATAACCATTATGGCGTGGCCCCGCTCTCCATCTTACGGGCGCTAATGGCGAATATCGCCGCAGGTAGAACCGTTCAGGGAGGAAGTACGTTAACCCAGCAACTCGTTAAAAATATGTTCCTTACGCGTGAGCGCTCAATCGTACGTAAGGTAAAAGAAGCCATGATGGCGGTGATTATCGATGCACGTTACAGCAAAACCGAGATACTTGAAGCCTATCTAAACGAGGTCTTTTTAGGTCAAAACGGCGACATGGCGGTACACGGTTTTGGGCTGGCCAGCTATTTTTATTTCGACCGCCCTGCAAATGAATTAAGTGTGCCTGAAATTGCCACGCTGGTGGCTATGATAAAAGGGCCTTCCTATTATAATCCAAGACGTAACCCAGAACGGGTAAAAACCCGCAGAGATCTGGTGTTACGTATGCTATTTGATGAAAATGAAATAGATAGAGCAGAATACGAAAAGTATATCAATATGCCGTTGGGTCTCGCCTCAGGCGCGAGTTTAGCGAGCGGTAAGCATCCTGCGTTTATGGAGCAGGTACGCAGAGAGTTAAAAGATATACTGGCAGACCCCACCCTTCAAGATGCAGGGGTTAAGGTATTTACTACCTTAGATATTGTCGCTCAGCGCAGAGCCGAAAAAGCTTTATCAAATACGTTAGCTTCGCTACAGAAAAACCGTAACATTCCTCTTGAAGCGGCCATGGTGGTTACCGACAGTAAAAATGGGGAAGTAAGAGCCATTGTGGGTGGCAAAAACGTGTCATTTAAAGGGTTTAACCGCGCCCTTGATGCCAAACGTCCTATTGGTTCACTGGTTAAGCCTGCGGTATACCTCACTGCACTAGAAGACCCTACTACGTTTAATTTAGCCACGCCCCTAGAAGATGAACCTATTACGCTGGAAAGTAGAAACGGACAGGCGTGGTCTCCGCAAAACTACGATAAAACCTTCCGGGGGCAAGTGCCGTTATTACAGGGGTTAACCGAATCGTTGAACGTGCCCACTGTTAATTTAGGTATGCAAGTTGGTTTAGACGCAATTGCTGATACGCTCGCGCGTTTAGGCGTTAATGAGCCAGTAGATAAAGTACCTTCGCTTACGTTAGGTGCGTTTGAACTTACCCCGTTTACCACCAATCAAATGTATCAAACGCTATCAAACGGCGGTCGGTATGTTCCCCTGCATACTGTGTCAGCGGTGGTAACAGCAGAGAATGCCTTGTTGTGGAAAAAGGCCGAGTTTTATTCTCAGCGTACCGATGAGGCGGCAACATATCTTCTTAATTATGCGCTGTATAAAGTAACTATAGATGGCACAGCAAAGCGCATTGGGGCTAATTTTGGCAATATTAATATGGCCGGAAAAACCGGTACCACCGATGATTATCGGGATAGCTGGTTTAGTGGCTTTGATAGAAATAACGTGGTGACAGTATGGGTGGGTAACGACGACAACCAACCTGTGGGCTTAACTGGCGCGTCAGGTGCGTTACCTATTTTCTTAAATTACATGAAATCTCAGTCGCCAAAATCACTATCTCGCCGCTTCCCCGAAGGGTTAGGAATAGCGCATTTCGATGCAAAAACCGGTGCGGTAGTGGTACCTGGTTGTGCAGGCAGCATGAGTGTACCAGCTATTCTTGATGTGCTACCTCCGCCGCAACAAGATTGCGCAGGTAAACCAGTACGCTCAACATCACCTGATGGTGATAAAGATAAAAAGAGCTGGTGGGAACGCTGGTTTGGTTAAAAAATCTCCAAGAAGGTGATAGAAAGCGTCGTGATACTAAACTTTCTATCACCCTCTGGAGCAAAGCCCAGGGAGGGGATAGGAACAAAGCGGTTACGTGTGGTTAATGAAGTGACGTAGCGTTGAAAAGAGCAACGCGCTTACCGCGAACGCAAAAACGGGTCCTAGCACTAACATCAACAATATACTCGTGGCCAACATAGGTTTACCTCACGCGTCGTTATCGTTACCGTTCACAGGCTTCGTGATAGGCGTAATAGTAATTTCTGCAAGCAGAGGAGCACTTTCGTCATTTTCTGGCTCGAACTTATGGGCGGCAGTCAGTACGTCATAATTCACCTCAAGTGCCATCGATTCTTTCACTTCATTCAGTGAGCTTTTCACTAAAAAATCTGTGTACAGGGTTAGGTCGTCAGAAGCTTCATCAGCTAAAGCCGATGGCACAACAAAAGCCGTAGCAGACAGCGCAGCGATAGCAAGCAAAGTAAAGGGTTTGCGAATAGTAAACATAATCATCTCCTTGAATTTAATGTGTAAACTGCATTCTTCACTACTGCGCTGCAGTTATTTGTCGTTTCGAACTCATTGCTGGGTTATGTATTAGCACCCTTGTTGCGCTGAGCATGCTTTTTACATAGCGAGGGATGTGCCACTTTTTATTTTCAATATAAGCCTCTGTTTTTTATAAATAATTTACCGGTGGCCTTAAGCGCGCCGAAACGAGCTTTTTGGCTAATTACTAAATATTGGTTTTTTTGATAATTGGGATGGTCAAATTCGCTAACGTTTATTTGTTATTGAATAATGGCAAAGCAGCGGTGAGCGTGTCATTTTGACCTTAAATCCGTTAAGTTTGGGTTATTGTATATAGCCGTAGGCGCTAAAAAGTAGGTGAAGCAAATGTGTGGGTTTATTCAACGGGTCACTGACTCACCGGCAGTGATCGATCTTATCGAGCAAATTGGTCTTGGACACTTAACAGGTACTTTCAAGAGTGAAGCGCAAGGCGTACTTAATTTCTACCCTGCTTTTGGAAAGAATCCCTCGCGCATGATCAGCAACCTTATTGTATCTTCGGATACCGTAGTAGATGCCACTTGGTGGTTCGATTGCAAAGCTAACGGCGATGCTTTGGTTGTAGGAGATAGAACAACCTTTAATGCGCGCAACCTTGATAGTCCCTTTTGGAAGGGAGCCATACGCTATCATCGCGCGCTAGTGATAGCGACGGCAGTGGGGGAATCAAATAAAGAAGGGGCTAGCAATGCGCACTACCTTATGGAAGGTGAAAAGGCGCTGTTAATTGGTGCAGTTTACCGTGAATACGACAATGGTCTTTACTCAACTGCTGTCATTACGCGCCCGCCCCACGAGCGTTTTAGCAAATATCACAGTAAATCTATCCCTTGCTTTCTTCCCCCTGATAAAGGGTTCGTTGGGGCGTGGTTAAACGGCGAAGCGGACGACCCGATAGTGCAATCAGAACTCGCCAACCCAACGATTCATACGCCCCTTAAGGTGACAAGGGTTAAAACCTTTAAAGGAGGACAAGCCTTAAGTGAGCCTGAAATACTTGCCGCCGATTAAAAACTAGGGGAACATTTTTTAGCATGTGTATGCTAACCCACATATGTACATAGCCTCCTTTGCACTATGGTTTTTATAGGGCCTAAAAAGCCACGTATAACATAGGAAGGTGAGCATATTTTCCACGTTGATAACCAGTAAAGCTGCATGGTAAACCTAGTCAGTCTTCGTTTGTTATTGGGAAGTGGCGAATGAATGGCCATTGCAAGAAATACATGCCGCAGGGGCGGCGTAGGTAAAGGTAGTATGCTTCAGACAAATAATGACAAAGTAGACACCATAGTAGAATGGGTTAAGCGAGATGCTTTGAGGGTAAAAGCGTTAAAACAGGTTTACGACTTAGGGTTACCACAATGCTATATAGCGGCGGGGTTTGTGCGAAATCTTGTATGGGATGCTTTGCACAAGGTGGAGGTAGCAACGCCGCTCAATGATGTCGATGTGATTTATTTTGACCCTAAGGAAAGAAACCAAGAAAGCTATCTTGTTTATGAGTCTATGCTTCGCGCGCGTATGCCCGAAATTAACTGGCAAGTTCGTAATCAAGCCAAAATGCATATTCGTAACCAAGACCTACCCTATAAAAGTACGTTGCACGCTATGCAGTTTTGGCCAGAGAAAGAAACGGCGGTTGCGATTAGTTTAACGGGGGCAGGGCACTATGAATGTATCGCCGCTTTTGGTTTCGCGTCCTTGTTTAGTCTTTGTATTACCCATAACCCTAAAAGGTCACGTTCAACATTTAAAAGTCGTATCTACTCAAAGGGGTGGTTGGTTCAATGGCCACGCTTACGCATTGTGGAGTAGCATCTTTTAACCTTGTGGAATAAACGAGGCAAAAGCGAATATGCCTGATACGCCCCGTATCCATGAATGCTTAGATTAACTTATTCCGCCCCTTTCATTTTTGCGATAAGCTGCCAAATTAGGGCTAACATACAGCCAGCAATTAGGCCAATAACGCCATCAGCAATAACCGACAACACTAGCTGCATTTGTGGCAATAATTGGGTAAATAACTCGGCGATATGATGCATAGGTTCAATATTATGAGTAAGAATACCCCCCCCTACTAAAAACATCGCAATAGTGCCTACGATAGCAAGCGTTTTCATTAGGATGGGAGCCGAAACAAGTAGCGCTCGTCCCATAAAGCGTTGCGATGTATTCATACTTTCGGTTAACGACTTACGCAGTAGGTAGAGACCTACATCATCCATTTTTACTATAGCAGCAACCAAGCCATAAACGCCTACGGTAATTGCCACACTCAGTGCGATAAGCACGCCTATTTGGGTAGTAAAACTCGCGGCACTAACACTTCCTAGCGCAATAACTATTATTTCAGCAGACAGAATAAAGTCGGTACGGATCGCCCCTTTGATTTTAGCTTTTTCGAAGGCCACCATGTCGGTACTGCTATTACTAATTGCAGCTAAACGAGCTTCACGTTCTTGTTGCTCACCGCCATGGGAAAAGTACTTGTGAAGTATTTTCTCTGCCCCTTCAAAACATAGGTATAAGCCCCCACATACCAGCAATACGGTAATCAGAGCAGGGATAAAGGCGCTAATTAACAGCGCCGCGGGTACCAAAATAACTTTATTCAGCAAAGATCCCTTAGCTACCGCCCACACCACAGGCAACTCTCTATCTGCTTTGACGCCTTGTACTTGATCAGCGTTTAGCGCTAAGTCATCACCTAACACGCCAGCGGTTTTCTTTGCCGCAACTTTTGACATTACAGCAATGTCATCCATCAAGGTTGCGATATCGTCAAGCAATGCGAGTAAATTTGCAGCTGCCACCTAGTTATTTCCTTTTCAAAACATAAAAGTGCAGCATACGTTGCAATCGCCTCAATTGGCAACGGTAACCTGCTATATTAACCAAGCAAGCGTTTAAAAGTGTAACCTGTAAAAAGGGGGAAACCGTGTTAATCACGGTCACCGGGTATTATTTGGATGACTACAAAGGATATCAATGTTAGCCGCACTATCTGTTCGTTCATACACAAAGACTATGCAACAACATTCTCACGACTTTTATCAATTGGTACTCCCCCTCAATGGGCATATTGCCATTCAGGTGGCGGAATTTAATGGTAATGTTGGGGTAGGTGAAGGTATTTGTATTGCGCCTAATAGACAGCATCATTTTAACGCAGAGCAAGCGGCGCGGTTTGTGGTGGCTGATTTAGCCGTGGTACCGAATAATCTATCCACAGCGCCAAGCCCGGTGTTTAGAATTACCCCACCTTTACAGTCTTTGCTTGGTTATATTGAAGTACAGTTAACCCATAGTTATAGCAATGCACTACAAGCTTCGATGGTGGCTTTGTTTACGCAACTATTGGCATCCCAACCCACGGTAAAGCAACTAGACGCGCGCATTACTCCCGTATTGAGCCGTATACATCAAAACATTGCATCTGCACATACTGTTGCCGACTTAGCAAAAACGGCGTGTATGGGAGTGACGCAATTTAAACAAAAGTTCACCGATGCAACGGGCATGGGGCTTAGAAGCTACTTAATTAAGCTAAGAATGGACAAGGCAAGAGCGCTATTAAGTCAAACAGATACGCCCATAATACAAGTAGCTGCGCTGGTGGGCTATGATGATGTGTCCTCGTTTACGCGAAGGTTTACCCATTACTTCGGTAACCCACCAAAATATTACCATCGAAAGAATGGCTAATAGTGTCTAAATAACCAATAATTTCGGCTAATCTGCAAAGAATATCTACGGAAAATGGCTTAGGGTAAATGTCTGGTATTTAGGCCTATAACTTCCCTAGGAGGACGCAGATGGCAACAACAAGCGGCGTTATCGCCATATTAATGTGGGGGCTACTAGCGGTTTTGAGCGTCTATTCTGCGTCTTTTCCGCCTTTTCAGTTGCTATTCGTCTGTTTCGCCGTATCAAGCATTATTGTCATCATCAAGCGGTATAGTAAACGTGAACAGGTATGGCGTTTACCCAATTTAACCGTACAGCAATGGCTCTTTGCCACCGGTGGGCTATTTGGATTTCACTTTTGCTATTTTATGGCGGTGCGTTTTGCGCCGCCAATAGAAGCTAGTTTAATTGCTTATTTATGGCCCCTTATGTTGGGGGTTGCTGTGGCTACACGTTCTCAGCGACATTTTGCCGTGGTGGGGGGCCTCGTCGGATTTGTCGGTTGTGGTGTATTAGTTACTGGGGGAAAAACAATCGCATTTAATAGCGACTATATCTTGGGTTATGCCTTTGCACTCTCTTGCGCCTTTATTTGGACAGGCTATTCATGGTTTATGTCGCAAACCGAAAGTCAAGTTGAGGATATTGGGTGGATTTCAGGTGTGGTAGCTTTGCTTGCATTAGCCGCTCACGTAGGTCTAGAAGAGTCGCATTGGCAATTTAGCTGGCAAGATTGGCTAAGTGCTATATTGCTCGGGCTTGGCCCGGTGGGAGGGGCGTTCTATTTATGGGATATAGGGTTAAAATTTGGCAACAAAGCATTATTGGCAAGCTTAAGTTTTGCCACGCCAGTTATATCAAGTTTAGCGCTTTACCTATGCGGCTTAAGTGTATTGACCAATGATATCACCGTGGCGTTAGGGCTTATTGTGTCGGGCGCCCTGATAAGTAATGCGCTGCCTTCCGTATGGGCACGTTATAAATTACGTTATCATCAGATATAAGCGCCCCTGAAGTAAGTGTTTTTGACCAAAGTGATTATAAAATAAATACATTTAAAGTAAGTGTGTACTTACTTTTATTGATCTTTATTTAGTCGCGCTTCGATAAATTTGTCGTGTTCTGCTGAGTCTGAGCACGTTAGCGTACCGCCCGCATACGAACTTAGCAGCGCCAACGTTTTGTTTGTTGCGGTAGCGCAATTTACGCGTTTTGTTGGGCGCTGCTCCTTGTCTGACGCCTGCTTCCCTTTGCGTGTATCGACTAAATCCGGACTGTTTTTCTTTTCTCGAAATTCACGGGCTGCGCGGCGACTTTCTTCTATTATCGCCTGTTCTTGTTGCTCGGCCAAAAAATCCATTGCACCGGTTTTCGGGGATAGGTTAAGGCTACCCGCCCGTTGGTTTCGCTGCGACGAAGTAGTATTGGGTTGTTTTGGTACAGGTTCTTGTACGTCGGGTGAGGGCGAACCTGTGGCCGGTTTCACAGGTGTCTCAGAAGATGGCAAGGGCTCTTGTTTCGGTGATTTGGTCGTTTTTTCTTGCGCTTGAGAGGGCATTTTGGGTGCCTGTTTTTCTGGTGAGGAGACAGGCTTTGCTTCTTCTGGTTCTATAACTGCTTTTGGTTTAGGCGGTGGCGTCACCTCTGGCTTAACCGCAATTGAAGGAACATAGAGACGAGCATGTATCGTAGGCTGGTCGGGTTTAGTTTGTTCAGGCACGGGAATAGGTTTAGCCAATAGTACGGCCAATAATACCAATAGGTGAAAGACCCCTGAGACTACTAGCGCTCGCCCCCAAGGTTTCTTTGGAGGTAACGTTAGTTGTGCGGGTCGCTGGTCAATAGTGAAAGTCAGTGTGCTCATCAAGAAGTACTGACAATTTCGCCAATATAAAAGTTCAACGTATGTTTTATCTCACATTTTTGTCTATCCATCCCTACTGCGCGCCAAACTAGGGCAGCGAAATACCGTTGCACAAATATGGTGCATTAAATGTCGCCATTTTGAGTCAGGTTTAATTTAAGTGATTGATATTTAAGCGTAAGTATTTGTGGCACATCTCTTGGTACATGAAAGGAAAGGTCACACTAAGTGCCATATAACCATTACATACTGGGAGCAACTCATGAAACTAGTCACAGCTATCATCAAGCCTTTTAAGCTAGATGATGTTCGTGAAGCCATTTCAGAAATCGGGATTGACGGGTTAACCGTTACCGAAGTGAAAGGTTTCGGACGTCAAAAAGGACACACTGAACTCTATCGCGGCGCAGAATATCAGGTGGATTTCCTACCTAAGGTCAAGCTTGAAATTGCGGTACAAGATGATCAGGTTGAACGCCTAGTTGAAGCCATTGTTGGTGCAGCTAAAACAGGCAAAATTGGAGACGGCAAAGTGTTTGTATACGACCTTGAACACGCCGTTCGTATTCGAACGGGTGAGTCGGATAGCGACGCGCTGTAAGCCACTACGATATATTTGCGGAGAAAACCATAATGGAAATCACTTTTGAACTTGGGTATGCGCTAGATACCTTTTATTTCTTAATCTGCGGTGCACTTGTTATGTGGATGGCTGCGGGTTTTGCCATGCTTGAAGCAGGTCTTGTTCGAGCGAAAAATACGACTGAAATTTTGACCAAGAACGTAGCATTGTTTGCTATAGCTTGTACTATGTACATGATTTGCGGTTACGACATCATGTATGGCGGCGGTATATTCTTAGACGGTATTGTGGGTGACGGCGCTACAGGTATTGCAGAAGACCCGGCTACTTACGCCCCTTCAGCAGACTTTTTCTTCCAAGTGGTATTTGTTGCCACAGCGATGTCTATCGTTTCTGGTGCCGTAGCTGAGCGTATGAAGCTTTGGGCATTCTTAGCCTTTACCGTAGTAATGACAGGCTTTATTTATCCCATGGAAGGCGCATGGACATGGAATGGCGATGCAGTATTTGGCATGTATGTTCTAGGCGACCTAGGTTTCTCTGACTTTGCCGGTTCGGGTATTGTTCACATGGCAGGTGCTGCAGCGGCACTAGCAGGTGTGCTTGTACTTGGTGCTCGTAAAGGTAAATATACCGCTGATGGTAAAGTAAATGCGATTCCAGGGGCAAACTTACCTCTAGCTACATTAGGTACATTCATTTTGTGGATGGGCTGGTTTGGCTTTAACGGTGGCTCGGTACTCGCTACCGCAACTGTTGAAAGTGCAAACTCTGTTGCAGTGGTATTTATGAACACTAACGCGGCAGCAGCGGGTGGTGCCATTGCAGCACTTATCGTCGCTCGTATCTTATTCGGTAAAGCTGACCTAACCATGGTACTTAATGGTGCATTGGCTGGTCTGGTAGCAATTACTGCCGAGCCTTCAACGCCAACTGCGTTACAAGCAACCCTGTTCGGTGGCCTAGGCGGTATCTTAGTAGTACTAAGTATTGTTACCCTAGATAAGCTTAAGATTGATGATCCAGTAGGTGCTATCTCTGTACACGGTGTAGTTGGTCTACTTGGTTTGATTTTGGTTCCTTTCACAAACGACGGTTCAAGCCTAGTTGGTCAGCTAGTGGGCGCGTTAACTATCTTCGTTTGGGTATTCGTGACAAGCCTAATCGTATGGCTCGTAATTAAAGCAATTATGGGTGTACGAGTGAGTGAAGAGGAAGAATTCGACGGCGTAGATATGAGTGAGTGTGGCTTAGAAGCTTATCCAGACTTCACCGCTGGCCGTTCGTAAGTAAGTCAGATAAGGCAAGTATTACAACAACAATAATGCCTTCATCCCTATAGTTAAGCCCTGCTTTTGCAGGGCTTTTTTCGTTTTTCATAAACGTGAAAATAACGCTACACTAGAAGCAATGACACATCGTCAAGGTGTGGCATAGTATCAAGCGTCCTATTGGGGGCGTAAATTTTGATAGGAATGAAGTATGTGGTTGCGAACGATATTAACGATGCTGGTGTTATCAATGGTTACAGGGCCTTTAGCCAGTGCCTACGACAGAGTTACCGGCAAACCTTTTGCTAGCCGTTCAGAGGTTATTGCGCAAAAGGGGATGGCTGCTACGAGCCAACCCCTGGCCACACAAGTTGCCCTAGATATATTAAAACAAGGTGGCAGCGCCGTTGATGCAGCCATAGCGGCGAATGCAATGTTAGGCCTTGTTGAGCCTACTGGCGCAGGCATAGGGGGTGACCTTTTTGCCATGGTATGGGATGCAGAAGCACAAAAGTTGGTGGGGCTTAATGCCTCAGGGCGTTCGCCCCGACAACTTACCGCAGAGGTATTCGCCGAAAAAGGCTTGAATACAATCCCTAAGTCTGGCCCCCTAACGGTGTCGGTTCCCGGTGCTGTGGATGGCTGGTTTGAATTGCACAAAAAGTTTGGCAAGTTACCTATGACTACCTTGCTAACCCCTGCCATCGAGTACGCAAGAGAGGGGTTTCCTGTTTCAGAACTTATTGCCCACTATTGGCAAGTTAACACCGCCCGTATTGGGCACTTTGAGGGCTTCGCACAAACCTTTTTAATTAATGGCAAGCCACCACAAAAAGGCGATATATTCAAAAACCCTGGGTTAGCTGCAACATACGAAAAAATAGCAACAGGCGGGCGCGATGCATTTTATAAAGGTGACATTGCCCGCATTATCGATGCGTATATGAAAGAGCAAGGCGGCTTTCTTTCATATCAAGACCTCGCTTCCCATTCGTCTGAATGGGTAGAGCCGGTATCGGCGAATTACCGTGGCTATGACGTATGGGAGCTCCCCCCGAATGGGCAAGGGATCGCGGCACTGCAAATTCTTAATATTTTAGAACGCTACGATATTGAAGGTATGGGGTTCAATTCAGCCGATTATATTCATACCTTTGTTGAAGCAAAAAAACTGGCATTTGAAGATAGGGCAAAGTTTTATGCCGATCCCGCGTTTAATGATATTCCGGTAGATTGGCTAATATCTAAACCCTATGCTGCAGAACGTCAGCAAATGATCGACCCAAAACGCGCGGCCACGCGAGTGGATGCGGGTATTTATGAGGGTGACACGGTTTATTTAACCGTGGCTGACAGTGAGGGCAATATGGTCTCCCTTATTCAAAGCAACTATAGAGGTATGGGCTCGGGGATGACGCCGCCAGGCCTTGGTTTTGTGTTGCAAAGTCGAGGGGAGCTATTCACGTTACAAAAAGGGCATTTTAATGAATATCGTCCAGGAAAGCGGCCTTTTCACACTATCATTCCAGCTTTCGTAACCCGAAACGCTAAGCCGGTTCTAAGCTTTGGGGTGATGGGCGGCGGCACACAACCGCAGATGCACGCGCAGATTATCGTTAACATTCTCGATTTTGGTATGAATGTGCAGGAAGCCGGTGATGCCCCGCGTATATTACACAGTGGCTCAAGTAGCCCCACGGGTGCGCTTATGCGCGATGGCGGGTATGTAAGTTTGGAATCAGGTTTCTCTGAGCAAGTGCAACGGACGTTGATGAACCGTGGCCACAGATTACAACGCACAGTGGGCGCATTCGGCGGCTATCAGGCGATAGCTTGGGATGCACAGAAAAAGGTGTATATTGGTGCTTCAGAAAGCCGAAAAGATGGACAAGCAGCTGGGTATTAATAGACACTCAATAACGACCGCGACAAGGTGAAATAAAACAATAAGTACGCCTATGACCCAACCACAAAAAGGTATATGTGCAGAGCCTAATTTGCATGCTCAATATTTACTGCTTAACGTTGTTGATGACGACAGTGAAGCGGTGCGCGCTAAACTTGCAAGGGTGTTAGATATTTTCGAGCATTTCGAAAATGAACACTACGAAGCCATGGTAACGGGCGTTGTTGCTATTGGTACAGGCTATTGGTCTGACGTTTACCCTGGCCTTATACCTGTCGAGTTGAAACCCTTTCCCGATATGCAGTGTGAAGACAGAAGCGCGCCAACAATGCCGTGCGACCTGTTCATCCAAATTAGGGCCGATCGGATGGACATCTGTCACGCTATTGGTATCGAAGTAATGGATTTATTGCGCTTGCATGTAGAGTTAGTTGAACAAATACGCGGGTTTCGCTATCTCGATGGCCGCGATCTTAACGGTTATTTGTACGCCACGGATAACCCTCGGGGTATGAAACGACGAAAAGTTGCAATTATTGGGGAAGACGACCCAGACTTTAGTGGCGGTAGTTACTTACATGTACAGCGATATCGCCACGACCTAAGACGTTGGAATGCACTATCGAGCAGGCAAAAAGAACAGGTAATGGGTACCACTCAAGAGCACAACCTTGCTAGCGTTGAGCAAAACCCCTCGTCTCATTGTGTGCGCGCTAGCATCGCGGCTCCAGATACCGCAGAGCCAAGCTTAGTCAAACAGGGTATGCCCTATGGAGATATGTTGTCTCAGGGCTTGTTTTTCGTGTCTTGCTGCGCCAGCGCGGCGCCTTTTAAGGCGATGTTGCATAGCCAAATCTATGGTAACGGAGAGGGCGATTACGATAGGTGGTTAGACTTTACTAGTGCCGAGACGGGCGCTGCATTTTTCGCTCCGTCGATTAACTTTATTCGCGAAAAAGCGAAATCCGCTGCAGCGTCAGATGCGTAAATGTGCAAATAGCCTAAGAGTAGCCAAGGCTACTCCATGCTTTTTAACTGTGTTGGGTTGTATATATCCCAACACAGTCACGTAGTTTGTTTATTAGAGCGTAGCGAAGACTTTATCTGCCGCAGCGAGCGTTTTGGTAATAATATCTTTATCGTGGGCCTTGGATACAAAACCTGCTTCATAGGACGCAGGAGCAAGGTATACGCCCTCAGCAAGCATGCCGTGATAAAACTTTTTGAATTGCTCAGTATTGCAGTTAATCGCTTGGCTGTAATTCGTTACCCGCTCAACATCAGTAAAAAATAGCCCAAACATACTGCCTGCCACATTGGTAGTGAGCGCAATACCATGTTTATCAGCAAGTTGCTGCATTCCATCTACCAGCGCCTGAGTATTTTCAAAAATACCCTCATAAAGGCCTTCTTGTTGAATACCTTCCATCGCAGCTAAGCCCGCCGCCATGGCGATAGGATTACCTGATAAAGTGCCGGCTTGATATACTGGGCCTGTAGGGGCGATATGCGTTAGGATGTCGCGTTTACCCCCAAAACACCCCACAGGCATGCCCCCACCGATCACCTTACCTAAGCAGGTTAGATCAGGCGTGATCCCGTAGCGTTCTTGGGCGCCGCCGCGGGCAACTCGAAAACCTGTCATCACTTCATCAAAGATAAGCAAGCTGCCGTAGCTATCACAAACCGCGCGTAGGCCCTCTAGAAAACCGTCTACCGGAGGGATGCAATTCATATTGCCCGCTACGGGCTCAACAATGATACAGGCTATATCATCGCCATGCGCTTCAAATACTGCCTTAACACTGTCGATATTGTTGTACTCAACAGTGAGGGTGTGTTCAGCCACGTTTTCTGGAACGCCTGGTGAGCTAGGCACCCCGAGAGTAAGCGCACCTGAGCCGGCTTTAACAAGAAGTGAATCGGCGTGGCCATGGTAGCAACCTTCAAATTTCACAATTTTGTTGCGTCCCGTATACCCTCTTGATAGGCGAATTGCTGACATAGTGGCTTCGGTTCCTGAATTCACCATACGCACCATTTCCATGGAAGGCACCAGCTTACTTACTGTTTCAGCCATTATAATTTCGGCTTCGGTAGGTGCGCCGAACGACAAACCATTATACGAGGCGTCGATAACGGCTTGGCGAATTTGGTTATCGTTATGCCCTAGCACCATGGGGCCCCATGACTGAACGTAGTCGATGTACTGTTTACCATCGGCATCCCAAATGTAGGGGCCGTCAGCTTTCGTAATGAAGCGTGGTGTACCGCCTACCGCTTTAAAGGCACGAACCGGAGAGTTTACCCCACCAGGAATGGTTTGTTGGGCGCGAGAAAAAAGGGCTTCAGATTTTTGCATGTAATTGCTTACTCTTATTGCTGAACCAAACCACTTCTCGTTCGTGCTTGCTGACCAAGTTTTCTACGCCTAAGGTAAGCGCAAAAAGAGCCATTCTCACTAGCACGCCATTGTCGGTCTGTCGAAAAATGGCAAGGTTTGGGTTTAGATTTAAATCATTATCTAATTCGTTGGCTTCCATACGTGAATCCCGTGGAAGTGGATGCATAATCACGGTTTTAGATTGGAAGTGACGGGTATAAATAGACTGATTTAAGCGGAATTTGCCTCTGTATTTATTCGCTTCGTCTTGGGATGGAAAGCGTTCTTCCTGTATCCGAGTTTGATAGCAGATATCGGCGTCCATGTTGCCTTCAAGGGTATCGGTGATAGTTAGCTGATGACCCGCATTTTCGATAGCATCAACCACAGGTTGCGGCATGGCGAGCTCTTTGGGCGAAATTAAGGTAAATCGAATATTATTGAACAAACACAAAAGGCGAGACAAGGAGTGAACGGTTCGTCCGTAACGAAGGTCGCCAATCATGGCTATGTGTAAGCCATCAATACTGCCACCACTGTATTCTCGTTCTCTCTTTATCGTAAAGAGGTCAAGTAGGGCTTGTGTAGGGTGTTCGTTAGCACCATCGCCACCGTTAATTACCGGCACCCGACTGCCTTCAGCAAATTCAGCTACCGAGCCAGCAGCAGGATGACGCATGGCGATAATGTCAGAGTAGCCGCTGAGTACCCGGGCAGTGTCATACAATGACTCACCCTTTGCTAATGCTGAACTAGACATTCCCGTGGTTTCACGCACTTCACCACCGAGAAGGTTAAAGGCAGTGCCAAAGCTTACTCGGGTTCGCGTGCTAGGCTCAAAAAAGAGATTTCCTAAAATAGCGCCTTCTAACACCGTGGTGCGCTTTTCACGTCTTGCGTAAGGTTGCATGGAATGCGCTACCGAGAAAATTTTCTCAATGGCGTCGCGATCGAATTGATTAACCGAAAGAATGTGGTTACCGGTAAAGTCAGACATAGGGCACTCAATCATCAACGAATGAAAACGAGCGTAGTGTATAACAAAGCATGCCCTATGTAATCTTTCAACCCACATATCCGATTACAAATTAACGTTTTGAAGTAACTTTTATAGGTAGGCTACACTGACGTTTGCCAGTAATACTCGAAAAGACAGATAATTTTTGCTACTACGTCTGACACATGGGCAGCAATTTGAGGCTCAGTCATCGGCGTGGCAAGACCACATAATAACAGCATATGAAACTCACCTTTTAGCAGCCCGCAGAAGTCGTAAGCTAATTGTAATGATTGTGCGTCACTTAATTTATCTTTGCCATAAGATTTAAAGGCAGTCGCTAAGGTATCAAGGCTTGCTTTAGGCCCCGCCTGGTGAAAGAGATCGGCTACATGAGAGGAGTTGGGCGCCTCTGCAATAATAACGCGGTAAACCGCCACCGCGTCCGGGTCTTGCAGCAAACGAATAAACTGGCTGCCTACTTGGGTTAAATACTGTTCAAGCGTCTGGTTATGTGACGCGCTATCTATTTGCAACGAATCTAATTGATAGGCCTTGCACTTATTCGTAATGGCGGCTTGAAATAAACTGTCTTTACAGGAAAAGTGAGAATATACCGTCTGTTTAGACACCCCAGATTCTTTCGCTACCCTGTCCATAGATGTAGTAGTAAATCCCTCTTTAAGAAACAGCTTTGACGCAGCAGATAAAATTAATGCGCGTTTTTCTGCACTTTTAGGGCGGCCTTGGCGGCGCTTTTCTTGCTCGAACAAAGTAACCTCGAAATAAAAAAATCATTATCAAACTAGACGGTCTAGTATTTATAATTTAGCATGCTAGTTATTAAAAGCCAAATTGGGCTGTGGAATCTAAAGGAACATGCCACATGAACGATGTCTCTCATGCGTTGAAAAAACCTACGTTGTCACTTTATTTTGCAATTGGGTTATTTGCTGTTGGCCTTGTTATTTTGTTATTCGCTGCCGGCTTACAGGGCGCGCCGCAGAGCGATACAGCGCCGCAGCCAACTATTGTGACTACCGATAAGGTACATATCCAACAGGGTTTTGATACACCGGTGTCTTTGTATGGTCTTATTGAGTCGGCGCAAGCCTCTCAGTTGGCGTTTGATACTACCGGGCAGGTTATTTCTATCTTGGTCGATGAGGGGGATAGCGTGGGGCAAGGGCAAATAATAGCAAAGCTCGACGAGCAAAGGTTGGTGGCAAAACGTGGCGAGTTATCTGCAGCGCTAGATAGAGCGAATGCTAATTTAACCCTCGCTCAGCTTAGCGAAGAACGTATTACTAATCTCGTGGATAAAAAGCTAGAAGCATCACAACGTCTTGATGAGGCCACCGCATCCACAAAGGCAGCATTAGCGCAAGTGAGCGAAATTGAGGCAGCGATAAATAGTCTTGACGTAGGGTTAACGAAAACGACGTTAACAGCGCCTTTTAGCGGCATCATCAGCCGCCGTTTTGTAGATGAAGGTGAGGTGTTAAGTGCCGGAATGCCAGTATTAAGTATTACTAATCAACATTCTCCACAGGTGCGTATTGCGGTTCCAGCAGATATGTTGGATTATTTTCCTCCTGGTGAAAGCATCGCTGTAACCCTTAATCAAAAAGAGTTACGTGGGAAAGTCGTTCAGCACCTTCCGGTTAGAGACAGGCAAACCCGTACCGTAGATGTTTTGGTGTCTTTGCCTAGGGGGCTACGTAGTCGCCCCGGTGATATGGCGAGTATTGCGGGGTCTAAACATCATAAAGAAGTGGGTAGCTGGGTACCGGTGTCGGCGCTTAGTAATGGGGTACGCGGCTTATGGCGCATTTTTGTAGTTGATACAGACAGTAATATATTACAAGGTCGTAGTATTGAAGTGCTTTACTCAGATAGAGAGCAGGCGTTTGTACGCGGCGCTTTGGCCGACGGCGAACGCTATGTAACTACAGGTACGCATAAATTAGCGCCCGGCCAGCGAGTTTCGGTCCAAGCGTCTTCGCTTATGGGGGCACCGCGATGAACCCTTCGCCTGGCCATGAGGATAAAGCATACCCTTGGTACACCCTTTTTTACCGTAGAGGACATTTACTTGTTTTAAGTATTGTCATTCTATTAGTTGCCGGGCTATCGGCTTTAAATACATTGCCTCGCTTAGAAGACCCGCGCATAGACACTCGAAACGCGCTTATTATAACAGCCTACCCGGGCGCGTCTGCAGAGCGCGTTGAGGCGCTTGTCACCGATGTTTTAGAAGACCGTTTACGCGAAATTTATGAAATTAAAGAGGTGAAATCTACATCACGGGCAGGTATTTCTGTTATTACTATTGAAACCCAAGACTGGGTAGATAATAGCAGCAACGATGCGCTATTTAGTGAAATTAGAGATGTAATATCTGCTGCCTCTGCAGATTTCCCCGATGGCGTTGCGGCTCCAGTATTTGATGAGAAGCGGGGAGCAACGGCTTTTACCTTATTGCTCGCGTTGTCTGCCGACCACCCGCAGACAACCGCATTGACCCTTACCAGTAGATTAGCCGACGAGTTAACAGATAGACTTCGTAACGTAGGCGGCACTGAACTTGTACGCATTTATGGGGCGCCAGAAGAACAAATAAATGTCAGTATCTCCCCGCAAAAACTAGCGGCTACCGGTTTAACTTTACAGCAGATTAGCCAGCTTATTAAGCAAGCCGATCCTAAGTTGCCCGCCGGTGTGCTAGATACACAGACTCGCCAACTGCGCTTTAGTGTAGCCAAAGGACTCGATGGCGTTGCTATGATTGCTGCTATTCCACTTATTAACCAAGACGGCAGGTATCTGCGTGTGGATGATATTGCGGAGGTAACAAGAGGGTACGCCACGCCGCGCACTGATATAGCTATGCTCGACGGGCAAGAAGTCATTTTTATTGCTGCGCGCATGCAAACTTCCTTGCGTTCAGATGTCTGGACCCAACGTGCACTTGAGGTTGTTAGAAACTTCAATCGTGATTTTGAGGGTACGGCTACCGCCGAGGTCGCCTTCAAGCAAAATACCTATACCGCAGATAGACTCTCTGAGTTATCAGGCAACCTTTTACTTGGCTGCGCTGTGGTCATGCTTGTGATTCTATTATTTATGGGCTTCAGAGCCTCGTGGATAGTAGGACTCGCGCTTCCTTTATGTGCTGCATTTGCGCTATTTTCACTAAGCTTTTTTAACGAGCAAATTCATCAGATGTCGATTTTCGGCATGATCATCGCCATAGGCCTTCTTATTGACAATGCCATAGTGATTACCGATGAGATAAGAATAAATTTGCAAGATCCCGCGTTAACGCGGGTGGGTGCTATGGCAAAGAGCGTGGCACATTTATTTGCCCCTTTACTTGCATCCACGCTTACCACGGTACTGGGCTTTATGCCTATTTTATTGCTAAACGGAAATATTGGCGATTTTGTTGGACCTATCGCAATTAGCGTGGTGATGGCACTTATAGGCTCTTTGTTTATATCCCTTACTATTATTGCCGCCCTTGCAGCACGCTTTTTACCTCGTGGGAAGATCACTTTGCAGCCTAACGCCTCCGCATGGTGGCGAGTGGGTCTACAAGCCCCGTCTCTCTCACACGCTTTTAGTCGTCAATTAGGACGCTGGATAAAACGCCCCTACTTGGTGCTACCTATCGTTGTTCTTTTCTGTCTCTCTGGTTTTGTATTATCAGGTACGCTGGCTAACGTGTTTTTCCCCAGCGCAGACAGAGACCAGTTTGAGGTTTATTTATGGACGCCTGAAGGCAGCAGCATAAACAATACCCATGCGTATGCGAAGAAGTTAGATGAAATCATTCATCAAAAAGACGGGGTTAAGCAAGTTACGTGGTTAGTGGGCGGGTCGGCCCCTTCTGTTTATTACAACCAAGTAATGACACGAGACAATCTTGCTAATTTTGCAAACGCCGTGGTAACCACAGAAACTGTCTCACAGGCATCAGCGCTTATTGGCGAGTTACAACATGAGCTGGATACCAGCATGCCGCAAGTGCAGGTGGTAGTACGCGCATTTGGGCAGGGGCCACCGATTGCCGCCCCTGTAGAGGTAGAGATATTGGGGCCAGACGTGGACGTGCTTAACGAGCTTGGCCAGCGTGTACGTTTTCTATTGTCGGAAATTCCAGGTATCTCTCAATCTATCGCCAGTATCACAATGGGCGAACCCGAGCTCAATGTAGATGCCTCAAGCGACACTCTCTCTTACCTCGGTCTCACGCTATCCGACCTAGCCGCACAAATGCAGGTTAATTTCTCGGGTCTAGCCGGTGGGTCTGTATTGGAAAGCACAGAAGAAATTCCTGTATCGGTACGATTAACAGAAGCCTTTAGGCAGGATGTGGCAGGAATAAATGCCATGCCCATTTCCATTAATTCACAAGGTGAGCAAACGTGGTCTACATTAGGCGCGATAGCAACAACACGTTATTTACCATCAATAAGTAGT
The DNA here is from genome assembly GCF_010500865.1 of Alteromonas profundi. Taxonomy (GTDB): domain Bacteria; phylum Pseudomonadota; class Gammaproteobacteria; order Enterobacterales; family Alteromonadaceae; genus Alteromonas; species Alteromonas profundi. The sequence goes on from NZ_JAAAWN010000017.1 coordinate 51,641, forward strand.
ATTACGCGGCAAGACGGCGAGCGGGTAAATCGTGTTCAAGCGTATTTATTACCGGGTGTTCCAGCGGTAGATGCTAGCAATGCACTAAGAGATAAATTAGCTGATTCACTTAATTTACCGCCAGGGTATCGTATTCATTTAGCGGGAGATGCTGACGAACAACAACAGGCGCTCGGGCAACTAGGAACTTATGCACCGGTTCTGTTGGTACTAATGGTTACTACACTCATTTTAACGTTCACAAGCCTACGCATGGCCGGGGTGATAGCGGTGGTTGCCGTTTTATCGGTAGGTTTAGGTATGTTCAGCTTGTGGGTTTCTGGTTTACCAGTGGGCTTTAATCCGCTACTTGGGTCTGCTGGGCTTATTGGCGTAGCAATCAACGGCTCAATTGTGGTTATCGCTGCAATCAACGCTAACAGCAAGGCAAAGCAAGGGGATACGAAAGAAATCGTTAAAGAAACCATGGGGTGTAGCCGCCATATTCTTTCTACCACATTTACCACTGTGGGCGGATTAGTCCCGTTATTATTATTCAGCGAGGGCAGTTTCTGGCCCCCCTTAGCCGTGGTTTTAGCCGGGGGCGTGGGTTTCTCGGTTATCTTATCGTTGGTATTTACGCCTACCCTCGTGGCCGCGTTTCAGCGTTACCGCTATCGCACGGGACACTAACACCTTAGGCGAATAAAAGGTAAACTAACACACATAGTATCGCGTATTTAATTTAACGAATTACAGGCTCTTCTACATCCGTATGATAACGCACCTTAAAAAGTGGTGGAAAACCAACTGCCCTCGTTGTGCGCGTATACGGTTATATGTGTTGTGGGCCATTATCATGTTGGTTGTGTATTTTTATGTCTGGCAGTAGCGCAGAACCCATTTTTATCCGAGCCGCATCAAAAAGTAACGGCATTACGAGTATTGTAATAGGTGCAGCCGGACTGGCGGTATCAGCCTTATGGTTTGTGGTATTACCAAGTTGGCTTTTTTTGGCCGGTATTTTTATCACCAGCGCATCGTTGGTGGCGCTTCTTATTGGCTATTTTAAAGTAAGAGAGCCCGAATTTAGCTTAGAAATAACCAAACAACACATTGTATATCGCCATCGTTTAGGCAATTGGCAGATCGATTGGGATAACTTACAGCGCGCAGGCTGTCCGCGCATACGTCAAGGCTTAACCCATGTTGAGCTTGAAACGGTAGGGTTTAAACTTACCGATTACAGCAACTTTTTACATTCTATTTCACCACGTCTGGCTACGCATTTGCTTATGGAACAGCGACCGTTGTTACTGCAAAATACCGATGAAAATTGTGCGTCGGGTAATTGTTACGAGCAAACCATGTTTGACGATAATCATTTTAAGCTGAGCGATGGCACTGTACTTACTGGCGTTAAGGCAATGCTGGCAAACCGCATGGTTGAATTGCGCCGCCGTTTGGGCTTCGATGTCTATATTGCCACCTCAGACATAGATCGCACCCCTGGGGAGTTCGCTGCGTTTATCGCGCAATGTCAGCAAGCCAGGGTAACTCCCCAAACTGCGCCTTAGGTTACCGCCTTAAGTTATACCTAGCTGACTTATCTGCTTTTTGCCCCCTAAGATCATCTGCTCGGCTTCATTTAATAGCGCGGGAAGGTGTTCTTCTACCAGAAAATGCTGCCCCAGTTTAAGCGCCGATTCAAGTTCATCGGCTAATTTTTGCAAGCGGGGTACACCTGTGTAACAGCATGCACCATGTAGCTTATGTATTTCGCTTTTTAGCCCATGGTAGTCTCGTTTGGCCCACATAGCTTTTAGTGATGTCACAGAAACAGGAAGCAATTCAATAAAGTCGTTTAATAATTCACTGGCCGCTAGGGTATTTTGATTGGCGCGTTTTAGGGCTAACTGCCAATCAAAAGAAGGCAATTGAATATGGGTGGGGGCCATATCGTGACACCAGGTTCGTATTAACCCAATAAGCTGGCTTATTTCTATGGGTTTAGGTAAATAATCATCCATCCCTGAGGCAAGTAAACGCTCTTGCTCTTCTTTAAATGCATGGGCGGTTACCGCAATAATGGGCGTTCCTAAGTTTAACGGCGTTTGACGAATGTCTCTCGAGGCTTGTAAGCCATCCATACCCGGCATTTGAACATCCATTAAGATGAGATCGAACTCTTGTGTTTGACACTGGTTTATCGCATCTTGTCCGCTTAGCGTTGTTACCAGTGTTACTGGCGAACTGTCTAGCCAAGTGTGGAGTAGCTTTAGGTTCATATCCATATCATCCACCGCCAGAATTTTCACCTTGGGCAGCGCATTAATCTTTTGTTGTAATGGATTTCGCGGTGCAATTTTCTTGCTGTGTACTAAGCTATCGAGCTTGGTTTCAGTCATTGGCATACGCAACTGGGTATGGAAGTGCTGCGTTAAGCTAGGGTATTGGGTAAAGGGCTCAGGACCAGAATACCAAAGGATACGTTGTTTTGCTGGGAATAGAACAAAGCGGCTTAACAAGGTATCCCGATGTGCCATTTTAGAAACCGGTACAGTAGCCATAAAGAAATCGGCGTGAATGTTAAGTTTCGATAAATAATCTAACGACTCAACACTGGTAACTGCAGCGCCCAACTGTTTTAGCATAGCCGCGCTCGCCCGTCGTGTGGCGGGGACTGGGTCGAAGATAACCACGGTTTTATTGCGCCAATCAGGATCTGGACTTAACGCGTATTTTTGACTTAAATGATTGGTTCTGAGGGTAACATTAAAGGTAGAGCCAATACCAGGAGTGCTCTTTAAGGTTAAATCGCCGCGCATAAGTCGCACTAATTCACGGGTGATCACTAGCCCTAATCCCGTGCCCTGATAGTTTCGATTTAGCGCATCGTCTACTTGGGAAAAGGCACTGAACAATTTCTTACGGTCAGTGCGGCTAATACCTATTCCGGTGTCTTCAACGATAATGTTTATTTCATGAATACCATGCGCTAAAGGGCGCCCAGAAATGGTCAGTGTAATGGTTCCTGATGAGGTGAACTTTAGGGCGTTACTTAGCAGGTTATTTAGAATTTGTTTAATCCGAAAAACATCGCCAATTAGCTTCTCTGGTAGTGGCGACAAATCAAGAACAAACTCCAGTTTCTTGCTATGTGCCGATTTCGCCATAATTGTTACCATTTCCTCTATCAACTTGGTCGGCGAAAAAGGATGATTGTTAATTTGCAGCTTGCCGGCTTCTATTTTTGAAAAGTCGAGTACGTCGTTAACAATGGTCAATAAGTTGTCAGCAGCGGTATCGATAATGCGTGCCTGCTCTTGCTGATCTGGGGGGAGTGAGGCATTAGTCAGCTCACGACTAAACCCGAGTATTGCGTTCAAAGGGGTGCGAATTTCGTGGCTCATATTAGCCAGAAACTGCGATTTTACGTTGCTGGCTTTTATCGCATCTTTTCGTGCGATGTCTAGACGCGCATTTTGCTCCTCTATCAGCTCCATATTATTACGTAATTCGTCAGTGGCCTGAGCAACATCATGTTCTAGTTGGCTACGGCTTTTTTCCATAAGCGCTAACGAAAAAAGCCCTGCTTCTAGGAATACCCCAACTTGAAAGCAGTAGGTGGTAAAGTCGTTGGAAGGTAAAACACCGACTAAACTGAGCATGCCCACAATGGCACTCATCGCGAGCATAGACCAGGCAAATATAAAGTAGCGCGCAGGTTTAAAGCGGTTAAAAAAGGCCTCGAAGCCGGCATAGATATAACTACAAATAGCAATTAAGCCTACGCTGTATACAAGGTTATTTTTCCAAATAGAAGGCAAAACATCTAAAAAGCAGATAACACCCACTATCGCCTGAATAGCCAACATTACAACCACAATAGGGTGGGCGAAACTGGCGTTCTTTTTAGTCTCGAGAAAGCTGATGGTAAATATGCCAGAGCAAAAGCCAATAATTACAAAAATAAGCTCGGTATGCCCTACTAGCCACGATGGAATACCAGTAGGGAAAAAGAAATGAATGTGCCCGCCCCATACAAACTGCCACAGCACTACCGCCAATATATAACTTATATAGGCAATTAAACTTTTTTCTTTTACCTCGAAAAACAAAACGAGGTTGTAAATTGCCAATATCAGTAGGCCACCATAGAACAACCCCCATAATAAGCTATCCCATTGAAAGTAAGTGCTATGATAGGGTTCAGGAAGTATTTTCAGCGGCGTGATAAGACTAGACGATAAGCTTTCAATACGGATATAAATATCCACCCTGTCGGTGTTAGGAAAGTTAACCCTAAAGGTAGGTATGCGAAAGCGCTGTTCTGTTTGGGCCTTACCTTGGTGGCTTTGTGCCAACACCTTGCCATTTTGTACGAGATAAAAATCCACCTTATCTAGCTGGCTAAAATTAATCGTCAGTACCCAATTCTTCTGACTAGAGATATTCGATAATGACGTCAGTAGCCACATGCCTTGTGAACGAAACCCAAAGTTAGGGTTATCTTCGGGGTGCATCCGAAAGTCTCGTTGACGTTTAGTCACATCATTGATGGTGAGGGGGAGATCAGACTCGTAGAGGTAATAGAGTGAAGAGGATAAGTCTACGGGAGTATCTTCATCGAACATTTGCTCTATGTGCTGCGCATAAACCTTAAGAGATGCAAGGGATACAAACAGCGTAAAGCAAAGCAATAACAATCGGGAGAAATGCATGATCTAGAGTCTTTTTATATTCTTGGTATATTAAACCACTCAATGCGCTATTGTACAAAGGGCGATCAGAATAAAGCTATCGTAGAAACGGCGAGTGTGTAATATTGCACTACAAAGCGCTTTACCTCACAATACCAACACGCAGACACACTTTTATTGTGTATACAGTGTGCTAATTGGCTTCTTCTCATTATACCGCTCGTTACCCTTTGTGGTTAACGTTCGATAGTGCAAATAACAAAACGAAAAAATTATCATGAGCGACGAGATCATCATCAACCGCGACGGTGTAGAACAACTTCCCCTGCGACGATTTACCGAAGATGCGTACTTAAATTATTCTATGTACGTCATTATGGACAGAGCACTTCCTCATATTTCGGATGGGCTTAAGCCGGTACAAAGGCGCATTATTTATGCGATGTCAGATTTAGGCCTAAGTGCCAATGCTAAGTATAAAAAATCTGCGCGTACTGTGGGTGATGTATTGGGTAAATTTCATCCCCATGGCGATTCTGCCTGTTACGAGGCTATGGTGCTTATGGCGCAGCCGTTTTCCTATCGTTACCCATTAGTCGATGGACAAGGAAACTGGGGGGCGCCCGATGATCCTAAGTCTTTTGCCGCTATGCGTTATACCGAAGCTAAGCTTTCTCGATTTTCTGAAGTATTACTAAACGAGTTAGGACAGGGCACGGTTGACTGGGTGCCTAATTTCGATGGAACCTTAAATGAACCTAGCATGCTGCCCGCTAGGCTGCCGCATATTTTGTTAAATGGCGTTACCGGCATTGCAGTGGGTATGGCTACCGATATTCCCCCCCATAATGTAAGAGAGTTGGCAGCCGCATGCGCCATGTTGTTAGACAACAGCAAAGCCGATTTACAGGATGTGCTAGCGCACGTTAATGGCCCTGATTATCCCACCGAAGCTGAAATTATTACGCCAAAATCAGATATACAGAAGCTGTATGAAACTGGACGTGGCTCAATAAAGATGCGCGCCGTATATCATGAAGAAAGTGGTGATGTGGTTGTTACTGCGCTACCTCATCAGGCTTCAGGCGCTAAAATATTAGAACAAATTGCATCTCAGATGCAGGCGAAAAAACTGCCAATGGTAAGCGATTTAAGGGATGAGTCAGACCATGAAAACCCTACACGCTTAGTTATTACGCCGCGCTCTAACCGGGTCGATATCGCGCAACTTATGCAGCACTTGTTTGCCACCACCGATTTAGAAAAAAACTATCGCGTAAACTTAAATATGATAGGGCTAGATGGCCGCCCTCAGGTGAAAGATCTACGCACTATTTTGACTGAATGGTTGGTATACCGAAAGGAAACAGTGACCCGGCGCCTGCAGTACCGACTCGATAAAGTTCTCGCCCGCCTGCACATATTAGAAGGTTTACTCATCGCCTTTTTAAACATTGATGAAGTTATCGAAATTATTCGAACTTATGACAAACCTAAGCCTGAGTTAATGCAGCGTTTTGCGCTAAGCGATACACAAGCAGAAGCAATATTAGAGTTAAAGCTTCGCCACCTAGCCAAGCTAGAAGAGGTGAAGATCCGCGGTGAGCAAGATGAGTTGGCGGCCGAGCGGGATAAGCTTCAAACATTGTTAGGATCTGATCGCCGTTTAAAAACCCTAATTAAGAAAGAAATTCTTGCCGATGCTGAGAAATATGGCGATGACCGTCGTTCTCCCTTAATGGTGAGAGAAGAAGCCAAAGCCTTATCAGAAAAAGAACTTGTTCCAGCTGAATCTGTAACCGTAGTGTTATCTGAAAAAGGCTGGGCGCGCTGCGCTAAAGGCCATGACATTGATGCTGAAGGATTGAGCTATAAAGCCGGGGACGGTTATTTATCTAGCGCTGAAGGTAAAAGCAACCAACCTGCGGTGTTTATGGATACTTCAGGACGTACCTTTTCTTGTGATGCGCACGGGTTGCCCTCTGCCCGTAGTCAGGGAGAACCTTTAACAGGACGCTTTAGCATAGTGGGGGGCGAGTCGTTTGAACATGTATTAATGGCTGCGGATGACGCTAAGTTCTTAGTAGGCTCTGATGCGGGCTATGGCTTTGTGGGTACGTTTAAAGACATGGTCAGTAAGAATAAGGCAGGTAAAGCCTTTTTGTCATTGCCAAAAGCGGCGAAAGTGATGAAACCGCAGCCTGTTAGCGAGTTGGAAAAAGACTGGTGCTTGGCCATTTCAAATGAAGGGCGCATGTTATTGTTCCCGTTGAGAGACTTACCAAGTTTAGGTAAAGGTAAAGGCAACAAGTTAATGAGTATTCCTTCCATCAAGGCGCAAGCAAGAGAAGAATATATTAAAATTTTAACCGTCGTACCTGATGGCGCATCGTTAAAGGTCTCTGCAGGGAAACGTAGTATGACCTTGTCCTACGATGATCTTACCCATTATCAGGGTGAGCGTGGACGAAGAGGCAATAAACTACCCCGCGGCCTACAGCGGGTGGATAACGTTGAAGTAGAAGCGGCGCCGCAACACAAAGACAGCGAGCAAAATAGCTAAGCGATTGTGATCTATTGCTCGCTGTCAGCCTATATATGAAGCAGTAAGTTTCTATAGCGTGAACAGGAGGCAATATGTTAGGGATCGTCTTTACATCGCTTATAGATATGTTGGAGACGGAAGCCTCGCCAGATTTCGCAAACGAGGTCATGTCACAAGCAAGGTTGTCGGGTGTGAGGGATTACGCCGTTGCAAAAAATTATCCCTATGAGCACATGCAGCGCATGGTGGAGGTGTTGGTAGAAAGAACTGGCAAATCGGCGAATGCGTTGTTACATGAAATAGGCCGCTATTTATTCGCCCGTTTAGCCGATGATTACCGAGAACTGCTGACTGAGCAAGAAGGTTTGCTGAATCTATTAACATGGGTAGACAGTGAACTTGATGACAGGGTGAAAAAAGTAAACCCGGATGCCACCATTCCACGCTTTACTGTACTTTCTCGTACCGATACAGCCATGCGTCTGCACTATTATTCGACCCGTGATCTTCACGCTTTAGCAGAAGGGGTAATGGACGCGGCGGCTGAATTTTATGATTGCCATTTAGAACGGGAAATCCATCAAACAGAAACGCCGCATACCTACGAGTTTAGTTTATCTGTACTTCGATAAGCACTAACTGTACATTGCCAAGCACAGGCGTGCTTGGCGTTTACATTTACTTGGCGTTGGTGCTTTCGAAAATTTTATCCGCAGAGGCCGCAACAAACCCTTGATAAAGTTTGCCATTGTCCATGGTATAACGTTGTGCGAACTCGTAAAAGCAACTTGGGATAGCAAGGGTTTCCTCGCTAAACGCAACCTCAGCGCTGTCTGCCATGGTTGACGATTGAGCCAAGTACACCTCTGGGCCGCCTTTAATTTCACCGCCGGAAGTGTTTAATACAAAACCTGCATCTTTAAGTAATGTATTCACTTCCTCAAGCTCATTGGTACTGCTTAGGTGGTTTACGCTTACGGTAAAGTGATTGGCGCGAAAGCCCCATGCTGCTAGCCATGCAGCGTATTCAGATTCATTCAATAAGGTGTCGTAGTCGGCCTTACTCACCTTCCAATGACGTCCTGAATACAAAAAGTTATCTGCAGTAACTTGCTCGCCGTCCATCTGTGCAACTAAACTTTCAATGATGGCTTGTGCTTGTTGCGATAACTCATTCACCCGAAGTTCACTGATAAATACTTTTGGTTGGGTATCATCAGGATGTTCGAAGTGCTTTGCCGTTAACTTTTTAGCTTCAAAATTGTAGTCGCCTTTTTCTTCGTAACCGAGAGCGAGAAAGTGGGCGGCAAGCTTATCCAACGCAGTCTTATCTAACGCAAACGTTCTAAACGCCACATGATCGTTTACAATTTCACTGGTGTTTTCTTCTCCGGCCAATAGTGCGTGAATCTTATACGCCGAGGGCGTTATAGCCACGTAGTCATCCCACATATTGGCAAACAAAGTATCTATGTTGCTGTGCATAACATTCAAATCCTTCTTACAACGATAGCCCAGGGCTTAATTTACCCGGCAAGGTAACTTTATCCAACTCTACTGAAGATACGGGATAGGCACAGTAATCAGCCGCGTAGAAAGCACTTGCTCTATGATTACCACTATCGCCAATACCACCAAACGGTGCCGCGCTGCTTGCTCCCGTAATCGGACGGTTCCAGTTCACAATGCCGGCGCGTATACGGGCAAAGAAATATTTATAATCGTCTTCATTATCTGCAAGTAAGCCGGCAGAAAGCCCGAAACTGGTGTTGTTGGCTTGCTTAATGGCAGTGTCGAAATCGCTATATCGAATGACTTTTAGTAGCGGACCAAAGTGTTCTTCATCGGGTAAATCTTTGAGAATATCTGTTACATCGATAATCCCCGGCGTAGCGAAGCCTTTGCTCTTATCGCTTTGTTCTAAGCGTACCAGTACATTTGCGCCTAGCGCTTCGAGTTGATTTTGTGCGCTAACCATTCCCGCGGCTGCCGCAGATGAAATCATTGCGCCCATAAAAGGCTGTTCCTTGGCGTCGTAATCGCCTACCTTAATCGCTTTAGTGACGTCAATTAGGCGTGCCAGAATAGCATCGCCACGTTCACCTAATGGCAAGAACAGACGACGAGCACAGGTGCAGCGTTGACCAGAAGTGATAAACGCAGATTGCACGATATCGTGTACCGCAGCATCAATGTCATTTACGTCTTTAACGATAAGCGGGTTATTTCCACCCATCTCTAAAGCTAAAATTTTACCCGGATGACCGGCAAACTGTTCGTGTAGAATTTTTCCAGTACGTGAACTACCGGTAAAGAATAGGCCATCAATTTCGTTATGTGAGGCCAATGCCTTACCTGTTTCTACTTCGCCTTGCACCAAGTTTAGTACGCCAGCGGGCAAACCTGCAGCATCCCATAGTTTAACCATTTCCTGTGCCACCATAGGTGTTAGGTCGCTAGGTTTAAATACTACAGTGTTACCCGCTATAAGCGCAGGAATGATATGGCCATTAGGTAAATGACCAGGGAAGTTATAGGGGCCAAAAACGGCTACAACACCATGGGGCTTATGGCGAATGAAGGCTTTGCCTACCGGCATGGGGTTTTCCACATTGCCCGTACGCTCAAAATAGGCTTTTTCTGAAATGCCTATTTTCCCCATCATTGCACCTACTTCAGTGGCCGTTTCCCACTCGGGTTTACCGGTTTCTTGCGCTATCACTTTAGCGAGGTGTTCTTTGTTGTCAGCTAATTTTTCGCCGTATACTTTAATTATCGCTAAGCGCTCTTCAACGGTTTTCATGCTCCAACCGGTAAGGGCTTCACGAGCTGCACTTAGTGCTGTATCAATTTGTGCTGGTGAGGCAGATTTGCCTTCCCAGATGGTAACATTTTTAGCTGGATCGATAGAGGCTAACGGGTGACCTTCACCGGCAACCCATTCACCGTTTATATAATGTGTGTGTAGCATGTGAGTGTCCTTCTTAGTCTGGAAATGTCACAGGTGCAAAACGCACCATGTCGCCTTCCGCAACATTCAGCGCGGCCGCAGTTTGGCGGGTTAAAACCGCCACCTGTTTTTCTTCGCTGATAGTCATTTCAGTGGCTACTGCGCGAAAATCGGCCACCGACGTATTAATAATATAGTGCGTTTGACCTTGTGCCGCGGTGGCATCATCAATCACCACTGGCAGTTTCAAACTTGATTGGGCGGTACGTACATGGCTCAAGTTTGCCTCTACGGTGGGGCCAGCATCGAATATGTCTACGTAACCTCGGCAACTGAAGCCTTCTTCTTGCAACAATTGCAGGGCAGGTCGCGTTTTAGTGTGTACCTGACCAATTACCGCCTGCGCTTCTTTGCTTAGCAAGTTGACGTAAATAGGGTATTTGGGCATAAGCTCAGCAATAAATACCTTATTTCCAATACCCGTTAGGTAGTCAGCGGTGGGGAAGTCCATCGAAAAGAAGTGGGTTTCTAACCATTCCCAAAAGGGTGAACGGCCCTTTTCGTCACTCACGCCTCGCATTTCGGCGATGATGGTTTCAGAGAAACGCTCCCTGTGTTCCATCATGAATAAAAATCGAACCTTCGACAGAAAGCGACCATTAATACCGCCGCGGGCTTGCTCCCGTAAGAACAAAGTACATATTTCGGTTACGCCGGTATAGTCGTTGCAGAAGGTTAAGATTTCCACCGTGTTGTGAATGTTTAACTCACGTGATGCATGCACTACTTTACTAAGATGATAGTGGTAAAACGCGTCATCTATACCTACTGCAGCTTCAATTCCCGTGGTACCCACTACGTCGCCGGTACGCGTATCTTCCATTACAAACAAGTATGACTCGTCGCCTGGTTGAGTTACTTCTTTTTTGTTGAAGGCCAGTTCTGCACGGCTAATTTTTCGCTGCAATAGTTCGTCGTTGACAGGGAGCGAGGTAAACCCGATCCCCGATTCAACGGCAATATCATGGAGCGACTGATAGTCAGATTGTCTGATTGGGCGAATTACATTCATGTTCGCTTGCTCGCAAGTAATGGATTAGTCAGCGTTTACGACAGCAGCTACAGCACGCTCAAAACGGGCTAAGCCAACTTTAATGTCTTCATCTGGAATAACCAAAGACGGGGCAAAGCGAATGACGTTCATACCAGCGACCAAACACATAAGGTGTTCGTTTGTTGCCGCGGTCATAAAGTCTTTTGCGCGGCCTTGGTATTTCTCGTTCAGTACACAGCCAAGTAACATACCTTGACCTCGAACCTCATCAAAAACCTGATACTTGTCGTTAATCGCACCAAGCAGTTCTCTAAATAGCGCTTCTTTCTTTAAAACGCCTTGTAAAACTTCGGGTTGATTAATAATGTCGAGTACACGTTCTGCCACTGCACACGCAAGCGGGTTACCGCCGTATGTGCTGCCGTGGGTACCTGGTTTTAAGTGTGATGCAATATCAGTAGTGGTTAGCATAGCGCCAATAGGGAAACCACCACCTAGTGATTTAGCCGTCGTTAAAATGTCAGGTGTCACACCTAGACCCATGTACGCGTATAGGTGGCCAGTTCTGCCCACGCCCGATTGAACTTCATCAAAAATAAGTAGCGCATTGTGCTTGTCGCAAAGCTCTCGTACACCTTTAACAAACTCAGCGTCAGGTAAAATAATGCCACCTTCACCTTGCAGAGGTTCCATCATTACGGCACATGTTTTGTCAGAAATAAGGGCTTCAAAGGCAGCAAGATCGTTGTAATCGCAATGTTCGATTGCACCAGGTTTAGGGCCGAAACCATCAGAGTAAGCGGCTTGCCCACCTACCGTTACGGTAAAGAAGGTGCGACCGTGGAAGCCTTTGTTAAACGCGATAATTTGGTTTTTGTCTTCACCGTGCTTGTCGATGGCCCAGCGACGCGCCAGTTTCAGTGCCGCTTCATTGGCCTCAGCACCCGAGTTAGCAAAATACACTTTTTCTGCAAATGTTGCATCGGTAAGCTTGGTTGCTAAACGTAGGGCTGGCTCGTTGGTAAATACGTTGCTCAAATGCCATAGCTTTTCGCCTTGCTCTTTAAGCGCGCTAACTAGCTCAGGATGGCAATGGCCTAAAACGTTTACTGCAATACCGCCTGCAAAGTCGATGTACTCAGCATCATTCTGATCCCAGACGCGAGACCCTTCACCGCGGACAGGAACCATACCTGCGGGGTTATAGTTAGGTACCATCACATCATCAAACGTTGCGCGAGTTACTTTCATCTTTGTTACCTCTGCATAAGGCGCCTACTACTATTTATGAGTAAAAGGCGCAAATAATAAACAAATTCGCCGCATAGTATGCCATTTATGATATTGAATGTCTTGTTTGTGAATGGCTGCAGCCCTTTATAAATAAGGACTGTGGCTTAATTTGCAGGAAAAGTGAATAACTATTTAATGCTAAGCCATATTGTTTTTATCTACTCACAATGCGTAGAAATTAAGCGCACTAGTGAGCATAGGAAAGCGATAGAAGGGGGAAGGTGAGGCATCTAAGTATTAGCGAGATGGCTATTCCTAGATGCATGAATACCCACAAAATTTTAACTATTTTCTTCGTCTCTTGATACCGGAAGGGTGAAAATATCGACAGATTTTAAGGTTTCTAATAAGCCAGCGGGATACTGCTGGGCTCTAAATATGGGTTTCACTTCGGGCATAGTGACTAATTTAGACTGGTGTAACATTCTTACCTTAGTGTAGGTGCGTGCCTGTTCAAGCACTTTAGGTAAAGAACCTACTTCACCCGGGTTATTCTGTGCACATTGACGCATAGCATTACCTAAAAACATACGCTTAAGCATCATATTTTCAAGAACATCAGCGGCCACTTTTTCAGCGAACTCTTCTTGAATGGCGACTAAGTAGTTCGCAGAAGGAGCTATTTTTAACAGGGCATCGTGGCGCTGACGCTCTTTATCTTTCTGACACTCTTGTAAAAGGTGCAAATGCACTTTATCAAATAGCTTGAAATAAAGACGTATCACTGCGCAACGACCAAGCTGGCTAAGCATGCCAAAAGTAAATGCATCGTTCGCGCGAAGCTTGTACCGGGGGGCAATGTGCATAGCAGCTACTGCCGAGCCATGAGAAAACTGAGATAGTTTAAGTTTAATACATGGGTAAGGATCGGTAATTTGCGGCATCGCTCGCTTTAGCACTAATGAGGGGATAATTAGGCGCAAATTCTCTATTCCCAAAAAGCTTAACGCGGTTCTTAAGGTTTCTACGACAATAACTCGCCCCTTTGAATCACGCCGGCGAAACTGTGCCGAATTAACCACTTGCATCAACTCATCGTATAGCCATGGTAAGCCTGCGGCAAAGGGCTCTACTTTTGATATAGAGGTAGCGCGCACGGCCAGCGCATCAAGCAACCCGCCTACATCCTCGCTTAAATTAAGTGTTTGGGTAAAAAGCTCGTTAGTAAAAGAGAGTTGCTCACTAAGCTCGCCAATTAATACCTCATGAAGGTAATGGCTGACGCTGTCAATATAAGAGGCTTCAGAAAGTGCTTGTAAGCGCTTATTCTCAATTGCCTCTTTTTCAACGTGTAAAAGACGGCGACGCGCATCGCCTTGCTCAGATTGCGCAAAGCTAATTTCACCAGGGGTGCGTTTACCTGCCAGTTTCATGGCCCGCTCTGGAGAAATAAGTAGATTCTCAAAGCGCTCATCCAGAGATATAGGCGTCGACGGCGTGGTCGTCATCTTTATAAAGCTCCTGCTCAATAGCTGTTCATGCGTGTGCGCGTTAGTGGCGTACATTTACCCTACCTTGTTCTTATTTTAACGTCATCAAGCCATGTATCTTGGTTTACTGTTTAAAGAACCCAGAGGCATCTATAAAAAGTAAACAAAAACAACCATAAATGCGAGTTTAAAGCCGCACTATTATAACGGCAAGATAGCTTACAACTTGATGGCGTTTTTTATACTCAAGTGTACTCACGTATATATTTAAGTATATACATCAGACGTTAGGCGGTAAGGAAGGCCTTAAGCACATCATGTCCATATTCGGTTAGTAGTGACTCAGGGTGATATTGTACGCCCCATATTGGCAGTGATTTATGAGACAGGGCCATAATTTCTTTTTGGTTGTCATCTGTCATGCACCACGCATCTACGTTTAAGCAAGCGGGTAGGGTACTAGGTTCAATAACCAGTGAATGATATCGGGTAACATTGAAGCGCGTAGGCAAGCCGCTAAATAGCCCTTTATTCGTGTGGTGTAATTCTGATACTTTGCCGTGCTTAATTTCTTTAGCACCGACCACCGTAGCCCCAAATACTTGACCAATAGCCTGATGACCGAGGCAGACCCCTAAAATAGGCAAGGAGGATTGAAAGTGACGAATGGCTTGAAGGCTGATGCCTGATTCGTTAGGCGTACACGGACCAGGTGATATAACTAAATGGCTAGGCGATAAACCTTCAATATCTGCGATAGTAACTGCATTATTGCGAACCACTTCAACGTTTATACCTAGCTCGGTAAAGTACCTCGCTAGGTTATGCGTAAACGAGTCGAAATTATCAATTAAAAGCAGCACTACTACCTAGCCCTTTTTCTATTTCGCCTTAGGGCTTAGGAATAAAACCTATTGCTTCATAGACATTTTTTAAGGTTACTGCAGCGCGACGTGACGCTTTATCTGCCCCTTCACGCATTACTTGGTTTAAGTAATCGCGATTATTACGTAAATCAGTGTAGCGCTGTTGTATGGGTTCTATTAAGGCTACCACTGCATCAGCTACGTCGCCTTTAAGGTGGCCATACATCTTGTCTTCGTATTCAGGCACTAAGCTGTCGATAGACTTTCCAGTGGCCAAAGAAAGCAAGGTTAACAGATTGGAAACACCCGCTTTTTCCGTAGGATTAAAGTAGATATTGGCCTGTTCGTCAGAGTCGGTAACCGCGCGCTTGATTTTTTTCGCTATTTTCTTAGGCTCTTCCAGTAATCCAATGAAGTTGTTCGGATTAGTGTCTGACTTAGACATCTTTTTATTCGGCTCTTGTAAGCTCATAATACGGGCCCCAAATTCCGGAATATAAGGGTCTGGTAGTTTAAAGACATCACCGTATAAATTGTTTACCCGGGTTGCGATATCACGGGTTAGTTCCAAGTGTTGTTTCTGATCTTCACCTACCGGCACTTTATCAGCTTGATAGGCAAGAATATCTGCAGCCTGAAGCACAGGGTAGCTATAAAGCCCAACATTAATATTGTTCTCATTCTTAGCAGATTTGTCTTTAAACTGGGTCATCCGGTTAAGTTCGCCCATTTGCGTATAGCAATTGAGTACCCATGATAGCTGAGCATGCTCAGGCACGTGCGATTGTACAAACAAGGTGCTTTTTTGTGGGTCGATACCGCAGGCTAAATAAAGCGCCAGGCCATCTAAACACGCATCAAACAGTTTTTTAGGGTCTTGACGTACAGTAATGGCGTGTAAGTCCACTAGCATATAAAGACAGTCATGATCGTCTTGCATGGAAACCCACTGCTTAAGTGCACCCATATAGTTGCCAAGGGTTAATTGTCCGGAAGGCTGACAGCCACTTAATACAACGGGTTTATTACTCATGATAAATACCTGTGAAAATAAAAAATTATGCCTTGTCGAGGCTTGATAATGCGTTACGCATGTCGTCAATGACATGTTGATAGTTTGGTTGCGAAAATATTGCAGAGCCAGCAACAAACATGTCTGCGCCTGCCTCGGCGATGGCACGAATGTTATCGACTTTTACGCCACCGTCAATTTCTATTCGTATATCTTGACCACTTTCGTTAATACGCTGTTTTACCGCGCGCACTTTATCAAGGGTGCTAGGGATAAATTTCTGACCCCCAAAACCTGGATTTACCGACATCATAAGTATGTGATGCAGTTTATCCATCACATGGTCAAGATAGTGCAGTGGGGTGGCGGGGTTTATAGCTAGCCCCGGCTGGCACCCTGCATCAATAATTAACTGTAACGAACGATCTACATGTTCAGATGCTTCAGGGTGAAAACTAATGAAGCTAGCGCCGGCATCGGCGAATTTACTAATAAGCTCATCAACGGGCTTAACCATCAAGTGCACGTCTATGGGGGCGGTGATGCCATATTTTCTCAATGCTTCACAAATCATCGGGCCAAAGGTGAGGTTAGGCACGTAATGATTATCCATCACATCAAAGTGCACTACATCTGCACCAGCCTTGAGCACGTTTTCAACCTCTTCTCCTAAGCGAGCAAAGTCAGCAGATAAAATTGAAGGAGCAATCCAATAAGGTTTCATTTTTCTTCCTTAACGCAAGGCGCTGCAGATTATAGGGCAAGTGCCTAGAGTTTACCGAAATACCGGGAATGAAAAAAGCTGGGAATGCGTATTTTGCCCCATAGCGGCTAAGACAAGTGAAGAGGGGGCTCACATTATTTTTATTGATTGAATAGTGCCCAATATTGGTGAGTTCGCTCTATATAGGTGCATTCGGCTGCACCTATATTGTTAATGCGCAATTAGGCAACACCAAGGTGACAAAATTTTAACTAAATAATTCAGAAGCTTAGGATTAAGTTGGTTAATTTTTAAAGGCTTTTATAAATGGGCATCGCTTTTGCTCTTCTCTTGTCACACATAAGAAAAAACATGACAGAAAACAAACTACAACAAGTATTTGAATTGACTGGAGAACACACATGAAAGCATCATTTAAAAAGGCCTTATTGGCTGTCGCGGTAACATCTGCAAGCTTAGCTGCAGCTGCCCCTTCTTATGCAGAAATTACTGCTAATGCAAGCGTGACAAGTAACTACATTTGGCGTGGTTTAACGCAAACTACTAACGATGCAGCAGTACAGGGCGGTATCGACTACGCAAACGAAAGCGGTTTTTACGCGGGTACATGGGTATCAAACGTAAACTACGGCGCAGACGATGTTTACTCATACGAACATGATCTTTATTTTGGTTTTTCAGGTGAGTCAGGCGATTTCTCGTATGATGTCGGTTATCTATATTACAACTACGATGATGAAGCTAACTTCGATTTCGCCGAAGTATATGGTTCCGTAGGCTATGGTGCACTAAGCGCCACCTTGTCACTACTTGCACATACTGAAGCCGATGAAGGTGAAGGGCGTGATTACGGGTTTGGGCAAGCGTCTTATATTTCAGTAGATTATGGTATTCCGGTACTTAATGGTGCGGAGCTTGGTTTACACGTAGGTTATCACCAAGGTGATTTCGCTGAAGACTTCAATGGCGTTCCAGACGGTTATGCAGACTACGGCGTGTCTATTTCTAAAGACGGCTTTAGCTTCGCAATTACGGGTACTGACTTAGACGACGCAGGTGCGGACGCCTACGACAATGACTCAGTTAAATTCGCAGTTAGCTATGGCGTTGACTTCGAACTGTAAGCGTAATAATTCAGTGCGCTTTTAATGAAAATAAGCAACGCCTAAGAAATTATCTTAGGCGTTTTTGCTTGTTCACTGACCAACTTTGGTTATACTAGGGAAATACCTTTAACGGGCTAATAGGTTTTTCAGGATGAAAGTTATCTCTTTTTTCGCATTGTTTAGTGCTATTACGGTGCTCACTGCTACCCTCACGCCTCGCAGCAATGTGGATGTAGCTGTATGCGAATTTCAGCCAGTTACGGAATTTAACCCTCAATTACCCGCCAGCCACGTGCAAAACCAATGTGCCAGAATTCGCGACGATGTTGCCGAAGTAAGCTGGTTTTCTTGGATTGCAGGAAAGTCACCTTCATTTCAGTTTCACTTTTTAGATTTGCTAGAGTTGCTTCATGGCGACGACAGTAAAGGTGATTTCTCCCCATCCTCTAATGATGCGTAAACCATGAGTCAGCAATCGGGCACAAGCTTTTGGTCTGTTTTGTTAAGCGTATTAGCGAGTTTTTTTGGTGTACAAAGCCACGCCAATTACGAAAGAGACTTCACAAAAGGCACCTTTATTAGCTTTATCGTATTAGGTGTTATTCTTGTTGTATTGCTTGTAACTGGCCTTATGGTGCTGGTTAAGTGGCTGACGCAAAGCTAAACAAACCCTTATCTAATCCCTTCATATTTACGTACTCTATAGACGCTGCTTACTATGCGCGGGAAAACGTGCATGGCATCGAAGTTGGCTAGTTATTTCAGCGTTTCGTTTGCGCTATGCGGTTTCTTTCTCTTTTTTCTCACAAGGGGCTTAGGCTTTATAACGGTGGGCGGAAAGAACGCTAATATTTCATCTACAGGCTTTCGGTTCGCACCATTTTGACTGATGGAGCGTTTAACCGACAACATGCTAAAATCAGCACCTTGGTAGAGTTCGCGGGTGAGGGGTAAGTCGTGATTTGAAATAAGCACCGGGATACCACGTGTTTTCGCAGTACGGGCTGCTAGCTCGGCTAGTTTTTCCTGTGAAGGTTGGCCAAAACTTCGTGACGCATAGCTGGTAAACGCGGCGGTTTTACTTATGGGTGCATAAGGTGGATCGCAGTAGATGACGTTGCCTCGACGGGCACGGCTAAACACCTTTTCAAAAGGCAAGCAGGTGAACGTTGCTTTTTGCGAGCGTTGCGAAAAAATAAACATTTCTTCTTCAGGGAAGTAGGGCTTTTTATACCGACCGAAAGGAACGTTGAATTTGCCGCTTAAGCTGTATCGGCATAGACCGTTATACCCATGGCGGTTTAGATAGACAAAAAGTATAGCGCGGTAATATTCATCTTGCGTCCCGTTGAATTCATCCCTAAGGCTGTAATACATAGCCTCATCATTGTAGCGGGATGAAAAAAACGTACCCACGTCATTAATGAGTGCGTCAGGTTGTACCTTTAGCAAGTTATATAGGTTGATAAGATCGGGATTAATATCATTTAGCAGGTAGCGCTTGTAGTCGGTATTAAGAAATACCGAGCCCGCGCCCACGAACGGCTCTATGAGTTTATTAGCTTGTGGTAACCGGGCCTGTATGTGCTCTACTAGGCTGTACTTTCCACCGGCCCACTTTAAAAATGCCCGGTTTTTCTTTTGCATCATGCTAAAACGTTACTACCTGCACGGAGTTAGACGGTATGTCTATCCGTTTATCGCCGAGTGAGGCGTAATTTGTGAGGAATGGCGCCATTAATGGCAGTACCACGCTAAACATAGATTGTATCTTTCAACGCAACAACCGACAACCTAGAAACACATAACTACAATATTTTCTTTGTTTCATTTGGGGGAAACCCCTCAGCTTGGTGAACTATTGTTCATCAGCTAATGCAATTTCTCTTAATACTTGCGCGCCGCTTTTAACGAAGGCATCACCTTTTGTGGGATAGTTAGGCAGTCTTTGAACCGCCTCTCGAGCATCTTGCAATGTGGGGTAGGCTTGATGATAAACCATAACATACCAGTTGCCACCATAGCGGCGGGTTTTATAGATATCGGCTACCTCTTCTAACTGATGCTCAGCAATAAACTGATGAATGGCATTAATATCGGCCATGCCCATCATTTGAATAGCGAACTCGCTGGCCTTAAGCCATTGTTCAACATGCTGAGGTTGTGTGCCCGCTTTAGGTGATATAGCGCTGTCATCATTGGACCGTGGTTCAAGCGCAGTGGTGTCCGGCGTTGTTGTGGTTTCCTCTACCCTCACGGTTACCGGGATTGGTACCGAGGAGCTTTGCTCTGACACGGGCTTCGCTGCGTTGTTTATCTCCCCGGCGCCGCTAGTATTTTCACTATCACCGTTCTTGGCGGTAGGCCCTTCAAGGTTGATAGACGCATTGGCGGGCGAAGGTGTGACTTCAGCTATGGTCTGCGGTGTGTCAGGCAACGTATCAACTGCCTCTTGCCAGTTTGTCACAAGTGAAGAGTTCGACGTGGCCTTTACTGTGGCAGGGCTTTCTTGTTCAATTAAAGCAGGCTGGCTGTCGGTAATTTGATCGTAAGCAGAGCCCGGCGCCACCTGTGTGGTTTCAGGAGCTGTGCGGGGCGCTATAGGCGAAAATAATGACGACAATGCATTACCATACTGCCAGGTAACAAGCCCGCCAAAAAGGGCCAAAAATAGTAGCGTAATAGCAGTATAGAACCACGGCGACCTGAATAGGTTTCGCGAAGACGGCTGGGCGGGCAAACGCCGCTGGTCAAGGTGGGCTTGAAAGGCCGCGCGCCGTTGTGCCATCATCTTATCGAGTTCCGAGACCGGCTGTTCGAGTGAGATTGATTGACTACTAATTAGCAAAGGCGTTTCAGTATTTTTTGCCGGTAACCATTGTTTGGCATTTTCCGCCCATTGAGTATTGGCAAACAACAATACATTAAGGTGTTGTTTATTGCCTGCAAAGCGGCTTTGCAAGACTAAATCCCAGAGTTCTTGAAGGAGTTTATCTGGCATATGCTGAGCTTGCGTAATGGCAATGAGTACTGGCCCTTCGAAATTATTTAACGCAGAGAGTAGTTCGTTAAGGGGGCGTACAAAACTGCCCACAACTTGGCCGAGTAACTGCCGGCAAAGCTGCCGCCGATAATCGGAAATTTCCATATTTTCCTCGGCGGTCAAATAGGCTATTTCGGTATCGTCATGCTGCTGAAATACAAAGGCTTCTAAAGTCTTCTGTTGTTCTGCAATAGAATCGCCGCTAACAAAGATTAGCTGAGAGGAGTAATTGACCAAGTATTCAAGACGTTCATGCAGATCGCTGTGCATGCGCTAAACCCCATAAAAATTAGTCTTGTGGTTATGAAACAACAAGACTAACTGAAATAAAATCACCCCTGTATTCTCGCGTTGCGCGAGATCACAGAATTTGAGCAAGTATTTGGTCGGTTACGTCTTTTGTGACAACAGCATGCCCCATGCCTTTAGGCAGTACAAAACGGATATTGCCCGCTTCTACTTTTTTATCTCGCTTCATATGTTTTACGTAATCGTCTTTTTGCATTGACGACGGGCCTTTAACGGGTAAGGCGAAGGCTTCAAATAAAGCGCGAACACGACGAGTTTCTGACGTATCAAACCAACCTAACTGCTCTGCCGCTTCACAAGCAATTATAGTACCAGCGGATACGGCTTCGCCATGCAGCCAGTTACCGTAGCCTTGCTCGGCTTCAATAGCGTGACCGAATGTGTGCCCTAAATTTAAAATAGCGCGTAGGCCGCCTTCGCGCTCATCTTTTGCTACTACCTCGGCTTTTATTTCGCAGCATCTTTGTATGGTTTGGCTTAAGCATGTGGTGTCTAAAGCTTTTAAGTCGTCAATATTTTTTTCTAGCCAGCTAAAGAAAGGCGCATCGTAAATAATGCCATACTTAATCACTTCGGCCATGCCTGCGGCAAATTCGCGCTCAGGCAGGGTGGCTAATGAATCTGTGTCGATAGCAACAAAAATCGGCTGATAGAAAGCGCCTATCATGTTTTTACCCAGCGGATGGTTCACTGCTGTTTTACCCCCCACCGAAGAGTCGACCTGGGATAGTAAGGTGGTTGGTACTTGAATAAAGGGAACGCCGCGTTGATAGGTGGCAGCAACAAATCCACATAAATCACCAATAACCCCCCCACCTAATGCAATGAGGGTGGTATCACGGGCCGCGTTGATCTCAAGCAGACGCGTCATAACAACTTCGTATTGAACTAAGTTCTTATGCTGCTCGCCATCGGGCAATATGATGGTTTCTACCTGCTTATCACCACAGGCAGCAATGGCTTTGTCTAGATACAGTGGTGCTACGGTTTCATTGGTAACAATAACGGCCAATGGGCCTTTAATGTAAGAAGCAAAAAGGCCAGATTGCGACAGCAACCCAGCCTCTATTTGTATAGGGTAGCTACGTTCTCCAAGCTCCACAGTTAAGGTTGACATGGGCGTAGCACCTCCTATTCAATTTTGTTTGTTATAGACCAATTTTACCAATAATTTGGTTCGCCACTGCGCGCGCCGATTGATCATCGGTATCAACAATATAATCAGCGACTTCTTCGTACATAGGGTTGCGTGTTTCAGCAAGATCACGAAGTATTTGTTCAGGATCGTTATTTTGCAATAATGGACGACGCTTATCGCGCTGTGTACGTGCCACTTGTTTGTCGATGGTGGTTTGCAAGTAAACAACGATGCCACGAGCAGACAGACGATTACGTACCGCTTTTGTCACTATTGAGCCACCGCCCGTCGCAAGTACGATACCTTGCTTGTCAGTGAGGTCGTTAATAACGGTTTCTTCACGCTTTCTAAACCCGTCTTCACCTTCAAGGTCGAAGATCCAGGCAATGTCTGCACCTGTGCGGCGCTCGATTTCTTGATCAGAATCATAAAAATCAAGGTGAAGTTCGTCTGCTAGGTGTCTACCGATGGTGCTTTTACCAGCGCCCATTGGACCAACCAAAAAGATATTACGTTTTTCAGCCATATTTGCTTATATCACAACTTAATCATGTTAGGGGCAGCGCACTGTTGCCTTACCAGCCTACCCATTGACCTGTGCCTATTTAGTGTCCAATAAGCACTACTCCTTAAACCTCGCTAAAATTTCGAGAGCGCGATTATCTCAGTTTCTCGTAAGGCGTTGCAAGCATTGTTGAAAACTATTACTGCTATTGTGTCAAAAAGCCACGCCAAAACTTCAACCACAGTGGGCTAAAGCCGCGTGAGTGTAGCATTTTTATAAATATAAATTAAGAGCTTAGGGCTTTTCCATGATGATCTTCGGGGTAACAAAAATGAGAAGCTCTCGTTTTTGTTGTAACTCGGATGTTTGGCGGAAAAGCGCGCCTAAAACAGGTAAATCACCAAATAAAGGAACTTTTGTCACCCCATCTGAACTGGTTTGTTGGAAAATCCCGCCTAAAACGATAGTTTCTCCGTTCTCCACCAATACCTGCGTTTTAATTTCTTGGGTGTCTATAGCCACGGCATCACCCGTGGATGTGGATACCGTTTCACCGCGGGTATCTTGGGTCACTACTAAATCTAAAATAATACGATTATCCGGGGTTATATGAGGGGTAACCTTTAGCGATAACACTGCTTTTTTAAACTCGACAGAGGTTGCGCCACTAGACGTTGCTTGGACATAAGGAATTTCCGTACCTTGTTCAATGTATGCTTCTTGCTGATTAGCGACTGTTATACGTGGGCTAGCAATAATTTCCCCCTTGTTTTCCGACTCTAGTGCCGACAATTCAAGGTCTAAAATTGTGCCGTCAATTAAGCTTGCGACTTGAAACCCTATGGTACCTGCTGCGCCGGTTATCGGAAGGTTGACGTTCAGGCGATCATCTATGCTCGGAACGCTACCGCTAGCAATGGTATCTGCGCCTTCGATACTTCCTGAAACGCCATTGTCGTCTTGTCTGTCGCTAAACCCCCAGCGTACACCAAGTTGTTCATCCACGTTGTCTAGCACCGTAACCATACGGCTTTCAATAAGCACTTGTTTTACTGGGATATCCAAAACCCTAATCATATCGCGCGCTTCATCAATAGACGCTAATGTATCGCGTATTAACATAGTATTGGTTCGCTCATCTACGGTAACTGAACCGCGATCAGAGAGAATGCCGCCTTCTGGCGACTTTAAAATGGTCGCAAGTGTATTAGCTTTGGCATAATTTACGGCAATATTCACGGTATGCAGAGGGGCTAAATCGGATACTTGCTTTTTCGATTGGAGGGCCTGGGTTTCCTGTGCCATTAGCTCTTCAATCGGGGCGATTAGAAGAATATTCCCTTCTAAACGTTTATCTAGCCCCCTCACACGCAAAATCATATCTAAAGCCTGGTCCCATGGCACCCCTGATAAGCTAATAGTGACGTTGCCGTTCACTGTATCGGTGGTGACCAAATTAAACCCGTTCACTTGGGCGATAATTTGCAAAACTTGGCGAACAGGCACATCTTGAAAATCTAACGAGATAGGATCGCCCGTGTATTGTTTACTGTTGCCTATCTGGGCTTCTGCTGTGGCCGCCATTGGCTGCACTTCAATACGTAATAGTGAGTCGTTAATAGTGTGTCTGGCGAGTACATCGCCGCTGTAACGAACCTCAATACGGGCGTCTTCGCCGTCTTGAAACGTTTCAATGGCACTTACTGGGGTAGCAAATTCTACCACATTTAACTCAACTAATTGGTCGCTATTTAATTGCGTGTTAGGAAGAGTAAGGGTTACTTTACCTTGCGCTTCAATTAGCGAGGGCGTGGGTATTTGACCGTCTAGGGTGACCAACACAATACCCTTATCTGCGCCATCCCGGGTAAAGTCTATGTGGGTTAATGTTGTTTCGGCGGCCGACGTTACGCTGGTCTCTAAATTCACCAGTTCAGGCTCATCGGCTAACGATTTCTTCGAGAGCAAAGTAAAAGCAAACAAGGTAATAAGCGCTGCGAAAAACCAATACCATCCTAGTCCTCGGCGGTTCAACGATTTATTAAAAATGTAACGCTCAGCCATTATTCTTCTCCTGCCGACGACATCGCTGTCAATCTGGTTTCTTTTTTCTGCCAACAGCCAGCTCCGTCGGGCAACAACTGTTCTATGGTTATCGAATTTTTATTAATGGCAGTAACCTTGCCGTAAAATAGCCCAATGCGGCTACCAAGTTTCACTTTGTGTAGTACACCATCGTTGCTGGTAATTAATGCCCACGTCACACCTTTGGTATTAAAGCGACCGGCCATAGCAAGCGCATCTAATCCATAGGCCTCTAATTTTGTTTTAGACCGTTGAAAGTCAGGTTGTAAGCAGTTAGCTTGGCGCGCTTTTGCCACAGGCGCCGACTTATCTTTTGGCTTAATAAAGGGGCTACGTTTGTGCCCCGCGCTATACACAAAAGAAGGGTGCGTTTTAAATTCAGGATAAGGCTCAATATTAACCACCGCATTGGCGCGCACGTTTTCGGTGTACGCAGCCAAGTCATCGAGTTGAGGTGAACAGGCTGTCGTACATAGAAGTAAAACACCGACGAAGATTAGCGTTTTCATGGCTGTGCCTCTTCAAGAGGCGAACTATTTTCTGAGCGATATGTTTTAGCCTGTAACTGAAGGCTCAATTCACTGTCTTGTTGGGTAATAGTAAAATCATGTAGTGTTACGATACGCGGTAGGTCAGCAATTTTAGACACAAATTCGCCGAAATTATGGTAACCGCCGGTCACTTCCATCTCAATAGGAAGCTCTGTATAGAACTCTTTTGGCACCTCTTGCTGCCAATTCAGTAGTTCAAACGCTAACCCAGAACTGGTACCTACATAGGTTATATCGTCTAAAAGACCCGGTGTTTCGTTGTTGGTTGGCAGGCTTTTAAGCATCGAGGAAAAATCTTTCTCAATTTGTGCCAACTGATCTTTATACGCCTGTAAGTTCACCGCAATGCGATGTTTAGCTTCAAATTGTAACTTCAGCTCTTGTTCTTTTAGCTCAACAGCATCAAGGATAGGTAGTTTAGGACTAACAATGAGATAGTAACTCAATGCCCCAACTAACACCGCCACGAAGGTCGTTACAACAATGCGTATTTCTTTTGGCCAAATTGCCACTTGCTCAATATCAAGCTCATTGAGCTCTTTTAGCTTAGAAAAATCAAACGCCATTATTCCCCTTCTCCTTCAACAGCAGTATTCATAGGCGCCACGCTGGGGCTAATCTTAAAGGTTAGGGTAAAGTTGCTTACGGCCCGAGAGGTATCAACATCCGCTTTAATTGATGAAAGTTCAGAGGCATAAAATACCGAAGAAAGATCAAGTGCACGCATAAAGTCAGACAAGTGATTGTTAGAGTCGCTTATGCCTTCAATATTAATTTGGTTACCTGTGCGGGTCATCGACCTAAAGGCCACTCCTGAGGGGACGAGTTTGGCCAATTCGTCAAACACAATAGGGGCCACGTTTCTGCTTGCCTGCAATTGCTCAATTAGTGCCATTCGCTGTTCAATGGCATTTTTACTTTCTTTTACTTTTTGAATTTGCGCAATTTGCGCATCTAACAGACGTATTTCGCGCTCTAAAAACTGATTTCTGGCATTTTGATTGTTAATTTGCTGGTCGATAGCCTGGCCTATAAACCAAAAGATAAGACCGACTATGGCAGACACAGCGACTAGCCCAGCGAGGTACTGCTGTTTTTGATGCTGGCGAAGCTTTTCTCGCCACGGCAGTAAATTTACATATGCCATGGAACGAAGCTCCGGCTTGCTAAACCTGCAGCAATTGTTAAAAGAGGTGCTATTTTCTGGAGGCGTTGAGTATCTAATTTATGATTAATGGCCATGCCCTCAAAAGGATTGAACGTATCAATCTCCAGTGCTAAATCTTGCCTTAAAATCTCAACAAGTTCGGTAATTGTCGCTGCGCCACCACTTAGCAGAAGCTTGGTAGGGCGTTCTACATTTAGCGTGGACATGTACATTTGCAACGCGCGGTTAATGTTTTGTTGTAAGTTGGCGGCGAACATTGGCAAGGTATCTTCTACCCAGTTTTCAGGCAAGGTTTCATCAAGCAACTGACGTTCCGCCTCTTCCCGTTCAACCATGTGAATGGCACTAAGGTCATTAACGAGGTTATTCAGGCCAAAGACATGCTCTTTATTATAGATAACGTTTCCATTTTGCCACACACTTACTTGCAATAACGAGGCGCCTACATTGACGCAGCAGATAGGGGGAGCGTCATCTTCATGGGGATAGAAAAAGTCGATGGCATTACCTATGGCATAATTTTCGACATCCACAATTTTAGGTTCAAAATTCGCTTCCCTTGCTAACAACAAGCGGCTATCTACTAAATCTTTGTGCGCAGCAGTAAGTAACACATTTACTTTGCCTGCATAGGTTTCGCTTTCGCCCAACGCTTCAAAGTCTAAATACACTTCTTCAAGCGGATAGGGGATTAAACTATCGGCTTCTAACTCAATCTGGGTTTCGAGCTCAAAATCGTTTTGGTCAGGGTCCATATATACAATTTTGCTAATTACTGATGAACCTGCCACCGCAACATTGGCTTGTTTTAGCTTTGTTTTTAAACTGTTTCTTACCTTTTTTAATGCTAAGCTCACCGCTTCGTAGTCTTTAATGTCACGTTCGTTAAAGGCAGTTTTATTAATTGATTCACAGGCGTACCCCTGCAATATGTAACCGTCAGCTGTTTGCTCTAGCCACACCGCTTTTATTTGACGGGTGCCTATGTCTAAACCCACAATAGGGGGCAGCTTTTTCTTAAACAGCGATTTCATTTGCAAGTGTCCGGTTTCAAAGGTAGTTGCTCTAAAGTACAATACTACTTAAATTTTTTTCTATGTATGGTTCTATAGATAACACATACGTATAAAAATATACGTCATTTCCACGAAAATGCCTTGGTATTCTTAAACAGTGAAATACATTAAACCACTTATATTACTCGCGTTCCTTTCCGTCTTGCTTGGTTGTGCTGCAGTGGTTGGTATATATTTTTATATCAAACCCGACCTGCCTAGCGTCACTGTACTGAAGGATGTTCGTTTACAAACGCCCATGCAGATATATACCAAGGATGGAAAGTTAATTTCCCAATATGGTGTTAAACGGCGGATCCCAGTAAAACTTGAGGAAGTACCAGAGCAGCTTATCAACGCTATTTTGGCTACCGAAGATAGCCGCTTCTATGAGCATCATGGTATCGACCCTATCGGTATTGCGCGTGCGGCACTCAGCTTGGTGGTCACAGGTGAGAAGAAACAAGGAGCGAGTACGCTTACCATGCAGTTAGCCCGTGGCTTCTTTTTGTCGCGGGAAAAAACCTATATTCGCAAGATAAAAGAAATTTTTATCGCCTGGCACATGGAACAAGTACTCAGCAAGAAAGAAATTCTCGAGCTTTATCTTAATAAAATTGAGCTAGGCCATCGTTCGTTCGGTTTCGGTGCGGCCGCACAAGTTTATTTTGGCAAACCTCTCTCTGAGCTTACTTTAGCGCAACTCGCCACCATTGCCGGGCTTCCTAAAGCCCCTTCGTTGCTTAACCCTATTAGTGGGCCTGAGCAATCGGTGGAGCGTAGACGAGTAGTACTCTTACGCATGTTAGATGAAAACTACATTACCAAAGCTGAGTTTGATGAAGCGGCAAACCAGCCTGTCACTGCCCGTAAGCACGGCGCAGAAATAGAAGTAGATGCACCTTATCTTGCCGATATCATTTACAACGAAATGGTAGAAATATACGGTAAAGAAGAAGCAGAGACCGGCGGCTATCAAGTATTTGCCACTGCAACTGCCGATGTGCAGTTAGCGGCGCAAAAAGCGGTAGTTAGAAACCTTCATGATTATGATGAACGTCACGGTTATAAAGGGCCGTTAGGCTACCTATTTAATGCGCCGGATCCCACTTCAACTGATGATAAAATTCCGCAATTATCGGTGAGTGTTGACCTATCTGAAAAGCCAAGCCAGCAGGATTGGACGGAAGATGAGATTGTCGAGGTATTAAGAGAAGTACCCTATATTAAACCCCTTGTTCCTTCAGTTGTAATGGGTATGGAAGAAAAGTCTATTACTGTACTGGATGTTAATGGTGTCAGTCGTACGATAGCGTGGACAGGGCTTGACTGGGCACGCCGGTATATTACCGATTTTCGCCAAGGAGATGAGCCTGAAACGGCGAGCGATATCACCCAACCTGGAGCGGTTATTTACATTCGCCAGCAAGAGGGCGAATGGCGCATTGCACAGCTGCCAGAAGTGAGCGGCGCATTTATCGCGTTGAACCCTCAAAACGGTGCCGTTGAAGCGGTAGTGGGCGGATATAGTTTCTATCAAAGTCAATTCAATAGAGCGACACAAGCAAAACGTCAGGTAGGCTCTAATATTAAACCTTTCATTTATTCTGCTGCCATAGACAGCGGTTATACATTGGCTTCAATAATTAATGATGCACCAATTAACCAGTGGAATGCGGCAACGGGTGTAGCTTGGCGTCCTCAAAATTCACCGGCAGAGTACGATGGCCCAATACGCATGCGTAAAGCCTTAGGTAAGTCTAAAAACGTGGTTTCTGTGCGATTATTACGGGGCGTGGGATTGCGAAAGACCGCTGACTACCTTACGCGGTTTGGCTTTGATCCTGATGATATTCCGCTAGATGAAACCGTATCATTAGGTTCGAGTTCTCATTCTCCTTTAGAAGTAGCAAGAGCGATGGCAGTAATTGCTAATGGCGGGTACTTAATTAATCCGCACTTTATTAGCCGGGTTTTAGATGAAACCGGTAATGAGCTATGGAAAGCCAATCCAGTTTGGGCATGTGCGCGCTGTAGCCGTGACGCGGAAGTGGCAAAAGCAGCAGATATTGCCGATGACGATATTGAAGCAAAGTTAGAAGCACAATTGAATCAAGATGTGCTGCTGGCGAATAGCGACAATGAAGAGAAAATGATGGCACCACAAGTTATTACCCCTCAAAACGCGTTTTTGGTGGGCGAAATGATGCGAACAGCAGTGCGTACAAATGGCAATTGGAATAAAAAGACCTATTGGATGGGGACAGGCTGGCGTGCCAGAAATATTCTGCAAAGAACCGATATCGCGGGGAAAACCGGTACAACGAATGATTCCAGAGATACCTGGTTTAGTGGTTTTCACCGTGACCTAGTGGCAACAACCTGGGTAGGGTTTGATAACATGGGTCGTCAACTCGGCCGTGCTACCCGCAATCAAAACCTGATTAATCGTAATCCAGAGAAATTTAACTGGATAGGGAACGCTTTAATTGGTACCGAAGATGGGGCGAAGGCAGCGGAACCCGCGTGGATACGCTTTATGCAGCATGCATTGGCCGATAAACCCTATTCACCCATGCCGGTACCAGAGAAAATTGTACGAATTCGCATTGATCGGACCACTGGTAAGTTGACCCGGCGGTCAGACCATACCACACTGTTCGAGTATTTTTTGCAAGGGACTGAACCGACATCTTATGTTAGAGACGATGAGGTGGTGGACCCTGCAGAGAAGGACACTACAACAAGACCTGAACCAGAAGAAATTTTCTAAACAAAGCGGTGCCTGAGGCACGCTTTTGGAGCAGGTTTGTGATTGCCTAAAAAATAAAAATCGGAAAACCCATGTCAGAAGATTCACAGCGATATCTCTATATTCCTCATTCCGGACCCTCATTGTTAGAAACACCGCTCCTTAATAAAGGGAGCGCGTTTTCGGCGAAAGAAAGGGCAGCGTTCAACTTAACCGGGCTCGTACCACCGCGGTATGAAACCATTGAAGAGCAAGTGGAACGTGCTTATTTGCAATACAGTAGTTTTGACGAGGCCCTAAATAAGCATATTTATTTACGTGCCATTCAAGATAACAATGAAACCTTGTTTTATCGGCTAATTCAAAAGCATATTGATGAGATGATGCCGATTATTTATACCCCTACAGTGGGGGATGCCTGCGAACAGTTTTCTGACATCTATCGTAGCTCCAGAGGCCTATTTGTGTCGTGGGAAGAGCGTCATCAGTTAGACGATATTGTGCGCAACGCCACTAAGCGCAAAGTGAAGGTTATCGTTGTTACTGACGGTGAGAGGATTTTAGGGTTAGGCGATCAAGGTATCGGCGGAATGGGTATCCCAATCGGCAAACTTTCGTTGTACACCGCTTGTGGCGGGATAAGCCCAGCCTATACGTTGCCAGTTATGTTGGATGTGGGAACGAACAACGAAAAATTGCTTAACGACCCCATGTATATGGGCGCGCGTCACCCACGAATAGGGCAGGCCGATTACGACGAATTCGTTGATATGTTTATCAACGCAGTTAAACGCCGTTGGCCAGATGTGTTAATTCAATTTGAAGACTTCGCCCAACCTAATGCCATGCCGCTACTTAGCCGCTACCGGGACGAAGTATGTTGTTTCAATGATGATATACAAGGTACCGCCGCTGTTACGTTAGGCACTATCTTGGCCGCCTGTCGCATGAAAAAACAAAAGCTTTCACAGATGAAAGTGGCATTTGTTGGTGCCGGTTCAGCTGGCTGCGGTATTGCCGAAATGCTTATTCAGCAAATGGTGCACGAAGGTTTGAACGATTCACAAGCTCGCAAACAAGTGTTTATGATAGACCGGTTTGGATTGCTTACTGAGGGGATGGAAGGGTTACGCGACTTCCAACAAAAACTGCAGCAGCAAAAAGCAGACTTAGCCGAGTGGACCTTTAGCGGCGACTATGCGTCTTTGTTAGACGTTATGCACTGCGCGCAGCCTGACGTTTTAATTGGTGTTTCGGGGCAACCTGGCCTGTTTACTGAACAAGTAATTCGTGCCATGAAGCAAAATTGTGACTTACCTATTATTTTCCCGCTAAGCAATCCATCAAGACAGGTTGAAGCTCGCCCTGAACAGGTTATTCAGTGGACGGAAGGCGAAGTTGTTATCGCTACCGGAAGCCCTTTTAAGCCGGTAGTGTACAATGATAAAACCTTCCCTATTGCCCAGTGTAATAACGCGTATATTTTCCCGGGTATCGGGTTAGGTGTGGTTGCTGCAAAGGCCAAACGTGTTAGCGATGAAATGCTTATGGCTGCAAGCAACGCGCTGGCCGATGCTTCGCCTTTGGTTAATTACGGAACGGGTTCTCTGTTACCGTCTTTAACCGAGATAGCCCAGTTGAGTCGTCATATTGCCTTTGCGGTAGGCAAGGTGGCGATGGAACAGGGGTTAGCCTTAGAGCTCTCTGATGAGGCGTTAGAGCAAAGTATTGAGAAAAATTTCTGGAAAGCAGAATATCGGCCGTATAAGCGGGTGAGTATTTAATCAATTAGATTGCAAACGGGCAGTTTGTTCTGCCCGTTGATACTTTCCTCCAAGCCCTCCCTCAAACCACTGCAAGCCAAATCCCGCGTCCTTCTGTGTATTTTTAGCAATGCTGTAGTCAGCCTACTAGTGATTAAGCCTTTGATTTACCTCACTTCAGCGTATCTGCATCTGATTAAGCGAAATCTTCTATTGGGTGGTGATGCATGTCCTATCTATGCGGACTGGCTTGTTTAAAAAGCGACAACAACAATATTTGCAACTAAGGAAAATAACATATTAGCAAGCAGCCCTGCAGGTGACGGCTCGATCTAAGCGATTGGCGAAGCGCAAAGCCAAGGATTTGAAGTTGATATGTCGTACAACCTAACACCTGACACTCAACTATCTATGTCATATGCCTACAACGATGCCGAAAATGCGAAAGAAATTACGTTATAGGACTATTATGTTATCGAAGAGGGCGCTCGCCTTGGTAATGTGCCGCAGCACTACTAAAGAAGACAGGCATATTTACACTTCGATTTTTATGCCTGTCTCTTTGAGTTTCAAGATACTAATCAAGACAGGCACATTTGGAAATGGAAAGTGGCATGCATGATCACTTTCAGGAAGTTATTAATGTAGGTAACTTTATCTATGTTGGGGATTGTCAGTTATTATAGATGTGCGTGTAAGCCTTATTTTCGCCTTAGGGGATTTGTTCGCTAGCGTGAAGTGGTGGTAAAAGGGGTGGTAAATTTAGCGAATTGGTTATTTAGATGCACCGCTACCCCAGTAATCGCCTGGCGTTTTGTCGTCCCTGTACCCGTTGTTGATGTTGATTGTGGGCATACTGTTCAAGGTGTACCACTTTGCCAGCTGCCTGCTTAAAGCAGGTTTCAAATTGTGTGGTTAAAGTTAGCCATTGCTCGTGTTCTATATTAAGGCGCTCTAGTATAGTGGGCAGACTATGGTCTACCTTTCCTCGCTTGTTTGGGTGAATATACCGGCTGGTTATATCTACAAGCTGAAGGTAATCGGGCAAGGTAAAAGGTAACCCCTGAGTCATGGCTTGGTTTGAGTTGCCTAACAAAGGCATGAGTCGCTTGGGCGTTTTACCTACCCTGGCGGCGTTAATACGGTATTGAATGCTGGTATGGTCAGAAGTTTCTGGCGTTTTTGCTACTTTGGCCCGTACCGGGTTTAAATCAACATAGGCCATACAGGCGGCAAGGGCCGATTCATCTAATAGCGCTTGCGATTTAAACCGCCCTTCCCAGAAGTGCCCAGTGCAGTCGTCTTCTTTATTGGCAGCTCTGGCAATATACTCATTTAATGCACGCATAAACCAACTGATATCAAATAGCCGTTTGCGCCAGACTTCTGCTGTTTCCTCCACCGCTTCAATGTGGGTTT
>NZ_JAAAWN010000018.1 GCF_010500865.1 Alteromonas profundi
TGCCCACACAGATTGTCTTGTCTAAATTGTTAAAGAACATAGTGCAGAATCATGACGCTTTTTGTCGTGACTTCTGCGCAAGGAGGACCAACATCACTCTCAGTTGATTCGTTTTCCTTGCTCACCGTGAAGCGCTTTGCTTCTTAGTGGCTGCCTCTTTCGAAGCGGATGCGTATCTTACAGTGCATCATTTTTTTGTCAACAACTTTTATCAAAAAACTTTAATCAAATTTGTTGTCCAAACTCTTCAACTTATTGCGTTTTCTGCCTCTCGTTGAAGAGAGGCGCATTCTACTTAAATGCTTAGCCAGGTCAACTGCAATTTGACTAAAAACATAAAAAAAGCGACCGTTTGGTCGCTTTTTGTACGCATAGATTAACTATTAAGCAATTATATTATAAATGCATGCTTTGGATAGCCTTAAGAGCCGCGTCAATAATCTGTTGGATTAGATAAAACCCTTTTTGCTCGTGCTTTTATCAGACCTATACAGCGTCTAAATAAATACTATCCCCATCTCAGTATGTTAATTCACTACTATGAGGCGCGTAGCAACTACACCTAATATTGCTTTACCAGCAACAACTATTTGTCGCTATCCCCTTTTGCTTTGTTCTCATCAAGATCGTTTTGAGCATCCTCAGAAAAGTCTGCATCTTCTTCGTGATCGCCAACAACATCATTTAGGGTAACTTTATCTACCGTTCTAAATGTATTTACCGGGCCCGCTAGTGCATAAAGTGCAAAAACAATGAACAAGACAAGCGCTGGTTCGGTGGCAACAATAACAAATATAAGCAAAACTATTAGCAGGCCCACAAAAGGAACCTTGCCGTGCCAGTTAACTTCTTTAAAGGAATTATACTTAAAGTTACTAACCATCAGTAGGCCAGCTAAACCTGTAACCGCCGCTACAACGAGGCCGTAGTCAGCACCATTAACGTCGTACTCAACGCCAACCCAAACTAAACCTGCTACAACCGCAGCTGCTGCTGGACTCGCTAGCCCTTGGAAAAACCGCTTATCGGCGATACCCACCTGCGTATTAAAGCGGGCTAAACGAAGTGCGGCCCCCGCAACATAAACAAATGCTGCTAACCAACCTATTTTTCCGAATTCTGTCAGGCCCCAGTTATAGGCGACAAGAGCTGGTGCCATGCCGAACGACACCATGTCTGCCATTGAGTCGTATTCAGCACCAAAATCGCTTTGTGTATTGGTCATTCTTGCTACTCGACCATCAAGCCCGTCAAATATCATAGCAACAAAAATAGCGACCGCTGCCGCTTCAAATCTGCCGTTCATTGACGAAACTACCGCAAAAAAACCGGAAAACAGGCCTGCTGTAGTTAATAAATTGGGGAGTAAGTAAATCCCCTTTCTCTTTTGTTCAGACATAAGTCCTCGTTAACACTAATTAATTGTCGCTAATTATTCCATATATAGTTAGCGGCGCATAGATGCTAGGTACGAAGTTATCGTGTTGTCCAGCCCCTTCTAGGGTTAGTCATTGACGCTTTGATACCTTCTTTTAGTAAGCCTCAGATAAGTAAGTATGTATCTATATACCTTAATACGCCCATCTTTCTAGTAAGATCTTTATATCATGTTGAAGTTTTAAAACGGTACGTTTGCGTAATTATGCTGCGGCGTTAGCGTTTAATTAACGACACTTTTTACTAATTGTCGTAAGGCCAAAGTTTATGAAGTCCACCAAGTTTAGTAACACAATAAGCGCGATAATGGTTTCGGGTTTTGCTGTAGTAAGCTTTTATGCTACAGCAGGAAGCAGCTCTAGTCATTCAAGTAGCTATTATGAAAAATACGATGCTTGCCAAAGTTCAAGTCAGGGCGATTGTAATAGTGCCCTTGGCGAGTCCGTCTACAACCTCATTACAGATGGCATTGACCCGTGGAAGAGCGCCTCATCTTCTGATATTGAAATTGATGGCGTATCTATATCTATGACGGCATGGTCTGACACTGTAGGGACATATAATGATGATATCGTCACCGATGCCGCAATTGTAGACTTAGGAGGTTACGGTTACGG
Organism: Alteromonas profundi; assembly: GCF_010500865.1. GTDB lineage: Bacteria > Pseudomonadota > Gammaproteobacteria > Enterobacterales > Alteromonadaceae > Alteromonas > Alteromonas profundi. The sequence continues at coordinate 2,055 of NZ_JAAAWN010000018.1, forward strand.
CGTGTATAACAAAGATGACGAGTATTATGGTTCAAATCCTGATCACGCAATCGACAGCGTTAATACACTGTCCCATAACGTGGATTACGATTTCGATTACGTCATGTTTTCGTTTTCAGAGGAAGTTACATTAACCGGTGCCGGATTTTCTTGGGTAGGAGATGACGATAATACCCAACTTTCTATTGCTGGATTAAATGATATCTCTGGTTTAATTTCTAGCGAGCAGACTTGGGCTAATATAGTAGAAGGCGCGTTGACCTCAGGGTCTTATGATATTAACAGCTATCAATCCATTGATATTGCTCAGTTCGATGAAACTGCGTCTGCGCAGTATTGGCTCGTCGGAGCCTATAATTCGGTTTTTGGACAGCTTGATAGTACTATGTTTGACGACGCCTTTAAGCTCGCGAGTATTGGGTTTTCTAAACCGGGATCATCTCAAACAGATCCCACGTCAGTTAGTGAGCCCCGCACGCTAGGCGCATTTTTAGCCTGTGCTTTGGTTGTTGCCTGGAGGCGCAAACGTAAGTGATCTATTATTAGACCTATGGACTATTAGATCTGTTAAGCAGTGTCAGGTTTTTTGACTTTCCCGAACACCAATCATTTAAAACCCTTAAATATCAAACGCTTAATTTTTGGCACATTTAATGCTTAAGCTACACCAGTAGTTTAGCATTAAATGTGAGTCATTGTTTATGAAGTCTTTGCTGTTGTTAGCATTAAGCGTTTCTTTCTTCCTTGTATCATCACCTCTGTTAGCAGGTAGTGGTAGCTCAAGTTCGAATAGTTCAGGTTCAACATCTGTTGACTCTACACTAAACCAGTACGTCTACGACCTCTACACCATGGATAGCGGTACTAACATCGATTATACGTTAGATGGCAGTTCATCGAATATTATTATCGACGGCACAAGCATTAGAGTAGGTGTAAGTGCTTGGTCTGATACCAGCAATATTAGTACAGATGGCATTCGGAACGATGATAATGAGGTTGTACACTACGATTCACTCGATGCTTATCAACACTTCAATGACTATGGTTTTGGTTTAGTAAATAGCAATGGAAATGATTCCCATACCCTTGATAACTTTTCGGGTGGTGAAGATTTTGACATGGTGCTTTTTTCATTCAGTGAAGCGGTAACGCTAACTGGTGCGTCCTTCACTTATCTGGATAGCAGTGCTTCAAGCAAACAGATTTCTGTTGTTGGCTTAAGTGATATATCACTTTTTGAAAATCATGCTTCGAATGAATTCGGCTGGGCAGATGTAGCGTCCAGCGACGGCCTTGTGCTTTCCGACGGTCACTTCAACATCTCGTCTAACGGTAACTATTGGTCGACCAGCGGTTATACCAGTGAGTTCTCGGATTTAAGCGCTGCAAAATATTGGTTAGTTGGGGCTTACAATGTATATTTTGACGATAGCAGTTCAAGTTATAGTAACACAGGCTTTAAACTAGCATCGCTTAACCTTACAACGAACGGAACAGAGATTAACCAACCACCAACAGAGGTCAGTGAGCCAGCACCAGTAGCATTAATGCTAATCGGTCTAGGGCTATTAGTTTTGCGCAGGAAACGAATCTTTTAAATAGTTTAAATAGTGCGTAAAAACACGTATCTTACTAAGGTGGCCTAAGGCCACCTTTTTTATTGTGGTCATTAGGAAAGTTGTACATATGCTTGGGTTTCAAAGAATTCGTTTTAGTAAATTTTGTGCTTTTAGCACACTTCTTCTCACAATTTCGTTCGGTAGCGCTGCCACCACTTCAAAAGACTACGAAAAAGCACTCAAAGCCTATAATGTTGATGAGTATGATGAAGCGTATATCCATTTAAAGAACAGCTTACAAAAAGACCCTGAAAACTTAGCTGCCAAGCTATTAATGGGTAAAATTTTATTGATTAACGGGTATTTAAATGCCGCCGAATTAGAGTTTGTTGAGGCACTCGAAATGGGCGCTGATATTAATCTACTGGCTGAGCCTTTAGGTAACACTTGGCTATTTTTAAATAAGTATCAAGCAATAGTTGAGTTTAGCGATACCAGTAAGTTAACCGGTGACGCACAGCGCGAATGGCTGTTAATTCGTGCAACCGCGTGCCTTAGACTAGACAACCCAGCATGTGCCTTGCAAGACTACAGCACTATTATTGCGCAAGAGCCCACGTTTGTACCAGCAATTAATGGGCTCGCTGCGATAGCGCTGCAAGATGACGAAATTGACAAAGCGCGAAAGCTTATTGAACGCGCCATGGCAAATGATCCTGAAAACCCAATTACTTGGCGATTGAAGGGTCAACTTGCTTATCGAGAAGGTAATAAAGAAGCGGCAATTTCACACTTGCAAACTGCCCTCACCTTTAATAGAGATGACCCCATTGCATTAAGAAACTTGGTAGATTTGTACTTAGAAGCGAAAGACTACGACACCGCCAAGCTATTTGTCGACGAAATTATTCAAGACACGCCGAACGACCCCCTCGCTATCCTATTGAACAGTTGGCTACAAAGTCGCGATACCAAAGAAGCTATTGATAACGAGAAAATCAAAGAACTCAATGACTTTATGGCGCAGTTAGACCCTGAGTTAATTACCTCACAACCTATGCTGTTGTACATCAGTGGGCTAACTAATTTCTTCAATAACAATATGGAGACCGCCGCTAAGGACTTTATCGCTTATTTGCAAAAAGAGCCGGATGACTTACAAGCGGTGCTTATGCTAAGCCAAGTTTATTCAGCAACGCAACAAGATAAACAAGCATTGATATTACTTGAACGCCATCAAGATGCTTTGATAGAAGATATAGACTCTGCACTGATGCTCGGCGATTTGTTTATACGCCAGAATAAGGCGTTTAAGGCAGAACGCTTACTTAGAAATTTAGAAGCTAAATACCCTGGTGCTAGTAAACTACAACTGTTTGAAATAAAACTTATGGCCGCGCGAGGTAAACAAAATGAAGCGCTTGCTATATTAGAAAATAACTTATCAAATTATAGCGACAATGCTGGCTTTCTATTCACCTATTCCTTAATGAATTTACAGGCCGAACGTTTTGATAAGGCGTTAAAGGGCGCTAATTTCTTGGCAGAATTATTTCCTGACGAAGCTGAAGTATATAATTTGAAAGCAGGGATTTATATTCGCCAAGGCAAATATCAAGTGGCCAAAACCAACATTGAGAAGGCGTTAGAGAAAAGTCCCACGCTATTTCCTGCTAAGTTTAATTTAGCTGCTACAGAGAGCCGAATGGGTAACCTAGAAGCATCTAATGCACTTATAGAGGAATTGCTTACACTTTCTCCTGAGCACAATGAAACCTTAATGCTTAAGGCATTCAATTTAACCAAACAGGGTGACACTGAGTCGGCTAAACAGATATATCTCGATTTATTAACCATGTCTCCAGAAAATAAACGCGCGCGCGAACGTATTTCTTCACTTTATCAGCGCGAAGGTGATGCAAAGTATGCCCTGTATCACCTTGATTTATTATTAAAAGACGAATTTGATAACCCAGATTACCTGCTTCGTAAAGCATCTTTACAGATAGAGATGAGTCAGCGAACTGACGCAGAGAAAACCTTAAGTATCGTACGAAACTTTATTGAAGAGGATGCGGGTAAACTTATTACCTATTCTAACTTGGTGCGCTCTCTTGGGAATGAGAAAGACGCACTTGCATCAATGAAACTAGCCCATGAGTTAGCACCTAATAGCCCTATTGTATCCTTTAGGTACGCTGGCTTACTTATTGATTTACAAAAAAACAGCGAAGCTGAAAAGGTGTTAAAAGGAATGCCATCGGCAAAGGAAAAAAGCCCACTTTATTGGTTCCTTTTCGGGCGTATCGCAGCCAACGTTGGAAATGATGATGATGCGGTAAGCGCGTATAGAAAGGCGCTGGCAATAAACCCCCGCTATGCTCAGGCATTCGTTGCTATATACACCTATGCATTAAATGAACAGTATGTAGAAACCTTTTTCGATACAGCACAACAACTAATTGATGAGGATGAGAACAACTTACTGGCGAAGAATTTGCTCGCTCAATACCTGTTTTTTACTCGCGATTACGACAAAGCAATTCCCCTATATACGTCGTTGGTTGAGGAGCCTAATTTATTAAACCCTGCTCAAGCCTATAACCGATTAGCTATTATGTGGGTTGATAACGCAATAAATAGGGCTGCTAGCTATATCGATAGAGCATATGATCTTGCCCCTGATGAACCCAGTATTCTCGATACATACGGGTGGATAAAAGCAAAGCAAAGAAAATATGAAGAAAGCCTACGCTTGTTACGCGAAGCATTTTCCCGAGATGCAAACGATCCGAATATTCGTTATCACTTAGGGTATACGTTAGCGAAGCTTGGACGTATAGAAGAGGCGAAGCAAGAATTAACATACGCTGCTAATGTGAAGCGCCCGTTTTTCCTGCGCCCACAAGCGCAAGCATTGCTAGACTCACTTTAGACAGAAATGGCTAGCCAACGTAAATGTGCAGCATGAGTTAGTCAGTTAAGAACCAAAAAAGGCCTTTAGTTAAGGCCTTTTTTGTATTTAAACTTCGCTAATTGCGTTGTGTCCTTATTCCCTAGGGGCTTATTCACTGGTGACGATAAAATCTTCGCCGTTCACATCTATGCGAACGGTGGAGTCGGGAATAAGATCGCCAGATAACAATTTATGCGCCAGCGGGTTTTCAATATGAACCTGAATAGCACGCTTTAGAGGTCTCGCCCCATACACAGGGTCGAAGCCGGCTTCCGCTAGCTTATCCATCGCCGCACCAGATAAAGTTAGCTTATACCCTTTCTCAGCTAATCGTGCACGCAAAGACGCAAGCTGGATTTTAGCGATCGACTGTATTTGCGTTTTACCCAATGGGTGGAACACCACAATATCATCTACACGGTTAATAAACTCAGGCCTGAAGTGGTGGCCTACCACGTCCATAACCGCCGCTTTCATTTCCTCATATTGGCTTTCATTATGTTTATCCTGAATAACATCAGAGCCTAAGTTAGAGGTCATAATGACCACGGTATTTTTAAAATCAACCGTTCTACCTTGGCCGTCAGTTAAACGGCCGTCATCAAGAACTTGAAGTAATATATTAAACACATCGGGATGCGCTTTCTCTACCTCATCGAGTAGTATGACTGAATAGGGTTTCCTGCGTACTGCCTCAGTGAGATAGCCTCCTTCCTCATAGCCTACATAGCCTGGAGGTGCGCCCACCAAACGGGACACCGAATGCTTCTCCATAAATTCCGACATGTCGATGCGAATTATTGCATCTTGGGTGTCGAACATAAAACCCGCCAAGGTTTTACACAGTTCAGTTTTACCCACTCCCGTTGGCCCTAAAAATAAAAATGAACCAATGGGTCTATTCGGATCGGCTAAGCCCGCCCGAGAGCGGCGGATAGCATTAGAGACCGCATGTACGGCCTCACCCTGCCCCACTACGCGCTTATGCAACACATCTTCCATCCGCAGCAATTTATCTCGTTCGCCTTCTAGCATTTTCGACACAGGAATTCCCGTCCAGCGAGAAAGTACATCCGCTATTTCCACATCGGTTACTTTATTTTTCACCAACTGTGTTTCTCGTGTTTCATTCTCTGCGGCCCGTTCTAACTTAGCTTCAAGTTCTGGGATTCGGCCATATTGTAATTCTGACATGCGATTTAAATCGGAAGCCCGCCGTGCTATTTCCAAATCTAATTTGGCTTGCTCAAGTTCAGACTTAATTGTCTGTGTACCCTGCATAGCTTCTTTTTCATCCAACCATACTTTTTCAAGTTCAGCGTATTTAGCTTCTAGCTGCTCTCGCTCTAACTCAATCATTTCCAAGCGTTTATGACTTGCTTCATCGGTTTCTTTAGCGAGCGCTTGCTCTTCAAGTTTAAGCTGAATGATACGACGCTCTAACCTGTCCATGTCTTCAGGCTTAGAGTCGATTTGAATACGAATACTCGACGCAGCCTCATCGATTAAATCGATGGCTTTATCGGGTAGCTGCCTATCACTAATATACCGGTGAGATAAACTGGCTGCCGCCACAATAGCCGGATCGGTAATGTCCACCGAATGATGGAGCTCGTAGCGCTCTTTCAATCCCCTTAAAATCGCGATGGTGTCCTCAACGCTTGGCTCTTCCACCAGCACTTTTTGAAAACGCCGTTCTAACGCTGCGTCTTTTTCAATGTATTGGCGGTATTCGTCTAACGTGGTAGCGCCAACACAATGTAATTCGCCGCGAGCCAAGGCAGGTTTAAGCATATTACCTGCATCCATTGCTCCATCGCCCTTTCCTGCGCCTACCATCGTGTGCAGTTCGTCGATAAACAGTATTACCCTGCCTTCTTCCTTGGCCAGCTCGTTAAGTACAGCCTTCAATCTTTCTTCAAATTCGCCTCGGTATTTTGCACCGGCAACCAGCGCGCCCATATCTAAAGACAATACTTTCTTATTTTTAAGGCCTTCAGGTACCTCACCGTCGATAATACGTTGCGCCAACCCTTCAACGATGGCGGTTTTACCAACCCCCGGCTCGCCTATTAGCACAGGGTTATTTTTGGTTCTGCGCTGTAATACTTGAACGGTTCGACGTATTTCATCATCGCGCCCAATGACAGGGTCTAATTTACCTTGTTCAGCGCGTTCAGTAAGATCTGTGGTGTATTTTTCTAACGCTTGTCGCACATCTTCTGCATTCGGATCGGTTACTTTTTGCCCTCCGCGCATATCGTCAATAGCACGCTCGATACCTTCTTTAGTTATATTTAACTGCTTAAGTATATCGCCTAAACGACCTTTATCTTGTAAGGCTGCAAGAACAAAAATTTCCGATGTGATGTACTCGTCTTTGCGCTGTTGCGCAATTTTGTCACAAAGGTTAAGCAGGATCCCGCATTCCTTGCTTAACTGTATATCGCCGCCAATACCTTCTACACGAGGGATACGGTCAACGGCTTCACTTAATGCAGAGCGTAGCGCATTCACATTCACGTTCGCTTGATCTAAAACCGGCCGAACTGAGCCCCCTTGCTGGTTTAGCATGGCAGACATTAAATGAACGGGTTCTATATATTGATGATCTCGCCCCAGCGCTAAGGATTGAGCGTCGGAAATGGCAAGTTGAAATTTACTGGTGAATTTATCTAAACGCATAATTTTCCCTCAAGGAAGATCACAATAACCTATGACTAAGTTATGGTATCTGATGCATTTTGATTCAAGTGGAAGAGGAAAAGAATTCACTAAACCTTTGATTTAGCGCAAACCTATAACACTAACTATGCGTCCGGTAGAAGTTAACCCTTGGTGTGTGGCGCGTCGGTGGGAATAAAACGACTCTGACTCACAATAGGTACAACGACGACTATTGATAACGTTATCGATACCAAGAGACAGTAGTTGAAACTCAGCGATTTTGGGAAGGTCTAGTTGAAACTTATTTACTTTTGTACCGGCTTTTATGGCGCCAGCGTAATGCGAAAAGGTATTGGCGAGTTGCAGATCGACCTCGTAACACGTTTGACAAATAGCCGGTCCTATCCAAGCCATTAGTTGATTAGGCACAGCATTAAACTGCTTTACGCATTTAGTAATTATGTCTAAACGTAAGCCTTTCCAACCAGCATGAATTGCTGCTACTTGCGTTCCTGATGAATCACATAAGAGTATGGGAACACAATCAGCGGTCATTACAGCGCAAAAAGAATGAGAAGAGGAAGACATTGCCGCATCTGCCCTGGGTATCTTAGTGCTGTTAAGATTATCTTCCTGGTCACTCACTCTATTAGCATCAATAGGTAAGCCAACTATATGATTGCCATGAACCTGTTGGAGCCAGCATATGCGATCAGCATAGGGCAAAGTCGCTCTATTGCGTTTAACAGCAGTAGGGTCATCGCCCACATGATCGCCAACATTACACCCAGCATATTCGCCTTCGCTTACACCATGATTGCGTGTACTGGTATACGCCACTATATTACTAGGCGCATTCCATGAAGGCGTAATTATATGGGGGCTATTACTCATATAATGTCTTCAGGGTTCTCTTTGGTATCTAAGCGTACCGCCTCTAACAAGTTTTGCATATCCTCGGGCAGCGGGGCTTGCCATGTCATCCACTCTTCTGTTTCTGGATGATACAAAGAGAGTTGAGCAGCATGCAGTGCTTGACGTTGAAAGCCTCTTAGCGTGGATATAAAATCCTCCGATGCTCCTTTTGGAAGACGGGGCCGACCGCCGTAGACAGGATCGCCCAACAAAGGGTGCTTTACATAAGCCATATGCACCCGTATTTGGTGGGTACGTCCAGTTTCAAGCTTCAAGCGCAGATGCGTATAAGCTCTGAATTTCTCCATCACTCGGTAATGCGTAGTTGCAGGCTTCCCGCCCTCTCTTACCGCCATATGGGTGCGTTTAGTAGCATGGCGACCAATAGGCGCTTCAACCACTCCACCGGCCACCATAGTGCCAAGCGCAATGGCTTCATATTCTCGGCTCATTACTCGATGTTGAAGTTGATCGACCAAATGGGTTTGCGCAGGTAAGGTTTTTGCAACCACCATAAGCCCAGTAGTATCTTTATCAAGACGATGGACGATACCTGCACGCGGTACCTTATCGATATTCGGTACATGATTTAATAATGCATTAAGCACAGTTCCGTTGGGATTTCCCGCGCCGGGATGTACTACTAAATCGGCAGGCTTGTTGATAACTAAAATATGTTCATCTTCATAAACGATATCTAAGTCTATATTTTGCGGCTGGCTGGTTACTTGAATTTCTATCTCAGCATTCACCGTTACCCGTTCTTCCATCTGCATTTTATGGCGAGGAACTGTGATAACCTCACCATTAACCGCAACTTTGCCGTCTTGAATCCAAGTTTTTAACTTAGAACGTGAATATTCAGGGAACAAATCAGCTAAAACCTGATCTAAACGAAGACCAAAGTGCTCAGGCCCTGTAGTCTCGTCTAATTGTATTGTGTTGTCCGACTCTGTCATAACACCAATGATTAAATGTAAAAGGGGTATTATAACAAGCTTTCTGTCGGTACACTGCGTTGTTTATTAAATTGTATGGTTTTTCTCATCGCGAGTACGTTAGAATACGAAAAACATGAGCTTAGACAGCGAAGTAATCCACTCTGTTTAGCAGGAAATTAGAATTATTATGAAATCATTTCGTTTATTAGCGCCCGTAGTACTCGGTGCTATGGTATCGGTCGCAGGGTGTAGTTCCTCCGGCAATGAAGAAGAAAAAGCCGTATTGGCGAACATGGGCGCTCAGCAACTCTACGAGCGAGCCAAGCAAAATATGGAAGTGGGTAACTTTAGTGCCGCTGCACAAACCCTTAGCGCCTTAGACTCACGTTACCCGTTTGGTCCGTTGTCGCACCAAGTTCAGTTAGACCTTATTTATAGCTATTATAAGTCGGGTAAACTTGATGAAACACTTGCCACCATCGACCGCTTCGTCCGTCTGAACCCTAACCATGCGGATGTAGACTATGCGTACTATATGCGTGGTTTAACAAACATGGAAGCTGACAGTAATTTATTTCAAGAGTTGATGAATATCGATAGAACCGATCGAGATCCATCGAAGTCACGTGAAGCGTTTGAAGATTTCAGACGTTTACTTCAGCAATACCCAGATAGCAAATACGCCGCAGACGCCCGAAAGCGCATGTTGCATATTAAAGATAGACTTGCGCGCTATGAAATTGCGATTGCACGCTTTTACATGCGCCGCCAAGCTTATGTAGCAGCCGCTAACCGCGGTCGATATGTGATTGAACATTTTCCAGACAGTACGCAAGTACAACAGGCACTTGAAATTATGGTGTCTAGTTACGAACAATTAGGCTTAGATGAATTGCGTGAAAATGCCATGAAAACGCTAAAGCTTAATTACCCAGAAAGTGACTTTATAAGCTAATTTAGTGTACAGATAAAAGCGCACTGGTATCTATGGTGCGCTTAGTTATCTAAAGAAGAGATGACTAAAGGGGTTAAGTAGCCGCGCCAGCCCTGATGTAAAATGAAGCGGTTGATCCACAATGCTAAATACCAAACACCCTTCTTTCTTATCCGCGCGGGGCGTATGAGTGTGCTGGTCGTCCATAAATATAAAGTCGCCAGTGTCATAGTTATTCAACCCATCACTGAACTCACCGTCAAGTACCAGCGTGTACTCAGTGCCTCTATGTGTATGTTCAGGTACGCTGCCACCTGGCCCCATATATATAAAATTAGCCACACCTTGGTTTCCAAGTTCAACCGGAGCCTGCCACAACTTGCCTACCAAACTAGACCAATTTCCGGTTTTATCGGCGTAACGGCGAAGCGTACGCGGTAACGTGAATGCCCGGCCATCTAATTCTATGGTCGACGCACTTCGCTCTTTGTTGTGTGAGCGCGGCTTATGATGACGGCTTTGTGCAGGGTGGTCGGGATGGACCGCTGATGGCATCTGCGTAATGTGTGCCAACATGTTGTCAAAATCAGGGGAGAAAAGCGGCTCGCTAACACGATTATCTTCAAATAAACTGCTAGCTAGCCGCTCTGTTTCAATTTCTACTATACGCTGGCAATGCGAACACATATCACAATGCGCCGACACTAAAATTGAAACGGCGGGCGATAAGCTACCCTCAACAAACGACTCGAGTTGTTGAGTATGGGGGTGAAACCTAATCATTTGCTTGTCTATTCACTATCTTGCAGCATACCTTTAAGTCTTTGCAGCGCTAAACGAGTGCGAGACTTCACTGTTCCTAATGGAATGTCCAATTCATCCGCTACTTCCTGTTGCGATTTACCATCTATATAGATTGATTCTATTACCGTTTGTTGTTTGTCTGGCAGAGCCTCAAATAAGTGTCCAATTTGCTCTAACGTCACTTGTTCGTCAAGAGGCGCTTCGTTTAAGTCTGCAGTTTGTTCACATAATACGGGCCATAAATCGTCAGAACACACATCTTCTTTACGGTTTTGCAGTTTGCGTAACATATCGAAACGGATATTTCGTGCAATCGTGAAAATCCAGGTAGAAGGCGAACCTTTTTCTGCGTTAAATAAGTGAGACTTTTGCCATACATTCGACATTGTGTCTTGTACTAACTCCATCGCCAGTGCTTCATTACCCATTTGTTTGAGCGCATAAGAACGTAAACGTGGCGCGAAATAATTAAACACGCGAGCAAAAGAGCGTTTGCAACGATGCTCTGCTACGGCGACCAAATATTCTGACATTTCAACTGCGCATTCTTTAGGTTTAATGGCGCTGTTACTTTGTTCCAGTGGAATTCCAACTAACATATGATTCGTCCGCTTTTCGATTAGTTAATACATTCTACGAATAATAAGTAGAAAGCGTTCGGCTAATGGCGCTGATTTGCATTACAATTATGTAATGAATGCGTCATTCATACGCTTTTCTCCCTTTGCGACCGCTCCTTAAGGAATTAATGCACTTAGGTAATTCAACAATTTTGTACAATTATGTTGCTGTAAAAATTGCTGCTTTTGCCCACCATCTACCGGAAGTAATTCTAGCCAACGCTGCATTACCCAAATGGGGTCATCGAACCTTGGTGCTTCATACAACGCAGCAATGTCTTCGTACTTCGCAAAAATTTCCTTGAGTCGCTCATCCATAGGCGATATTTGCTTCGGGTCTATGTCACATTGCCACGGGGTTAATTCTTCACAACGCCCCACCCTGAGTCCATCGGACTCGGTGACAATATCAGACACCTCTACAAGCTTAGAACCAGCAACCTTTATGCCAAGCAATCCATCATCTAGTAAATCGAAGTCTACGACCTTTGCGTAAGTACCAATAGGGTATATATGTTGGTTGCACTCTCTGTCCCCTTTCGCATTGAGCATACACATGACAAAGCCACTGTTTTCGGCGCATACCTGCTTAATCATGCGAGTATAACGGGGCTCAAAAATACGCAACGACATACGCCCTTCAGGAAGCAGGTGAGCCGATAGCGGAAATAATGGGACGTATGGAATCTTCATAAACACTTAACTCTTAAACACTAATGCCATTACGCCAATGTGAACAATTTGGATCGCATGGGAAAGATTTTCATAGTATGGCGTCACCTAACTGATCCATGTGCCAATAAACAGGGTAAATAAATTAACTAAAATTAACTATATCAGTCGGTTGTAGCTGTTAATATGTAAGATTACTAGGCACCAGCGCAACTAGGAACATTCGGCCACGGGTATTCCGTGTATGGCATTGCGCTTTAACGACATACTTAAGAGAGCGATGGTAATGGATGTAATCGACCGATTTTGCACAGTATATTCTGATTTATGCCAAGTATCCCAAGAGGATTTAGCAAACATTTACAGCCAAGATGTAGTGTTTATTGACCCAATTAAAGCCCACCGTGGCTTAGCCGATGTTCAATCTTATTTCGCCCACCTACTTGAGCGAGCACAAAGCTGTCGCTTTGATATAACGACAATTATTGCTACCCAACCAAGCCAGACAACCAATATTACTCATGTGGTTAATTGGACCATGTACCTTAACATCCAAAAGTATTCTAACGAAATCACCCTTAAAGGCACGACTCAGCTTAGTGTTCGAGATGATCGCATTTGCTACCACAGAGATTACTATGATTTAGGCCAAATGGTTTATGAACATATTCCTATTTTGCGTTTCTTTATTAAGAAAATAAAGGCGAGGATGGCGCAATGAAACGCATTTTAATTACCGGGGCGACCTCAGGTATCGGTAAGGCGCTTGCTCTACACGCCGCGAAAAATAACTATAACGTAATTGCGTGCGGAAGAAATCAAGACGCGCTCGATGCGTTAGCGCAACAGGCTAATATTACGTCGTTGCGTTTTGACGTTACCAATGAGCAAGATGCGCTGAAAGCATTAAAGGACATTCATGTAGATTACGCAGTACTTAACGCGGGCACCTGCGAATACGTTGATGTAGATGCTTTTGAACCTAAGATGTTCAGACGCGTGTTTGAACCTAATTTTTTTGGCGTAGTAAACTGCGTGAACGGGCTTTTACCCAACCTTAGGCCCGGCAATAAGCTTATTATTGTAGATAGCATGTCGCGATTACTCCCTTTCACCCGAACCCAAGCCTATGGTGCTAGCAAAGCTGCGCTACACTACTTTACTAAGAGCCTTGACGTAGATTTACATGACAAAGGTATTCATGTTCAAGCCGTTTCTCCGGGATTTGTTGAAACGCCGTTAACCGATAAAAATGAATTTGAAATGCCCATGAAGATTACGGCGGAAGAAGCGGCATCGGCTATGCTTAAAGGGATAGAGAGCAGTAAAGGAACAGTCTATTTTCCCCGAATGTTTGGTTTACTCTTACGCTTTATGCATAAACTGCCCGAGAGCTTGAAGAAAAAACTCTCTTTATCGATGCGCGAAAAATAAGCAACACTCCTTCAACGAGAATAACTAAATGGCGAAAAAAATTGCGATTATTGGGACTGGAATATCAGGATTGACCAGTGCTTACTTACTTAATCAAACCCAGGATATCACCGTCTACGAAGCTAATGATTATATCGGCGGTCATACAGCAACTAAACGCATAAACGACGGGCAAGAAACCCATAACATAGATACTGGGTTTATCGTGTTCAATAATTGGACCTACCCAAACTTCATTAAGCTAATGGATAAATTGAACGTTGCCTACCAACCCACAGAAATGAGCTTTTCTGTGGCCAGTAAAAAAGCAAATATCGAATATAACGGTAATAACCTAAATAGCCTTTTCGCCCAACGCAGAAATCTTATGCGCCCGCGATTTTGGCGAATTATTGCTGACATTCTTACCTTTAATAAAGCGTGCAAAACTATGGTGGCGGAAAAGCGAGAGACTAACCACCTTACCCTAGGCGACATTATTGAGGAACTTAATTTAAGTGAGGATTTCTCGCGCTACTACATTTTGCCCATGTGTGCGGCGATTTGGTCTGCCAGCTTGGCACAAACGAGGCAATTTCCCCTTACGTTCTTTCTTCAGTTTTTTAATAATCATGGGCTTTTAAACGTCAGCGATAGGCCTCAATGGTTTACGATTAAAGGGGGGTCTAATCAATACATTGCCCCTTTAATAGCGTCGTTTAAAGACAAAATAAAGCTTTCGTGTCCGGTGCTATCTGTGTCCAGAACAGACCAGGGATGGCGGCTTAAAGATTCACTAAATAGCGAAAGCTACTACGATGAAGTAGTGTTTGCTTGCCATAGCGACCAAGCTCTTGCCATGCTAGACACACCCACGCCACAACAACAACAAATACTCGGCGCCATCCCGTTTTCAAAAAACGATGTAGCGCTACATAAAGATACGAGACAATTACCCAAACGCAAACTGGCGTGGGCAAGCTGGAATTATCGCTTGAAAGACGAAGGCAACGAAGAAGAGAGACCTGCTACTGTCACCTATAACATGAACATTTTACAACGGCTTATCGCTACCAACGAATACTGTGTAACCTTAAATAATACAGATGAGATAGACGCTAGTGCCATCTTAGGCCGTTATAGCTATGAGCACCCGCAATACAGTGCTGCTATGGTAGCGGCGCAACAACGCCGTGGCGAAATATGTGGCATTGATGGCCTGCATTTTTGCGGCGCTTATTGGTACAACGGCTTTCACGAAGATGGTGTGCGAAGTGCGCTTGAGGTGTGCGAACGTTTTGGAGCCAAGCTGTAATGGACAGTGCAATATATCAAGGCAAGGTATTCCACCAACGCTTTGTCCCCACGCAGCATAAGTTTGACTATGACATATATTTATTTTGGCTACACCTTGATGAACTCGCCGATTTAAGCGAGTCGCTTATGCACTTTTCTGCAACCTCTCGGGCGCGGGTACGTTTCAACCGTGACGACTATTTAGGCCCTCGCGAGAAGTCTCTTGCCCTAGCCGTGAAAGAAAAAATGACGCAGTTAGGCGCTAATGACGTTGAGGGTGACATCTTTATGCTCGGCCAATTACGCATATGGGGGCTGTATTTTAGCCCGGTGAATTTTTATTATCTGCGAACGCCCTGTGGTCATTTCAGCTATTTACTGGCTGAAGTTAGCAATACACCTTGGAACGAACGCCACTATTATTTGGTTGATTTAGACAAACAGGATGACACGGAAAAAGCGTTTCACGTTTCTCCCTTCAACCCAATGGATATGACATACCAATGGCACATTGGCCAACCCTCAAGCCGGCTTTCATTAACAATGAATTGTGTACGGGATAAAAAAGAATTTAGCGCCGGTATTCGCTTATCCAGACTAAGCTTAAATAACACGAATCTAAGCCGTGTAATGAAACGTATACCTAGTATGACAATTAAAACCATGGTGGGAATATATTGGCAAGCGATAAAGCTCTTTTTCAAACGCACGCCAATATACGATCACCCTAAAAAGAGTCAGGAATAATAACAACATGTCTTTTGGTGAATCTGTACTAATAACTACATCTGATGCGTCATTGATTGATAAGGTGTGCCGCACTATCTTCCTTAAATGTTTGCAAAGCTTACCATTGGGCTCGCTAACCATTTTGGAAGACGGCCATAAGGTAGCCACATTCGGCGAGGGAAACGACGCTCTTCACGGTAACGTCAATATAAAAAATATAAAAGCATATCGGCCACTTTTATTCGGCGGCAGCGTGGGCGCTGGGGAGGCCTACATGGATGGGTTATGGGACACTGATGATATGACCGCAGTGGTAAGGGTGTTTGCGCGTAACCTTCCCACTTTAGATAAGTGGGAGAATAAATTTAAATGGCTCTCTATGCCCTTAATGAAAATTCAGCACTTTGCCAACAAGAATACCCAGCGCCAAGCGAAGAAAAATATCGAAGCGCATTATGATTTAGGCAATAAGCTCTACACCCGTTTTCTCGATGAAACCATGATGTATTCATCGGCCATTTACCCCGATTCGAATGCAAACTTACACCAAGCTCAAAATAATAAGCTAAAAACCATTTGCGATAAGTTACAGCTATCAAAAACCGATCACCTGCTTGAAATCGGTACGGGCTGGGGCGGTCTGGCGGTGTATGCAGCAAAACATTATGGCTGTAGGGTTACCACCACCACTATATCCGAAGAGCAGCACGCCTGGGCTGAAGATTGGATTGCACGAGAAAATCTCACTGAGCGCATTACCTTACTTAAAAAGGATTACCGCCTATTAGAAGGTAAATTCGATAAACTGGTTTCAATAGAAATGATTGAAGCAGTGGGTAAAGACTACTTAGGTAACTTTTTCGAGAAGTGCTCGTCGTTACTGAAAGATAATGGCCTAATGCTACTTCAGTCCATCACTATTGATGATAGACGCTATGAAAGCTATGCAAAGAGTGTCGACTTTATTCAGAAATATATTTTTCCAGGCGGGTTTCTCCCCTCTCAGTATGAGCTCAATGCTCACTTAAAACGTTACAGCGATATGATGATCCGCGACCTTCACGATATAGGTTTAGATTATGCGTATACGCTAAATCACTGGTATCAAGCGTTTATCAGCGCAAAAGATTCACTGCTTAATGATGGCTACGATGAACGGTTTGTTAGGATGTGGACTTACTATCTGAAATATTGTGAAGGGGGTTTTTTAGAGCGAACAATCAGCACTGTACAATTAGTGATTTCAAAGCCCCATTATCGCGCCTCTTTGCAAAGATAAGGTATTACACAAGCGCGTGCCGTAAGGAAAATACCGATAAAAGCGTACGTATTAACACGTACGCTGGTTTTACGCTTAAAGGTAGGGCGCAGAACGAAAAACACGTTGATAGTGTTTTAAGGGTTAATCTTCCACCACTGAAATTGGCTCAGACAGCATAGGCTTACCTTGATTAATATTTATTTCAACACGCCTATTTCTTGCTCTATCTTCTGCACTTACAGCATCTTTTACCATAGGCTGAGTATCAGCTTTACCTACTACAGACATGCGGCTCTCGTCAAAGCCAGGCGCTTTTCTTACCGCTTCTGCTACCGCCACGGCGCGCTGTGCGGATAAATCCCAGTTTGAACGGTAGAGTTCGTTAGCGATATGCTGCCCATCGCTGTGGCCCGAAATTTCTATTTCGCCAGGTACATCCGCCAGCAACACACCTATCTTTCTTAAGATAGGTTGGAACTGAGGTTGTAAAAAAGCAGAGCCCGCAGAAAACGACCCATTTTCTCGAATTCGAATGGTAATTTGTTGCCCCAAGGATTCGAGCTCAATAGCGCCGTCGAGAATTTGCTTTTCTAACTGCTGGGCTATTTTTTTCATTAACTCGGCAGTTTCGCTTTCACTGGCAGTTTGCTTTGTTGCTGAAGAAGCATCTGTTGCAGTTTGCTGAGACTGGCCCCCGCGCTGCTCGCCACGCTGCTTTTGACGCCCCCCTGCAGAGTCTTCATCGCCCGCTTGAAACTCTAACATCTGCTGGGTCATTTCTATGGTTTGCTGCTGAATGTTTTCTATGGGGGAAGGATCGGGTTTACCCGGTCTAAACTCCATTGCAATAACGCTGGTACCTTTAGGTATATCTTTGACTTCTATCTTGTTTTGAACACCAAAGGCAAACTTCATAGAGCCGGCAATTTGTTTGAATTTAAGCACATCCATTTCGGAAAAAGACAGCAATAGCACGAAGAAGCACATTAAAAGTGACATAAGGTCGGCAAAGGTTCCCATCCACGCAGGTAAGCCTTCTGGCGGACATTTGGGACACTCTTTTTCAGCCATTAGTCGTCCTCGTTTCCGTTGTTACGTTTGCTCGCGGCTAAGTAATTTTTAAGTATGCCTTCAATAACTCTAGGGTTTTGGCCGTCAGCAATACCTACAATGCCGTCTAGGACCAACATTTGATTGAGCTTTTCTTCCTGCGCGCGGTTTTGAAGCTTCACCGCCATAGGTAAGCAAACGATGTTGGCTAAAAAGGCCCCATACAAGGTAGTTAACAACGCGACCGCCATAGAAGGACCAATGGTTTTAGGATCATCCATATTAGACAGCATGGCAACTAACCCGATAAGTGTACCTATCATGCCCATTGCAGGCGCAACATCCCCCATCCCTTTAAAAATAGTGGCACCGAAATCGTGGCGATCGGAGGTCATAGCAATATCTTTAGCTAAGGTTTCGCGTACAACTTCTATATCGTGCCCATCTACCAGCATATCTACGCCTTTCTGCATGAAAGGATTGTCGATTTCCGCTTCTTCCAAGGCCAAAAAACCGCCTTTACGTGCAGCATCGGCCATCTCGACAATTTTTTCTATCAAGTCTTCTGGCGAGTCTATTTTGAACATAAAAGCTTTGCCGGCAATTTTGCCTGCGCCGAAGAACTGCCCCATTGTGTACTGAGACAAAACAACGAAGAGGGTTCCACCGAATACAATTAATACAGAAGGGACGTTTATGAACAGATTCATACTTCCGCCCATCACCATGGCCATTACCACAAAACCAATGGCGCCCAACATACCTATGACGGTTGCTAAATCCACTAAATCTTCCTCATTCTTTGCACTAACTACACAGCCGCTAGCTTTCTTTGGTTATTCTATCGGCATGCTTACAAAATTCTATAACAAGAATATCGTAAATTTCGTTATTTATCGTACAGATAATAAGAAGTTTTTTCTTTTTGTTTATATCACAAGCAGTTTTAGGGTTTGAAATAGCGAAAGTGACATTTCATTTGACCCGTTGGCAGGCCTCAGTTAATGTGCGCGTTATACGAAAATCCACCTAGAATTGAGTGCTCTCGTGACCAAAAAAACTGATTCATCTTCATTTGAAGAAACCTTAAGCGAATTGGATAGCATAGTAACAGAAATGGAAAATGGCGATTTGCCGTTAGAAGTTGCGTTAGAAAAATTTGAGCGCGGTATCGCCCTTTCTCGTCAAGGCCAAAAATCCCTTGAACAAGCCGAGCAAAAAATAAGCATTCTTCTTAATGAGCAGGGCGAAAATGCATTGCGCCCGTTTTCTGACGACGAGCAGCCTTAATCAAGCCCTCCCCTACATTTATACAGGTAGCGTATGAATTTTACTGCATTGCATCAGCAGATTAAGCAGCAAACGGATGCGTCTTTAGTGGCGCTTATTGACGACCTCCCAGAGCATGCTCCCCGCCTTAAAGCCGCAATGCGCCATGCGTTACTTGCGGGTGGAAAACGAATGCGCCCGCTGCTAGTGCAGTTAGTGGGAAATGTGCTCGACGTGCCTAAAAGAGATCAGTTAGCGATTAGTGTGGCTATTGAGTGTATCCATGCTTACTCTTTGGTACATGATGATTTACCGGCGATGGATGATGATGATTTACGCCGCGGTCAGCCCACATGCCATATTGCGTTTGATGAAGCGACGGCTATTTTAGCGGGCGACGCCTTACAAGCTATCGCTTTTTCTCATTTAGCTGACACACAATTAAGTGAATTCGCTCATGCTAACCGTGCTAAGCTACTGTCTATTCTGGCAAAGGCATCAGGTTATGTGGGTATGTGTGGCGGACAAGCGATTGACTTAGCAAGTACCGGAACCACCATTGACCTGGCAGCGTTAAAAACCTTACATACGTTAAAGACAGGCGCATTATTAAAAGCGTGTGTTGAGATGACGTGTATTGCTGCAGAATCCTTAGATGAAGGTGCACAAGAAAAGTTACTGGCTTATGCCGAACAAATTGGGTTGGCGTTTCAAGTCCAAGATGACATTTTAGACGTAGAAGGCAGTAGTGAGCAGTTAGGTAAGCCTGCAGGCTCTGACATCGCGCTAGGTAAAAACACTTTCCCAGCGAAGTTAGGCTTAGAGGGCGCGAAAAAAGAGCGCGCCGCCCTGCACAATAATGCCCTTCAAGCTTTAACTGGTTTGCCCTACAATACAGAAAGTTTAATTGCATTTAGCGAGCTTTTGGTGAAAAGAGACCACTAGTTCTGCCATCATGTTGAAAAAAGATAATAAATAATGAGTTTAGACCTCCAACATTATCCTACGCTTGCGCTTGCGCAAACGCCGGAACAATTACGTCAATTACCGCAAGAAAAACTACGCGACTTGGCCGATGAACTTCGAGAGTACTTACTTAATAGTGTAAGTCAAACGAGCGGACACTTTGCCTCGGGGCTTGGTACGGTCGAACTCACCGTTGCGCTACACTATATTTATCATACTCCTTTTGACCGCTTGCTATGGGATGTCGGTCATCAAGCCTACCCTCATAAAATTCTCACCGGCCGCGCTCAGCGAATGTCTACCATTCGTCAAAAAGATGGTTTACATCCGTTTCCTTGGCCGCCGGAAAGTGAATACGACACCTTTGCAGTAGGGCACTCTTCTACCTCTATTAGTGCCGCATTAGGTATGGCTGTCGCCGCTGAAAAAGAACAGCAGGGGCGTAAAGTGGTAGCAGTCATCGGCGATGGTGCGATGACAGCAGGTATGGCCTTTGAAGCGATGAACCATGCCGGCGACATCAAAAAAGATATGGTGGTGGTATTAAACGACAATGAAATGTCGATTTCCGAGAACGTAGGTGCACTTAATAGCCACCTTGCGCGGCTATTAACAGGTAATTTATTTAATTCAATTCGCGACGGCGGTAAAAAACTACTTAGCAATGTTCCCCCTATCAGAGAGTTTGCCAGCCGAGCAGAAGAACACCTTAAAGGTATGGTTGTGCCTGGGACCATATTTGAAGAGTTAGGTTTTAACTATATTGGCCCAATTGACGGACACGATGTAGATGCTGTGGTTGACACATTGCGCAATATGCGTAACTTCGAAGGCCCGCAGCTTCTTCATGTGGTTACCAAGAAAGGGAAAGGCTATGCGCTGGCAGAGGAAGATCCAATTAAGTTTCATGCCGTGCCTAAGTTTAATCCGGCGGATAACGCGCTACCTAAATCGAAGCCCTCAGCTCCTACCTACTCTGCTATTTTCGGAGAATGGCTGTGCGACATGGCAGCCCAAGATTCTAAATTAGTGGCAGTAACACCTGCTATGCGAGAAGGCTCAGGTATGGTAGCTTTTTCGCAAAAATACCCTGATCAGTACTTCGATGTTGCTATCGCAGAGCAACACGCTATTACCTTCGCCGCAGGCCTTGCTAAAGACGGTTGTCACGCCGTTGTGGCAATTTATTCCACCTTTTTACAGCGTGCTTATGATCAATTAATTCACGATGTGGCATTACAAGAACTACCTGTTCTTTTCGCTATTGATCGCGCCGGTATTGTGGGCGCTGACGGCCCTACTCACCAAGGAGCGTTTGATATTGCGTTTTTACGCTGTATACCTAACATGATTATTATGGCCCCAGCCGATGAAAACGAATGTCGTCAGATGCTTTATACTGGCCATAAAGCGCAAAAGCCTGCGGCGGTTAGATATCCACGAGGGTCTGGCATGAATGTCACGCCCGACAGTGCTATGCGAGAAATTCCACTAGGTAAGTCGCGCACAGTACGTACATTGACCCGAAAAAAAGGCACCAAAGTTGCCATTTTAAATTTTGGTACCCTTTTACCCTATGCCTTAGAAGCCGCAGAACACGTAGATACGACGGTTATTGATATGCGCTTTGTTAAGCCCCTTGATGGCGAAGCAATACTGAAGGCTGCCGCCGAGCATGATATTTTAGTCACCCTTGAAGATGGGTGTATTGCCGGGGGTGCGGGAAGCGCGGTCAACGAGTATTTACAACAAAAAGGCGTATTAAAGCCATTGCGTATGTTAGGGCTACCTGATAGCTTTATTTTGCAAGGTACCCAACAAGAAATGTACCGTGAGCATGGCTTGGACGGTGAAGGTATCGCCAATACGATAAAGCAATTAAGCTGTTACGCCCCCTAGAACGTTCATATAATAGGGCTGGCGTTCCATACACGTTGCGTTTAACGGTTATACGTAGACGGTATACCTCTGCGATGCCCCGTAAAGCCAATAGGTTTATGAAACAAAAGAGATACAAAAAAGCCGCTGTGGGTAATTAACCATCAGCGGCTTTTTTGATCATTTCGGCACTTATCTCTTATTTATCGTGCTCTTGTTCGCTTTCTTTTTTGCGTATTATTATTGATTAACGCAGTAACTTAACCTTTATGACAGGCTAACAAGCGAGCTAAAACCATACCACTAAAGCGGGCCACATCGTAAGGCTAATGTGCATACATGCACAGGCCATCGCGCCGGCTAATAAATCGTCAAGCATGATCCCCGTACCGCCGTGAAGACGCTTATCAATCACGCCGATAGGCCAAGGCTTTAAAATATCGAAAAGACGGAACACTACAAACCCAATTAACAAGGTCGGCGCAGTAATGGGCACAAATAGGAAGGTTACGAACATACCCGCCACTTCATCCCACACTATGGAGCCATGATCATGAACTTGCATATCATCAGCCGTTCTACCACATAGGTAAATACCAATCACTGAGGCAAAAAGCGTAAATGCGATAAAGGTCCATACGGGCGCATTAGCACTTAGCAGTAGCAAGGGTATCGCGGCCATAGAACCAAAAGTTCCAGGCATAAAGGGGATAAGCCCGCTACCAAAACCCAACGCTAAAAAATGCACTGGGTTTTTCATGCTCACCCGGGCTCTATATTCTTTTTGCATTAGAAGCTATGCTCGTATCCATTTTCTGTGGCCGCTTCGTAAGGCTTATCGCCTTTAAATAGCGACAGCTTTTCCGTATGCCCTGATAACTGACCGATACACGTGGCCTTTACGTTTGTGCTAGCCAGAGACGTTTCTAAGATGCCCCGTTGCTCCTCACTTACCGTAAACAGCAATTCATAGTCATCGCCAGCAGAGAGGGCATATTCAATTGCGGTCTTGGTATCAACGGCGCTAGTCATGGCCCGAGATAACGGTAGCCTGTCTACGTGAATATTAGCGCCACAACCCGAGGCTTCCAGTACGTGACCGAGGTCGGAAATTAGGCCATCAGACAAATCGATACAGGATGTTGCAATGCGACGTATCGCCGTGCCCACTGCTACACGCGGCGTGGGATAGTAGTGTCGGTTAACCAGAACATCACGTGCTTCACCTTCAACGGTAAGCTTATTTTGTAATATATCTAAGCCTACCCCCGCATCGCCCAAGGTACCGGTAACGTATACCCAGTCACCAGGATTGGCGCCACTGCGGGTAAGCTCAGATCCCGGCGGAATGAAGCCTTGCGCAGTAATAGTCATTGCCATCGGACCTTTGACGGTATCGCCACCGATAAGCTGTACCGAATAGTATTGTGTTAGCTCGTATAAGCCTTCGACAAACTCTGCCAGCCAATCTTCATTAACTTCAGGTAACGAAAGCGATAGGCTAATCCACGCTGGCTCTGCGCCCATAGCCGCTAAATCACTTAGGTTTACTGCCACAGTTTTATAGGCCACAGACTTCGCAGGCGCACTATCGAGAAAGTGCACGCCCGCAACCAAGGTATCTGTAGTTACTGCAAGCTGTTGATTTTCAGGAACATTTGTGACTGCACAGTCATCGCCAATCCCTATGACAACATCTCTGCGTTTGTAACCGCCATTAGAAAAATAGCGGCTAATAAGATCAAATTCTTTCACTGTAGTTTGCAATGCCCTTGAATGACACTAAGTGCCATTGGCACGGTATTAGTTGCGTTCGTCTTTACGTAAAGTACGAACCGCTTTGTCTAACGCGCCGTTGATGAATTTATGACTTTCTTCGGCACCAAATGCCTTAGCAAGCTCAATGGCTTCGTTAATAATAACGCGATACGGAACGTCCATACGTTCTGTTAGCTCCAGCGTTGCGATACGAAGAATCGCTTTTTCAATAGCATCAAGCTCTTCAGGCAAACGCCCTAAGTAAGGCTTGATGGTTGCATCTAAATGGCTAGCATTATGCGCTACACCGCGAAGCAACGCCTGAAAGTAAGCCATATCAACCTTCTGCATGTCGTTGCTAGTCGCTAATGCGAGCTCAACTTGCTGAATATCGTTATGACTCATTTGCCATGAGTAAACACCCTGTAGGGCGAGTTCACGGGCTTTACGACGAGCTGAAACTTTCACGTATTTTTACCTTAAAGCTTTTCAACAGCATCGATAACGTTAACCATTTCTAGCGCGCCAAGTGCAGCTTCTGCACCTTTATTGCCTGCTTTGGTTCCAGAACGTTCGATAGCTTGTTCAATAGAATCTGTAGTGATGACGCCAAATGAAACCGGCACACCGTATTCTAGCGATACTTGCGCTAAACCTTTGTTACATTCGCCTGCAACAAAATCAAAATGAGGTGTACCACCACGAATTACCGCACCTAGCGCGATAATGGCGTCGAAAGATTTTTTCTCGGCGAGTTTTTTAGCAACAATAGGTAACTCGTATGCGCCCGGTACGCGCACTAGCGTAATATCGTCGGTATTTACTTCACCGTGACGGTCTAATGTATCTAACGCACCTTCTAACAAGCTCTCTACTACAAAGCTATTAAAGCGCGCTACAACGATGGCAATTTTTTTACCGGTTGCTCTGATGTTACCTTCAATTACTTGCATGAATTCATTCCTCGAGAAAAACGGCGCGAAGTATACCACAACTGCACCTAAACTGAATCGATTGTTTATTTAAGTTCAACTATTCGACAAGTAGCGCTAGCGCGTACTTTGATAAGGGGAAGAGATGTCTATCGTACCCCAGCCGCCGCATAATTGGGGTGGCTAGAAAACAAGGATGTAGTCAACGCGAGTTTACGCGCTGCATCCCTTCTCCGGCTTTCCTTAATCGTGCACGTACTCCACGACTTCAAGGCCATAGCCCGATAGCGCATGATATTTAATGGGTTTACTGAGTAAACGCATCTTATGTACCCCCATGGAAGCAAGAATCTGACTGCCCACACCAATTGTACGCGATGAGCCTTGCCAATCAGCACCTGCCGGGCGTTCACCACGGTCTTCAGCGGCGAACCTGCGTACTTGTTCTTCAATGTGCTCTTCTTTGCCTAATAACACTAACACACCGCCCTCTTCACCAATCGTTTTCATCCCCTGCTCTAGGGTCATAGAACGATGGATTCCACGGGTAGAACCTAGTAAGTCACTGAATGTATTGTGCAGATGTACACGGACCAACGTAGGGTTTTGCGCAGTGATTTCGCCTTTTTTGAGGGCAAAATGTAGTTGGTTGTCTATGCTGTCTTTGAAGGTATGGAGTTCAAACTCACCATATTCTGTAGGCAATATACACTGCGCTACCTTTTCAATGGTAGTTTCATTTAAATTTCTATATTCGATAAGATCTGCAATCGTACCTATTTTAAGCCCATGTTTGGCCGCAAACTTTTCAAGTTCAGGCCTACGTGCCATGGTGCCGTCTTCATTGAGTATTTCAACAATGACGCCTGCCGGCTCCAGTCCCGCCAAACGCGGTAAATCAACCCCTGCTTCTGTGTGACCGGCACGATTAAGTACCCCGCCCTCTTTAGCAATAAGGGGGAAAATATGTCCAGGTTGTACAATATCTGATGCTTTAGCATCTTCGGCTACCGCGGCTTTTATGGTAACAGCTCTATCAGCCGCAGAAATACCCGTGGTCACGCCGCGGGCGGCTTCAATAGATACGGTAAAGTTTGTCGAAAACTGGGCTTCGTTTTTATCTACCATAAGTGGCAAATTTAGACGTAGGCAACGCTCTTGCGTCATAGGTAAACACACTAACCCACGGCAATGGGTTACCATAAAGTTGATCGCTTCAGGTGTGACGTGTTCTGCCGCCATTATAACGTCGCCTTCATTTTCGCGATCTTCATCATCCATCAGAATAACCATTTTACCCTGGCGGATATCTTCGATAATTTCTTGTGTCGTGTTAAATTTCATTGTGTGTGCTTCTTGTAGGGTTATCTTTTTAAATATCCGTTTTCTGCTAGGAAAGCCATGTCTATGCCTTTGGTTGTCGGCGACGCTGCTTTATCGCCCATCATCAAGCGCTCTAAATAGCGGGCGATAACATCCACTTCCAAGTTTACCTGCGTACCCACGGTGTAAGTGCCCATAATGGTTTCTTGTAATGTATGGGGAATTATCCACAACATAAACTCAGCACCGTTAACCTGATTAACGGTAAGACTTACGCCATCAACGGTAATACTGCCTTTATGCGCTATGTACTTCGCTAAAGATGTGGGCGCTTTTACCCAAAATTCAATGTAGTCGGTGTGCTTGATAATCTGGCTTACTTCACCTACGCCATCTACGTGTCCAGAAACAATGTGACCGCCAAGTCGGTCAGTTGGACGCATCGCTTTTTCAAGGTTAACACGAGAACCCCCACCATAATGGGCAAAACCGGTAAGTTTTATGGTTTCAGCAGAAACATCAGCACAATAATAATCCGCGCCTTTTTCAGTAACCGTTAAACACACGCCATTGGTGGCAATACTGTCACCTAAGGCTACGTCTGACATATCTAATGTAGGAGAAGATACCGTCAAGCGTATATCACTGCCGCGGTTTTCTAACTTTGTAATGGTGCCAAGAGCGCCAATAATTCCCGTAAACATAACCTTCCTCGTGGTACTAATTCGCTTACCTAACGTGGTAACTTAATTTGATATCGTTACCAATCTGTCTCACCTCAGCAAGAGATAGCGTAATCGCCTGATTCAAATCACTAAATTGCGGTAACGATACCATACCTTGCGCGCTATCACCCAATAGCTTAGACGCTTGATAGCAGATTAGCTCATCCACCTCACCAGCCAAAAGTAATGCGCCAGCAAGCCCAGGACCCGCTTCTACCCAAACTTCGTTAAATTGCATAGCACCTAATTGTAGCATTAGGCTACTAAGGTCAACCTTTCCATTGACCTCATCTACTTGAATAAACTGGCCATTTTGGGTATCGGCCTGTGCTTTTGTGGTGGCTATAAACGTAGGATGGCCATCGTTAAATAACTGGTAATGACGAGCAAGTGCCGTTTGACTACTCACTACAACACGCACTGGCTGTCGATAAGTATCCAAAGGATAGTCACTGATATTTGCTTCGCCAGGACGTACAAGTAAGCTAGGGTCGTCATTACGAACGGTGCCTGAACCCGTTAATATAGCGCAACTTTGCGCTCGGTATTGCTGTACATCTTTGCGAGCTTGAGGCCCCGTTATCCATTGACTGACACCGTTAGCCAATGCAATTTTTCCATCCAAGCTAATACCTTGTTTCAGGCGAACATAGGGTTTACCAGTGAGCATGCGTTTAATGAACCCAGGATTAAGCGCCGCGGCTTCGGCAGAAAGGATGTCTGCGACCACTTCAATACCGGCATCTTGGAGTTTTTTAATTCCGTTCCCACTTACATTGGGGTTAGGATCTGTCATGGCAATAACTACACGACTGACACCTGATGTAATAAGTGCATCAGCACATGGGGGGGTTCGGCCAAAATGGCTACATGGCTCTAAGGTAACGTATGCAGTGGCGTTTTTAGCCTTTCCGCCAGCTTGGCGCAGCGCATGAACTTCGGCATGGGGGGTGCCGGCTTGAAGATGTACGCCTTCTCCTACACAGGTGTTATCGCTATTAACAATAACGCACCCAACGCGAGGGTTTGGTGACGTAGTGAAGCGCCCTTTTTCTGCAAGACGAATGGCTTTCGCCATCCAAAAATAATCTAGGTCAATGGTAGATGTGTCCACTACATACCCTATTGTTAGTCTCCTAGTCTGGCAATTTCCTCACCAAATTCTCGGATATCTTCAAAAGAACGGTAGACTGAGGCAAAGCGCACATAGGCCACTTTATCCAGTTCTTTGAGCGCCTTCATAATTAAGTTACCCAGCAATTCGCTGCTCACTTCACGCTCACCAGTGGCTCTTAGCTCGGATTTAAGCGAAAGAATGCACTGCTCAACTTTTTCAGTACTGACGGGCCTTTTTTCTAATGCACGCTGTAACCCTGCACGCAACTTGTCTTCGTTGAAAGGCTCCCGTGAGCCGTCTCGCTTAATCACCCGCGGCATCACTAATTCGGCACTTTCAAAGGTAGTAAAACGTTCGTGACAGACGACGCACTCGCGTCGTCTGCGCACTTGCTGCCCCTCAGCCACTAAGCGAGAGTCTATAACTTTAGTTTCTTGCTGTGAGCAAAAAGGGCAAAACATCTCAAACCTACCTATTTACGCGTAAACAGGGAACTGTTCACACAGTGCTACAACTTCATCTTGTACACGTTTGATAACTGACTCATCGCCCATGTTATCTAGAATGTCACATATCCACGTTGCAACTTGTTTCGCTTGTTCTTCTTTAAAACCACGACGGGTAATCGCTGGGCTACCAATTCGTAAGCCACTGGTTACAAACGGAGAACGAGGATCGTTAGGAACCGAGTTCTTGTTTACTGTGATGTTAGCTGAACCAAGCGCCGCATCAGCCTCTTTACCAGTTATATCTTTGTCAATCAGATCGAGCAAGAACAAGTGGTTATCAGTGCCGCCTGATACAATTTTATAGCCACGCTCTTGCATAACCGACACCATCGCTTTGGCATTGGCAACAACTTGTTGCTGATACAGTTTAAATTCTGGCTGAAGTGCTTCTTTAAACGCTACGGCTTTCGCTGCAATGACATGACAAAGCGGGCCGCCTTGGTTGCCAGGGAATACCGAGCTATTAAACTTCTTGTAAAGAGTTTCATCGCCACATGAAGACAAAATAAGACCACTACGCGGGCCCGCTAATGTTTTATGCGTGGTCGTTGTTACTACGTGCGCGTGGGGCAAGGGGTTAGGATAAACGCCTGCTGCAACAAGACCGGCAACATGAGCCATATCTACCAGCAAATAAGCCCCTACCATATCGGCAATTTCGCGGAATTTCGCCCAGTCCACAATACCTGAGTACGCAGAGAAGCCGCCGATAATCATTTTCGGCTTATGTTCTTTAGCCAATGCCTCTACTTGCGCGTAGTCGATTTCACCGGTTTCTTTATTTAAGCCATACTGTACTGCATTGTAGGTCTTACCAGAAAAGTTAACATGCGAACCATGCGTAAGGTGGCCACCTTCTGATAGACTCATGCCTAATACAGTATCACCGGCTTCCAATAGCGCCATGAAAACCGCTGAGTTCGCTTGCGAACCTGCATGGGGTTGTACATTGGCGTAATCCGCACCAAACAGCTCTTTCGCTCTATCAATGGCAAGTTGCTCAACCACGTCTACGTGTTCACAACCACCGTAATAACGCTTCCCTGGATAACCTTCAGCATATTTATTCGTAAGCTGAGAACCTTGCGCTTCCATTACGCGCGGGCTGCAGTAGTTTTCTGAAGCAATCAGTTCGATGTGATGTTCTTGACGCTTAACCTCTTTTGCCATTGCATCGGCTAATTCAGGGTCAAAGTCAGCTATGTTCATTTCGCGAGGTAACATGGGGGCTCCTTAACTGCAGTAGTAAATTGGCACGTTAAATTAGGCATATCGTTGGCTAATTTTGGCCTCATATTCTAGCCATTTTCAGTCGCTTGTATACCGCTTTGTGCGCAAAACCCAGCAAATGAGCTAGGTTTAACGTAATACCAGCCTTACAAGGTGATCAGACCTGTTTTTCTAACGCCCTTACGCGGCTAAACAAACTACCGATTTTTTGAAGTTGCACGGTATTTTTGCGCCATTGCTTATTTGGTTGCGCGGGCTGCCCCGAAGAGTATACGCCGGGTTCTTTGATATCCTGCACCACCATGGTGTAGCCTGTTACTTGTACATTGTCACAAATTGAAATGTGGCCATTAACACCTACCCCCCCTGCAATAATTACGTGTTTACCGATATTACAGCTTCCTGCGATCCCGGTATGACCGCAAACACAGGAATGATCGCCAATAATACAGTTATGTCCAATTTGCACTTGGTTATCAATAATCACGTTAGTGCCTAGCACTGTATCGTCAAGGGCACCACGGTCAATACTGCTACTTGCGCCTATCTGACTATCATCACCAATAATCACAGACCCCGTCTGCGGGATAGGAAGCCATGTCCCTTTATCGTTTGCATAGCCAAAACCTGCAGCCCCTATTACGGTTTGGCTGTGTACTGTCACCCGTTTGCCAATTTGAACATCGTGATAAATGGTTACGTTGGGATATATAATACTGTCAGCACCAATACGCGCCCCTTTTCTGATAACCGTATTTGCGCCAATAACCACACCATCGCCAAGCACTACATTTTCTTCTATTAGTACATTATGTCCTAACGATACATTGCTACCAATGTTGGCAGAAGGCGCGACGATGGCGGTATCTGCTATACCGCTTGCCACCGGCGGCGTGGTGTCAAAAAGTTGCGCTATTTTAGCAAACACTGCATGAGGATTATCAGCCACAAGCGCTGCACAAGGAACTTCATCTTGCAGATTACTGTGAACAATAACAGCACCAGCCTGCGTGCTGGCCAACTGGCTTTTGTATTTAGGGTTTGTAAGGAACGAAATTTGATGTGCTTTTGCCCCTGCCAATGTGCCTACCGCCGATATGCTCACATCGCCGTTTCCGTGCACTGTCCCGCCAACTAGGTTAGCAAGCTCTGAAAGGCTATAAGTGGGTTTGTTCATTGCAGTCATTCAGATAATACCTGTGTAATCGTTTCGGTTATGCTAACCAAGTTTACCTTAAATCGAAAAGGCTACCGATCTATAATTCGCTAATTTAGCCCTAACTGCGCAAAATAACAGCACCTACGTGGTACGTTGGCGTTACAGGGTGGCGCAGGTTATCCTGTTGCACGTATAATCATGATTTATTTTCAGCCAAGGACACCGCATGTCTCAATACGTTTACAGTATGCATCGGGTAGGAAAAATTGTTCCCCCGAACCGTCAGATTTTAAAAGATATATCGCTGAGCTTTTTCCCTGGTGCCAAAATTGGTGTGCTAGGTCTTAACGGCGCGGGTAAATCTACCTTGCTTCGTATTATGGCAGGGCTAGATACCGATATTGAAGGTGAAGCTCGCCCTCAACCCGGTTTAAAAATTGGTTATCTTCCACAGGAGCCGCAGCTTGACGAAAGTAAAGATGTGCGCGGCAATATTGAAGAAGCCGTAGCCGACGTGAAGCACGCATTAACTCGCCTTGATGAAGTTTATGCTGCCTACGCAGAAGCCGATGCTGATTTTGATGCGTTGGCAAAAGAACAAGGCGAGCTAGAAGCTATTATTCAAGCCAAAGACGGTCATAATTTGGATAATGCTCTTGAGCGTGCCGCCGATGCACTTCGCCTTCCTGCATGGGACGCCGACGTAAGCAAACTTTCAGGGGGTGAACGCCGCCGGGTTGCGCTTTGCCGCTTACTATTAGAAAAACCAGAAATGCTGTTGCTTGATGAACCAACTAACCACTTAGACGCCGAATCTGTTGCATGGTTAGAACGTTTCCTTCATGACTATGAGGGTACAGTAGTTGCCATAACCCATGATAGATACTTCCTTGATAATGTTGCTGGCTGGATATTAGAGCTAGACCGTGGTGAAGGTATTCCGTGGGAAGGCAACTATTCTTCGTGGCTTGAACAAAAAGAAAAACGTTTAGAGCAAGAAGAACGCGCTGAAAGTGCCCGTCAAAAGAGTATGAAGCAAGAACTTGAATGGGTACGTTCAAATCCGAAAGGCCGGCATGCAAAAAGTAAAGCTCGTATGACCCGCTTTGAAGAAATGTCTACCAGCGACTATCAAAAGCGCAACGAAACCAACGAACTCTTCATTCCGCCAGGCGAACGCCTAGGTGATAAAGTGATAGAGGTGGAAGGGCTTAACAAATCCTATGGTGAACGCGTTCTAATAGACAACCTTTCGTTTAAAGTACCTAAAGGCGCTATCGTGGGTATCGTCGGGCCAAATGGTGCGGGTAAATCTACACTATTTAGAATGCTAACCGGCGCGGAGCAACCTGACTCTGGTTCAATCGATATTGGTGAGTCGGTTAAAATAGCCAGTGTAGAGCAGTTTCGCGACCACATGAATGAAAATAACACTGTGTGGAAGGAGATTTCCGACGATCAAGATATTATTCGTATTGGCAACTTTGAAATTAATAGCCGCGCGTATTGCAGCCGATTTAACTTCAAAGGCAACAGCCAGCAGAAATTTATTAAAGATTTGTCGGGTGGTGAGCGTAACCGAGTACACCTTGCTAAGCTATTGAAAGCGGGTGGCAACGTGCTGCTTTTAGATGAGCCCACCAACGACTTGGACGTTGAAACACTTCGTGCACTAGAAAATGCACTCTTAGAGTTTCCTGGCTGTGCCATGGTTATTTCCCATGACCGCTGGTTCTTAGACCGCGTAGCAACCCATATCATGGATTATCGCGACGAAGGCAGCATCAATTTCTTTGAAGGTAACTACGCCGACTACGAGAGCTGGTTAAAAGCAGAATATGGCCAAGATGTGGTTGAGCCTCACCGCTTAAAATACAAACGTATGACTAAATAATAGCAAGGGTTAACCTTGATAAGGCTTCTTAAGCTATTTTTCTAAAGCGCTCCTTTTAAGGGGCGCTTTTTTGTACGGGTTTTGTATGTGCGTTTACCTTACAGGCAATCGAACAAGCACAAAGGTTGCGACCTTTCACTATTTAACCAATACTGTGGGTATCATTTTACGTAGTGCAGTGTGGTTCGCAGCTATGTCTGATAAACGCCAATTTACAAGGGTGGCTTTAAATGTACCAGGTACACTTTCTCATAGTGGGCAAAACGTAGACATCATTGTTAGTGATGTGTCGCTTCACGGAATTAAACTGCTCGCCGAAGAAGGGCATTTAGCAAAATTACCTTTTGACAGCCATTTTCCTTATACCGCCACTTTTCAGGCTAATGCGGATAGCCCCGAAATCAGTTTGCATATTGAACAGCTCTATCGACACTCAGACGGTCGCACAGATTACGTATCGCTGGGTTGTAAGGTGGATAAAATTGATATTGAAAGCGTGAGCGCCCTACGCCGCTTAATTACATTAAACAGCGCAGACACCCACATTGACGAGAAAGAAATCAACGCGCTTATAAATGCACTTTACTGAAGTGCTTCAAGGGCATCACACAGCTGAGCGACAGGCACAACTGTCATACCAGCAATAGCCTGCTTAGGTGCATTAGCTTTAGGTACAATGGCGCGTTTAAAACCATGCTTTGCGGCTTCGACAATACGCTCGGTACCATTTGGCACAGGGCGAATTTCCCCCGCTAAGCCTACTTCACCAAATACGATAAGATCTTTAGGTAACGCACGATTTCGAAAGCTTGAAACCATAGCGACTAACAACGCCAAATCTGCGCTGGTTTCAGTTACCTTCACCCCGCCCACCACATTGACAAAAACGTCTTGGTCATTCATTTGCACATTACCGTGGCGATGAAGGACCGCTAGCAACATAGACAGACGGTTTTGGTCCAGCCCTACGGCAATTCGACGGGGGTTAGACATTTGGGAGTAATCAACCAGTGCTTGAATTTCTACCAGTAGTGGACGTGTTCCTTCCCAGATTACCATTACACTGGAACCCGGGGTTTCGTTTTCTCCGCGACTTAAAAATATTGCCGATGGGTTACTTACTTCTTTAAGGCCTCGTTCGGTCATGGCAAACACACCAAGTTCGTTTACTGCGCCAAACCGGTTTTTATGGCTTCGCAGTGTGCGATAACGGCCGTCGCTCTCCCCCTCAAGCATCATAGAACTATCAATGCAGTGTTCAAGAACCTTAGGGCCTGCGAGATTGCCATCTTTAGTTACATGACCAACGATAAACATAGAAATATGCTGCTGTTTGGCAAAACGAGTTAAATATGCGGCACTTTCACGGACTTGGGAAACGCTGCCGGGAGCAGATTGAACATCGGCCACATGCATAACTTGAATAGAATCGATAACCATAATTTTCGGTTTTTTTGTCAAGGCTAGATCGCAAATGGTTTCAACATTAGTCTCCGCTAACATCATTAACTTATCGTCGGGCAAGTTTAAGCGTTTTGCCCGCATTGCGACTTGCTGAAGTGATTCCTCACCAGTTACATAAAGCGCCGATGCAGTGCGTGCCATTTGACACATCACCTGTAGTAATAGTGTGCTTTTACCCGCCCCCGGCGACCCCCCTATTAACATGGCTGCGCCAGGTACAATACCACCACCCAGTACACGGTCTAACTCTTTAAACCCAGCACTAAAGCGCGGTAACGCCTCTAAATCAATGGCATTAAGGGTTTCAATTTTTGCAACCGTTTGCCCCGCATACCCTGATAAGGTTGGCTTTGAACTAGTCTTTGCGCTACTTACCACAAACTCACTAATAGTGTTCCATTCTTTACACTCTGAACACTGCCCCTGCCAACGGGGAAATTCTGCTCCACAGTCGGAGCACACGTATGCGGTTTTGCGTTTTGCCATATTTCAGTTTTATCCACACCCTAAAAGGGGTATTCTAACACGATAATAAAGGCATAAGTAACTCGCTCAACGTACCCTTTCTACCCCAATTGACCTAGTTAAATAGGTAAGCTTTAACGCCACAATAGGGTTATATTAATGTGTTGAGTGAATCTGCCGATAAAAAGCTATAACCATGGACTCAAGCAAAGAAGTTATGCCTACATGAACCAGGATTTACTGCAATACGCAGACATCATTGACCAGCTAAAACCTATGGTAAACGAGCCTGAATTTAATCAGGTTTTATTGCAGGTAGGTGCGGACATCCCAAAAGAAAAGCGCTTCTTAATAAAGATGGAAGTAAAGCGTTTAGCTAAGCCTTGCATGCGTTCTATCGACCTAAGAGGATTGGTTGACGGTAAATGTAAGTTGTACGAGCACGAAGGCCGCAAACATTATATGGATGAAGTTGCGGTAGAAAAGTTCGAAGAACAAATTCGGGTTTTTGGTGGCTACACGTTTGGGGTTTATGAGGCGGTACAAAATACCGAAAACAACTACCGTGTGCTTCGCGAAAGGGCAGAGGCGCGAGATCAAAGCAAGCAATCGCCAGGTACGCAAAAGACGTCGTCTATTCTCTCTCAGTTTAAAGTGCCTATCGTTAACTTGCTTGATTACCGCCAACGCAATACTGAACGTATGAATTTTGCAGTGGCGGTTGAACTGTTTAATGAGAGTAACCAGTCGATACGTGGGCTAAGTGTAGATATCTCATTGGAAGGTTTGCAAGTTAAACTAACCAAAGAGAGTTTATTTAAGAAAGATGAGCGCGTTTCGGTTTACTTTAGAGGCTTGGAAAACGAATTTGCCATGGATAGAAAGCGTGGCATAGCCTATAAGTTGGTTAAAATCAGTCGCAAAAATGACATTATCTATTTAGCACTACAACGGGATACAGACCGTCCTAACCCCAGCTTCGATAAGTTTCTTGAAAGCTTCATTCATGGTAACAAACGCCGTTATAAAGTGAATATGGCCAATACGATTGAAGCCATCACAAGTAAAACCTGCGAACAATACTTCTCGCCGCGTAGCCCTACTCTTCCGGTCTACATTGATGAAGTTAACGGAAAGCTTATCCCCCGCTTTGCCATGACGAATGAAGTTAACCGAGAAACCGTTAGTTATTGGCAAGACGAAGAAGACGAATGTAAGCTTGGATATTTATTAAATGAGTCCCGTTTAAAACAGCTGGTTGATAAACCGGTAGAAAACCGTGCGCTCTTTATTTACAGCTTTACCCATTTGCAAAATGAGAAAGTGTACTTTTATTCCGCATCTTATGATGAGTTACAGCGCAAGGATGTGTTTAAAAGCGTATTTTTAGGCTTTGGCTCAAGAAAGGCAAGTTGGCGGGTGTTTAAAGTTACGCTAACCGAAATGAGCCCAGAACAAGCCCATGTCCCTACGTCTATTCCAGATTCCGTAGGTAGTAAGGTAAAACGCCAAAATACACCACCTTCTCCGCGATTAATGGCAAAGTTAAAGCATTTAAAATACCTTGTTCATGTCACTGACGTGTCGTCGGTTTTTGGGCAGCAGGCGTATAACACCTTTACTTTTAGCCGTGAAGATTTATCTCATCTTCGTAACTTCGGACACCCAAGAAATCGTATTCCCTCTACAATTTCTTTATCGCGGTTTAAATACGAAGAGCAGCGTTTAGAGTCTCGCTACCGGTTACGCTCTCGCATTGAGCTTAGGATACCCGGCGATGATAGTGTTCATGTAGGTGTAAGTGAAGATATATCGGTACATGGTTTAGGGCTACGCATAGAGCTCAATAAGGAATACAGCGGCGAGTTAGAAGGCCAGGTTGAAGTGGCCTTTCCGCGGTTACAAAATATAACCAAATCCTTTGATGTCATGCATTTGCAGTACATGGTGGTTTATCACAATGTAGATAAAAACATTTTGCACCTTAAAGCAATGCCCGGTGAAGAAGGTAAATCAGCACGGGCCTTTTTCGACGAATTGATTAAGAAAAACAAGCATAGCTTAGAAGAAGACGACGGCGAAGAAGAAATTCTGGGTATGGGGCAAGCACTTCGTTGTATTAATGCGCGAAACCCTACATCTATGTCGTTTCTTATGAGTAAAGATGGGGTTAGATACACCCCGCAAGCAGGCATAATAGGTAAGCAAGATGAAAAAGTATCTTTGCTTACTACCCATTATGCTTCGCAACGTGAAGTAAACTTAGAGTTCTTGTTTCGCGATAGAAAATTGGACACCCCTTTTGTACAAAGTGGTATTAAACAGGTAAAACTTGAAAACATGCCCATGCGACAGGAATTATTGGTGTCTTTTGATCCCACGCAAAAAGATCAACGACTCGCTATTCTTCCTCGTTATTCCCATCGCTTCGAAAATATAGAACAGCGTAAAGCCTTTATCCGCGAAGCCATGAATCGTGGTTTGTTTATTGCG
The DNA here is from genome assembly GCF_010500865.1 of Alteromonas profundi. Lineage (GTDB taxonomy): Bacteria > Pseudomonadota > Gammaproteobacteria > Enterobacterales > Alteromonadaceae > Alteromonas > Alteromonas profundi. Next base: position 39,057 of record NZ_JAAAWN010000018.1, read on the forward strand.
CTACATGTCATGCTTACCACCACAGGGAAACCTGATTTATCTATGCTACAAACAGAGATAAATTACGTTAGCATGTATGCGTTGCACCGCGCACGCGAACTAGAGCAAAAACTGTGGAGCGTGGCAGCGTGTGCGCATTTAGTCGACGTTACCGATGAAGTACTCATTCGCTATGGCTTTGATGACGAAACTATTCAGGCGAACCGAGATAGTACTGTGGAAAAAGCCGCCGTTAAAAGCAGTATACAAGCGCTATTGCATGCTTAGACATGGCCAACCATGTCTAAGCTTACGCAGCCTTGGCTAGGCCAAAAAATAAAGAAGTGCGTGTAGGCCACCATAACGCAGCGCTACGTCTGCTTTTTTGTTTACTACAGGCTTACCATGACAGGCAACGCCGAGTGCCGACGCGGCCATCATGACCAAATCATTTGCGCCATCTCCCATGGCAATGGTTTGCGACAAGGGTATACCCCACTCATTCGCTAGCGTATTGACGGTTCTCGCCTTGACATCAGCATTAACTATTTCGCCCTGAACTTCCCCGGTTAGAACGCCATTTTCAACGACCAGCGTATTAGATACCGCAGCGTCTAGGCCTAACCTCAGCTTGAGATGATCAGCAAAATAAGTGAACCCGCCGGAGGCAATCGCTATCTTCCAGCCATGATGTTTTAACACGCTAATAAGGGTTTGTATGCCCGGCATAATGGGGATGGCGTCCCGAATTTGCTGTAAGTGATCTAAAGGTATCCCTTGAAGACATGCGACACGGTGATGCAGACTTTCATTAAACGCAATTTCGCCACGCATCGCTTTTTCGGTCACAGCGGCAACTTCATCCCCTACCCCAGCTAATTTGGCAATTTCATCAATACATTCAATAGCAATCACAGTGCTATCCATATCCATTACCAATAAACCTGCCTGATTAAGTGAGGGCGTTGCGTCTGTAAAACCTATATCGACATGAAAACGTGTAGATACCTGCTCTAGCGTATTGGCGATATGCGCTTTGTCGCTACTTTGCATATCACCGAAGCACATCACCACACTATCGCCGTATTTATTGTGAAAGGGATGTAGCGCAAGTTGGCTGGGAACAAAAATATCCTCCAATGCGGCCAATGTCTGTGAAACCTGATAAGGCGTTAGCGCTTGACCTATAATGGTCAACTTTCGTTGACCATCAGTTTCTTTCTGTACAGACCCCTGTGAAGTAGGAAGCCCGCGGCGTAATACTGTGGTAAGAACGTCTGTTTGATGTTGCTGCTGAATGGAGAGATCGCTAAAAAACATGGACACTTTTTATACACACCTTAAAAATAATTGTCTCTATGCTACTTAAACAGGACCCATGTGAAAATAGCCTCTTTTAAATTTAGCTAAATTCACCTACTGTAAGCGCAAGCAAATTTAAAAATTCAGGTGATATGCTAACTCACACCGAAAAAGAAATAAAAACCCAACGCCCGCCTGTGTCGCACTCTATGTACACGGCATTAAAGCGCTTGGTTCATACGATGATTATGAGCATTGGGGTGGCACTCACTATTGGCCTTTTTCTTGTGTACGATCAATATCAACAAGACTGGATAGAGATTCAAACTGCCCAGCCAGGACGCAGTATGAGTGAACAATATGCCAAAATTATCGCCCCTGCGCTAATGCAAGAAGATAGAGAAAGTATAGAAGCACTTACCGCTATTGCTGTTCAAGACCCTGCCATTTTATCGCTAAGCGTATTTGACGATAAAGGGAAATACCTAGCACCTTTGCCTCAAGTGGATAGTGTGGTGACCTTATCGCGGGAACGAACGGTCCCTCCGGTGACTTATTTACAGATGGTTACAGATAATGAAGGTAACACCATCGGTTATTTGAGCGTAAATATAGATACCGCGCAAATTCTTACCAAGCCTTTGGTACTACGTCATCAACAAGACCTTATCGCCGCCATTATTATCGCGCTTACGCTTATAATCGGTGTGTACCTTACCCGCGGTTTTTATAAATTCCGCCCTTGGTTACTGGAAACCTTGCAGCTTAAAGCGAAATAAGCTTTTTGCTATATTGACCCGCCAGCGGTTTACAGACTTTTTGCTGATAAACCAAAACATTTATAATAGTTGTCGCTACTTAACTTATCGATGGCCTCTTTTGTAGCCCCAGTTTGCTTTGCTATTGAAGATATCACCTCGCCTAGATACTCTGGGCTGTTGCGCTCACCCTGGCGGCCTTGCATGGGCATATCCGGGGCATCTGTTTCAATAAGTATTCGCTCTGGGTGCTTTTCAAACACATAGGCTAACGTCTCTTTGGTTTTTGCGCCCCGCGCATAAGTTATCGTGCCACCAAACCCTAAGTAAAACCCTTTATCTATATAGGCTTGCGCCACCTCTTTGCTACCAGAAAATGCATGTATTACACCGCCTCCTTCAAATTGAGTCTCTTTTAGCGCCTCAAAGAGTAGATGATGGGTTTTACGATGATGCAAAATAATAGGCAACTGTCGTTCCTGAGCAAACTGAATTTGCACGTTAAGACAATCTTTTTGGCGCTTCATTGGGGTATCTATGTGTCCATCAAGACCAATCTCACCTATTGCTACTGGATTTACCTCGTCACAGGAAAACGCCGCTTCAAGAAAGCGTACAATATCGCTAGGCTGGAGATCTTGGGTAATAAAATAAGGATGAACGCCTAGGGCCAGATCTACAGGAAGACATGATGACGCAGCTAAGAATATATTTCGCTGCCAAGGTAAATTACGCGGATGGGTGCCCGGTATTAACAGCCGGGTTAATCCTTCTTTTTTCGCCCGATGAAGAACGGCTTCCCAGTCTTGTTTGAAGGGGTCTAAATCGAGGTGGCAATGGCTGTCTATCACGGCTAAACCTCAATATTTCTGGAGCAAAACTCACCGTGTACTAATACAAGATGAAGGCTGCTTTTAAACGACATCGATCAAAAGCGTGTATTTAAGGCATTAACCTTCGGGTCGTCCACTCGCCCTGCGTGGTACGATTATATTCGTACCTATCGTGCAGTCTATCTTCCCCACCTTGCCAAAACTCAATTTGGTGAGGCACTATTCGAAACCCACCCCAAAAATCCGGCATGGGAAGATCTTTGTTCGCAAATTTGGCTTTCATTTGACTAAATTGGGTAGTGAGTAGCTCGCGACTACTAATTGGCGTACTTTGCTTAGACACATAAGCCGCCAATTGGCTATCTTTAGGACGAGAGAAAAAGTAACGCGTATTTTCTTTCATTGACAGCTTCTCAGCTACGCCGCAAACACGAACTTGACGCTCCATAAAAAACCATGGGAAATGGCAGGACACTTTCGGGTTTTGCGCTAGCTCTTTGGCTTTTCTGCTGCCTAAATTAGTGTAGAAAACAAACCCGTTATCGCTTACATCTTTTAACAACACGATACGCTGAGAAGGTTGCCCGTGCTCATCTACGGTGGCCACTGTCATGGCTGTTGGGTCAGGAATTTCAGCCTTGATAGCATCCCCTAACCAGCGTTCAAACAATGTCATTGGGTTGTCGGTTAGGTCTGCATCCTGCAAGCTTCCCTTTGAATACTGACGGCGTAAATTAGATAAAGACATAGCACAAACCCTATAACGCAAAAAACGAAACCTTAGTAACTAGTTTTCGTCACCATAACCTAACGAACGCAAAGCACGCTCATCATCGGCCCACCCCTGTTTTACTTTTACCCATAATTCCAAAAACACTTTGTTATCAAATAACTTTTCCATGTCTTTTCGTGCATGCTCACCGATGGTTTTAAGGTGCTTACCACCTTTACCTATGATCATACGTTTTTGGGTTTCACGTTCAACGAGAATGAGCCCGCTAATGCGATAGATACCGTTATCAGCAAGTTTAAATTGTTCTATTTCTACGGTAGTAGAGTAAGGAAGTTCATCACCGGTGAAACGCATAAGCTTTTCACGGATAATCTCCGCGGCCATAAACCGGCTAGACCTGTCTGTAATATAGTCTTCGGGGAAAAAGAACTCACTTGCTGGCAGATTCTTCGCAACAAGTTCGCGGATTTCATCCACCATTTTGCCTTGAGTAGCACTTACCGGCACTATATGTTCAAACGTATGCTTTTGAGCTAACTGCTGTAGATGCACCATAAAGGCTTCTTTATCTTCAACTTTATCCATTTTGTTGACGATAAGATAACAGGGCAACCCTGACTCTTTTACCTTAGATAGCACCATTTCATCATCACTGTTCCAGCGTGTACCTTCAATGACAAACAACACTAAGCCTACTTCGGCTAAAGAGCTTGACGCTGCGCGGTTCATGTAACGGTTAATGGCGCGTTTTTCTTCCTGGTGTAATCCTGGTGTGTCCACGTATACCGCTTGGTAATCGCCTTCAGAATCGATACCGAGAATACGGTGGCGGGTGGTTTGCGGCTTACGTGAGGTAATACTCACTTTTTGCCCTAGCAAACGGTTCAATAAGGTGGATTTACCCACGTTAGGCCGGCCTACGATGGCTACTAAGCCACACCGCGTTGTAATATTCGGCTCAGTCATCTAGCTTCTCCAAAGTCAGTCTAGCGGCTTCTTGTTCCGCTTTGCGTCTACTGTTACCCGTTGCAGAAACCGGCGTGCTTTCACCTTCCACCTTGCAGCAAACTTCAAAGGTTTGCGCATGATCTTTGCCGGTTATCGATATCACTTCATAGGTTGGTAACGGTAATTTTTTACCTTGAAGGTATTCTTGTAGTCGCGTTTTACTGTCTTTTGGATGGGCGTTCGGGTCGAGCTTTTCAATACGACTTTCCCACAAACGATCGATGACGCTGCGTACTGCCTCCATACCAGAGTCTAAGTAAATAGCGCCTAGCAAAGCTTCTACTGCATCGGCAAGAATAGAACTACGACGGTGTCCGCCGCTTTTGAGTTCGCCAGGCCCTAGCAACAAAAGTTCACCCATACAGGCTTCTCTTGCCAATTCCGCTAACGTGTCTCCTTTTACCAAGGTAGAGCGCATACGCGTAAGTTTACCTTCAGGCACGTTTGGAAAGCGTTTATATAAGGTTTCGCCAATCACCATACCAAGTATAGCGTCGCCGAGAAATTCTAGTCGTTCGTTGTGCTTTTTCGCCGCGCTTCGATGAGTGAGCGCTTGTTCTAGTAAGGCTACATCGCTAAAGGTGTAACCTATCGCCTTATTTAGGCGAATATATTTATCAATTCCTTGCATTAATCAATGCCACCTACACGTTCAAAACGCACGCCGGTTGGGATCCAGGAAGGCAAAAAGTCTTGAGGGCTACGTTCGAATTCAAATGAAATCCAAATAGCCACCGCTTTACCCACTAAATTAGCGTCTGGCACAAAGCCCCAAAAACGGCTGTCGCGGCTATTATCACGATTGTCGCCTAACACAAAATACTGACCTTCAGGCACTACCCACTCGTTGCTGCGGGTACCCGGTTGCGTGTAGAAATTAACCGGTGAAATTTCACGTACAGGGTGACGTAAAATGTCGTGTTTAGTATCGCCTAACGTTTCCGTATAGCGCATTAGCTGCGCCATATCCTGCACAAACTCTCCACGCTCAACAAATTTCAGCGGAACTGCTTGCAGCTTTTCACAACTTGCTGTGGCACTTTCACAATGGGGTTTAATAAAAACCTGTTTATTTTTATACACGATCGTGTCGCCTGGCAAGCCAACAACACGCTTAATATAGTCAACTGAAGGCTCTTCGGGGTATTTAAATACCACAACATCACCACGTTCTGGCTCACCAGTTTCTATCAGCTTTGAGCGAAATAGCGGATCTTTTATGCCGTAGGAAAACTTTTCAACCAAAATGAAATCGCCTACCAGTAGAGTGGGCATCATTGAACCTGATGGAATTTGAAAGGGCTCATAAATAAACGAGCGCAATACCAGTACAAACGCGATAATGGGGAAAATTTGCTGCGAAGTGTCTACCAAATACGGTAGTTGAGGATCTTCGCCATAGGTTGCACCTTCTGAGCTTGCCGCGGCCTGTAGGCGCGCCTTTCGCTTAGGGGCAAACACTAAACTATCAACCAACCAAATAAGACCAGTAAGCACCGTTAGTGCCACCAGAATTTGGGAAAAATAATTGGCCATTATTTACCCACCTTTAACACTGCAAGGAATGCATCCTGCGGTAATTCGACATTACCTACCTGCTTCATTCTCTTCTTCCCTTCTTTCTGCTTCTGAAGTAGCTTTTTCTTACGACTTACGTCACCACCGTAACATTTGGCGATAACGTTTTTGCGTAATTGTTTAACCGTACTTCTAGCTACAATATGATTACCAATGGCCGCTTGGATCGCAATATCAAACATCTGGCGAGGAATTAACTCGCGAAGTTTTTCTACCAATTCACGGCCTCTGCCTTGAGAGTTTTCACGGTGGGTAATAACGGCTAATGCATCCACACGCTCGCCGTTAATCAGTATATCTACGCGTACCATGTCAGAAGACTGAAAACGCTTAAAGTTATAATCTAACGAAGCAAATCCACGGCTGGTAGATTTAAGTCTATCGAAGAAGTCGAGTACCACTTCTGCCATTGGGATTTCGTAAGTTACTGCCACCTGCTTACCATGATAAGTCATGTTAGTTTGCATACCACGCTTTTCAACGCATAAAGTAATAACATTACCGAGATATTCCTGTGGTACCAGGATATTGGCTTCAACCATAGGTTCGCGAATTTCTTCAATATCGTTAACTGCTGGTAATTTAGCAGGGCTATCAACGGTAAGAATTTCGCCTTTGGTAGTCTCTACTTCATAAATAACGGTAGGGGCGGTAGTAATAAGACCAAGATCGTATTCACGTTCTAAACGCTCTTGAATAATTTCCATATGCAACATGCCAAGGAAACCAATACGGAATCCAAAGCCTAGCGCCGCGGAGCTTTCCGGTTCATAGAATAATGAGGCATCGTTTAAGCTTAATTTCGCCAGCGCATCGCGGAAGTCTTCATAATCATCTGAACTAATGGGGAAAATACCTGCGTATACCTGAGGCTTCACTTTTTTGAAACCAGGAAGCATGTCGGTGGCAGGTTGCTTGGCTAACGTAATAGTATCGCCAACAGGGGCGCCTTGAATATCTTTAATGCCCGCAATAATAAAGCCTACTTCACCAGCTCTTAGCACGCCAGTGTCTAATGCCTTAGGGGTAAATACTCCAATTTTGTCTACCTGGTGTATTTGACCATTCGACATAATTTGAATTTTATCTTTCTTGGTCAATTGACCTTCTACGATGCGTACTAACGACACCACGCCTTGATAATTATCAAACCATGAATCTATGATCAGGGCTTTAAGCGGAGCTTCTCGCTCGCCCTCTGGCGGTGGTATCTTATTAACGATAACTTCCAATACATCTTCGATGCCGATGCCGGTTTTCGCTGAACATCGAACCGCATCTAGTGCATCAATACCGACTATATCTTCAATTTCTTCAGCCACGCGGTCAGGATCGGCTTGCGGCAGGTCTATCTTGTTAAGTACCGGAACCACTTCCATATCCATTTCAATGGCGGTGTAGCAGTTCGCGAGTGTTTGCGCTTCCACACCCTGCCCCGCATCAACCACTAAAAGCGCACCTTCGCAGGCGGCCAAAGAACGAGAAACTTCATACGTAAAATCTACGTGCCCTGGAGTGTCGATGAAATTCAACTGGTAGGTTTCACCATTTTGGGCAGTGTAATTTAGCGTAACGCTTTGCGCCTTAATGGTAATTCCACGCTCTTTCTCAAGGTCCATCGAGTCAAGAACTTGCTCATTCATTTCGCGATCGGAAAGCCCTCCACAATGCTGAATTAGACGGTCTGACAAGGTAGACTTACCGTGGTCAATGTGGGCGATAATACTGAAGTTACGAATGTGCGATTGTTGCATAATGCTGGAAATTACCTGCAGAAAAATTCATTAAACAAAAAAATGCCGACAGCCCTAATTATTGAGGTTCTGCCTAGCGCGTGCGGATTTTACCCATTTCTTTGCCGAAAAGCGAATTAGCTTGCATATTTGGGCGGGTCAACACCGTTATTTTTACCTATCTCATTAAAGCCCTTGGCTGTAGGGCGCGATTATTCGCTGATAGCACGAAGTAAGACAGTTTGATATTTACCTTGATCTCGACGCTTTAATCGCTTGGCTACAAAACGATAGGTAGCAAAGGTGACAAGCACGGCAGGAATAAGTGGCCATAATTCATGGGTCATTCCCATCATAGGCAGTAATTGGGATAGCCCCAACATTGCCGTAATAAAGACCAATAGCGGAATTAAATATAACCACGCTGATGCGCTTAAAACCCCCGCCTCTGGTACGCCTACAGTAACCTGCTGGCCGAGCGAAACGGGCAGCGGCGAACGCAAGGTTAACTGTTGCGTTTTCGGCGCCAGTGCGCGGGATATTGCGCCGGTACCGCAGTCGCTTTGTGCCTGACAACTACTGCAGGTAGACTTTATAGCTGCTTCAACGGTAATGAGATCACCGTCGATGGCGACAACCGTAGCAGTTTCTTTAATCATGGGTTTGCCGCTGGCGTTGGCGTTAACGATGTAGCCATAGCATTGGCGGTTTGCAGAGGAATTTCCCCTACTACCGTAACCTGTGCTTTACCATCGGTTAAGGTAAGAAATGTACTTAAATTATTACGCAAAACTAGATCGCTTCCCAGTGCATCTGCTGCAGGTTGCACATACACAGACACATCAACTAGCCCATCACTGTACATTTTGTACTCTACCACTTGCCCAGTTAACGCAAGTCTTCGAGTATCTTGTTTTACTTCTGTCATTCCTTTGGGAAGAAAGTCTACGTACCAAGAATGTGCTTTCGACTGACGCTGCGGGATCACCATTGGCTTTGGCAAGCTCGCTTTGTTAATACGCTCAAAATACGCATCTGGCGCAGCAGTTAACTCCATCGAAGTCACTTGTATTTGTTCGAGCAAGCCGCCTTGTAAATCAAGCATATTAAGCTTAAGTAGCATACCGGTTTCTTCATCTAACCATAGCTGATAACTAAATCGGTTGTTGTCTCTGCTAACAATACGAATTTGCTGCGCTGGACGTCCTGCAACCCTCGCTCTTCCTACAGATACGAACTCATACCCTGTTTTAAGCCGGTTGGGATGGTGTAACAACGAACTTGGGATAGGGCCATTGATATGCTCAGACTTCAAGCTATAAGGCGATACATCCGGCTCGAAAACGCTCACTATATCGCCAACTCTGATTAACTCTCGACCTGGCCCGTTCTGTAAATTTAGTTGTTCCATCACAGTGCCATCAGGCATCACTGCGTGACGCCAAAGATATGGAACGGTCTCGCCTCCTGCCCGACTTTGTACAAAAGACACCTGAAAATTTCTTGTGCTAACCACTTCGCTTAAACGCGTTAGCCATTCCGCGGTACTATCTGGCATCGCTAAAGGCGGCTTATCGGCGAGCACGGTGGACTCACTTTCAATACGATCAAGGGAGGTTTGTGGCGAAGTTTGCGTTGACGCTTGCGTCTCTTCTACTTCGATAGCGCTGTTAGAGGGTGTGGTTTGTTGGCCAGCCGCGTAACCACTTGTAAATAAGCCAGCGACCAATAGAAGGGAAAAATTCACTTTGCTACGTTGTTTTACTGTGTCCGAAAACACACGTACCAGCGACTTTGGCGCTGGTACGTTATTATTCACTGTATTTTTCATGCAACTTCGTCATTAGGGGCGCTGGTTAGGGCTGCCCTCATATTCATTCTCTTCTGACTCTTGCGCTTGCTTAATTTTTAACTGCTGTTCATGGTCGGCAATTAATGCGTTGATTTTACGCTTCTTCACAAGCACTTCGTTCATGTCGTTTCGTGGTAACGCACGGGTTTGCTCAAGGCTTACCGGCGCCAACCCACCTTGTGGCCCTGCCGTCGGTGCGGTCATAAAGGGTTCCGTCGGTGCGGGTTGATTGAAGTTCTGAACACCTAGAATAACCGCTACGGCCACTGATGCCGCCATGGCAAACTGCCCTGACTGCTTCGCAAAGGGTACCACATTCCCTAAAACGGGAACATTGCGCCATCGCGGTTTTTTCGGCGCGACTATAGCCGGCTCATCTTCAAGTGCCGTTGCCACTGCCGAAGCAATATCAAGTTCAGGTGCAACATGCGCTTCTTTTCGCATTACGCCTCTCATTACATGATAGCGTTGCCACTTCGCTTGTAGCGCGTCATCATTTTTGATGGCGTTGATGATGCTATCATCATCTATTTCGCCATCCATGAATGCGGACATTTTTTCTTGCTGTTGCGTCATAAATTCATTTCCTGACCATTCGTGATCATTTTCTACCCTAACACACCTGTTAGTCTACTCAATATGCAGAAAGTTCATTTTCCGCATATTTAATTTTCTAACAGCGGCTGGATAACCTTATCTATTGCTTCCCGAGCTCTGAAAATACGTGAACGAACCGTGCCTACAGGGCAAGACATCACCCCTGCAATTTCTTCGTAACTTAACCCTTCAATCTCGCGCAAGGTAATGGCCATACGTAAGTCATCGGGTAATTTCTCTACTACGCGAAATAGCGTTTCTTCTATTTCATCGGAGAGTAAGCTTCGTTCCGGTGTCGATTGTTCTTTTAGCGCGTCACTGCCTTCGTAATAATCAGCTTCCTCAGCATCTACATCACTCGCGGGAGGCTTGCGGCCCTGTGCTACTAAATAATTTTTAGCACTGTTTACCGCAATCCGATACAGCCAAGTATAGAACGCACTGTCGCCACGAAAATTTGGTAGGGCACGGTACGCCTTAATAAACGCATCTTGAGTAACATCTGCCACATCGCCTGAATTTTTCACATAGCGGGATACTAAATGCATAACCTTATGCTGGTATCGTGTCACCAGTAGGTTAAATGCATTCTTATCACCGTGCTGTACTTTCTCAACCAATTGTTGGTCGGTTATTTGCTCGCTCATTCGAGCCACTACTCCTACTTCAACTACAACATAGCTCTCACAAGCATGGATGTAGACGTTAACTTTTAAATAAAGTTCTTAATTCACATTAAAAATATTAAAAATAATAAAAAATGCTTAGGGAAAGTCGCAAGGATCATTGTGTTTTATCACTCATCCATTAGACTTGCCGAACCTTTGCTCATTTGAATATATATAAAAATACATGAAATCAGTGTCGTCTTCACTAACTTCCACGTCAAATGCCATAGAACATCGATGTGATGTGCTCGTTATCGGTAGCGGAGCTGCCGGATTAAGCCTAGCACTTAAATTGGCAGAACATTGCCAGGTTATTGTATTAAGTAAAAGTGATAGGAACGAAGGTTCAACACGCTATGCGCAAGGAGGTATTGCGGCAGTATTTGATGAACAAGACTCAATTGATGCGCATGTAAAAGATACCCTAAACGCAGGCGGCGGCCTATGTGAAGAGCCGGCCGTACGGTTCACTACGGAACGGGCTAAAGATGCGTTAAGCTGGTTAATTGGTTATGGGGTACCGTTTGATACGGAAAAGACCGAATCAGGTGAAAAGCGCTTTCATTTAACCCGCGAAGGTGGCCATAGCCATAGACGTATTTTGCATGCCGCAGATGCCACTGGCGAGGCGTTGCAAATTACCCTTAACGATGCCGTATCTACGCACCCTAACATACATATTTTTGAACGTTACAACGCTATCGACCTCATTCCCTCAAAAACCCAAAAGGGTCACTGCGTAGGGGCCTACGTGTGGAATCGCACGCAGGAACATGTAGAAGTGATTCGCGCACCTTTTATTGCGTTGGCCACAGGGGGCGGTAGTAAAGTTTATCAGTATACCTCTAACCCTGACGTGTCTAGCGGCGATGGTATTGCGATGGCATGGCGAGCAGGATGTCGGGTTGCAAATATGGAGTTCAACCAGTTTCATCCCACCTGCTTGTTCCATCCACAAGCTCGCAACTTTTTGATTACTGAAGCGCTACGTGGCGAAGGTGCATTTTTATGCCATGCCGATGGCACTCGGTTTATGAAAAAGTTTGATGAGCGTGGCGATTTGGCGCCGCGGGATGTGGTTGCGCGTGCGATAGATTATGAAATGAAACGGCTAGGCGCTGATTGTATGTATTTAGATATTAGCCATAAGCCTGCCGATTTTATCGTTAAACATTTTCCTAATATCTATCGTAAATGTCGCTCACTGGGCATTGATATTACCCGTGAACCTATTCCCGTGGTACCTGCAGCGCACTATAGCTGTGGCGGTGTAATGACTGATTTCAACGCTAAGACAGATTTAGAGAACGTGTATGCTATCGGCGAAGTGGCCTATACGGGGTTGCACGGTGCTAACCGTATGGCGTCAAACTCGCTATTAGAATGTATCGTTTTTGCCACTGCCGCCGCTGAGCACATTATTTCTAAATTGCCCATCGCCTCTTGTGAAGAGCCCATATTACCGTGGGACGAAAGCCAAGTGTCAGACTCAGACGAAGAAGTTATTATTCAACATAACTGGCACGAGTTGCGCTTGTTTATGTGGGATTACGTCGGGATCGTTCGAACCAATAAACGTTTAGAGCGTGCTATGCGCCGTATTCAATTGTTAGAGCAGGAAATTAACGAGTATTATTCCCATTTTAGGGTAAGCAACAACTTACTTGAACTAAGAAACTTAGTGACGGTAGCAGAACTTATCGTGCGTTGTGCAATGGCGCGAAAAGAAAGCCGCGGTTTGCACTTTAACCTTGATCACCCGGAACAATTAGCAAACCCTGTGCCGACCATACTTGCCCCCGAACCTAACGAATCTCAATCGGTGCCGGGCTCATTAAACGCTACCTCATCGAGCCCCCATCTCTAGTGCTCACATATGCCGCGCGGTTTTACCGTGCACACAGTGGACATCGAAATAAGGTTAAGGTGCGGTAATAAAAAGCGGTAACAAAAAAGCCCCCTGCTCGCCATAATGCAAGTTATATTCGGGGGCTTTTTATGCGCATGTATCTGTGCTGTGCTTAGGTAGTTTACGCGCCGTTAAAAGGTAAGCTGCGCTTTTAGATGGGTATATGCGTGTTCTTCGTCAACTACATCCACATTGCATGCGTTTTCAGTTTCACAATAGGTTATTAACTGTACTTTCGAGGGCAAATAAATGGGGCGCTTAAAGTAGCAATCTACCTGACTTAGCACTTTGTCTTCATTTTGCATAACCACAGAAATCGTTCGCGCCAAGGTCCACATGCCATGTGCAATGGGTTGTTTAAATCCAAACGCTTTAGCCGTGAATGGATACAAGTGAATAGGGTTATAATCGCCCGAAAGTTTGGCATACCTGCGCCCAATGTCAGTAGAAACATCAAGGGTCCCGATTTCACATTGGCTTTCTTCAAAACAGCTATCATTCGTTTGCGCTGGAATAGGCTTAGGCGCAACATGTACCGCTTTTGCTTTCAATAAGTAGGTGCTAATGGCTTCATAAACGCATTGTCCATGTTGAAAAGCAAACAAAGACACATCAAATTCCCACCCTCTGCTATGAGGCCGCACGTCGCTAAATTTAACGCGGCACTCAAAAACGTCGGTTATATTGCAGTTCCCATGCACTTGAACCTTATTGGCGTAATGAATTAAACCGAGTAAGGGAAATGGACTTTTTTTGTCAAGTAAACACTGCATTTGCAACGGCAACGACAGTACCTGCAAATACAAGGGATGCATGTGATCATCGCTATGCCACTGCGTTTCATGGCAGAATTTTTGGTAGTGTGTGCTATCCACATTAATGTATTTAGTATAAATACGAGGAGGTAACGTAGGCGGGCGAAATTGTGATAACTGCCGCGAATCTGCTCGTTTAAAGAGGGCTTTTATATACTCACGAAACATCAATGTTATTCCTTGTTACGTTGTGAATGTGTGCTTGTAAAACGGAGCGACAAAAACGTCTATAGTCCGCTTCTGCACATTCACCTTTCAATATCCAGCGTAAGTGCTTCGCCGAATTTCTACTGCCACAATCGGCGTTTTTCGCCACTGCTAATGCAATGCCCCACGGCATTATCTTTGACGCAGGGTGAATACTGTAGGTAGGAAAACTTACTTCTTCCCCAGCCAATAAGTGGGTTTGCAGTGTACCATCACAGGCTAAGGTATACAGATCACTATGACCTATATTTTTGTAACCAAATACGTTTTTTAATCCGACAAGGCCTGTAAACGCCGCTAATGCCAGCCAGGGGGCCACTGCGTAAGACCATACTGGTTCAGGCATAGCAACAAGGGCAAGGGCCAACGACGCCACGGGTAATAAGAAACCGTAGCGTCTTATTGCACAATAATGCAGCTTAACCCTGTGCTTTGACACGATTGACGACGATGGAAACCATCTCGGCGAGTTCAGGGTCGTCGCACTTCTGGTGGCCCATTATCCATGCAAATAAATCGGGATCATCACACGTGAGTAAACGCTCAAATGTTTCTTGTTTTTCATAGGGTAAATCAGCAAAAGCTTCTTCTACAAACGGCAACAAAAGAACGTCTAGCTCTAACATTCCGCGGCGACAGGCCCATTTAAGGCGAGATAATCTTTTTTGTTCAAACATATCAGCATTCTAGTTATTAGGACTGTTAGATAATATCATGGCGCGGGGGCCAGGATCACTGCCCTTTTAGTCTGATTCGCTGAGTATTGTAACGAGGGTACGCCTTTTTTCCTGTATTTTAATACTTCGCGAACGGCATATACGCGCGATTGTGCATTCCCCCCTTGATATATTGATTTAGCACCACACCTTAAAGAGAATAGTTAAACGCGTTTTACTGACGCTATCATTTGCAATTTTATTCAGGACTCTACATGACAGCATTACACTCGCTCTCAGATCTGCCATCTCATTACGCCATCCGTTTATCCAATCAAATGTTGATAAGCCTTGAAGGCGAGCAGGCGGACAGCTATTTACACGGGCAAGTAACGGTGAATGTTAACGAACTGGATAACACCAAGGTTAGATTTTGCGCCCACTGCGACAATAAAGGCAAAACTTGGTCTGTTTCGATGATTACACGAATGAACAATGAAATAGTTCTCGTTACCGATAAAGAGGCAGGTGCGCACACCCTTGCACAGCTCAATAAGTACGGCGTTTTCTCCAAAGTAGACATTGTGGATAAGAGCGATGAGTATAACCAGTATTTTATTAGCCAAGCCTTAGCTGAATCGGTATTAACGCCTTATTTTGATAGCTTGCCTGAAGAGCCTATGAGCTCTGCGCAATCTTCTGCGGGAAAAGTGTTCAAAGCCCCGTTAAGCCAGGCCGGCTACTATCTCATTATCGCGGCTAGCGAATCCAAAGCCTTAGAAGAACGCTTTAGCGAAAAAGCCGAGGGCGCTGTCTATTCGCAAGAGATTTATAATGCTTTATTGATTAGCAACGTAATTCCGACACTTAGTGAGAGCGGGGTTAATGAGTATATTCCGCAAATGCTTAACGTGCAGGCCATCGATGGTATCGACTTTGATAAAGGGTGCTATATGGGCCAAGAAGTCGTCGCACGCACTCGCTTTCTTGGAAAAAATAAGCGAGCGGCCTATAGTTTTACTATACCCAAAGCAGTTGATGTTGAAGTTGGCAGTAACCTCGAGAAACAGTTGGGTGACAATTGGCGCAGAGCAGGTATGATCATAGCATCGGCCACGCTCGCCGAAGAAACGTGGATAATGTCGGTACTTGCCAATGATACACAGCAAGACGACGCTCATCGTTTAGCACAGCAACCAGACATTGTGTGCTACCCAAATCCACTGCCCTACAGTATTGAACAAGCGGCCAGTAAAATTGTGAAAAAGCGTAAATAGATACGTCTGGGGTTCAAACAATTTAAATTCATCGCCTTACGAGGCCCAAAAAATAGGATCTATTATGACCATTACTTCTGATAGTGTTGTTAGCCTTCACTACACAGTGTCTACCGAAGACGGAACAGAGCTTGACTCGTCTGTTGGTAAAGAACCTTTAGTAGTGCTACAAGGCCGCCGCTTTCTTATTGAAGGCTTAGAAGACGCCTTAATGGGAAAACAAAAAGGCGACAAATTCAACCTATCGGTTGAGCCAGAAAAAGCGTACGGAGAACGTATCGATGCCCTTGTGCAGCAAGTGCCACGTTCAATGTTTGATGGCATGGACGTGGAAGTGGGTATGTCGTTTAGAGCGACAACCCCTGAAGGTGAGCAATCGGTTATCATTATTGAAACCACCGACGAGGAAGTTGTGGTGGACGGTAATCACCCGCTAGCGGGTATTCCCCTTACCTTTGATGTAGAAGTTGTTGATGTTCGAGATGCTACCGCAGAAGAACTTGAGCATGGCCACGCACACGCAGCTGGCGGTTGCGGCCACGATCACTAAATCTTAGTTAATAAAAAGGGAGCCAGTTGGCTCCCTTTTTTGTTTATAGGCTAGGGTATTAGTAATACTTATATTGCTTCTTCGTTTTGCTCACCAGTACGAATACGTATGGCGCTCTCAACGTTGTAAACAAATATCTTACCATCGCCAATTTTACCTGTCTTAGCCGAAGATTCTATCGCTTCAATTGCTTGCTCAACGCGGTCGTCATCCAACACCACTTCAATTTTAATTTTAGGTAAAAAATCAACTTGATATTCTGCGCCGCGGTATAACTCGGTGTGACCTTTTTGGCGACCAAAGCCTTTTACTTCAGATACTGTCATACCAGCAATACCAACTTCTGCCAGCGCTTCTCTTACATCGTCCATTTTAAATGGTTTAACTATAGCTTCTATTTTTTTCATAGCACCTACTCGTCGTAAATTGTGGGTATAGGAACGCGCTTATGTTGAGTACGCTGATAAATGTACAGTAGCTTCTCAACCACTTCCGCTGATACAGACTTACCTTCAAGGAAATCGTCAATTTGATCATAAGTCATGCCTAAGGCTTTCTCATCAGCCTTCTGTGGCGACAAACTCTCTAGATCAGCGGTAGGCGCTTTAGTAATAACATGCTCAGGCGCTTTCAAATAGGCTGCAACTTGACGCACTTGACGTTTACTAAGCCCAAACAAGGGGGCTAGATCACATGCACCGTCTCCGTACTTAGTGTAAAAGCCTGTGATATTTTCAGCAGAATGGTCTGTCCCTAGAACTAAACCATCCACCAAACCGGCTATCTCGTATTGGATAACCATACGCGTACGCGCTTTAACGTTACCTTTAACGAAGTCTACTTTGGCGTCGTTGTCAGGCAATAGGCCTGTACCATTAAGCGCATCAGAAGTAGCTTGGTGGATAGCGTCTGCGCCAGGCTGTACGTTTACGGTTACCGCGTGGGTGGGCTTGATGAAATCTATAGATGCCTGCGCATCTTGCTCGTCAGCCTGGGTTTGGTAAGGTAATCTAACGGCAATAAATTGATACGCTTCGTGCTGCTCGGCGTTCAACTCATCCACTGCGAGCTGAGCGAGCCGACCTAACGTACAAGAGTCAATGCCACCGCTTATTCCTAGCACAAGTGCATTTAACCCTGAAGAAAGTAACTGCTTCTTGATAAAAGACACACGACGCGTGACTTCAAAGGCTACGTCGATTTCAGGCAGCACTTTCATTTCTTCAATAACTGCTTGTTTTTGCATTATAATGTCCACATTGATTAAGGCGTCCTGAGGTCTGAGTTTACGCCAAACTGAAACCAGATGTTAGTGCTATTGGGTACATTCTTATCCATAAAGGTTAAATTAAGCGCCTCGCTAACAGCCATTGTATTGTCAACAATGCCTAATTGTTAATTGGCATACCCAACTCTCGCCATTATAGTTTACTCTAAACCACGCATCATACGTTGGCTCTACTATCACATTGGTCTCGTATAATCTGTTTTTGACCTTAGTGGCTTTGGATAACATAAATAGTGAAAATTGCACCGCGCCCCACGTCGATTATTTCGGCCCACGTTCAGGCAGGGCTAACCCTCTTTGAAATGCTAATTACGGTAGCAATACTGGCCATCATGGTGACTATGGTAGGGCCCAATGTATCCAGTATACTTATAAAGAATAGGATAACTGCCGATATAAACAGTCTTAGTGCTATTGTGCAACGAGCGCGCTTTACTGGTGTCAATGAGCAGGTAAATGTAACCTTGTGCCCGTCTATCGATTACATCAACTGTGTAGACGATTGGCAACGCGGTAAAATGGTGTTTATTGATAGTAACGGCAATAGCAAGATTGATAATAATGAAACCTTAATAGCCACCAGCGACGCTATAAACCAACGTAACTTAATATTAGGTGCATCAGGTAGCCTTCTGTTTTTCGAAGATGGCAGTATAGATACTCGTACCTCCATAATCATATGCCCAGATACCCGAGATGCTAGCTACGCTTCCGCTGTGCTATTAACGCTTAACGGTAGGATTGCAGTAGCCATAGATAGTGATAATGATGGCCTTAAAGAGGATTTAAGTGGAAGCCCCCTTGCCTGCTCGTCTACGTAAATACACAGCGCCTCGCCCCTAGGCTATCCAAGCCAGCATTGACTCGGTAAGGTCGCTACTGGGGTTATGGTTAAGGTTCTACATTCATCCTCTTTAGGCAAGTATTGCAACGTGACAGAAATAGCGTAGCCCGCGCTGGGTTTTTCTTCTTCGCTAACAGACACACCTTTTATATTGTGCATAGGGAGGCCGGTTAAACGTCGGTATTGCCCTTCATTTAACCAGTAATATTCTTGTTTTATTTGCAAGGTCAATAAGTAAGTAATAGCTTGGTGACGCGTGGCGCGATCACGACTTGCTTGATAGCTAGGCACAGCAATAGCCATCATTATGCCAATCAATCCCACTACGAGCATCAACTCAATTAGAGAAAAGCCTGCATGGCTTGTTGTGCCTCGTTTATTTTTCCCACCCATGGTACAGCTTCCTTCTTCCCATTGTTTCAGTATGCTCAAGGTTACCAACAGAGAAATAGCCACATAACCGGACTAAAGCATGGTTTATCTTCCCCACCGAGGGTTCACACTCACAGAAAGTATGGTAGCGGTCAGCATCGTAGCCATACTCACCATGCTCGCGGCCCCTTCTTACCTGAACTGGCGACAACAGAGTGAATTTGTTGCCGCCTTACGACAAAGCCACTTGTTGCTGCACCAAGGCAGAACGCATGCGTTATCACACCGAAAAACAGTGAATGTAGCTATAGACCCCTCACACGCGGGCTGCCTGGGGCTTACTACCGGCAGTACGTGTAACTGCCATCAAGTGGGGGAGTGCCACATAGGAGGCCAAGAATTCAGATTAACCTACGCAACGCTCAATAGCCGCCTGGAAGTAGCTGGAGATGAAAAAAAGACCATCACTTTTGACGGCACCCACGGCATGGGTTTTTCAAGCGCACTTAGCTTATCTATCGTTACTGACGATTACGAAGGACGAGTGGTTGTGAGTAATTTAGGGCGAAGCAGAATGTGTTCGCTCGCGAATGCTATCGCCACCAGTGGTATTCCAAAATGTTGAGCAAGACTGGTTTTAGCTTAACCGAACTTATAGTTGCACTGGCAATTGGCGCTGCGGTTATCCTGTTTGCCACATCAAGTGTGCTTAGCTTGGCGCATTCGTTAAATACCCTGAACCAGCGGCTGGTTTTAGAAAGTGAATTGCGACTTCTTACCCAAACCATATCGTTGCAGCTGTCCCGCGCGGGCTATCTGGCAGAAACGGGAGAAACTCATAACAATGGAAGCCTTAGTCTTTTAACTGCCCCGGCCCCGGCGATACTCATCGACAAACACCCCACCGGCGCGCCAGACTCTTGTGTACTTTTCGCCTACGACAAAAATCATGATGGTAAAATTTCTCTCGCCGCCCCATCTGAAATGCTTGGTTTTCGTTTGCGCGACAAGGCGCTAGAGTATCGCGTAGCAGGGAAGTCTTGCAGTCAAAGTGGCTGGCACGATCTTACTGATAGCAAAAAAATGGTGGTATCGGCTTTCACGCTCAGCCCGGTTTATCACTCCCTTAGCGAACAAGTAATACAGGTATATTTAGCGGTTCATACTACCCACAACCCGGCCCTAAAATCGACTAGCAGCATAGTAATAAAGGTAAACAATGCTTATTAAAACAGTCAATAAGGTGCCACAAAGTGGAATTGTACTCCTTAGCGTAGTGAGTATTCTATTAAGTTTAGCCACACTAAGTATTTGGATTAGTAGCCAACGCTTGGGGGGCGAAATGAGAATGCTTAATAGCCGATTTTCCCACCAGCAAGCATACGCCGACCTTGATGAAAAAATGCAAAACATTGTGCAGCAACTTAAGCTAACAGGTGACGGTGCACAGATGCGGGAAAACTACCCGACAAGCACAATACACCGACAAACTTTTACCGCGAGCAATGGAACCATGGTTAACCGCTTTAACATTCACCTCATCGCTAACTCGCCTAGCATTAGTATATATCGTGCTTATTTGCGATACAGTGGCCTGTTTAATCTTCCTGACAGTGCGATTACCGAAGACGATGACGATATTACAACGCGGCTATTAAATCGTTCAATCCGCGAATTATCTCCTGCGGATTTTGACGCTACTCAAACAATACAAAACTGTGAGAAGAAAATTACGCGTACGGTAGTGTGGATAGAGGGTGATTGTCATATCGGCAATACCCAATCATTAGGCACTGCAGACGCTCCCATACTGCTTATTGTTAAAAACGGTAATTTAACACTTGGTTGGAATTCCACCCTTCACGGGTTAGTCATACTGGTAACCACCACAGGCACACCTAAGCGCCTAGCGATAAAACACAGCAGTAAGGTGATAGGCGCAATAATGAGCAATCAACCACTCAGTATGCAAATCAATGGAATGGTTTCATATGATCTTAGGTTACTACAACGGCTACAAACATCTGCTGGCGTACACCGGGTAGTCCCGACACGAGGAAGCTGGCATGACTTTAAGTA
The DNA here is from genome assembly GCF_010500865.1 of Alteromonas profundi. Taxonomy (GTDB): domain Bacteria; phylum Pseudomonadota; class Gammaproteobacteria; order Enterobacterales; family Alteromonadaceae; genus Alteromonas; species Alteromonas profundi. Next base: position 60,095 of record NZ_JAAAWN010000018.1, read on the forward strand.
AACGGCTTTGTATGCGTCATAATGCGGGCTTTGCACTTACAGAAGTATTGATTGCCTCGGTACTTTTCATCACAAGCATATTAATTTTATTGGCGTTTCACCAAACCGTTTTTAATCACTGGAAACAGACGCTAGCCCTTAGCAAGCAACAAGATGCAAAACGCTTGGCCGTTACCCGTACACAAGCAAGAAACAATAAGCATAATACACAGCAAATACTTAGCGATATTGCTCGATTAGACCCCGTGCTCCCCCATAGTGATGCTCAAACACCGCTACCGAAGGAATAAGTCAGTCATCATTGCTTTTAACAACTCCAGCAGTACTCAGATGACTCAATACTGTCGTTATTGTTAGCATCCCATGCTTTGCGACCATCGCTAAAATAAAATAGGCTACCATCAGCGGCCTGCGGGCTCCCTGACACCGGCACCGCTTCTATCAAAAACGAAGATGTATCGGCTGATACAATAGTTAAATTATAGCGTTTATTCGCTGCGCCTTCCGCCGAAGGGGAGTAACTGGCAAAAATAGCCGGCGTCCCCGTGTTTGCGCCATTTACGCCTGCGCCTTGATAACTAAAACTTCCGCTATGATGGCGTTCCATGGCAGACGCTAAGCCTAGCAAGTCGGCTTGTGCATTGCTTCGATAACTACCTACCACGACCGATTGATATGATGGGTAAGCAATGCTGGCGATAATGCCAATAATGGCCACTACTATCATCAGCTCGATAAGGGAAAAACCGTGTTTACTGGCTATTTTCATTGTTTTATTTACTCGTCTCTTTCGGTTTCTGTACGCCAACTTCCGCGCTGAATGCGTTCAAATTTGCCATAGATATTTTGGGCTAAACACGCAAACGCCGAGGTGCATGCTTGTTCTTCACCGTCATCGTCAACTTTTATCACCGCAGATACACATTCGGTACCTAAACACACCACAGGGCTTACTATATCTTCTATTAATATTTTTGTTTCAGGGGCGATGCCTGTTTGTTTCAAATCGGCAAACCTATCAGAGCTGTCTAAGTCGCCATTGTTATTTAAATCGCTTACTGCGTTTGCATTAAACATGTTCACCAAATAGGCTCTACTATTACCAGTAGGAGGTGCGCAGGCACTGGTGCTACTCACAGCAGGTACGTAGGTGGTGAAAAAGACTTTATAATCTATAATTAGCGGCGAAGACAACACCTTCTCCCCCCCCGTGGTCAACGCTATATGCCAGCCTGCTTTATTAGCAAATTCTGCGGCAGCAAGACTGCGAGTGGTTTCTTCACTACTGGTTAAAGCATGGTCGGTGGCATTATAAAGATCACTGCTATCAACCGTGGTCATAAAACTATACTCACCGTCAGAAGTTCGAGTGAAGACCCCCTCATCTTTTAGCATATAAAAATTGTCTTCCACGGTAATATCAAGGGGTGAAGCACGCCAGCCGCTACCTATTGCAACGCCATAGTAAAGGTCATCGCCAAGGGCTACCTCGGTAACATCTGGGCCATAGAAAAACCGACGATTAGATTCTGCCGTATCACCGCCAAAGTCGGCTAAACGTGCGCCTTTAATAAAATCGCTGCCTGATCTTCCATTAAATATATCAAAGCGAAATAGCTGCCCGCCCATATCGCCAGCATACATATGATCGGCATAGCCATCGTTGTCTCTGTCTATCACCGAAATCCGCCCTGGTATACTGTAATTCATAGAGGCAATATTCACGTCAGCATCGGCATTACTGGCTGACCAAAGTAACGCGCCTGTATCCGCATCAAACATAAAGATAGCGTTACCTACTGAGTCTGCACTGCGTACCGTCTTATCATCTTGTGCTACATCGTAGCCGCCCCCTACTATCATGACGTTTTTTTCTTGGCTTCCCATTCGTACTTTTGTAATCGTTGGACGGGACCAACTTTGCCCCAATTTTTCAAGCCCGGTACTGCCGCCTTCAATCATAAACTTGAGCACAGGTGATGTTTTTTGCGTAATGTCAAAAACGTAGTAGTTACGTCCTCCGCGACGCATTCCCAGATACAAGTACGTACTGGTTCCCACCGTACGAAGTACCATGTCACCGTCTAATCCGTACTGATGTTCAAAGGTAGAAATATCTTGATAAAAATGATGAAGATTAGGCAACAAAGAGGCGGGCATAACGGCGAAATTCTCTTCTCCCGTTTGTGCATCGAAAGAATGCAACATGCCATGGTTCGTTGCCACGAAGATGGCTGAGTCAGTATCACTGTAGTTAACAATAACAGGTTGAGAATGGATGGGGTCGCCCATTTGCAAGCGCACATCGCTGCTATCGCCATCGCCATCGCTGTCTTTAACATCTATCCCTCGCGCCCACTTAAGTAAGGTAGTGCGTAAGTCTTCAGCGTCAGCTTCATCTTCTATGCCCAACGAAGTGGTGGTTATAGCATTATTGTCTTCATGCAAGATGTTCGCGGTGCGAGCGATAGTGCCTGCGCTGTCAAACACATACATATTTCTATTTACGCCCATTTTGCTCGCTGCTCCCCCCTCTCTTACATCATTACCATCAGCCAGTACCGACCAATAACTATGTGAGTTATCGGCGAAGAAGCCGGTTACGCTATCTACCGCGTCAAGGCCATTTTTATCTAATACCTCATCGCCGCTTAAACGATAGCGTTTAAGGTTGCCGGGCCATATAGCACCTTCGCTAGGTTTAAATAACGCAAAATATAGCTCGTCGCGATGGGTTAAACGGTTTAGCTGGTTCACTGCCACACCAGGGGAGACAAACGTAGCATTAATATCTTTCACTGAACGTAAAATGGTATTAAATGCGGCGAGTAAATCGGTACTGTTATCAGCCTGATAGAAACCACCACCACTTTGAAGAGCCAGCTGATTAAGAAAGTTATTTGCTGAGGTATTGGCAGCAAACCCTATGGTATGGGTGATAATGCGTCTATCGATAGATGAGGTTTCTGACTTACTGATATCTTTAACCAGGTCCAGACCACATTTCTCACCGCCACTGCCGCTACAACTTTTATTCAGTAACGCTTCTATTTTTGTTACGCTGTGATTACTGTTTGCCTCGCCATCTGATAGCAACACAATATGATTATTAGTTTGACACTGTAAGTCACCTACAGGCGAAATATAGGTGGCGCCGCTAGGAATATATTCGTTGATACAATCGCTATCGGAAAGGTTGTCATCTGTGCACCCAATTGGACGAACCGCATCGCTACCCAAATAGCTACTTCTGTGGCTTACCCGAGTATTGCGCCGTACTGTATTAGACACATTGTAGTTACCCCGGGTTAGCCCGTAATCTACATTTCTACCGCCATAATAATTCACCGCCTCATACAATGTATCTACAATGGGGGTATAACCACTGGCGCTTAGCTCATCCACTTTACTGACTAGGTGTTCACGTACCGTCGACGTAGCCCCGGGAGTAGCACTACCATTGAACTTAACAATTAAACGGGGCGCAGCAGAGGGAACATCGTTGTAGCTGTAGGCACCGCGATAGTTGTTAAAATCACTAAATACAAACGCTAACGCATTGCCAGGCTCCCACCCCGGCCGGTCGATAACTTCCTTCACAATGGCAGATAAATCCGGTGAAGTGTATTCGGAATAGCGCCTAAACCTAGGCATGGACCAGGTAATACCTGACGTTTTGCTAAGATTACGCAAATGATATCGATAAGCCGGATAGAAGTCATCGGCATCATCGCTGGCAACCCCGCGTATTTCCATTGTTGAAGTATTATTTCTTGAGGTATCGTAGGCGGTGAATGCTAAATAGGCTTCACTAATTTGCGCCCCCTGTGGAATGTTTACATTTTGAAAGCGAATGCCAATATAGCTATTGTAACTACTATTAAATGTTAGCTCTGCACCCGTATTTCGATAACCACGATAATCTTCTTCTAAATTGTCCCTTGAGCTTGATACCTGATACAGCGCCTCGCCAGCGATACACCCTGTGGCGGTACTATCGTCATAGGTTACCACCAGTTGAGGCGCACCGCCTTGGCCCGCGTCCTGTGCTCTTGCTAAACGGTTACTTGCGCTATCGCTACTTACACCTTCAATAAGTAAGGATAAATCTTTACCACCACACCACTGGTCTAAATCAACAATCTCTTGGATTACACTGGATATATCAGGGGTAGTGACGACTTCACCGGATGCAGGGAAATCATTGTCTGTGGCCCACGTAACCTGCGCTTGTGTTCGAACCCGGGAAGACAAGTTCGATGACGATGCTGAAAATACGCTGCTGCTCGCTGAGGCTTCTCCCATAATCGACAATTCGGTTGCTGCAACATTAAAGCGCTCTGAGGTAAACCTTATATAGGCACTCTCTATTGTAGCTCCTTGAGGTATGTTCAATTCAGAAAAGCGCAACCCCGCTAACACGGTTTCAGTACCCGAGCTCAAAACCACGTCATCGCTATTAGTATTTACAACCCCGTTAACTTCATATGCGTCGTGATTTGACGCCCCTATGGAGGTAATAAGTTCAGGCCGAACAGGCTCATCAATGCCCTGAATAGGATACAAGATAGGTCCGCCGTAATCTGAAAATCGCATTAGCCCGGCATTAATGTTGGTAGCCGAACCTAGCGCTTCTTTAAGGGCATTTTGAACCCGTAACATTCTTGACTGGCTAGTATTGTCAGTCGCCCCCATACTGCCTGATGTATCCATTATAAAAAGGACATTAGGGTTATAGGTAACTGCACTGTTCGATGAGCCTAAATATATGTCTAAATCGTCTGCAAACGCAGAGAACCCAATGCACATGAACAGAACAAGTGATATTGCAAAACTATGTATACGTAACATGGCAATGAACCTAGGTTATTGTGAAGCTGGGCCGAACACCGCAGCTGAAAGTGTATTGGCCACTACTGAAGGCTTAGACTTAACTTTTCCACACCCTCTAATTATAAATACGTGGCAATTTACATTGCTGCCACCTATCACGTTACTCGACCCCCGGCAGGCTTGCTCACGAATAAACGCTGTTTTTGACCAGCTTTGTGTCGCAGGCGTAGTCTGATAATCACCCGTCGTAGTATGGCGAGTACCTGAAGACAAGCCACTTGTAGTCATATTGCGGTCTGTCCACTGCGCATTGTCAAAACAACTCATGGCATCGGTTTGCGGATTGAACGTGTTACCTTGACGAGCCTCTGATAGCGGATCGGTTAAATCATCGTCCGATAACAAGACTTCATCTTCCGATTCAAAAAACACTCCTGCTATCGCCGCTTCAGCGGCATCAAAGGCAATACCAGATTGCTGCATAGCCACCGCCATTTTGGATTGTGATAAGCTACTCGATACCGCACTAATGCCCAAAATAGTTAACGACAATAGAACCAGTAACGCGAACACCATTACCACCCCTTGTTGTTTCATCGAGAACTCCTTACAAAATTCTTCATATTTCGCAGCGCCAACGTTTTAGTAAATACCTGATAATAGTGGTCGGCATTCAGCGTTACTGCACTTTCATTAAGCACCGCAAACTGTGGTGACACGCTTTGCTGTACTTGATTTTGATAGCTTTGGATAAGCAGTGCCCAGCGAAGCGAAACCACTTGTTGTTGGTTATCACGCAAGGCCTCTATTTGCTCTGCGGTTACATACCGTACTGCTTGTCCTGTCGCCTCTTGGGTTGCCTCACTTACACCATATTGCACATGAAAGGCTGCGACATTATCGAGTAGAACAATAGTTGAGGGCGATACGACCTGTGTTTTCAAACCACGCAGTACGCGCCCATCAAAGCCGGTACACCTGAGCTCTTGTGCACTTACAAAGTAAAGGTTGACCACATGAAACGCCTCACCATTGTTATACCCATGTGTACTGCCAGTACAGTCTTGCTGCGCTAACTTGCTTACCATGAGTCGATCGTTCGTTCCAGCAGCCCCTTCAGTACTGCCTAATGCAGCATCACTAGCAAAGTCGCCGACCACGGCAATGGGATGGTTTTGCACATAAGCAGCCTCAATAACGGGGTCGATACTATCGTCAATTTCACTGGTTATTAAATCGTAACGGCCTACATCATAGAATTCATTAGTTAAGCGCCGTGTAATAAACCGGCCAGCTTCTTGTACCTGGGACACCGCTTGATTAAGTTTATTGGTAACACTACTACTTACCAGAACTTGTATTACGGCCCCTGAAATGACTAAACCCAGTACCAAGGTAATCATCAACTCAACTAAGCTAAACCCCCGCGCCGCTGTCATAAGGTAATGTCCTTAAACACACAGGCATAACTCTCTCCCTTTAAGGGATTACAGCGGGTATTTAATGCATAAATTTGGTTGCCGGATGAAGATACTGGCCAGCGCAGTAAAACTTCTACTCGCGACCCTGCGCTACAATTATAAATATCGGTATTGTCGTTATCTGTACATGCCACAAAGAGTTGGGTATGTGGATTGGTTTGCACAGCTGCACACGACAGTGCCCATCCATCGTACTTGGCCATATTCTCTTCATTGCATGCGGCAGTTTCACAATTGGGGATGGCGGCAGGTCGACTTAAACAAAAGCAACGATAAGCGTTTTCGCCACTACTACAGGTTAAGCCCGAGAAGTTATAGTTTTCAACATTAAAATAGCGGTTGTTCACTACCATGCCGTCCCCTGCCGTTGCTGGACGTGCCGCTATGCGAAGGCGTTCAGCGACTTCGGCTGCAACAAATTCACTTTGGGTTCGGCTAATTGCATCTCTATTAGCGAATGACCCCGTAAACTGTAAGGCAGCGACACCAAGTAAGCCCACAGCAAGTATAAAGAGGGTGACTAATATTTCGACAAGTCCGGCGCCCCTTTGTGTCACACACTTTGTGCTCTGCTGTTTTTGTTTCATGCTCACCTAATTTAAAACCCACAAGGTAAATATTTTTTTGTCAGTGTAATAGTCTATGACAAAAATAGCGGTGTCAGGGTATCGGCGATAATCTAAACGTATAAGAACGTAAGACACATTATACAAATTGACATATTTACGTTCGTTCTATAGCTATTGTGGATAGATTTGACAGCAAAACGCGCCCTATTGCTATTAAACAAAAGCGTAAAAAAACACCCCATAAGCGATGTTCGCCTATGGGGTGTCTTAAGCCATAACGAAATAAACGAGAAGGCTAGCTAACCTGTTTCACCCGTAACTCTTTAGGCACTGCAAACTCTACATTTTCTTCACGACCAAGGCGCTCGGACGCCGATACTGCGCCCCAGCTTTTTAAGCGCTCGACAACGCCTTGCACTAAAACCTCAGGTGCTGAGGCTCCAGCGGTAACGCCAATGTGCTCCACGCCCTCTAGCCACGATGCTTGAATGCAGTTGGCATCAGCAATAAGATACGCAGTAGCCCCTATTTTTTCAGCAAGCTCCCGTAAACGGTTTGAGTTTGAGCTATTTTGCGCCCCTACAACCAAAAGTACGTCACAGTCTTGCGATAAATCACGTACTGCGTCTTGGCGGTTTTGCGTGGCATAGCAAATATCGTCTTTGCGTGGCCCTTGAATGTCGGGAAACTTCCCTCGAAGCGCGTCAATTACATCGGCGGTATCATCTACTGACAAGGTTGTTTGACTGCAGTAATAAAGATTAGCGGGATCTTTAACTTCAAGCGTTGCGACATCGGCTTGTGATTCAACTAAGTAAATACCGCCCTCTTCGCTGTCGTACTGTCCCATGGTCCCTTCTACTTCGGGATGACCCGCGTGACCAATTAAAATACATTCGGTACCGGTTTTACTGGCCCGCGTTACTTCCATATGAACTTTGGTAACTAACGGACACGTGGCATCAAACACTTTCAAGCCGCGGTCTGACGCTTTTTTACGTACTGCTTGGGAAACACCATGAGCAGAAAAAATAACAATACTGTCATCGGGTACTTCGTGCAATTCGTCAACAAAGATAGCCCCGCGCTCTCGTAACCCGTCTACCACAAACTTATTGTGAACCACTTCGTGACGTACATAAATAGGTGGCTTAAACATTTCAAGCGCACGCTCGACAATGGTAATAGCACGGTCTACACCGGCACAAAAGCCGCGAGGATTAGCGAGGTGAATTTGCATAATTACTCTGCACCTTTTTGAGATTTACCGGGTTGCACATCAATAATTTCCACATCGAAGATAACCGTTTGACCAGCAAGAGGGTGGTTAAAATCAACGGTGACAGAATTGCCCGCCGTACTGCGAATGATACCCGGAATTTCTGAACCATCGGGCTGTGAAAAGGCCAAGATCATACCCTCTTCCACTTTAATATCAGCACCAAAACGGCTTTTATCCATGTAGTGAACATTGTTTGGGTTAGGTTCGCCAAAGGCATCGTTCGCTTGTAGCGTAAACGCTTTTTTATCACCCTTTTTAAGTCCTAGCAAACAGGCTTCAAAATTGGCAGTTAAACTACCGTCACCCATGACCATCTTCGCTGGCTTATTATTAACGCGGGTGCTATCTGCCGCCGAACCATCTTCAAGTTTTAAATCGAAGTGAAGAATAACTTCGCTATCTGAACCTATTGTTACTGTATCTGTCATGTCGCCTCCAACTACTTCTTTATGGGATCAGGCGATACCGACGCTTTGCTTTTATCACCGTTTTTAAACATATCGATAATTAGCAAGGCCGCACCGATAAAAATTGCGCTATCTGCAATATTAAATGCGGGCCAATGATACCCGTTTACATAAAAATCGAGAAAGTCGATCACGTAGCCGTGCACAAGCCTGTCGTACACATTGCCTAATGCGCCGCCTAAAATAAAGGCAAAGGCAACAGGCAATAACGTTTGCTCACGAGTAGACTGCTTAAGCCACCAAAGTATTACACCGCTTACCCCCACGGCGATAGCGGTAAAGAACCAGCGCTGCCACCCGCCAGCACTGTCCAGAAAGCTAAATGCAGCCCCATAATTGTGCACGTAAGTGATGTTAAAAAACGGCAATACTTGTACCGACTGATACAACGAAAAGCTGTCCATTACGGCGTACTTTGTCCACTGATCCAGTACAAAACAGACTAAGCTTACCCATAAAAACCGCAAACCGGTTTGGCGAAATAACGCCAAACCAGAGTGCTTGCCATTGGTAAGTGGCGCAGAGTTATGCATAACTTCTCGCTTCCCCTTCGCCGTCGATATTGGTTACACAGCGCCCACATAATGCTTCATGGCCAGGGTGTGAACCTACATCTTCACGGTGATGCCAACAACGAACACATTTTTCACCGCTTGCTTTATTTACCGTTAGCCACAAACCCTCCACATCGGTTTTACTTGCATCTTTTGGTGCTGCTTCTACCTTAGTGAGGCTTACGCCTGAGGTAATAAGTACAAAGCGTAATTCATCTTCTAGCTTTGCTAACACGTCAAATAATGCCGGGGTGGCGTATAATTCGATACTTGCATCTAACGAACCGCCGAGAAGCCCTTCTTTACGGGCTTGTTCCATAGCTTGGTTGGCAGCATCTTTCACACTTAATACTTGATGCCATAACTCATCGTTAAACGTCTCACTTTGTGTGAAGCTATTAAACCCTTCGTACCAGGTTTCTGTGAACACAAATTCACTGCGCTCGCCAGGTAACGCTTCCCAAATTTCTTGTGCAGTAAAACTGGTAATAGGTGCCATCCAGCGTACCAGTGCTTCCACAATATGATACAGGGCGGTTTGACACGAACGACGAGCAATGCCATCTGATTTCGCTGTATATTGGCGATCCTTTATCACATCGAGGTAGAAAGAACCTAACTCGATAGAACAGAAATGAATCAACTTTTGCGTAACAACCAAGAGGTCGTATTTTTCAAATGCCTCAATCAACTCTTCCTGTAACGCTTTTGCTCGCGCCACTATCCAGCGGTCTAGCGCTACCATTTCACTTTCCGGTACTGCATCTTCAAGGCTAAAGCCGTTAAGGTTGGCAAGTAAGAAGCGCGCCGTGTTACGTACACGACGATAGGAATCTGCAGCACGTTTAAGAATTTCATCTGAAACTGCAATTTCGCCGCGATAGTCTGTTGATGCCACCCATAAGCGTAGAATATCTGCGCCTAGCTTATTGGTAACTTCTTGCGGAGCAACCACGTTACCTACCGACTTCGACATCTTTCTACCATGGGCATCTACGGTAAAGCCGTGAGTAAGTACTTCTTTATACGGCGCATGACCGTGCATAGCAGTGGAAGTCATAAGCGATGACATAAACCAGCCACGGTGCTGATCTGACCCTTCAAGATACAAATCGGCGCTGGCCGGTATATCTTCACGACGGTCGACCACAAAATAATGGGTAACGCCAGAGTCAAACCATACATCTAAGGTATCCGTTACCTTTTCGTAATTATCTAGGTCGTCGCCCAGCAAATCAGCATCGTCAATATCCCACCACGCCTGAATACCTTTGCTTTCTACTTCAAAGGCTACTTTTTCCATTAGAGCAGACGATTGCGGGTGAATTTCACCGGTAAGCTTATGCACATACAAGGGAATAGGTACGCCCCATGTGCGCTGACGTGAAATACACCAATCTGGTCTACCTTCCACCATTTTTTCAATGCGGTTTTGGCCCCAATCAGGGATCCACTTGGTTTTACCTATTTCTTCTATTGAAGAAGCGCGCAGCCCCTGCTTATCCATACTGATAAACCATTGTGGCGTTGCTCTGAAGATAATCGGCGTTTTATGGCGCCAGCAATGTGGGTAGCTATGTTCATAATTAACGTTAAGTACCAAGTTGCCTTTTTCTTCTAAGGTTTCGACAATAGTGGCATTGGCTTTAAACACGAACTGTCCAGCGAACAAAGGTGTGTTTTCAAGGTATACACCATTGTTACCCACGGGGTTATATACTTCGATGTCGTACTGCTTGCATACATTAAAGTCGTCTACACCGTGTGCGGGGGCGGTATGCACGCAGCCAGTACCAGAATCAGTCGTGACATGCTCGCCCAAAATCAACGGTACTTGAATATCTAAAAATGGATGATTAACCTTTAATTTATCCAGCGCTTCACCTGTACAGGTGGCGATTTCACGGAAATCTTCTACACCATAACGGCGCATGCAACTTTCTAGTAGCTCTTGGGCCACTACCAGCCACTCACCAGAAGGCTGAATTTCTACAATCGCATAGGTTAGCTCTGGGTGCAGGCTAATGGCGCGGTTTGCCGGTAAGGTCCATGGTGTCGTTGTCCAGATAACTACGCCCGCTTTATGCGCTGCCAAGTCACTTTCAGTTACCCCAAACGCTTCAGCTATCGCTGCTGAATCGGCTACTGGAAACTTAACATCTATAGCCGGAGATACTTTGTCTTTGTATTCAACTTCTGCTTCAGCTAGGGCTGAACCACAGTCGGTACACCAGTGAACAGGTTTGAACCCTTTTTCTAGGTGGCCAGAGTCTACAATTTTACCTAACGCTCGGATAATGTCGGCTTCTGATTTGAAGTCCATGGTTTTATAGGGGTTATCCCATTCGCCAAACACGCCTAAGCGTTTGAAGTCTGCCATTTGGCCATCTATTTGCTTTTGCGCATATTCACGGCATTTTTGGCGAAACTCAGCGGCAGTAACTTTCTTACCCGGCTTGCCCACTTTCTTCTCTACCATCAATTCGATAGGTAAACCGTGGCAATCCCATCCAGGCACATAAGGCGAATCGAAGTCAGAAAGGTTTTTCGACTTAACAATAATATCTTTTAGAATTTTGTTAACTGCGTGACCAATGTGGATATCGCCGTTTGCATACGGAGGACCGTCGTGAAGAATAAACGGTTTCTTGCCTTTTTTCGCTTCGCGAATCTTTGAATACACCCCTTTTTCCTGCCAAGCTTTAAGCATTTTAGGCTCACGCTGCGCTAGGTTACCGCGCATAGGGAAGGCGGTTTCTGGAAGGTTTAATGTGGCTTTGTAATCACTCATAAATATGTATTATCCGGTTACCTATAATAATACCCAATACCCCACTGGGTATTGTTCAGGCTTGCATTGGTCAAAACGGTATAGCTGCGCGCAGACTTTATCACGATTAGCTATTCTAATAACAGGCGAGCCTTAATAGCATCGGCCTTAATTTGTTCTTTTAGCGCTTCAAATGAAGCGAATTTTTGTTCATTGCGGATTTTGGCAATAGGTGCAACTGAAATAGGCATGCCGTAGATATCATCGGTCATATCAAAAATGTGCACCTCTAGTTGATTGCGCTCACCGTTTAATGTTGGGCGAGTACCTATATTTGCCACGCCATTATACTGCTTCCCTTTAACCATAACACGCACGGCAAACACACCATGTATCGGTGTTCTGCAACGTTTTAGCATGACATTTGCCGTAGGAAAGCCAATCGTTCGGCCTTTTTTCTCTCCATGCACCACCCGGCCAAATATTGTAAACGGGCGGCCCAGCATTTCTTTAGCCAGCGGGAAGTCTCCGCTTGCGAGTGCGTGACGCACGGCGGTAGAGCTTATGCGATGAGCATGCATAGTAAAACTTTGCGTACTTACCACTTCAAACCCATACTTGCGACCGGCGGCTTGCAACATGGCGAAGTCACCTTTGCGACCATGGCCGAAGCGAAAATCATCGCCCACCACCAGAAATTTCACGCCTAGCTTATCAACAAGTAAATCATGCACAAACGTATCGGCAGACTGACGTGCAAAATCAGCATTAAATCTTACCGCCAACAGCCTATCGACACCTTGCGCTTTAAGTAACTCATACTTTTCCCTAAGAGGGCTAATGCGCGCTGGCGCTTTCTCCGGCATGAAGACCTCTTCAGGCTGGGGTTCAAATACCATTACCATGGCGGGTAGATCCAATGCTTTGGCTTTTTCAAGCACATTGGTGAGCACCGCCTGATGGCCTAGGTGCACTCCGTCGAACTTGCCAATAGTAAGGATACACCCACTATGAGAGGGTTTTACGTTTTTAAGCCCGCGGATAAATTCCACAATTAGCTACTGCCTATATTTGCTACTGAAAATACTAAAGCTCGCGATTATAAACGACCTAGCGAGGATTACCAATATCAGCCGCCGCCACTTCTAAAATGACGGGGCCTTGCCCCTAATATCAGCATACTCAACGCAAACACACCTATTGATAAGCCAATAGTAATGCTGACCTGCCAAACCTGTTGTAAAAACGCTAAGTCAAAGAAGGCGAGGCCCATGTCTCGATAATAAATAACCGCTCCCATGGCACTACTTGCCAATAGTATTCTGGCAATAAACAACACCGAGGTTCGGCTTAAACAAAATACGCCTTGGCGGTGCAAGGTAATATAGAGCAAGGTCGCATTTAAGGTAGCTGACAAACTGGTGGCGATGGCCAAGCCTATGTAACCAAAGGGGATAGCGAAAATAAGGTTAAACACCATATTGGCTACCATACACCAAATGCCAAATTTCACGGGTGTTTTCGTGTCTTGCCGTGAATAGAAGCCTGGCGCAAGCACCTTCACCAACATAAAGCTCAACAAGCCAAAAGCGTAAGCGGTAAGTGAATAAGATGCCATAATAGCGGTTTCTGCGGTAAAGGCTCCACGCTGGAATATTACTGTTAATATGGGGCGCGCCATAGTCGCGAGCCCCACTGCAGCGGGAATACCCAGTAAGCACACCATTCTAAAGGCCCAGTCTATATTGGCCGAAAATGCTTTAGCATCTTTGACCACATGATTGCGAGAAAGTGTAGGCAAGATAACAGTCGCAATGGCGATACCAAAGAGGCCTAATGGGAACTCAAGGAGCCTATCAGAGTAATATAGCCAGCTTATTGAGCCTGTTACTAAAAAGCTGGCAATAAAGGTGTCGAATAATAGGTTGATTTGGCCTACCGAAACCCCAAATAAGGCGGGGATCATAAGGGTGCGAACTTTTACCACGTTAGGATCGTGCCAGCCCCATTGGGGTTTTACTAACAAGCCCGCCCTAAACAAGAAAGGTAACTGGAAGCTAAACTGCACGATGCCGCCGATAAACACCCCCCACGCCAAGGCGAAGGCTGGTTGGCTAAGAGAAGGCGCTAGCCATAGCGCACACCCAATGATACAAACATTGAGCAACACAGGGGTAAATGCAGCAACAGCGAATTTATTAAGTGTATTGAGTATAGCGCCCGACAAACCTGTTAGTGAAATAAACGCTAAGTAAGGAAAAGTAATTTTTAGCATTAAAGAAGCGAGTTCGAACTTACTCCCCCCCGCTTCACCATTTAGCCATTCGATAAACCATCCCGTGCCAAAAAGCGCGGCTAATACTGGCGATGCTATTATCCCCAAAATGGAGACGACAAATACAATTGCCCCTAAAGTACCCGATACTTTAGCAACGAACGCGCGTAACTCGGCTTTATCGTCTTGCTGATGTACTTCTGTGAGTACCGGTATAAAGGCTTGAGCAAAAGCGCCTTCAGCAAAAAGGCGGCGCAGAAAATTAGGAATTTTATTTGCAAAAAAGAATACGTCCGCTGCAGCGCCGTCCCCCATTAACCGGGCAACCACCACATCTCTTGCTAAACCCAAAATTCGAGAAAGCAGTGTCATCACACTGACGATAAGTCCAGACTTAATTAACTTCCGTGACACTTATGTCTTCCTATAAATAATGTAAGGGGGGGAACTAAAGCGCACCATAATAACCAATGCCTGATACTTGGGAAACGTCTTATTAAAAATATAAGTGCATCTTGTTGGATTATTTTGCTATAATCCGCGCCCGTTGTGGGTAGCAAGATTGGCCGTGATGCATATAAATGCCCTAAACGATGTGTTCTTAACCCAGTTATGTGTTTAGGGATAAAATCGTTTGACATTTACGTGTTTGCTAGGCACAATCCGCACCCTCGTTTTTGACATGAATTTATTTTGGGAGTTACACCTTGGCTAACATTAAGTCTGCTAAGAAACGTGCAATCCAAGCCGAAAAGCGTCGCCAGCACAATGCTAGCCGTCGCTCCATGACTCGTACAAGCATCAAGAAAGTAGTAGCTGCTATCGCTAGCGGCGATAAAGAAGGTGCACAAGCTGCATTAGCTGCTGCCACTCCGATTCTTGACAGAATGGCTACTAAAGGTTTGATTCACAAGAACAAAGCTGCTCGTCATAAGAGCCGTCTAGCTGCACAAATTAAAGCACTAGGCTAATCTTAACGGTTAGTAGTTAAAAAAGCGCCTTTTGGCGCTTTTTTTATTTCTACTTATCTTTACCCCATCAACTCATCTTTCGTATACTGCTTGCTGGCGCAATACGCATTACCCAGTGTAATAACGACCACGGCCAACGCGGCACGTAAGCCACCGCCTTTTCCTTATTAATGGCGTTAACCATTGCTCGGCACCCTACATCGGTATCGACAATAAACGGTACTTTCTCTACTTTTTCATTTATTTCGCTGCGAATAAAACCCGGATGCACGCAAGTTACTTTTATAGGTGTATTCATGACATCCATCCGTATGCCTTCTGTCATTGACGTTAACCCAGCCTTTGTGGCCGCATACACCGTCATCGCGCGCCTAAAGCCGCGTACCGCACTAATAGAGGAAATCGTCACTAAATGGCCGCTGTTTTGCGCCCTAAAGATTGCCATAGCCGCTTCGCACTGCGCCAAAGCAGATACAAAGTTTGTAATGGCTGTTTGCTTATTAGCATTAAAAAAGCCAGTGCCAATCGAGGCCCCCTTACCCATTCCCGCATTCACCACCACCCTATCGAGTTTCCCTAGGTCCTGTTTGAAGCGGTCAAAGACCTCAAAAACCCCGTCGTGATCGTTAACATCTAGCGGGCGAATAAAAACCTTAATTTTGGGGTTAACCACAAGCAACTCTGCCTGCAGTGCTTCTAGTAAATCAAGGCGGCGGGCACATAGCGCCAAATTACAGCCTTGTTTCGCAAACTCAATGGCCATGCCCTTGCCAAGTCCTGAACTGGCGCCAGTAATCAGAATATTTTGTCTTATTGTCATTCTTGTCGTCCCGATAATGTGAACGTCCAGTGTATATAACTGAGCGTAAAGAGAGATGATAGCTATTTATAGTTTACTATTCACAGTGTGATTGATTACCGCCTAGCTAGCGCCTTCACTCTCCTAAAAGTTATAGAATGTGGAGTAGCCATAAAGCAGTAATTTATCTAAACCTGTAACCTAACGGTCAAACAAACGTCACGTTTCTGTCAATAACCCACCCTATAGTGTCGCTACAAATACGGGTGCTTACCGCTTAGCGCCTAAATGTAGATGCATTGGGAGCAGACAATGACCAAAACTCACTACCGTACTTTGTGGCTATCGGACATACACTTAGGAAACCGTGACTGTAAAGCCGATTACCTTCTGGCGTTTCTTAATAGTGTGAGTATCGATACTTTGTACTTAGTGGGCGACATTGTCGATATGTGGCAAATGACGAAGCAATTTCGTTGGCCTAAAGCCCACAATCAAGTGCTGCATAAACTCATGCAAATGAGCCAGCAGGGAACCCGAGTGGTCTACTTGCCCGGTAATCATGACGAGCCCATTCAATCATACTCGGGCATGGTATTTGGCGATATAGAGATAGAGCGCCAATTAATTCACACCACCGCTGAAGGGAAACAATATTTGGTTTTTCACGGCGACCAATGCGACGGCGAAGTTACCTTAGGTAAATTTCATGCTTGGATTGGTGATAAGGGCTATGACCTTCTGTTATTTCTCAACCGCGAATACAACCGTTTTAGAGGCTGGCGTAAACGAGAGTACTGGTCACTGGCCGGTTACATTAAAAAGCATATCAAAGGGGCCAACCAAGCAATTGCACGCTACAGGGAGGCCTGCTGTCATCGCGCCGAGCAATTGGGGGTAGACGGCGTTATTTGTGGCCATATCCATCACCCACAGAGCACCATAGAAAATGGTATTCATTATATCAATGATGGCGACTGGGTAGAGAACTGCAGTGCGTTAGTGGAAACCCATGAAGGTGAACTGTCACTTATCTATTACCTAGACACAATGGATGCACAAGCAGATAAAGTCACTCACCTTCCCGCTAAGCCGACCTCATCTCGTGCGGCATAACGTACATTTAGCACACAATGCCTTAGTGCTCCGTAGAACCCCATTATTGTTCACGGCAAAAAAAATAACTGAGAAATAGTATGTTTACAGTGAATGAAGTTCTGAATAAACATTACCCAAAGGTGGCAAGCAATCCTCTATTGTTTAAACCTCTTTCTTTTCTACTACGCCACCTATTGCATGAAAGAGAAATTGCTGAATTTGGTGAAACCTACCCTCACTTCGACGACATCGACTTTGTTGAGCAAGTGCTTGAATATTTTAACATCAGCTACTCTACACGAGACGTAGAAAAAGAACGTATTCCTACCGAAGGAAGAGTGGTTATCATTGCCAATCACCCTATTGGCTCCCTCGACGCACTGGCGTTAATTAAGCTTTTAAGTGAGGTTCGTCAAGACGTAAAAGTGGTAGCCAATGATATGCTGATGGCAATTTCTCCGCTACACAATATGTTGTTGCCGGTTAATAACATGCATGGTGGCACGCCAAAACAACATTTATCCGCTATTCAATCGCATTTAAATAGCGATGGTGCCATTTTAATCTTCCCAGCCGGTGAAGTCTCTCGGTTACGCCCACAGGGCGTGCGAGACACACGTTGGCACTCAGGCTTTTTGCGCATGGCACGTCATGCCAAAGCCCCTATTCTTCCGGTTTATATAGACGGCAAAAATAGCCCATTATTTTACGGTGTTTCTATGCTGTATAAACCCCTTGCTACCGCGCTACTTGTGAAGGAAATGTTCAAGCAGCGTAAAACTCATCTACCTATGCGTATTGGCGAGCTTATTCCCTTTTCAGCATACCAACAGATGACCATCTCGTTAAAAGATCAGGTTAAACTGTTTAAACGCCATCTATATCGAATTGGAAGCAATAAAAAGGGTATCTTCGCTACTCAAACACCTATAGCCAAAGCAGAAGATAGAAAAGCACTATCACAAGCCATGAAGCAATGTGAACATTTAGGCCATACGTCTGACGGTAAATCTATTTACCTTTACCAGCACGTAAGTTGCTCACCGATAATGCGGGAGATTGGCCGTTTGCGGGAAATTGCGTTTCGCGCGGTAGGAGAAGGCACAAACAAACGTAGAGACATTGATTTGTTTGATAGCCATTACTACCACCTTATCTTATGGGATGAGGAGGATTTAGAAATTGTTGGCGCCTATCGATTTGGGGACGCGGAAGTATTGACTCAGCCTGACCACCCCACAGGCCTTTATACCGCAACCCTATTCGACTATCATCAGAATGATAGTGAAATGTTTAAACAAGGCCTTGAGCTTGGAAGAAGCTTTGTACAGCCTCGTTACTGGGGTAAGCGCAGCCTAGACTACCTATGGTTTGGCATAGGCGCATTCCTTAACCGCTACCCTAAATACCGCTACCTATTTGGCGCAGTGACATTAAGTAACGCATACCCCCAACCTGCAAAAGATCTGATCGTCCAGTTTTATTCCACTTACTTTCCGCCTAAATTTGCCGAGGTAGAATGCAAACTACCTTATGAACTGGGCCCAAACAGCCTTCTTACGTTTAACGGCGACGACTATAAAAACGAATTTAAGCAACTAAAGCACCTGCTTGCCAATATGGGGGTAAATGTACCTACCTTGTATAAGCAATACAGTGAAATAAGTACTGAGGGCGGTGTGGCCTTTTTAGGGTTCAATGTAGACCCGGATTTTAATGATTGCATTGATGGGCTAGTGGTAGTGGATATGCATACCCTAACGGAGAAAAAGCGCAAACGCTATTTAACCGAAGGCAACTTACAGCAAAGCGCATAGCAGGGTCGATGTATAGCAAATTATGCTGTGTTTAGAAATAGGACTTGTCCACAAGGAGTCTTGACGCTTCACTTCACTGCACGCCATGGATTTGTGTTTAAAAATAAGTTTGCAAGAGTGTGTGTACCGAGGATCCCGCGGTCAGTATCCGCAATGGTGAAAAGAAGCACTTTTACTTGTCTAAATGCGTAGTAATATAGAAAATACAAACCTATATTGCTGGAGTTATGGCGTGTTAAAAATAATTGTACTTGTACCACTTATTCTTTCGTTACTGTGGTTTGGCTACTTAAAAACGAATGGCTACACGCTGTCACAGGGCAAACAAGGGTTTACTTATATTCTCGTTCTTTCTAGCGTTATCGCATTGTTCTATACCCTAATGCTGTTTTTAACCCATTGATACCTAATCTAAGGCGAATGCTTAACAGGGTGCCTATAGTTCGCAATTACGTTTAACGCCCGTAAAAGCTGCTTGAATCGAACAAGCGTCTAGAAATCTTACGGGGTAAACGCTTATCCAAGTTCAAACCAACGCGCATATCGAGTAGGGTGAGGCGTTACCGCCTCATCCCTCTCACAGAACCGTACATACGGGCCTCGTATACGGCTCATGTACATAGCTATTTAGCGTAATTGCTGAACACATATCCCGTTGCAACATTT
>NZ_JAAAWN010000019.1 GCF_010500865.1 Alteromonas profundi
TTCAACTTGGTCTACAACTGCCAGTTTAAAAGCGAGTGAATAATCACGTTGAGTTCTTTTGCTATTTGATTTCATTGCACTCTCCAAATTAAGTTTGAAAAGTGTCAACGCTATTTAGGATGGGTCAGTGGTTATAAAAAAAGCGTTTACCCTTGTAGGGTAAACGCTTTTTTTTTCGCGCTTAATTATCGATAAAAAGCGGTTTTTATACTAAGCCCGATAAATCTAAACTCACTTAATCAAAAATTCCGATTAACAACAATAGATTTTTATTATTAGCCTTATCGTTGTTTTCCTTTTACCCTACACCAATTGCAGTTACCAATACTCTCGATAGTTTTTACCAAATACGCTTGCACTCACGCTTATTGGTAAACTAGGTTGTAAGTGTTGATCAATTTTCATGATATGGATGTTTGAATGTTGAATTCTTTGAAAGTCAGTCACCGTTTGCTTGTTGGCTTTGGTTTAGTTATCGCCATGCTAGGCTTAGTTACTGTCACCGGTACCCGTGAGGTAGAGTCTATTGATGAAAAAATGACAACCATCAATGACATCAATAGTGTAAAACAACGATATGCAATTAACTTTCGTGGTTCTGTACACGATAGAGCGATAGCAATTCGAGATGTAGTTCTCATCGAGTCAGATTCTGAAGTTCAAAATACAGTTGCAGAGATAAATAGACTGGCTGATTTTTATAAGGCTTCGGCTAAGCCAATGGCTCAGATGCTTGCACAAAACAGCTCTGAAAAAGAGCGAGAAATGATTCGCCGAATCGAGCAGATAGAAACTAAAACCCTTCCCCTTGTAGATAGCATTATTAACCTCAGGCTTAACGGAAGCACTGAAGAGGCTAAAGATCTATTGCTCTCCCAAGCGAAAGTCCTGTTTATTGATTGGCTCGCTGCAATAAACGCTTTTATCGACTATCAAGAAGAACAAAATCAGATAGAAACAATGACTGTACGAGAAGCCACCGGCGACTTTTCGGGAATGATGCACGTAGCAACGGCTGTAGCAATCGCAATTGCAATCTTAGTAACATGGTTACTAATTTCGTACTTCCAAAGGCAATTAGGCGGGGAGCCCCACGAAATCGCTGAAATCCTACAAAGTATGTCAAATGGCGATCTTGGGATTCATGTTGAAAGTAGGCATCAAGGTAGCGTTCTTCACTCTGTCGCTCGTCTTCAAAAGCAACTTAGAAGTACAGTAAGTGGCATTAATAGTGCTGCTGAGAATATTACTAAACAGTCGAATAAAAAAGATAAAGGCTCAAATTTAGACTCACTCGCTACTGTGCAAGCCGCGCAAAGTGAACAAATCGTATCTATTATGGATAGCCTAAGAGACGAAGCCAGTACGGTTGAAGATTTACTTACACAAACGAAAAGCAACTCTGCTGAAGCTTCTGAAACCTCTCAACGCGGAAAACGTGCCGTCTCTAATGCGACCAGTGAAATTAGAAGCTTAGCGCAGACAGTTAACTCAGCGGTAGATAATATCCGTAAGCTCGAAAAACGCACGCAAGAAATAAGTGGAATAACGAACACCATTAGTGCAATTTCCGAACAAACCAACTTACTTGCTTTAAACGCAGCCATCGAAGCTGCGCGGGCGGGAGAATCAGGTCGCGGTTTTGCTGTTGTCGCAGATGAAGTTCGTAGCTTAGCGTCTAGGACCGGTGAAGCTACCGCAGAGATTTCATCGATGCTAAATGAGGTTCAGCAAGAAACGTCGATGACAATGGACATTATGTCTTCTAGCCTCCCGCAAGTAGATCGCGGAATAGAGCTTTCTGACGAATCTAGCCGTTTTCTCGAGCTAATAGAACAGCAGTCGAAACAATCACTCGATCACATAAGCCAAGTAGTGAGTGCCTCTTCTAAACAACTAAAAACCATGAGTACACTAAGTGATAGCCTAAGTGAGGTTATATCGACAGCTACGACAATGGGTGAAACCTCTATAAATCTGTATGAAAAAAATCAAGCCGTTGCGGCGCACCTCACCGAACTGGCCGAAAAGCTTCGAGAGCACACTAGCTTCTTTTTAGTAAAATAGAACGGGTGAAGCCGTCATTAGAGACTGACTTCATACAAATGCAGCACCTTCTGTTACTTACATGCTCTAAGTATAATCCTTTAGGTTTAAACGAGCATTGGTAAGGTAATTAGGACAAAAACACTACCTCGTATTGTTACTACGAGGTAGCACAGGCTGGCGGTAGGCGGGGTTAAAATGAATAGCTTACACCGAGTGTGGCAGTAGTGCCTAAGCCCTTAATGTTATACCCGCCATACGTATAGGCTTGCGCGCGGGCAGGGTAATAATCGCTGTTAAATAAGTTCTCTATACCCATGAAGGCGTTCCAGCTTTCAGCAAGCTGATATTGCCCACTAAGGTTGATGAGGTTGTAGCTTGATATAGGCCCCTGATCGCCCACATAGTCGCCATCGGCGTTAGGTGAAAAGCGCTTACGATCACCTACGTGCAAATAGCTAACGGTGAACGATAAGGTATCTAAAGGCTGCCAATTAATATTTGCGGTGGCTTTAGGTGGGCTAATTTGTCGCGACCCTAAATATGTATCCGACTGGGTATCTTTGCCTTCTACATAGCTATAGGTTGCCATTAGGCTTAAAGTGTCTGAAACGCGATAGTCTACAATACCTTCATATCCCCAAATTTCTTGAGGGGCGCGCACCGGTTCATACACCCCAGTCACTTCGTTAAAGCTATTGGTGGTACCTAACTCTGATGTGCTTCTATAAGCAGCAACTTCAATACGAACCTGGTCGAAAATGGAGGTGAAGCCCACTTCGTAATTATCAATGATTGACGCCTCGGTCTGAATAAGGCCGATATCATCCACCGTGGCAGCCCGCAATAAACGCCCCACATCAGTGATATCAGAACCTTGCGAATAATTGAAGAACGGGCTAAACGCATCGCTTAAATTATACTTTACCGCCACGTTATAGGTGGTGGCATCATAGTCGATGGTATCGCCTTTTACTTGTAAAGGAATTGAGCATTGAGTCGCTGAGATACAAAGTTTTAAGGTTTCGTAGTCATCCACTGATAAGTCGATACTTTCTCTTCTTACGCCTGCCTTAACAATTATATCATCGTTAATTACCCACTTTGTTTGTAAAAAACCTGCTACGCTGTCCATATCCATCTCTGGTACCCATACGCGGCCATCTACTAAGGGCTGTGATGTGGTATCTTGAAGTGCATCGATACCGTAAATAAACCTTGCCTCGACGTTCTCAAAGTCGAAAACACTGTTGAACGTTGCCCGTGCACCGCGCTTTTCCGAGCGGATAATCGACTGCCCACCCTCATATCCTTCATCAGGATTAGCTAGATTTAAAGAGAAGAAAAATACGTTTTCAATATCTTGTGAGTAAACATCTAAGGTCATTTGACTATTGGCAAAGATATTGGTGTCAGTATATTTAACGGTAATGTTCTCATTGCCGTCGGGGCCTTGGGGCTTTCCGCGCTTTTGTAGCGCCTCAGGCACATGAATGGCATAGGTTTTTTGCCCTTGATTGATGTCACCAGGCACATCGCCTAAGTCCGTTTTTTGCTGAGAGCTAAAGTAGTTATAACTGAACTCTAAACGCTTTTGTTCATCGAACTCGTAGCCTAGCTTAGTAAAATAATTCTGTGTTTCTGCGTCTGATAATCCGTACTGTAAACCTAAAATATCGCCCTGTGCATCACGCTGTACACCATTTTCTTCATAGCTTGCGGTGACGAGGTAATCAAAACTCTTTACTTTTCCATTCACAGCAGCCGAAACCCGTGCACCCGCTGATTCTTCCACCTTTACCGCACTAAATCGTGATGACACACTCACTAGCCCTTCGTGCGTATCTTTCGTAGTGGCCTGTTTTGTAATGTAATTGATAATACCGCCGGAAGCGCCGTTACCATATACAGAAGTTGCACCTTTAATAACTTCTATTCTTGCCAATGCACTTGGGTCGATGGTTTTCACGCCTAAAGAGCCATTTCGAAGTGGGGTAGATTGAGGTACGCCGTCAATCATTACCAAAGGTGCGCGACCGCGCAATGATTGTCCGGTATTGCTCGAGCTTCCCGTATCAGGTGCAAGGCCAGGCACCATTTGCGCTAATAGGCTCTGGAGCTCAGGGTTAACCTTTAAATGCGCTTCAATCTGCTTTTTTGAAATAACGGTGATTGATGCAGGTACTTCATCAATACTTTCTATTACCCGGCTCCCCGAAACGACAATTCGTTCCATATCATTTGGGGCGCCATTTGCAAAAGAGGACGCACTCGTTGCGAGTGCGGTAAGCGAAAGTAAGGTTTTAAACATGGAAACTCTTTTAAGAATAATAGGATAAACAGGCGCTTTATACTAAAGATGTAAAAGACGAATGTAAAGGTAATGAAAACGATTATCATTAGCTATTGCAAATAAAAGTGTATTTGTATAAGGCGCTACTTGAAATGCCGCTTATACCAAAAGTAAAAACCTGAAAATGTTAACAGAGCAGGCAATAAGGCGATAAAAAGCCATACCAACTGGAGTATGGGGCCGGCGAAACCGCCGATATGGAATTTGTATTTAAAGTTCCACACTTGAGTGGCGGTATTCGCTTTTGAGGCATCGTAATAACCCGTTACTTTTCCGTTTAGCGGGTTGGTCCACACCCAACTGTAAGCATGAGATTCACCCGGGTTCTGCAACCTAAACCCAATATGCTCCCCAGGCTTTGTGGGCAAGTAAATTCGAAACAACCTAGCATTAGGAAAAGTGGCAATAGCATTGCGATAAGCGTTATCAATTGCGATTACCGATAAACTATCACTTTTTGGTAAGGGGGCGGGCACGGGTCGAACTTCTACTCGAGAAAAAGTAACGGCTTCAACTACTCCCTGCGTGACGCTTTTCCAATTGAACGCGATACCGCTGAAGGCAATTAGAATAAGGGGTATGGCCAAATAAACGCCTAAAACAGTATGCAACTGATACATGAGGGTGCGAAACTTCGCACGTCTTTTTATTGCTAAACGTTTTATTCTATTTTTAGGTTTTACCCAAAGATAAAAGCCTACTATCACTTCTAGGATAAGTACCAACGCGCTTATTGAAACCCAGTTTCGAAGCGGCATTGTATTGTCGTTGTCTTGGTATAATAGCCACCGATGAATGCCCAATGTGAACCCGTAAAGCGTGCTGTAATAGTCGTATCGATAAAGTATTTTTGCTGTGTAGGGGTTTAGGCTTACGTATTCACCGCTATCAAGCGTAGCTTGCCACGCAAGGTGGGGGTCATCTTCAGGCATTAAACGTTTCACTTGGTGGCCAGTATTAGCTTCTAGCCCATCAATTATATGGGAGAAAGTTAATACAGGCCCTTGATTGTGTACTGTCCACTTTTCAGGCTGGAGGAGCGTTTGGATATCTTTAGCATAAATGAGCAATGCACCGGTAATGCTTAAACATGCGATAAACAAACCGCACACTAAAGCAAGCATAAGGTGCACTCGTCGTATCCAAAGTTTCAAAATAACGCTCTCACATTTTAGGGTAAATGCGAATAGTAACGATTATCGAAAATACTTCAACGAAAGTTAAACGTTAAAATTGTGCTTACAATCGTATAACCTACATGATTCTTTTGGCTTTACAGTAAGGTTACACTTGGTTTTACCCTACTGAAGTACACATGTAGCTAATTACCTATGTGCTTCGGTGTAAAAAGAAGATAACAAACACATAATTGGACGCACATTTATGATAACTATAAAAAAAAGTTTACCGGCTATCACGCTGGTAGGTGCCTTGGGTTTGGGTATAGCACCCGCCTCGTTCGCGCTAAACGACAGTGAAGAAAAAGCAGAATACGACGTAGAAAGCTGGGAGGTAACTAAGCCTCCATTTGATTTAATTGAAGTGGCAATATCTACCACCGAAACAACCTGGTCTAGTTTGACTATTTCCCCTAAGGGCAAGTTTATGGTGTTTGACATGCTTGGCGACCTTTACCGCGTTAGCCTAGAAGGAGGCGAAGCCACACCGTTAACCCAAGACTTTGCATGGAACATTCACCCGACTATTTCTCCTGACGGCACTAAAGTGGCGTTTGTCTCTGATCGCGACGGGTTAAGCAATATATGGGTAATGGATATAAATGGTGAAAATCTTCATCAGATAACCACTGAAAAAAACAATACAATACACTCACCAAAGTGGAGCCCAGATGGCGAATACTTGGTAGCGACAAAAGGTATTATGTCTAGCCGCAGTATTCCTGCTGGTGAAATCTGGATGTATCACCACACCGGCGGTGAAGGCTTGCAAATAAAGGCGCGCAATAATGGTAAGCGGGATCAGCAAAATATCGCCGACCCTGTATTCTCCCATGATGGGCAATACATTTACTATACCGAAAATACGGTACCGGGCAGTCGTTTTGAATACAATCGAGACCCGTTGAAGGGCATTTTCGCCATTACGCGCTTCGACCGTGAAACCGGTAAAGAGAGCCGCTATATCAGTGGTACAGGGGGCGCTGTGGTGCCAACGCCCTCACCTGATGGAAAATACGTTGCTTTTGTTCGCCGAGTAAAAGACAGAACCGGTTTATTTATTAAAGATGTGAAGACCGGCCTTGAAACACCGCTTACGCTAGCGTTAGAGCGCGACATGCAAGAAGGTTTTGGCTCTGAAGGCTATTTTGCCTATTTCGATTGGATGCCAGATAGCGACAAAATTGTGTATTGGACTGGCGGTAAATTTCACACTATTGATGTAGCCAGTAAAACCACAAAGACCCTAGATATTCACGTTAATGCTAGTGTTCAATACGCTGATGCACTGCGTTTTGATGTAGATGTAGCGCCAGATGAGTTTGATGTGAAAACCATCCGTTGGTCACAAATGTCGCCTAACGGGCAAACCATTTTGTTTCAAGCGTTAGGTAAACTCTATGTTAGGGATGTTGAGTCGGGGAAGGTTAAACGCCTGACAAAGCAAAACGCGCATGATGAATATTACCCTCGCTTTTCAAATGACGGCAAAAAAATTGTTTATACCAGCTGGAACGACCAAGAGTTAGGTGCAGTGAGGGTAATATCTGCACGTGGCGGGCGCAGCGACGTTATCTCCCCCGCACCAGGTCATTATATTGAGCCCTCTTTTTCGAATGATGGTAAAAAAGTGGTATACCGCAAGTTTACTGGCGGCTACCTACTAGACCCTAAGTACTCGGTAGAGCCCGGTATTTATGTGGCTGACTTAGCGCACGAGACAGTGACAAAAGTTAGCCAAGGGGGTTATAACGCCCACTTTGCAGGTAACAACGACAGAGTTTACTTTACCGAGTCAGTGGGCGGCACCCCCTATAATGAAAGCCAGCTATCCAGCGTTAATTTACAGGGTAACGACAAACGCACCCATTTATACGGAGCCACCAAAGTTAGTGAGTACAAACTTTCTCATGATAAAAAGTGGGTGGCTTTTGTGTATCAGTTTAAAACCTATGTGGCGCCCTTTGTAGAAAATGGCAAGAAAATTACCATAGGCCCCAATATGAAATCGCTGCCGGTAACTCAACTGTCATCACGGGCCGGGGAATACCTTACTTGGTCGCCAGATAACCGCACGGTAAGCTGGTTTAATGGCCCTACCTTGTTTACTCGTTCGTTAGACGAGGCATTTTCCTTTGTTGATGGCGCGGCTGAAAGCCTTCCTGAGCCCGTGACAAGCGGTATTGATTTGTCGTTTACCACGGCCGCTGACAAGCCAACGGGTTATAAGGCGCTAATAGGCGGCACCGTGGTAACCATGCGTGATGCCAACAACACCGAGGAAGTAATTGAAGATGGTGTGGTGCTTATTAAAGACAATCGTATTGAAGCGGTTGGCAAACGGGGCGAGGTGACAATTCCCACCGGCGCCATGCAGATAGACACCGCAGGAAAAACCATTATTCCAGGTTTGGTAGATGCGCATGCTCATGGCTCACAAGGTCGTAATGAGATAATACCGCAACAAAACTGGAAGCAATTTTCAAATATTGCGTTTGGGGTAACCACAATTCACGACCCATCTAATGATACCACTGAAATTTTTGCCGCTGCTGAACTTCAGCGCACAGGTAAAATAGTGGCGCCACGGATATACTCTACCGGCACCATATTGTACGGCGCCGAAGGGTTAGGTTATAAAGCGATTATTAACAATTACGACGATGCTTATTTTCATGTTGAGCGCTTAAAAGAAGCCGGCGCAATATCGGTAAAAAGTTATAACCAGCCCCGTCGCGATCAGCGCCAGCAAGTACTTTGGGCCGCTAAAAACCAAGATATGATGGTGGTTCCTGAGGGGGGCGGCAAACTACAGCAAAACCTTACCATGTTGGTTGATGGCCATACGGGGCTTGAGCACAGCTTGCCTGTAGAACGGGGCTATAGCGATGTTACACAACTTTGGAAAGCCACTGAGTTTGGCTATACCCCTACGTTTGTCGTGTCGTATGGCGGTATGATGGGCGAAGAATACTGGTATGACAAAACGCAAGTATGGAAAAACCCGCGCCTACTTCGCTACACCCCTTCAAGTATTGTAGACCGACGTGCGATCCGCCGTCCTCGTGCACCCGAAAACCAGTACAACCACCAGAATGTAGCCAGTTATGCTAAAGAACTGCGTGATAACGGTGTAAGCGTGCATATAGGCGCGCACGGGCAGCGTGAGGGTTTAGCGGCCCATTGGGAGCTATGGCTAATGACCCAAGGTGGCTTTACACCGTTCGAAGCGCTTAGAGGCGCTACAATTGATGGCGCTACTCACCTTGGAATGAGTAACGATATTGGCAGTATTGAAAAAGGTAAACTTGCCGACTTAGTGGTTATCGAAGGCAATGTACTTAGCGACATTCGTAGAAGTGAATACGTTGAATATACGGTGTTAAACGGGCGAGTATATGAGGCAGCTACGATGAACGAAGTAGGCAGTAAAACACAACGTCAGCCGTTCTTCTTCGAGCAAGATAACGCAACGTTTATGCCTCAACAAACCGCTGATGAAGTGGAAGCGAAAGCCCACCATTATCATTGGCAGCACTAGTCGTATTTAAGACAAAGACATAGCCACATGGGGGAAGGACAATTTTTCCCTTCGCCCATGTTGGTTAGTTACGCTTTTGTCGGTGTTAATAATGAGCGTTTATTGCAAAGAAGCGTCAAACGAGGCACTGCTCTATAGAGGCTAGCCTCTATAGAGCACGCCAAGACCTAGGTGGATAAGCGTAATCGATTGGCCGTTACCGGTTGCGCCCATACTCTTCGTGCGACGATACCCAGTCGGACGAACTGATTGCTGAGGCCAGTGATATCTCTCCTGCCAACACTACAGAGGCCACAATTTCTGCAAACTTGTACACGCGATCGCGGCCGTAACAATCAATCAATTCAAGACACTCTCGCTGCGTACCAATACCCGTTCCCCCGCCGTAGGTTGCCACAATAAGAGAAGGGATAGTAATAGAGACATACAAATCACCATCATCGGTAAGTTCTGAATACATCATTGCCGCAGACGACTCAGACACGTTGGCCACATCTTGCCCGGTAGCAATAAACATAGCAGTAATACCATTAGGCGAGTGTAACCCGGTGTTATTTACCCCTGATAAAAACGAGCCAACAGCGGCCACCCGCCCATGGTAGTCAATTTGCTTAGGATCTACCCGCATAACCTGTAAAAGGTGCTCCCGCTTAATGGTTGCCTCGGCGGTTACTCTTTTGCCCCGGGTGCGCATAATATTAATTTGTGATGCTTTTTTATCCGTAGCGAAATTAGACTCTAAATAGAAATTCTCTATACCTTCGTAGTTGTCTAAAATCCACCCGCAGGCAGCAAACGTCGCCCGCCCTACCATATTTTGGCCTGCGGCATCGCCGGTTCTAAAATTAAACCGTAAAAACGCAAATTTGTTAGATAAAAAGTTATCAATATAGGTTAACTTTGCCACGCTAGAGGTAGCTTCGGCTTCCTCGCGAATTTTATCGATGTTTTGCTTAATCCATTTAACAAAGTCTCTGGCACCACGGGCATTTGAAAATATAAATACCGGTGCGCGCTGCATGGCGTCATCAACTACCGTAGCGGTTACCCCTCCACTCATATTTAATAGCTTCATTCCCCGGTTGTACGAAGCCACTAACGTACCCTCGGTGGTCGCAAGAGGTACCACAAACTCACCTTGTGCATGCTCTCCATTAATTTTCAACGGCCCAGCAATACCTATGGGCACCTGAGCAACACCAATAAAATGCTCAATATTTCCTTTTAAGTCGTTAGGGTTAATGGAGTATTTTCCCACGTGATTAACTTTAGCGCCGGTAGCGCTTTCAAAATACGCCTGACGCTTTTTCACCATAGTTTCGCTGTAGTCGTCTAAATCGTCCCGTGGTATGTGGGTGGTGCGCGAACTCGGTTCGGTTACATTATCTTCTACTTCAAACTTTAACTTTCCAAACGGCGATGCTGAAAAGCACACCCCTAATTTGCGTTTTTCAGGGCTTACCTCTTGCTCAAGCGCAACATGAACCGTAATTGTTTGGCGAAGCGAAAAAGGGGTACCAGGCCCTTCATTAAGCTCATTTACCGACACCGAATTATCGGTTGAAAGCTGCAGTGATATTTTATGTGGGGCGATTTTTTCACCATCAAGTGAAATCCATTTAAGCTCTTTTATGGTGGCATCCTTTAACCTATTTTTAAGCGAGAAAGAAATGCCGTTGTCTGTTTTCGTTAGGCTACCGTGGGTATACAACTGCTTAAGCAAAATGCTGGGTACAAACATATGACTTCCTGTTTCATTAAGGCTGGGAACGTTGTTTTTTCACACGCGCTTCATTCTTTATAGCACAATCTTCGTACAGTTTAAGTAACCATTTCATTTTCATTGTCTTGGGTCAATATTTAAATTTGAGCCGATACATTTAAAATTGCGCCATCGATTTTAAGTGCTGATTTTGCATAAAAATACTGACTTGCCCTGCGAGGAAGCCCCCCTTTTTACCCCCTATTCTAGATAACGTTATGTGGTCACCCTGACTACCTTTTGGTATCTCGGCACACAGCATGGACACACTTGCTTTAGGCAGCAAATTTAACGAAACGCCATAGGGAATTGGCAGCGAGATACCTTTTTTTATTACTAGGATTTTACCATGAGACGCGGACTATTTCGGCAGCAAGCTCTAGCACACCAACGCTTAGGTTTTCGAGGCGGGTTACTGATGACCCCGAAGCCAAGTTATATGCTTGCTACCGGCGTGCTGATTATGTGGGTAGTGATAGTAGCTTTGTTTTTAAGCACCAACAGTTATGCAAGAAAAACCACGGTAACAGGGTGGCTAGAGCCCGCGCAAGGCATACAAAAAGTATACGCAGATCAGCGTCGGGGCGTTATTTCAAACGTATACGTAAGCGAAGCCCAATGGGTGGTAAAAGGTGCACCACTTGTGGCGATAAACTACGGTGTGCAAGAAAGCTTTAATCGCAATATTGAAGATAGCCTTATTCGCGAAATTGAAAACAATGCAGGCCGATTAGAAGCGACTATAGCCCGCCTTAAACGTCAGCACAAAAGTAAACAACAGCACCTTAATAATCGTCTTAGCAATGCCAACGCAGACGCACTTGCCCTTGATACTATTAGTACCCTTAGCCAACAACAATACTTGTTAGCCAGTGAGCAGTATGATGCTAAAACAAGGCTACTTTCCAGTGGCAATATTAGCAAAGCGGCGTTAAACGATAGCAAAATACAGGCAATAAACGCCCGTCGACAGTGGCAACAAGCAAAGCGTAATAGCGCACAAAAACACACTGAGATTAGTGAGCTTGAGTTCGAATTACGCCAACTTCCTCAAACCTTAGCGAACGATATTGCCACTATTGAAAACCAGCTAAGCGAGCTTAGCCGTCAATCTCTTACCATTGCCCGAGAACACAAACATATTTTATATGCCGCGACAGATGGCGTGGTTTCTGGATTGCAGGCCTACAAGGGAAAAACCGTTTCTCACGGCCTGCCGCTACTCAGCATACTGCCAGCGAATAGCACAATAGAAGCAAAGCTTTTAGTGCCCGTTAGCGCTGCAGGATTTATTCAAACCGGACAGGCGTTAGACATTCGCTATGATGCTTTTCCCTACCAAAAATTTGGCCTGCAACAAGGCAACATAGTGAGTATATCGAAGGGCTTAGTGCTGCCCGGAGAATGGAAAGATGCGCCTATTTCCCTTAACGAGCCTGCCTATTTAGTTAAAGCACAGCTTTCCCGGGCCACCATAGATGCATACGGTAAAACCGTGCCGTTGAAATCGGGCATGACCTTTTCTGCCGATGTAGCGCTAAGCCAACGCTCCTTGCTTGAGTGGTTACTTGAGCCCCTGTTTAGTGTTTCGGGGAGGCTATAGCCATGGTTAACTTAACAAGCTTAAGTAGTAAGAAAAAGGTGCCAGTGTTACTGCAGGCAGAAGCGGCTGAGTGCGGACTGCTATGTATTAATATGATAGCCCAATATTACGGCGATAACCGCGACATCACCCATTTACGCCAGCAGATATCTGTTTCGTTGCGCGGGGCCACCTTAATGGATGTGATGAACATTGCGGCTAAGCTTAACTTCCAATGTCGCGCACTAAAAGTGGAGCTTAGCGAGCTTAAGCAGTTACCTTGCCCGGCCATTTTGCATTGGGATATGCAGCACTTTGTGGTGCTGACCAAAGTGACAAAGCACGCTATTACCGTTAACGATCCCGCCCTTGGCAAGCGTACTTTGCCACTAGCAGAAGCAGGCCAGCACGTAACAGGTATTGCTCTTGAGGTTTTACCCAACGACACATTTAAACCCTCTTGTGCACCTGCGGCCTTATCACTACGAGACTTTTTTAGTAACGCTGTTGGTGTTAAACGAAATTTATTTACCTTGCTTACATTGTCGGCGCTTATTCAGTTATTTTCACTGGCCGCGCCTTACTATATGCAAACCGTGGTAGATGACGTACTTATTCAAAATAATCACGCGCTACTAAAAGCGCTGGCGCTAGGCTTTTGTTTGCTGTTGGTAATAGAAATAGCCACCAATATAGTACGTCGACTACTTATATTAACCGTTTCTACCCGCCTTCAATTGCAGCTATCGGCCTCGGTATTTAACCATTTACTGTCACTCCCTCTCGATTACTTCGCGAAGCGCCATGTAGGCGATGTCGTTTCACGCTTTGGCTCGCTCTCTAGCATTCGCGAATTTCTTACTACCGGCCTGGTAGCGGCGTTGCTTGACGGGGTGATGACCTTAGTAACCCTAGCTGTAATGTTTGTTTATTCCGTTGAACTTACCCTAACGGTGCTCATGATCATGGCCATTTATCTTGCTATTCGTTTGGGTCTTGTTCCATTAATGAGGCGACTTACGAGTGAGCGTATTGGGTTGGCAGCGAATGAACAAAGCCATTTTATGGAAAGCGTAAGAGGCATGTTGCCTATTCGTGTGTATCAGCAAGAAACGAAGCGCCAAAGTCAGTGGCAAAACAAACTTGTTTCTACGCTTAATAAAGATCTTAGTTTAGGCAAAGTAAGCATTGGCAACGATGCCGTTAATCAGCTTCTATTTGGTATTGAAAACCTACTGGTTATTTATATTGCCGCTTCCTTGGTGATGGATAACACGTTAACGGTGGGCATGATGTTGGCTTTTATCGCTTATAAAGGCCGCTTTAGCAGCGCGCTGGACAATGTGATCAACAGTGTTATAGAACTGCGCATGCTAGACGTTCACTTTTCGCGTATTGGTGATATTCTGCTAACCCCGGTTGAGCAAAAAAACACCTTAAGCAAACCCACACCAGGCGCTAACTTTTCGACAAAAGCAGATAGATGCAAACAGGCACACCTAGTGGCACACGGGCTAACCTATCGTTATGGCGAAAACTGTGACCCTGTAATCAGCGATATCGAACTGACGGTTACGCGGGGCGAATTTATTGCCATCGTAGGGGCAAGCGGAAACGGTAAAAGTACATTGCTTAAGTGCTTAATGGGCCTTTATCAACCTAGCGCAGGAAAAGTGGCACATTACTCACTCAATCCCCACTCTCAAGGTATACAAAAGCCCCCCGTAGTCGCGTCAGTTTTACAAGAAGATGTATGCTTAAGTGGCTCTATTACCGACAATATTAGCTGTTTTGATGAAGTGGTTGATCATGAACGGTTAGTACGGGTAGCGCAAATGGCGTGCATTCACCATGAAATATTGGCTATGCCCATGCAATACCACACCTTGGTAGGCGATATGGGAAGCAGTTTAAGTGGGGGCCAAAAACAACGGCTATTACTTGCAAGAGCGCTCTACCAACAGCCGGATATCTTATTTCTCGATGAGGCGAGTAGCCACTTAGATTTAGACAACGAACGCCACATTAATCACCACCTTAAAGCATTAAATATCACCCGAATTATGGTGGCCCATCGGCCTCAGTCTATTGCGCAAGCCGACACTGTATATCGGCTTAGCGATGGCCGTCTAACACCCTATATATACCCTTCAAACCCAGCCACACCACTTAATAGCGTAAACGGAGAATCATCATGTCAGAAGTAAGAGAAGCAACCCAACCTACCATAAGCCTTAATGGCAACCCGCTTTATTTATATGCTCATTCGGGTATGCCAGTTCCTCTACCCATAGACGCCTTGTCAAAACGCGAATTACAGGTAGCAAGTAAAATAATGGAAGGCCTACCTAACAAAATTATTGCCACCGAGCTTTTTATTAGCGAAAGAACAGTGAAGTTTCACTGCGCCAACATTTATCGAAAGCTCAATATAAACAGTCGAACAGCATTAATTGCTGCCTGTTTTAAGACACTTTATTCACCAAGAGGCGACTAATACGTACGCCCTCTTATCACCCACCAACGCACCAAAGGAGCGTTACTATGAAAAAAAGCAACACCAATCAACTCTTAAGCGAAGGCCATTTTATTGCTGTTTGCGGCGGAATAAACCCTACAACGACTGTAGGAATGGCCGATTTAGCAAAACCTAAGTTTAGTGTTACACCCATTAAGGCGCCTATCTATATCACCTTAGCAATAGGAGAAGATGGCGGTAAATTGCCCGATCCCTTGAGCTAACGACTAAGGAGGTTATGCAGTCCTCCTTCCTTTTTATTCATGGTGATTGAGCGAACTGCTTATCTACCATTTTAAGCCACATTCTTGCCTTGCCACACTTTGAACAGGGGTGACATTAAGGGGGATTTTATAGAAACCACATATTAGCAAGGAGATACCATGTACATAGCCTTACTCGGTAGCGAGAATGAGCCACAGATTATTCACTTAATGCAAGCGCTACAAGCACAAGGCCAACAAACAGTGGTGGTTAATACCCAGCACTTCGGCGAACGTTGGCAACTTAGCTACGACCCTGACTTTAACGATGGCATTCTTCATTTTGGCCCTGCATCTGCGATACTGGCTGTGCCAACTGTTGAGCGTTTGGCCATGTCACAAATATCTGCGGTGTATTGGCATCAATATCTTCCTCCTACCTGTAAAGGTGAAGATGACGCCCACACCCAATGGTTAACCCAAGAAATTACCAGTACCTTACTGTGTTGGTTTAATTTTAGCGAGACCCGCTGGGTGAACAGTATTGCCGCCATAAGAGCCCATCAATGCAAGCCCACGCAGATGCGCGCGGCTGCAAAAATAGGGGCAAATATTCCCTACACCTTTGTGGGCAATTGTGAACAGGTTGCGTATCAATTTTGCTGTAATATGCGAGAGGTTATTTATAAGCCGGTGAAAGGCGGAAAGACCACCCAATTCCTTCAGAAACATCGCCACCTCCGCCGCCATCTTTCTCAGTTTTTAGCCACCCAACCCGTTACCTTTCAAGCCTACATTGAGGGCACGAATATACGCAGTTATGTATTGGGTAATGAAGTTATTAGCATACAAATAGACAGTGACAGCGTTGACTTTCGCGATGATGAAAGTGCGCAACCATGCTTAACTTTATTGCCAAAAAACATGCAAGATTTAGCCTTGGCTATATGCCGTGAGCTTGGCATGTACTGGTGTGCCATAGACTGGCGCAAAACCGCCAAAGGAAAGTATTATTTTTTAGAAGCCAACCCCTGCCCGTTCTTTTTGCATGTAGAAAACGTTACAGGGGTAGACATTACTGGGCGCTTGATTAAGTTACTAACTTAATCCGCGCCCGCCTTACTCTCAAGAAAGAAGGCTTATAGAATAAAGCGTGATAGATCTTCGTTATCAACCAAGCTTTCTAAGTGGCTATTTACATAATCGGCGTCTATAAGCACCGACTCGCCGCTTTTTTCTGACGCGTCAAAAGAGATATCTTCCATCAAACGTTCTAGTACAGTGTGTAAACGACGAGCACCAATATTTTCAGTGCTTTCATTTACCTGCCACGCTGCTTCGGCAATTCGTTGAATGCCCGACTCATCAAAATCGATGTTTACACCTTCGGTCTTCATAAGTGCTTTGTACTGAGCTGTTAACGAGGCATTAGGCTCGGTTAAGATGCGTTTAAAGTCGCCTACTTTTAACGCCGAAAGTTCAACGCGGATTGGCAAACGGCCTTGAAGCTCCGGAATAAGATCAGAGGGTTTACTCATCTGGAATGCACCAGAGGCAATAAACAAAATATGGTCGGTTTTAACCATACCGTGTTTGGTCGATACCGTTGAGCCTTCAACTAACGGCAGTAAATCACGCTGCACACCCTCACGCGACACATCACCTGATGTATTGCCTTCACGCTTACAGATTTTATCAATCTCATCAACAAAGACGATGCCATGCTGTTCCACAGACTCAATAGCTTTTTCTTTTAAGTCTTCTTGGTTTACTAACCGCGCGGCTTCTT
Organism: Alteromonas profundi; assembly: GCF_010500865.1. GTDB lineage: Bacteria > Pseudomonadota > Gammaproteobacteria > Enterobacterales > Alteromonadaceae > Alteromonas > Alteromonas profundi. The sequence goes on from NZ_JAAAWN010000019.1 coordinate 16,973, forward strand.
CTTCAATAAGTAATTTGAATGCTTCTTTAATTTTAAGCTTCTTCTTTTTACTTTGAGAACCGGACAAGTTTTGGAACATACCTTGTAGTTGATTGGTCATTTCCTCCATCCCCGGAGGCGCCATGATTTCTACACCAACTTGGGGAAGCGCCACATCAATTTCAATTTCTTTGTCATCTAGGTCGCCCTGACGTAACTTCTTACGAAATGCCTGACGCGTTCCTCTATCTTCAACGTCTTCCTTTTTACCCCATGCGTCTTCTGGCGGTGGGATAAGTACATCAAGAATGCGATCTTCCGCAGCTTCTTCAGCACGGAATTTCACCTTCTTCATCTCGTTTTCTTTCGTCATCTTAACCGCGATATCAGCAAGATCCCGAATAATGGTTTCAACTTCTTTACCGACATAGCCCACTTCCGTGAACTTTGTTGCCTCTACTTTAATAAAAGGCGCATTAGCCAGCTTTGCCAAACGACGGGCAATTTCAGTTTTACCCACCCCAGTTGGCCCTATCATTAAAATATTTTTTGGCGTAACTTCTTGGCGAAGTTCTGGCTCAAGCTGCATACGTCGCCACCGGTTTCTCAGCGCGATAGAAACAGCGCGCTTAGCATTTTGCTGACCGATAATGTGGCGGTCCAGTTCATGAACTATTTCTCTTGGTGTCATTTCAGACATGAATAAACCCTTATAAATAAATCATTTGCGCTAGGCAAATTGACACGAGAGGGGTACCTAACTCGTGCTTAATAATCTAAGACGTCGATGGTTTGACTGTGGTTAGTAAATACGCAGATATCGCCTGCTATGGTCAAACTTTTCTCAGCGATATCTTTAGCGCTTAACTGAGTATTGTCCAACAACGCAGTGGCCGCAGCTTGGGCATAATTGCCCCCTGAGCCAATTGCAATTAAATCTTGCTCTGGCTGTACCACATCGCCGTTACCCGTGATGATAAATGATGCCGTTTCGTCGGCAACGGCAAGCAAGGCTTCTAGCTTGCGCAACATTCGGTCGGTACGCCAGTCTTTAGCCAGTTCTACGGCAGCTTTGGTAAGATGCCCTTGGTGCGCTTCAAGTTTAGCTTCAAAACGCTCAAAAAGCGTGAACGCATCAGCAGTACCACCAGCAAAGCCTGCTAACACTTTATCGTGATAGAGACGGCGTACTTTGCGCGCATTTCCTTTCATAACGGTGTTACCTAGTGAGACCTGACCGTCGCCAGCCATTACCACTTGATTTCCACGCCGTACAGATACAATCGTTGTCACGTTTCTTCCCCGTTTTTGTTGGGTGCTACCGCCGCGTCCACGTTGTGAAGCGCGATAACGTTTAAATACAATAAAAGTAAAGTGGGGTGAAGCGTTAGAATTTCAAGGGGATTTAGGCTGGGAGAGGAAAATCTGGGCACGATATTTAATGTGCCCAGCATTTTCACGATTACTTGTTTATTAACACACCACCTTCAGGAGAAGCTTTAGGTTCGTTTTTTGCGGGCAAAGGTAATAGTATCCCACCTTCAGCGGAAGGCCGAACTGTTGACTGCACCACGGGCGTCGCGTGCACTGCTTGTGAAGTCGCAGCGCTGGGGCGAACTATAGAGCCTACCGCCATTGCGTTCACGTCGCTTTCAAGCGCAATAGCATAAGCAACTTTGCTGGTCACCTTGTTAACTTGTACTTGGCCGATGTAGATTTCTTCTCTCCCCAGCGACTCTTTGGTATAGGGGTCGATAAGCTTTTCACCCAGCTTAAATACGTCATACTTTTCACCAACCATAACGCTTGTGCCGCCTTGGTTGAGCACTACAGTGGCATTTTTGTTAGACACGATTTTCATAGGGTAAATAGCCCCCGTAATGCTTCTTGAAATTGTCTGTGCTACAAACGGATTATTAACATGCTCTTCGATTAATACCGTATCTTGCCACTTCACTTGACGGGTGGCTAAGTTGATAACTTTATAGCTCACCTCACTACGCATATCTTCCACGTAAGAAGACTCGCCTGTATAAGATGAGGTGCCTTGAAAAGAGTTGTCCTCAAACGACACACTACCCACTACAAGGTAATCAACGCCAAGCACCTGACCAAGACGCATTTTTTCTTCAAGTGCCGTATCGCTGCTCATAAGAAGACGTTTTTCCGCTTCATACTCACTATTGTGTTCACGGTCTAATACCGCAAAGCGTCTTGCCTGTACCAAGGCGCTTTGTAGACTATCTGAAAAACGTTTTCCATGTTCACCTGCAAAGGGAATTACCACAAGTTTACGCCGCCGATCGGTAGATAAACCAGGACTTTTATATACCGGAACCGTCACCCGAAGAAAGACTTCACAACTGTCAAAGCACTCACTTTCTAATACTTCGTAATTAGAAATTAGCCCCTTCGTCTTCATTGCCGTTACACTCGACATTGCCACGCTCGTATTTGACTCGCCGTTGACGCGTACTTGATTGGCAATGCGTAATGTATCGCTATCAATACTTATACCTTTTACCTGCGCGATAGCGCGTACCAAACCGGCTTCTATAGCCTGTTCTTTTGTAGCGCCACTCGCTGAAACTTCAACAATTTTTTCTGCCGAAAACGCGAAGGCGGGAACAGCTAAAAGCGCGAAGACTAGAAGTTTAAAAGTCGTCATCATCTTCCTCTATACTCTCACCAGACTTAGCGTCGAAGCTTACACGTCCCGCTGGCCCTTTCTTTTTAATGTCTCTATTGGCTTTAAATGAACGTGTGGCTTGTTCTGCCAAAGGATGCCAAACCAACACGACTCCGTTAACTTCGCGATTGGTTACGGGGTGTTTCGCACTCCACCGTGTGGCTTCTTGAACGCCAGTTAACCCTTTAACGTTCGACGTCATCCTTGAGGTTTGAGAGGTTTCTTTTATCACTTTTGCGACCGTTTCTTCTTGGGTCTCAGTGGTATTGTCTTCCGTTAAGGTTGCAGTGGCGGTTCGTGACTTATCACTTGTGGTCGAGCTTGAGGCTTCAACGCTACCCGTAAGGTTATAGGCTTCTGCAATATGCGCCCAGGCGTTTAATTCTGCATCTAAATAACTAAACTCTCTATTGTCTACACACTCTTCGTAGTCAGTAATATTACAATCGTTGCCAGACATGCCGAATGAAAGAATAACGGGGTAGCCTTGCTCGTCCCAGTGCAGCTTTGTACCAATTTGATACATAAAGTTTGCGCGGTATTTTGCTAAGTAATCTTCAACCGACATTTTTGCTTTTGCTGGGTTTGGCTCTATATTGCCTTTACTTTTACGAAGCGAAGCGAGGAAGTTTTTCTTCTTATTTGAGGTCGCGATAACAACGGTTACTGCCGTGTTGCCGTTAGCGTCCGTCTTCTCAAAAGACTTCATAATTTGCGACCCTGTAATATCGCCTTTTGAGCGTGTCGATACTGTTTGGGTAATCGCTTTTTGCATCATCACTTTTCGTTTGCGTGGCGATGCCGCGCTATATTCGCTTGGGTCAACGCCAAGCTCTTCTAACTGGGAGTCTATTGTGGCATCCGCTAAGACGACGATCTTATCCAACAATGCCTCGAACATATTCTGATTTTGAATTTCTTCTTCTGTGAAGGTAGGCAGTTTATTGGTTTTAAAAGATTTTCTAATCGTTTCTGAGGCTACGCTTGTGTACAGCTGCTTAAGAAGCTTTTCCCGTGCTTTTTGCTGTGCTTCTGTGTATGCCAAAACACGCGCATCCGCCCACCCTGCTTCTGTGGGTTTTAGTCTAATAAGCGCGCTACCTGAGTGCATAAATACTTGTCTATTTTGTGACGCGAATTTGCGGCGCTTCTCAGAGATGTATTCCCTGGCTCTTTCTTCCACATAGGCATAGGCGTCTTCAGGTACTTCTTTACTCGCTTGTACCGTTTCTTCATTGGTGGATGCAGGTTGTTCAGCTTGCTTATCTTCAACCGCTAAATCTACAACCTCTGGGGCTTGGGTTTGTTCTTGCGCACCAACCTGTAAGATAGGAAAGAAAAGTGAGAGCAAAGTGACGCGTAAAAGTGTTTTTTTCATTATATTTCCTTGATCTTTAGTTGCTACTCAAACCTTTCTCTTTAAAGGGCTGGATATACAACCAAAGGCTGTCTCCGTGATAAGAATAACCGCGCTTATAAGCAAAAATCGGCCCCCAACCTTTTACCTTTATATGTGAGGTAAAAGGCGGGTAAACCTTTAGCTTATAACGATTATTACCAAGTTACTGAATCATTACTGCCCGTTTTAGCAATAGGGTATTCCCCTTCCCAGTAAGCCAGTCCGGTCTCAAGTTGCGTAAGCGTTAACTGAAAGTAATATTCAACGAGCTGCTTTGAACTATCTACGCGGTTAGTACGTTGGATTATCTTGCCGCTTAAGCTAAAGTCTGGAGAGATCACGGTGCCATTTTTCTTCACCGTACTTTGGTTCATCATGGCTGAGTTAGTCAGTTCTCTAACTTTCGCACTACTGCTGTCTTCTGGGCCATTACCGGTAAAGCTTACTGCGGTAGTGGTAAGAAATTTTCCGCTTTGAAGCAAGCCCACACGGATTTTCTTTACCAATTGATCGGTATCGATACGCTGTGACGTGTCATTAATAATGTTGTAAATGGATAATACATATCTTCCGCCCTTATCCGCTTCGGGGTGAACCAGTAAGGGGCTGGCGATAATATCATTCAGTGCCTGATTCGCCGCTTGATCAAAATCCCTTTGAGAAAGGCCTAACACCGCAACACTTTCATCGTTACTGTCGACATATTGAGTTGTAGTTTGACAGCCACTTACTGCAAGAATGACTGGAACCATAGTGGTTAATAAAACTTTTTTCACTTTGATACTTCCTTAAGGGTGTTATATAGAAATAACTTCTACTGCGGGTGTTAAGCTTTGATTGATAGCTTTTACGTAAACGATATTTTTCTTCGTTGGGTCGATGTCTACGGTTAATGCTTGAGCAAACCCTGGTGATTCGATAACAAGCTGACCTGAGCCATCGTTTTCAAGCATTAGCGCTTGGAAGTTTTTTGGTAAAGTGCTCCAGGTTCGTGTGTCTGCCTGAGTGGTAACCGCTTGAAGCGCACCAGCAGCCATCCCTAACCAAATATTTTTGTCATTGACTTGTTTTTGCACCACAGTCTTGATAACTGAGCGGGTTATTTCTCGGGTAAGAATAATTGGCCATTCTTCTTTAAATTCGGCTTTAAATATCCTGTCCATATCTGCAACAATTTCTGAGCGCTGACCATTTACTGAAAGAAAGCTAAAGTAATCTGTATTTTCTTTAATTTTGGGCAGGGCTACACCGGCATAATTAACATTTTCAGAGGCTATAAATACAGGTAGATCTATTCTGAATTCCTCTTTCTTTGCCATCTCGCCATTTTCAAAAACAACCCACACATTACTGAGATTACTTACAGATTTATTACCACGTAGAATGTCTTCAGCTAGGCTTAACGTATTGGAAGCAACATTTGTTTGTGTAATTTCACTTACGCGTTTAAAGCTATCAATAGCTTTATTTAAATCTGAATTGTCTTGCGCATTTAGCATGAAAAATAAACCATGCATAAAGGTTGAGAAAGGGTTTATATAACCTTCATAAGCAGCCCAATCTGACATATCAATATTTTGTTCTGCCAGTAATTCTTCTGCTTTAGATAAACTTTGATCGACTTCAATCTCACCAGAGTCGGCATTTTCTTCTAGTTCTTTTTCTGCTTCTTCTTGTTGTTGTTGGCGCTTTTCATTAATACGCTTCGCAAAATAATCAGCGGCTCTGCGCTGGCGATCATCTGCCCGGTTCCATTCTACGCGAGCATTTTGAAAATCGCCCATCGCCGTGAAGTTTAGCGCTTTATAGGTGTTAACCATAATCGAGTCATACACACTTTGCTCGTAGTCTAAAAACGTATCGTTGGTTAGTGAGCTCGTTAGTGTTTCTGAAATATTCGTTAGCGTGCCCTCTGTATCTTCTTGATACATAACATCTTCAATTAAATCAAAAAACTGATTGCTCGCTTCATAGTCTTTCTTAAAACGATAAATACTCGCTGCTTGCATGCCCCAAAATTGATCATCTAAGATATTTTCTTCTTCGTCGTAATCAGCTTCATCTAGAGAAATTGATTCTGCTTCAGCAAGATTTCCAGTAGCCAAAGTAAGGTCAAATTTACTTATTTCAGAATCGGGCTTAAGTGAATTTGTAAGACTGGTTAACGGACTTTCTCCGCTGGTAGAGGCACAACCTGCCAGTAAAATTGTGGTAAGAGATAATAGAGCTACTTTTTTCATGAGCGTTCCTTGTGAGAAAAAGGAACGGGCGACAGTAATAACATCACATCCATTCCTTCGGTATGTTTCCATGTTTATTATTTTTGGATTTTTTGTTTTTTAAGATAATCTAAAAATTATCAAAGTCAACCACCATCATTAATTAAATTATTATTACAGTGGTGACAATGAAGGTTAAAATATAGTGACATAAGCGTGTAATTAAAAAGCTCTAGATAGATTATCTAGAGCTTTTTTAGATACGCCTTATTTGCGCTTAAAGCGACGGCCTAGCAACGCAAGAAGGCCGAGCGAACCAAACCATACTCCTGTACTACCACCGCCAGAACTTTTTGCTGAAGGGGGGGGCGTTACTTCAACATTGCGAACAACCACAGATACTGACTCAGTGATGGTATGTTCACCGTCGGCTACTGATACTTCGAATGTAAACGTTTCATCAGCAGATACCTCAGGGGCATCGAAGGTTAGCGTTGTTCCTTCAACCTGAGCAATATCCACCTGCGGGCCTGACGTTTGTTTCCATTCAACCGTTAGCTCATCGTTATCTACATCTGAGTAGCTTGCGACTACCTCGACAGTTGCACCTTCATTAACTTCAGCCGGCGCTTCTATAGATAATTCCGGTGGGTTGTTATCATTAAGCAAAGTAACTTCAACAAGAGAGTCAGTGGTTAATTCACCATCTGACACGCTAAGTACAAAGGTAAGTTGTGACTCTTCGCTTACATACGGGGCCTGTATGTTAATAGCGCTTGTGGTTTCGCCACTGATAACTACCTCAGTACCACCGGTTTGCGCCCACGAATATGTCAGCGTATCGCTGTCAATATCACTAGCTTGTGCCGTGATCGTAGTACTCTTACCTTCCGATACTTGGCTGCTTGCAATCGGCGCTATGATAGGCGCATCGTTCACCGGTAGTACATCTAAGGTGACAAGCGTTTCTTCAGAGGACAATTCGCCATCACTAACCACATAGGTAAAGCTATCCATACCATAGTAGTTGCTGTCTGGGATGTAAGTAAGTACACCGTTATTTGCTTCTACGCTACCAAATGAGGGCTGAGTAAAGCTTTCAATACTTAAGGTATCACCGTTATCATCGGTATCATTGGTGATAACATCAAGCACCTTAGTGGTGTCCTCATCTAGCGCAATATCGTCACTAATGCCAACCGGCGCGACATTCTTAGAGAAAGGATTTTCTGCAACTGCATGGTTATTGGCAAGCTTGTTGTCCGGCAATTGCACGTCGGTTATAGTGACGTACACCTCGTTACCAATATCATCGAATTGGGTTTGGTCGATATCGCAACTTACCGCCAATGTAGCACCTGGCGCTAGGTTTCCAATAAGCGTACTATTTACAAGACTGGCGTCACTTACCTCCCCGTAGTAGCAGTTCAACCGAGACGAATACGCGGTGAAGTCACCACTGTTTTCTATGGTAGCGGTTACCTTAATAGGTTCGCCGCGTACCTCTGTCTCAGAACTTACTTCTACCGATGCATTGGCAAACCCTACATCAGCAAAGCCAGATACGAAGGTACCTACAGGTGAGCCGTAAACATTTCCTGCAAAGTTACTGCGAAGACCCTCTTCTACAGACGCAGCTACGCTAATTGTATAGTTATCGCCATTGGTTAGGTTTTCCAGCTCAAAGCTATCCAGTGCGCCGGACACAGCCACAACCGAAGAAGTGTCTCGACTTTCGTTTACCACCTTAATGAAGTATGCATCAACGTCTGCGGTACTACTTTTATCCCAACTTACTGTAGTACTGCCATTGTTAAAGGTAGCTGCAACATTGGAAGGCGCATCTGGCGCCGCCGTATTTTCAACAGAAAGTTTGTTTGAAGAGGTAGTTTCGACGGTCATGTTGTCGTATCTAACTACACCCACAACATAAAAATCATCGCTATTAACACCAGCAGGCAGGGCAACCGATAGGGTGTTTGCACCTGGTGTAACGGCAACTTCATCAAGGGTTAACTCTATGGTTTCAGCTTCATCTCTTAGTTGAATTTCAGCGATAGCAGGACCGTCAATATTTGAAATTTCAAGTTCAAAGGACAATGTATCGCCAGTATTCAGGCTAGCGGGTATGTTAGACAGGCTTGCCACAGGGGGTGTTTTGGGTATCACCATATTGGTTTCTAGTGAGGTTAAATCCGCACTATTAACAACACGCAAGGTGTAGTCGCCGCCAATTGGCGCTTGCAACCCTATTACCGTTTGGTTATCGCCATTGGTAAAGGCAAATTGTGATAGCGTATCGTTGCCCGGATCACCAAGCGTAATCAGCATATCAGCCGCTTTCAGTACCTCCCCTGACGGCAATACTAACTCGATGTCAGGTAGGCCAGAGTCTGTTATAGCGCCAAAGAGAACCGCCGCTTCACCTTCTGGCAGTGTAAAGGAGAGGTCTTCATTCGCTACGCCGTTGGTAGAGAAAGTTGCGACAGGCGTTGAAACGCTTGATTTTTTAACCAAGTCAAAGTCGATATCTTTAGGGTCTGAGAAGTCAACGCGAACACCTAAATCGATAGAGCCTAGTTTTACTAACGACTGGAAATAAGCAGTCAGATCGTTGTTGTTAGTATGATCGGTTCTAAACAGCAATTCAGCGCTTTTACCCGCTAAACGCGTTCCGCCTACAAACGGAATTTTACGTGGAAGCTGTACGTTTAAATCGGTTTTTGATCTTAGCTGGGTGAACCTGCTTCCAGACTGCGCATTAAATAATGCAGTACCTGTGATAATATCAGCAAGGTTTATATTACCGGTTAAATTTGCACCATATTGCCCGGAGCTAAGCATACCAGCTGTAAGGTTTGTAGAGGCTAGTGGGAATCGTTCCAGTAAACTTAAGCGCCCTGAAGCTGCCCAGGTTTTTCCCATATTGTTAATGGTGACACCAAGTGACCCACTTAATAGGTCAGCACCGGCTGTATTGCCAGCCGCGGCCATGCCGCCTAGGGCATCTGAGAAATAGCCAGAGATACTACCACCGACAGCTGCACTCGGTGTTCTATTCCATTTTAACGACGTCCCCTTATGCGCTATAACGAAGCCTGTAGTGCCAAGCGGAATTTTTTTCGCGGTGGCAAATGAAGTACGTTTATAATTCTTATAGCTAAACTCGAAAGCGTTGATACTGACTGGATTTAAACCTACCCCCACGCCCAAACCATATTGGCTTTGATTCCAATTGGCCGCGCCGTTAAGCTTAACTGCGGGGGATAAGAAGTCTAATGTGAGTGTGTCTAGCTCCACTGACAATCCACTGCTACCAAATTTTCCTACCCTGCGGCTAGGGTTATCGCCTAGTAAGTCTTTCATAACAAAAGTCATTTCTAAACTAGAGCCACCACTACTTTGAGACAATACAAAATCACCCAATGACAAAGGATTGCGTGTCTCTTCGAGAGGAAGCGCATAGTTGTTCATCAATGGTAATGTCATTGTTGTATCGACTTTTATTTGCGATGAGCCAATCGTAACTTTTCTACCACTGAGTAAGATACCATTTAGCGAGTAGTCAAAAACATGGATGGGCGTAAGTTCAGGTGAACCTAGGTTACCGTCAATGGAAAATGACATAGTACCAAGTGGAATATCTTTTGCTGTTGCGTAGCTGACCAACATATCGAGCGCCGTAAGACGACCCATTCCGATAGTTTGTACTTCACTGGTAACAGTATCGATAGTTACAGCGCCAGAGAAACCTAATACAGGTGCTCCACCCGTAGCGCCTATGTGTACGTTACCACTAGCGAGTACTTCAGTGCTGTCGTCTGAACTGACAAAGTCATCAGCACAGATCATTATACTTGCGTAGTCATTACACCCACCCGGGATTTCGTCTGTTCCAACAGTAATTTGATAAGGCGTTTCAGGGCTACCACTAAACACTTCGCTACCAAAATCATCTTTAGCCACGAGGTAGTATTCAATTCCCTGACGGGTAACTTCTGTGCCAGGTAAAGTAGCGCTAAAATTTGCTTGAGGCACATTAAATGCTTGGGTTACCTCGGTGTAAAGCGGCGCACCTATTTGGCGATAGAATAGTGAAATTGAGGCTACTTCATTGGTCGCGTCTTCTGCGCTCGCTTCAATGACAACGTCTATCCCTTCATCAGCTACCGCTACAGGCGTATGCTGAAATTCTGGCGGTACATTAGGTAGAACAGTAACAATAAAGGGGCTTTCCTGAGGATCTGCTGCTGGCAGTGTTTTTACGCCAATATCTGTTACAGCAGAGATATAGAAGTTGACCGCGCCTTGTTGCACCACTGTTTCAGGGATTTCTGCATACCATGAGCCATCAGAAGATTGCGTCATTCCCACTAGGCTATAGCCCGATGCACTATCGTGGCGATAACCTAGATTCATGCCAGAGATTGCCACTTCTGAACCGGCCACCACGCGAATAGGAAGCGGTTTACTTGGTAGTTGTCCACTATTCATTAATGCCTGAGTAGCAGAAGTAAGCTCCAACGACACCGGCAGTTGAGGTGTATACCTCAGTTCAAACTCGCCTTCCACCGGGTTCGCTTGATTATCACTGGCGGCAACACTGAAATTAATCACCCGCTCTACACCGTCGAGGTTTGGGTTGTCGGTTTCGTACTGGGTTTGGTACCTAGAAGAGAGATCAGCACCAATTTCAGACAAAATAGAGGAGAAATCGGAGCGCACGTCAAATACTTTACCAGAGGTAGCCGCAGCGATACGATCAAACTCGTCATGGCCCGCAGTGAGGCCATAAAATAGAATGTTATTAGCAACTAAACTTTGCGTTGCTTCTGACTCAGATGTTGAGCCATAGTCGTTATTCTCATCGGTCACAAGAACAACTACTTTTTGTGTGGAAGGGCGCCATAGAATACCATTTGCGGCCAGTTTGATAGCATCAAAGGCGCGCTCTGTGCCTCCATCGAAGCGCATTTGGTCAATATAATCTTGAAACTTGGAAGGATCAGACGTTAAGCTTCCGTTATCAAGAAGTGTCCCAGATGGGCCGCTAAAGCTGTAATAGCTACCCCCGCCACCATAGGGCACTAGACCAATTCGGTAATCGAAGTTTTCGTCAGACAAGCCCTGTACAAAATTAAGAATATTGGCGCGCACACTTGCTGCTTCATCATTCAAGCTGCCTGAATCATCGTGAACAAATACAATATCCACAATTTTACGGCTGGAATTAGGATCGGGCTGAACAAATCGGGTTATATTTTCATAGCGTCCATCTTCTCTAACTTCTATATTGGAACTACTAAGTAACGGAAGGTTTTCTGCACTGCCGTCAAAGGGTTTGCCATTATAGATGAGGTCAGAAGTAATATTTATTAATGGGAAAGCGTCAATATCAACAACAAAATCGTTAAGCCACGCCCCCTCAGAAGTTGAAGAAGCCGATTCCCGCGACAAATACACCGCCGTTTTAGAGGCTACGGGAACAACTCGCTGAGTATTTGCCAGTGACACATTATTCTCAGACAAACTCACAATGTCGCCAGTTGACAAATTCATTGCCTCTAGCGTTACCTTGTAGAGCTTACCGTGCTTCGCCGCTATCGAAAACTTGTTCGAAGATTGCCAAGGGGTGGTTACCGTATTTGTTGAATCAGAGGAAGTATATTTTAATCGATACTCAAAGGACTCATGGGTCTGCGTTTTATGTGCAGTAACAGTTAGATTGTTGTGCTGCGATTCCACCGAGATATCGGTGACGTTTGCAAAGGTAACGTTGGGGGCAACGCTAGCGGCGAGCGCTGTTGAAACAGCAAAGCTGATTTTATTTATCATTGTACTTTCCGTTGATGTGCTTTTTTTTTATTGACACAACTAAGGAAAGTTAATCAAATGATTAGCGTATAATGTCCATATACAAATGTCGCTTTCCCTAGCAATCCGCATTAGATTAATAGAGTGGCCTTTGTATATCAAGACAAATTAAAAGATGAATTTATAAACGACTTCACCGTTATCGCGACTAATAAACATACACTTAGCTGCACGCTGAGGGTATTTTTCCACCAGCGCGCAAATTGTGTAGATTTAAATAAAGTAGCAAGGAACGCTTAAAAAATTGCCACAAGAGCAAAGAAAGTGGGCGACTCGTTTATAAGTTTGGCTACACTCCACCGCCTACTGGCTATAAATTCCAGTACCATATTTGACAGGTGGCAATGTTAACTTTGCGCAAACTGTGCTTGGCTTTTTCAGCATCTCTTTTCGACTCAAATGGCCCCAAAATAACGCGGAACCAGTCGCCGTTATCGCCGCTACTATGACGAATAAGCGCCTCTAGCCCCTGAAACGCAATTTTTGCTTTCATTTCTTCTGCCTGTGCGCGGGTTCTAAAGGATGCGCACTGCATAAGGTAACGTTTGTCCGATTTTTCTTGCTGTGCTACATCTACTTCAACCTCGTAACCTGGCAAGGTGCGAATGTATTCCCACTCTTCTTCAGGTAACTCAGGCAGCGCTTCTTCGGTAGGCGCGACAGGGCGAACAACTTCGGTATCTACCTTGTTGTCGCTATTGTCTTTAATTGACCAAAGAAAAACACCAAAGCCTATTAATAATAGCAAGACCACCAGCAGCCGAACTTTAGGGAAGGACGCAATGGGCTCGTGCTTTGCACGTGAGTTGTTATTTTTTTTATTTGTGGGCTTCTTTTTTTGTGGTGGTCTACCACGAGAAACATAATCGCGTTGAGCCATAGTTGGCAAACATCCTACTTCTTATCATTATCTGTTTAAGGGCAGCGCACCATAGTGCCCAACCCTGAAACGCTTGTATACCTTTGCTAGCGCAATATTACCGTAAAGCCAACATGGGTGCTAACTGAAATCGGTGGGGTCTATGTCCACTGACCATCTTACTTTAGCGCCCTCTGGTAATGCTTGCATGTAGGGTAAAGCACGCCGCAGTGTGGCGTGTAGCGGGCCTCTTTTAGCATGGTTGCACACTAACATAAATCGGTAACGCCCTTGTCGCTTTTCCATTAAGCACGGAAAAGGGCCGCCTACCGAAGGCCCTTCTATATTATCTATTGGCATTAATAGCTGCGTTTTACATTGTTGCAGAAAACCAAAGGCTAAAGCGCTATCGGTGGCTTCAGCACGAATAATAATCTGGCTAATAAAAGGGGGGAGCGCCGCCGCCTTTCGTTCAAGCAATGCGTGTCGAGCGAAATGACTATAGCCATTGTTTACCAAGTCTTGTAACAATGGGTGGTGCGGATTATGCGTTTGTAACCACATTTCACCTGGCTTAGATGCTCGCCCTGCTCTACCTGCAAGTTGGGTTACCAACTGCGCAAGCTTTTCTGCGGCACGAAAATCGGCGCTAAATAGGGCGCCGTCACAATCGAGTACCGCAACTAACGTAACATGGGGGAAGTGGTGACCTTTCGATAGTATTTGGGTACCCACTAATATCTGATATTCTTGGCGATTAATTGCATCTAAAGTGTTGTGCAATTTGTCTTTTCCGCGCACTGTATCACTGTCGATACGTACTTGTTTTGCGTCTGGAAACAACCGCGCTAACCCTTGCTCTACCTGCTCTGTACCCGTGCCTGCGGTAACTAGCTCGTGGCTATGGCAGGCTTCACATTGTCTAGGCATCGCGCGCGTACCTGCGCAATGGTGACATTGCAGACGATTTTGCGCTTTGTGAACCGTATAGGGTTTATCGCAGCGTTTGCACATTACCGTTTCACCGCAATGATGGCATAGCATGGCGGGAGCAAAGCCGCGGCGGTTTACAAAAACCAGAACTTGGTTTCCTGCATTCACATGCTGGCGCATTATGGTGAGCAAACCTTCGGTTATGCCATAGTGAAAGGGTTGGTCGCGGGCATCTAGTAAATGCTGTTGTGTACTTTGTGCCCCGCCTGCACGCCGTGTTAACTGAAGGTGGGTATAACGCCCGGTAAGTGCATTGTTCAAGCTTTCCAAAGCGGGCGTTGCACTACCGAGTAATAAAGGAATACGGTGCTCTTTGGCGCGCATGGCAGCTAAATCTCGGGCGTGATAACGTAGCCCGTCCTGTTGCTTAAACGACTCGTCATGCTCCTCGTCAACAATGATCATGCCTAGGTGCTTAAACGGGGTAAATATGGCCGAGCGTGTACCAATAACGATACCTAGCTCCCCTGCTCTTGCTCGTTGCCATACCAGTAGCCTTGCAGCATCGGTTAACTGAGAATGCAGAACTCCCACGGGTATTGAAAAACGCTTTTCAAACCGGGCTACCGTTTGTGGGGTTAATCCAATTTCGGGCACTAAAATTAGTACCTGTTGCTTCGCCTCAAGTAAAGGCGCAATCGCTTGTAGGTACACTTCTGTTTTACCGCTACCGGTTACCCCTTCTAGTAGACTAATCACAAACTTATTGTGCTGCTGATTTAGCGCTGCAATAGCCACGGCTTGTTCTTTGTCTGGCACCGGCGTTTGCCCTATCTGCATTTGGGCTAAATAGCCAAAGGGCGTAAATTCAGGAACCTGATCAACTTCTTCTATTAGCGCTTTTTGCAAAAGGCTTTTCACCGCCGAAGGGGAATATTGTTTTCTCGCTTCCACCGCCAACAATTGACCGTGTTTTAAGGCCATAAAACACGCATGCTGCTTAGGTGCTCTGGTTAATGTGTCACTATCGGTTTGTCGGCCTTCATCAGATAATTGAAGATAACGTTGGGCACTTGGGGTGGCGGCTTCGCCCTTACGTAAGGGCACAGGCAACATTGCGTGCATCACTTCGCCTGGCGCATGATGATAATATTGCCATAGCCAATGGGCCATTTTTAGTAGCACTGGGGCTATTACCGGTTCGTTATCAATAACCCTATTCAGTGGCTTTATCTTATCGATATTATCAATGTCAGCGGGGTCTTGGGTGCCCACCACCACACCTACCAGAGTACGCGGCCCAAAAGGAACCTCTACGCGCACACCACTATTTAGCGACCTTGTGTGTTGGTAGGTAAACAACTGACGTAGGGGTACAGGTACAGCGACCTGAATAAATGTCATCTAGAAAACATCCTATACTAAGACAAAATCGATAAACGTTAAGCCGCCATGATCTTGTATTTACGCAGAAAGTCAAACCTCTGGTAGTGTGTGACAGTGCGTTAGCACTGCCGCTATTGGTCATATGGCATACAAAAACTGCTTGATCAAGACGCCGTCATCCTTTACTATGCGCCGCTCTTTTTGCGGCAGACTGCAAATAATGCGGTCAGCTATTTGAATTATATTGCGTATGGTGTTTAGCTTCGGGCTGAATAGCGATACGGCCTTAATACGTGAGGTAACTCCATGAAACAAGGTATCCACCCAGAATACACTGAAATTAAAGCAACTTGTTCTTGCGGTAACGTAATGAACATTCGTTCTACGCTTGGTAAAGACATCAACCTAGACGTATGTTCTGAATGCCACCCGTTCTACACTGGTAAGCAGCGTAACGTTGATACTGGTGGTCGTGTTGATCGCTTCAAGAAGCGTTTTGGTGCATTGGGCAAAAAGTAAGCCTAATACCGTTTCGCAAAAAGCGCCTATATGGCGCTTTTTTTGTTTCTATAGAAAGCTAACAACGAGCGCAGTAACCCATTAGTGAAGGGGTTGCTTTTGCAAATGCTTAGGCCAATTGCCTCCGCTATATTGTTGGCATGCTTGCTCGCTTTCAAAGCGAAAGCTTTTAGCCTCCCCTTTTACGGTTTCACAGGCAAACTCCGCAGCCTCGATAAATGCATTCGACCATCCATTAGATAACGCCTGCGCTTTTTGCTGCTCTGTTTCAAATACCACCACGATTTCTGGCCGCCGCCAATGCCCAATGTGAGTTAGCCATTTAAATCCCACCTGTTTGGTTTTTGCCCATTCACATACAACCGTCAATTCTTGTACCAAGCGTTCTTCAGACATAGTGTTTTCCTCACATCAACTAAATAAGACATTCCACTTCTGACCACAATAGAAAATTTATATGAAATCCCCCTCCTTCATAGTTTTAGTGAATAACTAATATTCGTTAAGGTTACTGGTCTTACGAGTTAGCCTCGCCTACATTTAATTGTCTAGGCTGATCAGATATGTACCTATTCATGGCCTATGTTACAGTTGTAACATGCATGTAAATATTAGTGAAATCGTAGCAAAAATAACGCATGCTGCCTGTTGTTATAGCCACTAAGCTATCCATCATGCCTATTCCAAAAAAAGATAATTATAAATATTGGCGCCAATGACTTAGTAGCATAACAGTATGACTTCCACCCTACATTAAGGAAATACCATCAGATGTCAGATTTTAGACAACGCGCACTTGATTACCATGCTAACCCCACGCCTGGGAAAATTAGTGTGGAACTGTCGAAGCCCGCAGATAGTGTTGATGATCTCGCGCTTGCCTATAGCCCAGGTGTGGCCGAGCCTGTACGTGAAATTGCAGAAGACCCAGATAACGCCTACAAATATACCGCCAAAGGCAATCTTATAGCCGTAATAAGTAACGGTACTGCAATTTTGGGGTTGGGCAATTTAGGCCCTCTCGCCTCTAAGCCGGTTATGGAAGGTAAAGCATTGTTGTTCAAGCGCTTTGCAGGTTTAGATGCAATAGATATTGAAGTAAAACACCGCACCACTGAAGAGTTTATAAATACCGTTGCTAATATCGCAGATACGTTTGGCGGAATTAACTTAGAAGATATTAAAGCCCCAGAGTGTTTCGAAATTGAGCAGGAGCTTATTAAACGCTGCAAAATTCCTGTGTTCCATGATGATCAGCATGGCACCGCCATTGTTACCGCCGCGGGTATGCTTAACGCCTTAGAAATTCAAGGCAAAGATATTAATAGCGCTAAAATTGTATGTATGGGCGCGGGCGCAGCCGCCGTGGCATGCATGGAATTACTGATAAAATGTGGCGCCCAGCGTGAGCGTATTTACATGCTCGATAGAAAAGGGGTTATTCACACTCGCCGCGAAGAGCTTACTGAACATAAAAAGTTATTTGCTAATAATACTGACAAGCGCACATTAGAAGACGTAATGGACGGCGCCGATATTTTTGTTGGCGTTTCGGGGCCCGATGTATTGCCACCGGAAACATTAGCTTTAATGGCAGATAACCCCATTGTTTTCGCCTGCTCGAACCCAGACCCAGAAATAAAGCCTGAACTTGCTCACGATGTGCGTAAAGACCTTATTATGGCTACAGGGCGTTCTGATTACCCTAACCAAGTGAATAATGTGTTGTGCTTTCCGTTTATCTTTCGGGGTGCATTAGATGTACGCGCAAGCGCCATTAATGATGAGATGAAGGTAGCGGCAGTAGAGGCCCTTCGTGCTATCACGAAAGAGCCTGTGCCAAAAGAGGTTCTATCTGCGAGTAACAGTGAAAGTCTTACCTTCGGGAAAGACTATATTATCCCTAAACCTATGGACCCTAGGTTATGTGAGCGCATTGCTAAGGCAGTTTCAAAAGCCGCTATTGAATCGGGCGTAGCCCGGCTACCAGAGCTAGAAAGCGAATAGCATTTCCCCTTCAGGCTAAAATATGCGGCGCCCTACTAGGTTAGCGCCGCATTTTTTATTCTTCTTTTTGCTTGTCGCTAGCTTTCTCGTTCTCGCTAGCTTTCTCGTTCTCGCTAGCTTTTTCGTTCTCGCTAGCTTTCTCGTTCTCGCTCGCTTTCTCGTTCTCGACAGTTGAATCTATCCCCATCGCTTCCATAATTTTTCTTGCTTCTGCGGGCACGCGATTAGGATTATCTTTTCTTAAGTCATCATCGTTAGGTAGCGGTTGCCCGGTAAACGCGTGCAAAAAGGCTTCACACAAAAGTTCCGAGTTTGTTGCATGACGTAAATTATTAATTTGACGACGAGTGCGCTCATCGGTCAACGCTTTCAGAACAGTGATAGGAATAGACACAGTGACTTTTTTCACCTGTTCACTCTTCTTACCATGTTCTGCGTAGGGGTGGATGTACTTACCGTTCCATTCTGCCATTGTGCTAACTCAGTCTACTTTTATTTATGTTATAAAGCGAAATTCTAAACAAGTTCACGAAAAGGTCAATTGAGCAGTGTAAACCTCTTGACGTCTAGACATATATTCTTTAGTTTAGACGTCTAAACGTCTATTGTAGAGTAATATGTCATGGTTTCTTACGCCCAAGGTGTCGATGCACTAAATCAGTCCCTTTCGGAACTGCGTGATATCGACGTGTCTTTTGAATTTTTCCCGCCGAAATCTGAAAAGATGGAGCAAACCTTGTGGAAATCGGTTGAACGCTTAGCGCCGCTAAAGCCAAGTTATATGTCTGTGACGTATGGCGCTAACAGTGGCGAGCGCGACCGCACTCACGATGTTGTGAAGCGTATTCATCAGCAAACAGGCGTAGCAGCCGTTCCTCACTTAACCTGTGTGGATGCCAGCCGTGAAGAATTAACCCAAATAGCTAAAGATTACTGGGACTCAGGCATTCGTCGTATTGTCGCCTTGCGCGGCGATCTTCCCCCTGGCGTCGAGAAAACCGAAATGTACGCCTCTGACTTAGTGGCTTTGCTTAAAGACGTGGCTGATTTTGACGTATCTGTGGCTGCCTACCCTGAGAAACACCCAGAGGCCCCTAACGCGCAGTTTGATTTACTTAATCTAAAGCGCAAAGCTGAAGCCGGTGCGAGTGAAGCAATCACCCAGTTCTTTTTCGACACTAGTGTATTTTTACGTTTTAGAGACAGGGCCGCAGCTGCAGGCATTGATCTAGACTTAGTACCTGGCATTTTGCCGGTAACTAACTATCAGACGTTGGTTAAATTTGCTGGCTTTACCAATGTTCATGTGCCTGGTTTTTTGCATAAAATGTTTGATGGATTAGACGCCGACGACCAAGCTACCCGTAACCTTATTGGCGCTAACATAGCAATGGATCAGGTAAAGGTGCTGGCTAAAGAAGGGGTGAAACATTTTCATTTCTACACGCTAAACCGCAGTGAATTAAGTTATGCCATCTGTCATATGCTTGGCGTACGCGCTGACGCTAAATAGCACAATAAAACCAGCGCGCTTTTCAGCTACAGGTTCCCACTTTAGACTAATAAACCGATGAATTTCAGCTTATTTGGCATTAAACCTTTGCTACCTGACAGTGCAAAGGTATACCATTTGTGATTATCAAATAAGCATTCGTTAGAAGTTAATAAGGTTTAGGAGCGATAGGGTGGATTGGAAACGAGTTACAGCGGTGTATCGCAAGGTTTCACCACAAGTTATAACCCTATACACCATTTTTATCAAACGCTGCAAAGAAGATAAAATCACCATCTCTGCTGGGCACCTTGCCTACGTTACCCTGCTCTCTCTGGTGCCGTTTATCATGGTGACCTTTACCATCATGTCTGCGTTCCCCGCCTTCGCGTCGGTGAGAAGTAAGCTAGAGCACTTTGTGTTTAGTAACTTTGTACCTACTGCCAGTGATACCGTGCATAAATACATGACCGATTTCGTAGGCAATGCCTCTGAGATGAGCGCCATTGGTATTTTATCTTTGTTGTTAGTTGCCCTGATGCTAATTTCCAATGTGGATAAAACCCTCAATCGTATTTGGCGCACTCAAAGCGACCGGCCAATTGTTTATACCTTTGCTATTTATTGGATGGTTATCACCTTAGGCCCTATGTTGATTGGCTCAAGCGTAGTGGTAAGTTCTTATTTAACCGGCTTAGCGGCTTTCACCGAAGAATACACGCCTGGGTTGGGTACCTTTTTACTTAGCCTGGTACCTAGCGTAGCAACACTCTTGGCCTTCAGTATTTTGTATATGGTGGTTCCTAACCGCCGTGTTTATTTCAGACACGCCATATTCGGCGCTCTCATGTCCACCATTGCCTTTGAACTATCTAAGAAGGGCTTTGCACTGTATGTCACAAACTTTCCGTCCTACGAGCTTATATACGGAGCACTGGCGGTAGTGCCTATTTTGTTTTTATGGGTTTATTTATCGTGGGTAATAGTATTATTCGGCGCCGAATTTACCTGTAGTTTAGGTGAGGCCTTTGAACATACCAAAGCAGAAGAAGAACCGAGAAAAATACCGGTTGAATAAGCTGAGTAACCCCCTATTTAAAAACAAAACCTAAAGGCGCAAAGGTAAGCGCCTCTAGACTTATATCGCTTATACTAGTTTCTCATAGACGAAATAAACGCATCAGATTCAGCAATAGCCATATTCATTTGTTTTAGCAGTTGCGCCACATTGGTTTCAATGGTTGAAAGTTCACCCTGCAAGGCGCCAATGGCACTGGCGTTTAAGTTATGCTTCAAATACAGCACATTGTCTTGCAAGGCTTCGAGTACCGGCGGCATTTTACTTTCTGCTTTGCGCATAGCTGAAATTAAGTCGCTATAACGGCGTTTGGTTTCCCGCAATTTTGCTGAGCTATCACGCTTTAATGCACCGCTTTGGTACTGCTCAAGCTCGCTTTCCCACTCGTCAAAGAGTGCTTCTGCTACGCTTTCTACTTTGTCGATACGCGCAGTGACGTCTTCTGCCGCTGCTACACTGTCTTCATACTGGCCGTTTAGCTTGTTGTAAACATCTTCCAGTTCGCCACCGTCAAAAGCCACGGCGGCGCTAAAGGCTTCAAGCGCCGAGCTAAACTGCTCTTGTGCGTCTTCTTGTGAGTCCCGTGCGTTCTCTACCCTATCAACCAATATGTCGCGTTTCTCAACACCGACTTTTTCCCAAGCAGCGTAATACGCCGATTGACAACCGGTTAGGGCAAGCAGTGCTACACACGCACCAATAATTAATTTCATAGCGAATTCCTACTGCTGTATCTAGCCGCGCTAATGATAGCAATTAAGTGGAAAATAACCCCTAGTGGCCAAAATACAATAGCTAATACCACCGTTGCCGCTAATGCATAACAAACACCCACTACGATGAAGTAAAACAATGCCCCTAGAATACGCCCTTGTACTAAATGACCTAAACCTGGAATAAAAAAGTTACAGATTGCAGCGATAACGTTACCGCCTGATCCTTGACCTGCCATACAAACATCCTCGCATTTATAATCAAATTATGATTATGTAGATTTTCTTAACCATAAACTAAACTAAAACAGGCACCCGCACAACGCGTTGAAATAAAATGAAACGACTTTACCCAGATGTAACCTCCTACCAAGATGGCTTTTTAGATGTAGGAAGTGGGCATTCACTTTTCTACGAGCAAAGTGGCAACCCAGACGGGATCCCTGTACTTTTTATCCATGGTGGCCCAGGCGGCGGCTTACCCCCTAATTACAAGTGCTTTTTCGACCATCAACGGTATCGGATTATTGGTTACGAACAACGAGGGTGCGGACGGTCCACCCACCCCGGCGTGACCACCGACAATGATACGTGGCAAAATTTAAACGACATAAGTTTACTCAAGCAGCACCTCAATATTGATAAATGGCTAATATTCGGTGGATCTTGGGGGTCTACCTTGGCGTTGCTGTACACCCTCGAATACCCACGCTGCGTGTATGGCCTTATATTACGAGGGGTCTTTTTAGCCCGTAAACAAGACAGAGATTGGTTTTTAGCGCCCTCTGGCTGCGCAGCCCAGTTGTTTCCCGAACATTATAGGCAGTTTACTAAAGATGTTCCTCAACCTGTAACGAGTGAAGCTGTTTGCATTTATTACAGCGAGGTGCTGCACAGCGATAATGAGGTACGTCGACATGCAGCGTTAAAGCGCTGGTATCAATGGGAAGAACGCTTGTCTCGTCTTACATTACCGCCGGGCACAGGAGAGTCTACGGCCCACTACCCTATTTCGCTCGTGGCAAGCCTAGCCACATTGGAATGTCATTTTCTTTCCAATAAGTGTTTTATTGAAGAGAACTATATTCTTGATAATATAGATAAAATACGTGATGTACCCGGTACTATCATTCATGGGCGATACGATATGATTTGCAAAACCGAAGCGGCAGAATCGCTTCATCGAGGCTGGCCCGGAAGCCAATTGCAGATAGTACCTGATGCCGGTCATAGCACATCAGAGCCAGGTATTGCCTATGCATTGTGTCGGGCATCACGGGATATGGCGAGGTTTATTCAGGAAAGCAAAAAATGATTGGATTGATACAGCGTGTATCTCAAGCCAGTGTTACCGTCAATGACGAAATGGTGAGTGAGATAGGCCAAGGCATCTTACTGTTGCTTGGCGTAGAACGCGAAGATGGCGAGCATGAAATTGAAAAGCTTGCTAACAAAGTGTGCCGTTATCGCCTATTTTCCGATGATGATGGCAAGATGAATTTGAACCTGGAACAAGTGGGCGGAGAAATCTTAGTTGTGTCGCAGTTTACCTTGGTAGCAGACACGCAAAAAGGTAACCGCCCCGGCTTTTCCCGCGGCGCTTCTCCTGAACATGGCGAAAAAATATATTTAGCATTTGTTGAAGCACTTACGCGAAAGGGGATGCAGGTGAAAACAGGACGATTTGGTGCCGATATGAAAGTGGCCTTGGTGAATGATGGTCCTGTTACGTTCCAGTTTAAGGTATAATTACCGCATAATGTTAAACATTGTCTGCTTGGTAAGCTAATTTTTACTTCGCTTTCAGTCACATCCATAAGGCTTGCATACTGTGTATAAGGTTGTTACCCCTACAAGCGATAGCGAATTTGACGCCTATTTCCAATTTCGGTGGGCGCATCTACGTCAGCCATGGAACTTCCCTCCGGGGTCGGAAAAAGATGAATATGAGCAAGTTGCCGAACATCGAATGATCGTCGATGGAAAAGGCAATATTGTTGCCTGTGGACGAATACACTTAAATACCGCCGAAGAAGCTCAAATACGCCATATAGCGGTTGATACACATCATCAACGTAAAGGGCTTGGGCAAATGATGATGAGCGCGCTGGAAAATGTTGCTAAAGAGCTTGGCGCAGAGCGTGCGGTGACTAACAGCCGTGAAATATCTATAGAATTCTTTACCGCATGCGGGTTTGTTATCGAACGAGAAGCCCCGAATGAACTCGGCATGCTAAAGCGTCAACAAATGGTAAAGAAGCTTACTGAAAACAACACCTTAGTGATGCACCCTAAATGGTGCAAAGCACTGCAGCAGACGTGGTCTGATACTATCCCTATTACCGAACATATGGGTATAAAACTCTACCAGTATACGGGGAGAACCCTAGAAAGCCGCGCTTCGTTAAATAAAAACATTAATATTCACGGCACTATGTTCGCAGGTAGCATATTTTCACTGGCAACCCTTACCGGTTGGGGCATGATTTATTTGCAGCTTAAAGAGCGTGGGCTAGAAGGTGATATAGTATTAGGCGATGGCGATATTCATTACCATAAGCCTATTACAATGAAACCTAGGGCTATTTGTTATATTGAAAGCTTATCGGGTAAATTTACGCCGTTAGGAAAAGGTCAAAAAGCGCGGTTTGAACTTACCGTTAATATACTCGATGGTGATAACGCGGTGGCCGAATTTAAAGGCGTGTTCTGGGTATTGCCGATGACCGATGAAGAAAACAACAGCCATTAATACAGGCCCGCTCATAGGCTAATAGCCCGGCCGAGCCCATGGGCTATCAAGTCAGACACAAAAAAAGCGCCTTAGGCGCTTTTTTTTGAATATCGATGCTTGTCTTAAAGCGATGTTACTATGCGTAACTTTTTAAGCAACCATGGCTGCTTGCAGCTTTTTCATCGCGTTCTTTTCAATTTGACGAACACGCTCAGCCGATACTTCATACTTATTAGCTAAGTCTTGAAGCGTAATTTTATTATCCGCCAACCAACGAGTTTCGATAATATCTTGGCTGCGCTCATCAAGGGTTTTTATCGCCGAGTACAAACGCTTGCTAGCATTGGCATCCCAATCACTATTGATAACATCGGTTTCTACGTCAGACGACTTATCTTCTAAGAACTGTACAGGGGAAAAGTTACTCGTTTCGTCTTCATCCGCAGACAAATCGAATGCTTGATCTTGGCTGCTCATTCGCGCTTCCATTTGAAGCACTTCTTTTGTACTTACACCAAGCTCATTAGCTACAGTTTGTACTTCGTCATGCGTGAACCAACCTAAACGCTTTTTCGCTTTGCGTAGGTTAAAGAACAGCTTGCGTTGCGCTTTAGTGGTAGCCACTTTAACAATGCGCCAATTTTTAAGCACAAACTCATGAATTTCAGCTTTAATCCAGTGCACAGCAAACGACACCAAACGTACGCCCACGGTAGGGTCGAAACGCTTAACTGCCTTCATCAGACCGATGTTGCCTTCTTGAATCAAGTCGGCTTGAGGCAAGCCATAGCCAGAATAAGACTTTGCAATATGCACAACAAAGCGCAGATGAGACATAACCAGCTTACGCGCTGCTTGTAAATCTTCATCCTCGCGAAGACGAACCGCCAATTCACGTTCTTCTTCCGCAGTTAACATATCAATGCTACTTACAGCTTGCATGTAGCCTTCGATGCTACCGCTATGCGGCACTGATAGCGCCATGGATTGTAAGTTATTGCTCATTATTCACCTCATTTTTTGCCACTCGATGTTATCAAACTAACATTAGCAGCGCGAGACCTAATTTTGATCAGAACCCAGTCAATTTGAAGATATAATACTGAATTTCTCTATTTCAAGACCACAATATTAAAAAAAAGTTCCTACTTTTAACGCTGCGCTATTTACGGCAACGCTCTATCAAATGCTTTAACGGATTAGTCACGGCCATCCATTGTCGTCGCGTTATTTAAAATGCCCACTAGATTACAAAAACCACCTCTACGCTGGGCTATTTGCACTATTAGCAAGTTGAACTAATTATACGTTTAGTTCTTTGAAATAGGTAGACCACCCACCTTATACAGCAGGCGTCTAGCGATAAACATGTTAAATAAACACGACACTGTAGTAATGATAATACACTAGGGCGCTCGACTTTTGCTACCGCAACAATTAGATTGGTATATTCGAATTATTCGATTCAAATAATGTCGTGAAGCGAAGCATTCGTGATAGGGATAACACGCTCTTTATAACTAATACGAACAGTAAAGAGCGCTAGGAGCGAAGAGGTACTTAATGTTCGCATATGTTGCAAGGCAACCCATATTCGATAGAGAACAAACGGTCTACGCCTACGAACTATTATTTCGTATTGGGGAAGATAACTGCTTTCCTGATATTTCACCGGATGAAGCTACCTCAAAAATACTTACATCTACTCATTTAAGCCTTGGGATTGAACAGATCACCGGGGATAAGAAAGCGTTTATTAACTTTCATAGAGATACCTTGATGTATAGGTTTCCTACCTCACTTGACGCTAACAAGGTAGTGATTGAAGTGGTAGAAACCGTTGATGTTGACGACGCATTGGTAGCCGCGTGTAAGCATATTCGCGGGTTGGGTTATCCCATTGCGCTCGATGACTATGATATGCAAGGGAAATGGGAAGCCTTTATTCCATTTACCAGTGTCATAAAGATTGATACTACAGAAATACCGCATGAAGAGATTCCGGCGCTCATCGAGCGCTTTCATAAACACAAAATTAAGTTGGTAGCAGAGCGAATAGAAACCTATGAGGAATTCCATAAATTTAAAGAAATGGGGTTTGATTACTTTCAAGGTTTCTTTTTAGCACGCCCGGAAATTGTCCGTCATAAACGGCTCGGGCCTACTAGCTTAACCATGATGGAGCTACTTACACTAAGTGGACAAGCCACAATAGACCTTCAAAAAGTAAACAGCATTATTGAGCGGGACCCCTCGCTTACCTACTTACTGCTGCGGTTTATTAATAACCCATTGGTGAACAAGCGTCATAAAATTACGTCGTTAAAGCATGCGCTTAACTTTATGGGTGAAGTTGAAGTGAAGAAGTTTATCGCACTCATGTCCCTCGCTAAATTAGGCGAATACAAACCCTCTGAGCTTATGCACATGGCATTAGTACGCGCTAAATTCTGCGAACTGGTATTTACCTCATTAAAACAACAGGGCGATTCTATGACTGGTTTCTTAACCGGGCTGTTGTCCTTGTTAGATGTGATGATGGAACAAAGCATTGATGATCTGATCAGTAAGGTTCCGGTGAGTGATAACGTAAAAGATGCACTGTGCGGGAAACCGGGCATACTCAAAGATACGTTAACACTGGTGATATGTTTTGAACAAGCTCGTTGGGGCGGGGTTAAAAAATTTGCTGCTAAGTACTCTCTTCGTCAAGCCATGGTCCATGAGTGCTTTATGGAAGCGATGAAATGGGCGCACCAAATGCAGTCTTCGATTAAAGACTAGGATGAAGCAGATTATGTTGAGATCTGCCTGCACCTTTAGTGGCACTAAGCACGCTAATAACTTGTGAGTAGGCGAGTTTATGGCGTAGTATAATGAAAATAAAGTTGATGACGGTGCTTAAGACTACTTAAATTATCGTTATAGGCTGTAACCTCAGGAAACCGCTATGTTTGCATTTGTCGCTCGAGAGCCCATTTTAGATAAGAGTAAACACGTTTTTGCTTATGAACTGCTATTTAGAGACGGCAAAGCGGGCACCTATCCTGAGCATAACATTGATACCAGTAAAAAAATTGCTGAACAATTTCACGGCCTTGGGCTTGATGATATTAGCGGTGAGAAAACATCGTTTATTAGTTTCGCCTCTGATACGCTAATTTCTCGCTTTCCTACCTCGTTAAACCCAGAGTCGGTTATTGTGGAATTGACAGATAACCCATACACCCAAACGGGCCTGCTTGAAGCGTGTAACCATATTAAGCAAATGGGGTTTAAGCTTGCTATAGATGACCCTATGATGTTGAGCGAACGGCATAACCTGCTTCCGCTAATCGATATTATTAAAGTGGATGTCACTAAAACACGCTTTGAAACTATCGAAAAACACATTCCCAAGTATTTAGACTCCAACGTGACATTAGTGGCCGAGCAGGTGAATAGCCAAGATCATTTTGCCACATGCAAAGAGTTGGGCTTTGATTTTTTCCAAGGCTATTTCTTTGCGCAACCAGAAGCACGCATAGTGCGCCAGTTGCCCGCCTCTAAAATTAATATCGTTGATTTGATGGGTGAAATATCAAGCGATAGCTTCGATATCAATCGTATTAGCCAAATTATTGAGCGTGACGCTTCTCTTAGCTATCTATTGTTGAAGTTTATCAATAACCCCACCATTAATAAGCGCTATAAAATTACGTCGTTGAAGCATGCGCTTAATTATATGGGTGAGGTTGAGATTAAGAAATTTATCGCCTTACTCAGCCTAACTAACTTAAGCGACGACAAGCCCCTAGAAATTGTGCATATGTCACTTGTAAGAGCTAAGTTCTTTGACTTACTTTCTCAGCGCAGAGGGTTAAAAGCGAACCCGCCTATTGGCTTTTTAGTGGGCTTATTTTCGCTGCTAGAGGGTTTATTAGACCAATCGATGTCTGACATTGTGAAGCAATTGCCGCTATCAGATGAGCTAAACAATGCGCTTTTGGGTAAAAATGCCGAATTTGCGAATTACATGGTGTTGGTAAGAGCCTTTGAAAGCGCTCTATGGATGAATGTAATTAAACAAGCAAAGATACTGGATATCGAGCAAAAGCAACTGCACGCCCTCTACAATCAAGCCATTATATGGGGTAATGGGGTGCGTAGTGCCATTACTGAACACTATCCGCAGGCTACCGTAAAAGCACAGTAGTCACCTTTAACGATGGGGACGGCGGTGCTCTCTGCCTATCTTGGCTCGATCTGCCTTACGTGGCGCTGCACAGAAATTAATGAGCCAAGTAACCCTAATGCAATGGAAAGGCCTAGCATTGTGAGTAACGCTGCGCCGGTTAAGCCAGTAATATTGAACTCTTTTTGATACATAGCCGCGAACGTCGCTATACTCGCGTCCATCCACCACAAAATAATAATCACACAAAACCAAGCTAATAGCCCGCCAAGAAGGCCGTACCAAAACCCTGTATATAAAAAGGGACGGTGGATAAAGGCATCGGTAGCCCCAACAAGCTTCATTACTACTATTTCGTCGTGTTTGTTTAAGATATTAAGACGAATGGTATTGCCAATAATTAACACCACCGCAATAAATAGCAGCAAGCCGATAAGGGTCACCATATCACCGGCAATATTCACCAGTGCATAAAGACGTTCTAACCACTCTATATCTAATTTACCTACGTCCACCTCTCGCTGCTGCTTAAGCTTTGCTAACAAGGCCTTTGCAGATGTGGGTCCACCATGCTTTTCTGTAGGCGTGACGAGTACAACATCAGGAAGCGGGTTACTTTCAAGATAAGCAATAGCATCACCTAACCCCGATAGATGCTGAAATTCCTTTAGCGCATCATCGGCGGGTATATAAACTACCGAATCAATTTCTGACCACGTATTAAGCCTAGCAACTAGCTGCTGAGATTGAGTAGCGCTGATACTGGGCTTTAAAAATAACGAAATTTCCGATGCCTGATCCCAGCCTGCCGTTATCTTTTCGGTGTTTTTCACCATAATATACAAGGTGCTGGGTAAGGTAATACTTAACCCCAGTACGCCAATGGTCATGAGTGACGCGGCGGGCTGGCGCCATAGCTCGCCTAAGCTCGAAAGTGCTTGCCTAACATGACTTACAAAAACCATAACAATTGACTGCACCAAGCCAATTTTAACTCTAGAGGCCCCTTGGCTACGGTTGGAAAACAAAATACTCATGATTGCCAACCTTCATCAATGTTGTCATTTAGACCATCGGTTATCATTTGCCCGTTCTTTAACGTCAAGGTGCGGTATTTCATGCGCGCAATTAACCCTAGGTCATGGGTGGCAATAAACACCGATACTCCCGCTTGATTAAAATCTTCAAACAGACGAATAATTTCCATGGAAAGTTTAGGGTCTAAATTGCCGGTAGGTTCATCGGCCAATAGCAATGGCGGTTTATTCACCACGGCGCGGGCAATACCCACCCGCTGCTGTTCCCCCCCCGATAACATAATCGGCAAACATCGGCTCTTGTCTCTTAGGTCAACCATATCAAGTGCGGCATCAACACGTTTGCCAATCTCTTTGTGTGTATAGCCTTCAATCACAAGAGGTAACGCTATATTATCGAATACGGTTTTATCCATCAGCAATTGATGGCTTTGAAAAATCATGCCTATATCACGGCGAATGTAAGCTATGTCGCGGCGAGTGATAGCATTAAGGTCGTGGCCGTTAATAAGCACGCGTCCTACCGTGGGACGCTCCATAATACTAATTAGTTTCAGTAGGGTACTTTTTCCCGCACCTGAGTGGCCGGTTAAAAAAGCCATCTCCCCAGGGGCTATATGGAAGTTCACCTTACTCAGTGCTCGTTGCCCACCGGGGTAAGTCTTGCTTACTTGCTCAAACTTAATCATGCCTTGTCCCTACTGACGTCAGTGAAACCACTACTGTTTAGCCATCAATGGCTTATTATTGTGCTGACTCACCATTCTCAATTTCACTAAACAGGGCGTCAATAAACTCTTGTCCATTAAACTCACGCAGATCATCAATACCTTCGCCTACCCCAATGTATCTAATAGGTATACCAAATTGATCGGCAATAGAGAAGATAACGCCACCTTTTGCAGTACCATCTAACTTGGTTAGCGTAATACCTGTGAGCCCGACAGCTTCGTTAAATAGCTTCGCTTGACTAATGGCGTTTTGCCCGGTGCCCGCATCTAATGTAAGCATCACTTCATGGGGCGCGTTAGGAGTAATCTTTTTCATTACCCGCACCACTTTCTTAAGCTCTTCCATTAGGTGGTTTTTATTTTGCAAACGCCCTGCAGTATCAGCAATTAACACATCGCATTTACGTGATTTCGCTGCCTCTAGTGCATCGTAAAGCACAGATGCGCTGTCGGCCCCCGTATGCTGTGCGATAACCGGGATATTATTGCGCTCGCCCCACACCTGTAGCTGTTCTACCGCCGCCGCGCGGAATGTATCGCCTGCCGCAAGCATTACTTTTTTGCCCTGTTGTTCAAATTGCTTGGCAAGTTTACCTATGGTAGTTGTTTTGCCCACCCCGTTTACGCCCACCATTAAGATAACAAATGGGCCGTCTTCGGCACTATGGCTTGCCATTACATCGGGTAGCGGCTGATGCACTTTCGTTAGCATGTCAGACATCTGTTGCTTGAGAATATCAAGCAAGGCTTCTGCGTCTTTAAGGTCTTTTCTTGATGCACTATCTGTTAAGTGGGTGATGATTTTCTGGGTTGTATCCATACCCACATCGGCTACTAGTAGCTGGGTTTCTAAATCCTCGTACAACTCATCATCAATAGTTTTGCCTTTAAACAAACTAACAAAACCACTGCCTAAGTTTGCTTTAGTACGCGACAAACTTTGTTTGAGGCGAGAAAACAGCGATTTCTTCTCTGGCTTGTGCGGTGCGATTGGTGCTTCCGACGTTTGTTTTATAGCCTCTTGGGCGGCTTCTGTAGGCGTTGCTTCAATTACCCGTTCGGTGGTAGATACTTGCTCACTAACGTTTGAGGTATCAAGTGTGACATCATCTACCTCAGGCTTATTCGCCTTAACTTCATCTTCTACTGGGGGCGCGAGCGTTACATCATTTTCTGGTGGAATTTCATCATCTAACCGCCCTACCGCTTCTTCTGCCGGCAATACCTTGTCTTCATCATCACTGCCAGGAACTTCAAGCTGGGCGTCTTCATGCACCTGCTCTGGCACAGCGTGATCTTGCTGTTCTTTCTTGTGAGAAGCAATATTCTGAGAACTGTCGTTGTCAGATGTGACATTCTCAGATGCGGTAATTTCCGCTGAGGCATCAAGGTTTTCATCTGCGTCTTGTGTAGCAGTCTGCTTGGTTTCTGCAGGTGTCTTTGCTACTTCAGAGGGGTTAACGTGTTCTGCGTTTTCGCTTTCTACATTGGTGTCTACACGCGTATCGCTATTATCGGCACGGGCGGAATCATCAATGACACCGTCATCTACCGTTTTCTGCTCTTGGGTTTCTTGAGCTTTTTTCTTATCTGCTTTTTTGTTCTTGCTGAACCAGCCAAAAAGTTTCGACATAGTGAGGACAAATCCTTATAAATTCTGCGCAAATTCGGCTACACTGGCCGGCTATTGTATGAACCAATGATACCATTGTCAGCTACCATGAAGCGAGTTTCTCGCCCGACTAGGGCAACATCTACGACAAAAAATAAAAATACCCGAAACAATGCCACTAAAACAGGGCAAATTCGCATTATTGGCGGGCAGTTTCGCGGTAGAAAATTACCTGTGTTAAACGCACAAGGGCTTCGCCCCACTACAGATAGAAACAAAGAAACCTTGTTTAATTGGTTAATGCATCATATTACCGACGCAAAATGCTTAGACGTATTTGCAGGTTCTGGAGGCTTGGGGCTAGAAGCGTTATCTCGCTATGCAAAATCCTGTGACTTTATTGAACTCGATAAGGCCGCAAGCCAACAGTTAAAAACCAATATCAGCAGTCTTGGTAACGCACGTAACGCCCATGTTTATAATAGCAATGCACTTACTACCCTTGCACAGCTTGAAAATGGTCAATATGACGTGGTATTTGTTGACCCACCGTTTAATCAAGGTCTTCTCGGCCCTACCCTTGATGCATTAGAGCAATACAATCTCGTTAAATCTGGTAGCGTGGTTTACGTTGAACATGAAGCAAACTTAGCGTTGGTAGAACTTCCCGCTAACTGGCAGATAATAAAAGATAAACGTACCACTGCGCTGCGCTATTGCTTGGTACAGGTAAACTAACCCTTTTAGCGGTTAGTTTACGCTGAATTTTACCTCGGTGAGGTTAAGTGAGGCTTAGGCCAAATCTAGCCCTATATTTGAAATTCCTTCCTCTAACGCTACCTGTTTAAGAGATTGTGCTGCCTGCTGAGGTGAGGTGGCTTGTTCAATAGTAGATAACAACTCATCTTGAACCGCTATTTCAAACATCATTAGTGGATGCTCTTTCACGGTTTCATCACTCGCTTCGCCACTGGCTAACAAGTAGGCTTCAACACTGCCTTGAGAGAGTTTACTTACCACTACTGCCCCTTGTGGGTCGTCACCGCCAATAAGGTTAAGTGCTGCTGCCACACCAATTGCCGCATCGATGGCCGGATACACGCCATAAGTATCGAAATCTTGCGTATCGGGCGTACCGAGCTCTACCTTTTCAAGTTGCACGGCAACGTTGAATTTACTTTTTGGTGCTTTTACGGATTCCCAAATCAAATCAAGACAGGCACGAAGGTTTGCTGCCTCTTCGTACTCTGACACTTCACAAAAAAGTGCATAATTTGGGATCATTCTTTCTAATAACGCCGCGCTATACGCAACCGCCTTCCAGCCTTCTAATTCGCGTACTCGCGCGAATATGTTTAGTTTTTGCTTTGCCATTACTCTACTCCGGTGGCGTGCATAAAGTACTGAGTTGCGCCATCCAGCAACATCTGAATTGCTATCATTACCAAAATCATACCCATAAGACGTTCCATAGCCACTAGGCCTCGCTCACCCAACAGCTTATGAAAAACGTTTGAAAACATTAAAATTACGGCACTTATACCCCAAGCTGCTCCTAACGCCATAGACCAATCTGTCATTCTATCAGGGCTTTGATTGGCCAATAGAATAAGTGCGGCTAAGGTGGAAGGCCCTGCTATCATAGGGATTGCAAGGGGAACAAGGAAAGGTTCTTCACCCACTGCTAAGCCACTGGGATTACCTGAGGACGGGAATATCATCTTTAGTGCAATAAGGAACAGAATAATCCCCCCAGCAATACTTACCGTCTCTTGTTCAACATTTAAGAAATTTAACACCGACTGTCCGCTGAATAGAAAAAGAAACAAAATGACTAAAGCGAACAGTAACTCTCTTAGCAAGATAATTTGTCTGCGTCGAGGCTCTATGGATTTAAGCACCGACATAAACACGGGCAGATTGCCTAATGGATCCATGATCAAAAATAACATAACCGCAGCCGACCAAGTGTCCATTAATTCAATATCTCCGACATGTAAGTGCTAATGCGTATAAAACTATGTGTAACCTGAAGAAAAGACCAATGGCAAAAAAACGACTCGTAAATTCTGGAATTTAGGCTTAACTAATTATATTACACGTAAAAACTGTGCCATTTACTGGTCACATTTGCTCTAATGGTATCGCAGAAATTCAGCATTGCTATAACTTAAACGAAAAAATACGCGATTTTTGCAATTAACACCTGTGCGTGTGTGATGTTAGAACCAAATTAAAAAATACCAACATAGGGGAATACGAAAATGAGTTTAATGACGGTTAAAGAAGTTGCCGCCTACTTAGATATTCAAGAAGGGCGAGTAGAACGATTAGAGCGAGAAAGCCTATTAGTTGCTAAAGGCAAAGATGTAGATGGTAACCCCTTGTTTGATAATTCAGATGTAGAGCGTTACAAACAATTGGCCGAACGGTTAGGTGGCCTTTAACCATCCCTATCGCCTAGTAGTACACTTCGCGTAGTTGCATACCCTACTTAATAGGCCACACTGGGTTACGGCGCAATATGGGCAAGCAATGTGGGCAACCCGATAGCGAGTACATCTTATTTTTAACGCTGGCCACAACCCAACAGCGTAACAAGGTTTAATAAAAGAGATACCAACACTGTGCTGGCATCTCTTTTTTGATTACTTAAAGTTATGAAGCATGCGCGCTATGGCGCGAATTCCCTTGGCTGTTGCACCTACAGGCATCTCTGGCGTTGGGCTACCATGGTAAGCGGCCGCAAGGTCAAGATGCACCCAGCCTTTTCCATCAGGGTTTACAAAACGTGATAAAAAGCCTGCCGCATTAGAAGCGCCACCACCGCCGCCGCCTTTCATCGGACGACTGTTGGCAGTGTCAGCAAAGGCTGATGGGCAGCGCTCAGCGTGAAATGGCTCTAGTGGCAACGGCCAGAAGCGTTCGTTCTCTTGCTGTGCAGCTTCAAGCATCTGCGCTCTTGCGTTGTCATCCATGGAGAAGACCCCGTGGTAATCTGAGCCCAGTGCTACCATAGCCGCGCCAGTAAGGGTGGCAGCATCTATAATAAGCGGGGCGCCGGTTTCTGTCGCAGCCATTAGGCCATCAGCCAACACTAACCGCCCTTCTGCGTCAGTATTAACCACTTCCACAGTTACCCCATTTTTATAGGTAAGTACGTCGCCAAGTTTGTAGGCATGTCCACTGATAAGGTTTTCAGCACAGCATAGAATAAGCTTAATACGCTTTTGAATACCTTGGGTTATTGCTAAACCTAGCGCGCCGGTAACCGTGGCGGCGCCGCCCATGTCACACTTCATATCTAACATGCCTTCGCTAGATTTAATGCTATAACCGCCGCTGTCAAAGGTAATACCCTTACCTACAAGCACGGCATCAACGGGCGCTTCACTGTCGCCTGTGGGATTAAAATCAAGTTCTAACATCACAGGAGGGCGCTCACTTCCTCGGCCTACGTTGTATATACCTACCCAACCCGCGTCATTTAACGCCTCACCCACTGTCATTGAATACGTAACCTTGTCTGCACCAAGTTCTTGCAACCAGTTAGCAGCGCGTTGGGCTAGTGTTTCTGGGCTAAGGTCTTCTGGGGTGTCGTTTACCAATTGACGGGTAAACAGCAGCGCTGCGTACTCTTGCGCTAACGTGGCTTTATCGCTATTGTCTGCCCACTCGATACTGGCAGGATTACGAGCGCGGGTGAAGCTAAGCGCAAACGCCCATTGCTGCTCTTTCTGCCACTCACCCGTTAGGGTAACGCCTGCAAGGTTAAGACCGTCAAGTTTGCGCGCAGCTTGTGATATGGCTCGTTCATTGGGGCTTTCATCGGCAAGGTGAATAACCGCACCGGTTTCAGTAAAAGAAAGTCGTGCGTTGTCTCCCCATGGAGCACCTGCCTTTTCATAACTCAGGCTAACGGTAAATTCTGCCATTGCGCTTTTATCCTTATAAATTTATTAGATGTACTTTTATGTTGCTGCGTATTAATAATACTAAAATGCTGGTAACCATTGTACTAGGAGGCTGTAAGCATGGAATTCTCAACCCCCTTACTACGTGGCAAACTTATAAAACGATACAAACGTTTTTTAGCCGACGTAGAACTTGAAAATGGTGACCTTGTCACCGCCCATTGCCCAAATACAGGTGCAATGACCGGATGCGCTGAACCTGGGTACCCCGTTTATTTAAGCGAATCATCAAACCCGAAACGCAAACTCAAGTACACGTGGGAATTAGCGCAAACCTTTGATGGCGACTTTATTGGCATTAATACGCACAATGCTAACAAGTTGGTGGCGGAGGCGCTAAATAACAAGGCCATAGATGCATTTTCTCATATCGATAGCTGGAAAGCAGAAGTCACCCCTTTGGGGGCTGACAGCCGATTCGATTTTGCGGGTAACGACGCTGGACACACCCATTA
Organism: Alteromonas profundi; assembly: GCF_010500865.1. Taxonomy (GTDB): domain Bacteria; phylum Pseudomonadota; class Gammaproteobacteria; order Enterobacterales; family Alteromonadaceae; genus Alteromonas; species Alteromonas profundi. Next base: position 52,837 of record NZ_JAAAWN010000019.1, read on the forward strand.
CATAGAAGTGAAATCGCTTACCTTAGCCCGCGGCAACCAAGGCTACTTTCCTGATGCGGTTACCACCAGGGGCGCCAAACACTGTGAAACCCTTGCCAAGTTGGCTTTGCAGGGTATTAATACCAGTTTACTTTTTTGCGTACAGCATAGCGGCGTAAAAACCGTGCACATTGCAGATGATATCGACCCTAATTATGCCCAAGCCGTAGCGAACGCCGCCCAAGCAGGAGTAAATATCATGGCAGTGTCATGTTTAATCGATGAACAAAAAATACTTATAAATCAATCGCTACCCATTATATTGTAAAAAATAGGTTGATTTTTTTTAATTCACCTTCATATTTGCGCCTTGTTTTACTAGCCGGACGCACCTTAGCGTTTACTGGTAGCTGTGTTGAAGAGTGGTAAAAACGCCCTTCGACATAATAATTACATAGACACGAGTAATTGCCTGGAATGAGCGAGTCTGCTATAGATATGCGATTCATTCGGGACAAGATGGATGTCGTAGTGTAGGAGATGTGGCACATGCCAACAGGAAAAGAAGCAAAATCCTTGGGACTTTTAGCGCTTGCAGGTTTGCAGCCTTATCAACCCAAAGCGGATGAAGAATACATGGGCGAGCCGCAAATGGAACATTTCCGTTTGCTACTTAAAGCATGGCGCAACCAACTACGTGAAGAAGTTGACCGCACTGTAACGCACATGAAAGACGAAGCCGCCAACTTCCCCGATCCCGTAGATCGTGCAGCACAGGAAGAAGAGTTCAGTCTTGAGTTACGTACACGTGACCGTGAGCGTAAGCTTATTAAAAAGATTGAAAAAACCCTGAAGCGGATTGAAGAAGACGACTTTGGTTTCTGTGACCAATGTGGTATCGAAATTGGTATTCGCCGCTTAGAAGCCCGCCCTACAGCCGATCTTTGCATCGATTGTAAGACCATGGCGGAGATTAAAGAAAAACAATTACAAGGTTAATCGCCTGGTAATAACCACACTGCTAGTGAACACGCTCACTGGCAGTGCGGCTTCTTTATTTTCATGAAATCACCCATTGACCCCACTTCGTCATATGTAGGCCGCTTTGCGCCTTCCCCTTCTGGACTTCTCCATTTCGGCTCTCTTGTTACTGCGCTTGCAAGTTATCTTGATGCGAGAGGGCGTAATGGGCGCTGGTTAGTTAGAATGGAAGATATTGATGCCCCCCGTTGTGTGGCAGGCGCTGACAGCGAAATTTTACGAACTTTAGAGGCACACGGGCTTAACTGGGACGGCGCGGTGCTCTATCAAAGTCAGCACCATGAACGTTATCAACATAAAATTGACCAGTTATTTGAAGATAACCGAGCCTACTACTGCGAGTGTACCCGCAAACAAATTAAAGCGATGGGCGGTCGCTATGACGGACGCTGTCGCGCTTTGGCCTTACCGCCATCAAAAGAGTGCGCCGTGCGACTCGTTTTAGCGCAACCATTAACGGGGTTTAAGGACGGTATTATGGGGCAGGTATCCCCTACTACCACCACGCCTGAAGATGTGGTTATTAAACGCAGAGATGGCCTCTACTCATACAACCTAGTGGTGGCGCTAGATGATGCTTACCAAGGTGTTACACACATTGTCCGCGGCAGTGATTTACTTGACGTAACGCCTTTGCATCGCTTGGTTTACCGCACTTTAGCGTGCTCGCCAATAGACTATTGTCATATTCCGGTGGCCGCCGTAGCCCCAGGCAGAAAGCTCAGCAAGCAAAATCACGCTAAGCCTATTGATAATAAAATGGTGATGAGCAATCTTCTGCGGGCACTAGACTTTTTAGGCATGGGCAGCGTAATCTCTCTTATACAAGGAGATTATGACAGCCATGAATCATTGCTTAGCGCGGCAGTTAACGAATGGGATAGAAAATTAGTCCCAAATACGGCTGAAATTATTGTCCATCGTAACGAATCCACTTATTATAGCGAACCTTTATAATCATCGGAGAATCCGTCATCATTCATCGTGTGTTCAATTCTGTTAAGCGAGCTTTTAGCAAGGACAACACTGCTAACTCCGCATTATCGCCTCGGGTAATGACCCGCGGGGAGCATGGCATATCTCGTGAGGATATAAGTCCTAATGCGTTAAAAGTAATGTATCGTCTTAACGGAGCCGGCTTCGAGGCGTATTTAGTCGGGGGCTGTGTTCGCGATATTTTGATGGGTCATGAGCCAAAGGATTTCGACGTGGCCACCAATGCCACGCCTGAGCAAATTAAAGGCTTATTTAGAAACTGTCGTTTGATTGGTCGACGCTTTAGACTTGCCCATATCGTGTTTGGCCGGGAAGTAATTGAAGTTGCCACGCTGCGAGGACACCACAGCGAAGAAGCCGAAGATGAAACCACCCCGAAGGCCAAAGCCACCGGCAAACGTGACGCGCACGGGCAGTTGGTGCGCGATAACGTGTTTGGCTCTATTGAAGAAGATGCGGAACGCCGTGATTTCACCTTTAACGCTATGTATTACAGCGTGGCTGACTTTACGGTAAAAGACTTTGCTAACGGCTTAGAAGCCATTGAAAAGCGTGAAGTAAAACTAATAGGCGATCCTGAGGTACGTTACCGCGAAGACCCAGTGAGAATGCTTCGTGCAGTACGCTTTGCTGTGAAGCTATCGATGAGCCTTCACCCACAAACGGCAGCGCCTATCAAACCATTAGCAAACTTGCTGACCAATATCCCCCCTGCGCGTTTGTTCGAAGAAACCTTGAAGCTGTTTCTTTCTGGTAAAGGTGAAAAGACATTTATGATGTTGCGGGAATACGGCCTAATCGCTCCTTTGTTTCCGCAAATTCAACCTTTCCTGGCTGATGATTCTTGCCGGGAAATGCAATTTATTTTAAAAGTGTTAAGAAACACCGATGAGCGCATAAACAACGCACAGCGGGTTACCCCTGCGTTCTTGTACGCGGCTTTACTTTGGTATCCCCTTGAAGAGCGTTGCCAAATATTACAAGCAGAGTCGGGGCTAAATGCCCATGATGCGTTCAATATTGCATCGGGTGAGGTTATTGGCCAGCAAACGAAAAGCATCATGATCCCCAAGCGGTTTTCAACGGTAATGCGGGATATTTGGGTATTACAACAACGTTTACCGAAACGCTTTGGCCGCCGCGCATTTCAATTGCTTACCCATCCTAAATTTCGCGCAGCCTATGACTTCTTATTAGTAAGAGGCCAAATAGAAGGCGGTGAATTGCTCGAACTGGCGCAATGGTGGACCCACTTTCAGCATGCCGAGGGCGGAAAGCAAAAAGCCATGTTAAACGACCTTAAACGTAGCGAAGGCAGTAAAGGCCCCCGTAAACGTAAGCGTCGCCCTGCTAAGCGAGCCCCAGATGCATAAAGAACATGTTTACATTGGGCTGGGCAGCAACCTGGAAAACCCGACGAAATTGGTCACCGAGGCCTTTGAGGCAATAGCGGGTATAGAAGATACACGGGTTCTTAAAACGTCGTCGTTATACGCAAGTAAGCCGATGGGCCCGCAAGACCAACCCGATTATATTAATGCCGTATGCTTAATAGAGACGGCGCTTAAACCCCATAGCTTATTGAAGCAATTACAGCGTATAGAGCTTGAAAATGGTCGCGATAGAAGCGGCCGGCGCTGGGGGGCAAGAACCTTAGATTTAGATATTCTGTTGTACGGAAGCCAGAAAATAAAAACCGCTGATTTGACGGTTCCACACATAGGAATGGCTGATCGCGAATTTGTTATGGTACCCTTGTTTGAAATAGCCCCAAGCATGGTGATGCCTGATGGGAAGCCTATTTCACATTGGGTGGCAAACTGCTCTCTAGACGGCCTAAAACGTCTGCGTACTTCCAATTAGCGGCAAAATCCGTATAGTTCGCCACACAATACCCACACTCGGATAGTTGCTATGAAAAAAGTTACTGTGTCTAGTTTGCTAAAGAAAAAGCAAGCTGGAGAAAAAATTACCTCATTGACAGCCTATGATGCTAGCTTCGCCAAAATGTTTGATGAGCAAGGTATTGATGCCCTGTTAATCGGCGACTCTCTGGGTATGGTACTGCAAGGCGAAAGCGACACTTTACCCGTCACCATTGATGATATTGCCTATCACACCCGCTGTGTACGCGCAGGGACTGAGCGCGCCTTCGTTCTAGCCGATATGCCGTTTATGTCTTACGCCAGTGCCGAACAAACTTACGCTAACGCCGCCACACTTATGGCCGCAGGCGCCAGCATGGTGAAAATGGAAGGTGGGCGTTGGTTATGTGACACTATTTCAGGGCTACAATTAAGGGGCGTACCCGTATGCGGCCACCTTGGGCTCACCCCCCAATCGGTTCATGTTTTTGGTGGCTTTAAAGTACAAGGCCGCGAAGCCGACAAAGCCCAGCAACTCCTTGAGGAAGCTAAAGCGCTTGAGGCAGCGGGCATTCAGCTATTGGTACTTGAGTGTGTTCCCTCATCTCTTGCAAAGACCATCAGTGAAGCACTGACAATTCCGGTTATTGGCATAGGTGCAGGTAAAGACACCGACGGTCAAATATTGGTTATGCATGATATGTTTGGTATTAGCGCCAACTATATGCCTAAGTTCTCTAAAAACTATCTTGCTGATACTGGCGACATGCGTAAGGCAGTTCAACAATATATTTCTGATGTCCAAAATGGCGTGTTCCCTTCTGCGGAACACAGCTTCGAGTAACGAGGTTAATATGCAAGTTATCGATAATATCGCGGGGATGCGCGCGCTTACCCACGAATGGAAGTGCGATAGCAACAGCGTGGGTTTTGTGCCCACCATGGGCAATTTGCACGAAGGGCACCTAACCCTTGTTAAACGCGCAAAAGCACACAATCATAAAGTGGTTGTAAGTATTTTCGTTAACCCCATGCAGTTTGGCCAAAACGAAGATTTAGACGCCTACCCTCGCACCATTAACGCTGATAAGCAAAAGTTACTTGAGGCAGGGGCTGATGCTGTATTCTTGCCCTCAGTGGCTGATATGTATCCACGGGGCCTAGAGCAACAGACCTATGTGGAAGTACCTGGCCTTTCAGACATATTATGCGGCGCTAGTCGGCCCGGCCATTTTCGAGGCGTAGCCACTGTGGTAGCCAAGTTATTTAATATGGTGCGCCCTGACGATGCCTTTTTTGGTGAAAAAGACTTTCAGCAATTACAAGTTATCCGTTTGATGGCCGAAGATTTATCTACTGGCATCACAATACACGGTGTGCCCACCCAACGCAGCGACTCAGGTTTAGCGTTAAGTTCGCGTAACGGCTATTTATCTGATGAGCAAAAAAACACGGCCGCCACCATTTATGCGTCAATGCAATATGCTAAACAGGCTATTGAAAGTGGCGAACGGGATTACCTAGCGCTCGAAAAAGTATTACAAGAAAAATTAGCCCAAGCTGGATTTCGCAACGACTACATCCATATTGTTAATGCAAACACATTGCAAGCGGCCAGTACTGATGACTCCCACCTGGTGATATTGGTTGCGGCCTACTTAGGGACAACACGCCTTATCGATAACTTACAAGTTCACCTATAGTACATACGCCTATCTAGCGAGAAAAAAGCCCCTAATGTTGTATCAACGTTAGGGGCTTTTTTTGTATTTATAATGGTATCTGGCAGCACTGCCGCTTAATTTAGCTTACAGACACCGCTTCGCCAGCTTCATCAGCTCCGTGCGCTATTAACTGCTGCCATAACTTTGTACGTGTAGCAATAAGATGCTGTTCAGCAAGAATAGCTGCTAAGTCGTTATGACTTGTCAGCGGGTTCGCTAACACCACCCTAAACACCGTAATGCATTTTGATGGATAATCGGGCGCTTCAAGGCGGGTACGAGAAACAAAAGACTTTCCTGCTTCACGCTGCTGTTTTTGTACACTTACCACGAGTCTATCTACTTGCTCTTGCAACTCTTGGCTTGCGCCGTTTTTTGCCTCTTTAAGCTTTTTTTGTACCGCTAATGGGCATACCCGATAGGTAAGTAACGACAAGGTAGGTGCAGTGGTAAGTTCAAAATCGGGATGCTTGTTTATCATCTCGGCAAAGGCTTGTGCTTTTTGAATGCTTCTATCAATTAATAACTCATACCCTTTGCGCCCGAAAATATGTAACGCAGAATACACCATCATCGCCATACCGTTACGAGACCCTTCTAAGGTAGTGGCACCAAGATCTTTAGAGCCTTCACGTAGGATATATTGCGCGTGGTGTCTTACTGAGTTGGCATTCTCAGGGTCTTTAAACAACGCCATGCCCGCGCCCATAGGCACATACATTTGTTTGTGGGCGTCGATGGTCACCGAGTCAGCTCGCTCAATGCCTTTCAGTCTATCGCGGTACTGATTAGAAAATAACGTAGCCCCACCCCACGCTGCATCGACATGAAACCAACAGCCTAGCTCTTTGGCCACATCGGCCAACTCATTTAACGGGTCTACGTGGCCCGTTTCGGTGGTGCCGCCGATACCCACAATAGCAAGTAACTTGTTACCTTCTTCTTGATAGCGCTTACCGGCGCGCAGGGCTTTTTCAGGGTCTAAGGTTTGTTGGGGCGCGGGAAGCGCGATAAGTTGCTGGCGCCCTAGCCCTAAGGCATCTACCGCTTTAGATAACGAGTAGTGTCCCCGCTTGCTGCACATTACACCTAAATTATTAATACCATGAAATCGATACGCTGCGGCTAAGCCTGCTTTTGCGACACCGGCAAAGCCCGGTTGAGGGCCCAGTATTTTATTTCTTGCTACCCATAAAGCGGTAATATTCGCGATAGTGCCGCCAGAGCAAAACGCCCCAAGGGCATGCTTTGCACTATGAAGGTGATGATCGTAAAACTCCCGTGAGCGGTCATAAACCAAGTTGTGCAACATGCCAAGTACTTGTCGCTCTAAGGGCGTGAACGCTTTCGAGGTTTCAATTTTAACGAGGTTTTGATTGAGCCCAACCATTAACTTCGACAAGGGGAGATGGAAATAGGGCAAGGCTGAGGTCATATGGCCGATAAAACTAGGCGAGTAAGTATTAACCGAGTGCGCCACTAGTTTATCTAGCAAGCTTTCAGCATGTGTTGAAACAAACTCTGGAGATTCTGGCACTTTGGCATCAGCAAAGTCTTTTTCCACTTCTTCTAGCGACGTTTTTTTGGTCACAACGTGTTGCGACAAAAAGTCGAGAATATTGTCTGACAAATGCTGTTCAATTTGCGCCAGTTTTGAGTCTTTGTGTTCAGGTTTGGTAAAGACCCTAAACAAGTGCTCTAGACTAACTTGAGCTTCACCCACTAAACACACCTCACTAAACAATGGAACTGATGTACATCAAGCACATAACACCCGGTGCAGTATAATAAAACCACCGGCGCGGAACCTTTTATGCGTTACCACCACTGAAAGCTGATCACAGGACTTTCAAGGGGGGTGAACTTTACCCTAGATTAGCAAACACGCCAAGTAGTAAACCCTTGGTATTTACTCCCTCTATCGCACGAGGAATAAGGCCTTAACAGCAAAATATCCGCTATGAACGGGTTTTACTGGTAGTTGCAACTCTACTATTGCTTAGCGTCTGCTATATTTTAATTATGAATAATTACAAAAAACTAAGGTGATGGGCTATGCCGATAAGAGAAATAAGTAAAGGCTTTAGCATAAACAACGTAGTACCTTACTTTCAACCTATCATAGACTTAACCAGCCAACGGGTGTGGCGGTACGAATGTTTAGCCCGCTTTGTTGCTGGTGATGACAAAACCTTCTTACCCAGCGAATTTTTATACCTAGTAGAGCGCGAACACCATATGCAAGCTCTCACCGAAGCCATGTTTTGTCAATCTGCGCGTTATTTTCGCGACCTTAATATGCCTTGGAGTATTAACATTAGTCACAGTGACTTGGAAAACCCCCAGCTTGCTGGTGTGTTGTTGTCGCACCTTAATGATTATCCAAACCCAGAACGCATAAGCATAGAAATTAGCGCACTTAGTGCGCTGGCTTCCCCCCGTGCGTTTTCCCACTTTGTAGAGCAATGTATGCACGGTGGCATAGGCGTATTTATCGATAATGTAGGCGCAAAACCGGGTAACATCGTGCCTCTATTAAACTTACCTATTCGTGGGATAAAGCTGGCCGGCGGCTTATTGAAGCGCTACAACCACCGTTGCGATGCATTAGCCCCTTGGCGCGCTGACGATGACGCTACTCACGAGTATGTCGATAACATGATTGCCCAATGTCACCATCGAAGCATCAGCGTTGTTGCAGAGCACGTTGAAACCCCTCTTATGTTAGAGCAATTAGTTAATTTACCTATCCGCTATGCGCAAGGGTTTGTTTTTAGCCCTCCGCAGGCTTACACAAACCGGTAAGCAAAATAAGCTAAATTAGCCTTCTTCTGCTTCGCAAAGCAACTGCCAGCAAGTTTGCTGGCTAGCGCGGTACTTTCGTTCAAACGGGGTAATACTTTCAGCTGTGGAAATCTCAGTGAGACTACCCTGTAGCCCATAATGTTTCGCCGCTTGCGCAAACTCCATTAAATACACAAGCCAGTTACTGCGCACTTCTATATTTGGCGTAATTGCCATCAAATCGACCATAGCCGCGCTACCATGCCAACGCTTTTGTACCTGCGTTTTTTTAGGATACGGGTTTGGGTATAGCAAAAAATGTTTGTCTACCTGCCAGTTGCTTTGGTGCACCAAACGCCAAAAATCATTTACATCGGCGCGTATCACACGATAGTTGCCTGTGCCTGCACTGTAATGTTGGTGCTTGTCCACCCGCTGGGCTGATTTATCAAGGCCTATAACACGATGGTTAGGGTAGTTTTTCGCAATAGTGGCGGTACTCTCCCCCACTCCGCAACACGAATCTAAAATTATGCTATCAAAGGTACCATCTAACCAGTGGCATGCCTCATCGAAGGCAGCCTGGGTATGCGCCCCTATGGGACGCAAGTTTTCGCTGTTTTTATATTTAACCACCAATTCATCTAGCTTGTCGTGCACCCCTTGCTGATTGGTGGTAATGGCTCTTGAGTTCCCCATACTCATTAGCTACGAATTCCTTTGCCTGTCTTAAGTAAGTAGTACGCAATACTAAACAAAAGGATGTTAAAGCCCACTAAAAGCCCAAGTGACAAGCCTACGTGAACATCTGATGCACCTAAAAAACCATAACGGAAACCGTTTACCATATATACCACTGGGTTGGCTTTACTTACCCACTGCCAGAACTCTGGCAACAAGCTTAATGAATAGAATACGCCGCCTAGGTAAGTAAGAGGGGTTAACACGAAGGTAGGTACCACGCTGATATCATCAAATGTTTTGGCAAAAACCGCATTAATTAAGCCCGCTGTGGCAAACAAAGTAGCGGTGAGAATTAAGGTTATCGCGATAATACCCAAGCTAAAAATTTGAACGTCGACAAAAAATAGTGACACTAGGGTAACTATAATGCCGATAAGAATAGCGCGGGCCACACCCCCGCCCACATACCCAAGGATAATTACCGATGTAGGCACAGGTGATACTAATAGCTCTTCAATGTTGCGCTGAAACTTGGCGCTAAAGAAAGACGAAGACACATTGGCATATGAGTTTGTGATCACCGACATCATTATAAGGCCGGGCACGATAAACTCCATATAGGTAAAGCCACCCATTTCGCCGATGCGATTGCCAATTAAGCTTCCAAAGATCACAAAGTAGAGGCTCATGGTAATAGCGGGAGGCACCAGTGTTTGAATCCAGATGCGCAAAAAGCGCGTACACTCTTTTATCCAGATAGTAGTAAGCGCAACGTAATTTTGCTTAATCCACCCCACTTTATGATCAGCATTCAATGGGTTGTTCTCAACTGTATTGTTTTCGGTTTTCATTGCTTACCCCTGTGCCTTCGCCGATTCAACTAAGCGTACAAATAATTCTTCTAAGCGGTTAGATTTATTACGCATACTCATTACTTGTACATTTTGCTCTGATAGCTGGGTAAATACAGGGTTTAGCCCCTCTGTTTTCTCAACATCTACTTCTAAAGTGTGATCGTCAATTAAACGGTGTTCAAACCCCGTTAACGCGGGTGTACCTGAGGCAGCGTTAATATCCAACACGAAGGTTTCAATACTTAACTTTGACAGTAGTGACTTCATACTGGTGTTTTCAACAATAACGCCTTTATTAATTATGGCGATATTGCGACACAACATTTCTGCTTCTTCTAAGTAGTGAGTGGTTAGGATGATGGTGATCCCCCGACGATTGATCTCTTCTAAAAAGCCCCACATAGAACGGCGAATTTCTATATCAACCCCAGCAGTAGGCTCATCTAAAATCAATAATTTGGGTTCATGCATCAAAGCACGCGCTATCATCAGTCTGCGTTTCATACCACCAGAGAGCTCACGGGCTCGAGCATCTCGTTTTTCCCACAGATCGAGTTGCGCCAAATACTTTTGCGCGCGCTCTTTTGCCACTGAACGAGGAACCCCATAGTAACCCGCTTGGTTCAGTACAATCTGCATCACGGTTTCAAACTGATTGAAATTGAATTCTTGTGGTACTAAGCCAATACAGGCTTTCGCTTGTTCCATTTGACTATTCAAATCGAAACCGAATACCGATACCGTGCCTTCAGTTTGTTTAACCAGCGAACTAATGATGCCAATAGTGGTGGATTTTCCCGCACCATTAGGCCCAAGTAAGGCAAAAAAGTCGCCTTCTTCAACGGTTAAATCAACACCTTTAAGTGCCTGAACTCCGCCTTTATAGGTTTTCTTTAACCCTGATATATCTAACGCTTTCATGTTTAGCCTGTGAGTTGAGAGTGACTGCTAGTCTGCTTTGGTGTGGTTTGCAAAAGGTGCACTTAGCTGTGCGACGCGCAAAATATTAACACCGATAAAAAGTATGATAGGGCGACATACCGCCAATAATTTACCGTAAATAGTGCTGGCAAATGACAATATTTCAACCCCTTACCCTATGCACCCTTTGCGGTTTTCAGTAACAAAGCCGTTTACTGACATCAATTGTGATGAGTAGAGCAGGTTATTATGCCACATTTGTACCCTTCACGGTTTGAACCTTGGTGCTAACTTGCCGAGTATTTTACCTTATTTATCGATATTTTCTGTTTAGCAACCATGAAACTTAGTTAGCTCAGTGGTGGCCCCATATTGCGGCGACCGTGCGTTCGGACAAAAAGACATAAAAAAGCACTGTGCTTTGGTTGGGGGCAAAGCACAGTGCAAAGGGTAGTTGAACCCAAGAAGGTGTGTACTTAAAAGCATACTGTGTATTAAGTACACCTATAGTTAACCACCATGTTGAGTCTTTTTAGCGGTCACAAAATGGAAAAGTAATGAGGGTTAGTGGCAAATATGGCGGCAATATGGCTACTTTATGCTTTTTTCGCCGATGTCAGGCAATTGCCCTTTGTGCAAGGTATAGTACGCCTTATATTACTGCCACTTTGTTTAAAAAAGAGTTTCTGATATGCCAAAAACCATTGCGCTAGTGGAAGATGACGCCGCGATTAGGGAAAATTATATAGTAGCGTTGAAAGCTCAGGGTTATCAGGTGCAAGCCTATGAAGACCGCCCTACGGCCGCCGACGCCTTTAGTACTAGCTTGCCTGATTTAGCCATTATCGACATCGGCTTAAAAGACGAAATGGAAGGCGGTTTCGTACTCTGTCAGCAATTGCGCAGCTTGTCACAAACCTTACCTATTATATTTTTTACTGCTCGAGATAATGATGTAGATACCATCAGTGGTCTTCGTATGGGGGCCGACGATTATCTTACGAAAGACATAAGCATGGCACACCTTCTTGCTCGTATAGCCGCACTCTTTCGTCGCATAGATTTAATGGCCGCGCCGAATGCGCAAAAAGACGAATTAAAAATTGGTGAGCTTTGCGTTGATGTTTCCCGCATGACAGTGAAATGGCAAGGCCAGCCTGTGGCACTTACCGTGACAGAATTTTGGATGTTACATGCGTTAATTAAGCACCCTGGTCACGTAAAAAGTCGTCAGCAATTAATGGACGAATCTCGCATGGTGGTAGATGACACCACCATTACTTCTCATATTAAGCGCATGCGTAAAAAATTTGTACAACTGGATGGGCAGTTTGACCATATAGATACGGTTTACGGTATGGGCTACCGTTGGCAACTCTAGAATAAAAAGGGGCAAGCGGTGAGGTTTTCTATTCGTCTACAGCTGTTGGTATTGTCACTCTTTCTGTTTGCTATCCCTTATCTGGGTTATAAGTATGTATGGGAATTAGAGCAATACTTACGCATTGGACAAGAACAAACCATGATAGGTACGGCGCGCGCTGTAGCTACCGCTTTGCACGAACGTCCCGCCCTCTTTGATAGCCAATCGGCGTACCTAAAGAATGTGCGACCTGGTACCGATTTGTACGCACCGCCTATTCAATATCCTATTCAACTAGACGGCGAGCTAAACGACTGGCAACGCATTGACAACCTAATGGTGCACTATGGTAAAGATGAAATTGTAGAGCGATTTTCCTCCCCTATTTCAAACGATGAGGTAAGTTTATCGTTTAACCACATGGTAGGACGCTACGGACCGTTTTTGTACGCTATGTTTGAAGTTACTGATGATAAGCTGCTGTGGCGGCAGCCCGATAGCTTAAGCGTAGAACGCGGTGATCATTTACTGATTGGTGTCAAAAATGCCCAGGGCACCTTAGCCCGTTATGTGGTGGCCCCCTTTGAAAGCGGTTGGGTGAATGCATATAAGCTATCAAAAGACCCTACTACCTTTCGCGCCGTGGAAAATGCATTAAGTATTCAGGGGCGCTGGCAACAAACCGCTACAGGCTACAATATAGAACTGCGTTTTCCCTTTACTATGGCTTCAGATGGGCTGGGTTTCGCTATTGTTGATGTGGATGACACGCTGACCCGTAAAAAACGCTACGCCATTGGCACCGCCAACCCCGGTAATATCGACCAATTAGGTACCTTAGTAACACCCTCCCCCGAAATAGAACGTATTTTAGCTGGCTTAAAATATGCTGATTCACGGGTATGGGTGGTGGACAAACATAAGCGTGTGTTAGCTCGGGCGGGGGATATTCAGACGGCCTCTGGTATTACTGTGGCGAATACTAATGAGCGAGCTAACGGTCTATGGCACTGGATTGAAACAAACTGGCTGTTTCCGCTCTACTACTACATTCTTACTGAACCGCCCGCTGACTTTGTCGATGAATTACAAAACGCTTATGCGCTGGTGGGGCAAGATTTAGGCAAGGCGCTAAGTGGGCAGCCCGACTCATTGTGGCGATTAACACCCGATAACAAAGCGATTGTTTTGTCCGCGGCTTATCCTATTTTCATTGAGGGAGAGGTAATGGGCGCCGTGGTGGTTGAGCAAACCACCAATGGTATCCGCTCGTTAAGAAACAAAGCATTAGAACAGCTGTTTCACGTTATTTTAGCCGTAATGCTGCTTGGAACGGTGGGCTTGCTGTTATTTGCTAATCGTATTTCCGGCAGAATAAGAGCACTGCGCGATAGCACCGAACGAGTGATAGATAGCAATGGTAAAATAATTGGCGCCTTACCGGTAAACAATAATCGCGATGAAATTGGTGACTTATCTCGCGCTTTCTCTGATGTATTGCAACGTTTACAACAGTACAATTCTTATCTGGAAAACATGGCGGCGCGTTTATCTCATGAATTAAGAACGCCTATTGCAGTGGTTAAGTCCTCGCTAGATACCGTTTCTCAAGTAGAAGATAAAGAGCAACAAGCCATACTTATGCAGCGCGCACAATCTGGTATCAACCGCCTTAGTACCATTTTAAATAGCATGAGTGAGGCTACCCGGCTAGAACAAGCATTAGTTGATGAAGAGCGTGTCCCCTTTCAATTACAACATGTGGTAGAAGGATGTGTAGGCGGTTATCAACATGCCTATCCAAACCGCGAATTCTGCCTTACCAGCCATACTCAAAACAGTGCATTACTTGGCTCACCAGACCTAATTGCTCAGATGCTAGATAAAATAGTGGCCAATGCGGTAGATTTTAGTGCCCAAGGGGCCAAAATCCTACTCACCATCTCTCGTAAAGACAAAGACGTTTGTTTAACGGTATATAATCCCGGTCCTCTGTTGCCAGATGGGATGAAATCACAGCTAGTAAACTCAATGGTATCGGTGCGTGCGCAAACGGCCCAACAGGATACCCACACACCCCATTTAGGTTTAGGGCTGTTTATCGCCGACCTTATCGTTACTTTCCATCATGGCAAATTGCACATTAATAACGCCGCAGATGAAAGCGGTGTAGAAGTGACTGTCTCTTTTGCTCACAAGCATTCCTGATAAACATCTTTAAGAATTGCTTAACCCACTTTTTAATAATTATTTCTGATAATCATTCTCATTTGTATTTACATGGAAAGTTCAATTCTTTACACTGCATGCACACAACATACATAGGGATGCACAATGAAGAACAAAAACTTATCAATGGGCGCGTCGACCATCGCCGCGGCACTCGCCTTTGGACATAGCGTTGGTTATGCACAAGAGAATGAAGTTGAATGTAAAGAAAACACTGCCGCAGAGTGCGTGGAGCAAAGCGAAGAAGCTATTGAGCTCATTCGTATCCATGGTGTTCAGCAGTCTATCTATCGTTATAGCAAATCAGGCGATCCCCGCCGCCTAGCTGATCTTGTCGATACACCACAAACCATTAGCGTTCTTACCCAAGATCAAATTCAAGAAAGTGGTAAAACCGACCTTAAAGATATTCTTGCAGCGCAAGCTGGGGTTACTTTAGGTACCGGAGAGAATGGTAATGCTTTTGGTGATCGCTATATTATTCGCGGTCATGAAGCGCGCAGCGATGTTTTTGTTGATGGTCTTCGCGACCCAGGTATGACTACCCGTGAGAGCTTCGCTACCGAGCGTGTTGAAATTACTAAAGGGCCAAGTGCTACGTTTGCTGGCCGTGGCTCTTCTGGCGGCGCAGTAAACTCTATTACTAAAAAGGCCTCAACTAGCTATAACTTTGGCCGGGTTGATGCCGCAATCGGTACCGATGAGCATACACGCCTAACCTTAGATTTAAATAAAACCCTGACCGACAGCAGTGCAATTCGTCTTAACGGGCTAGTGGCTTCTGAAGATAAGCCAGGCCGTGAGGGTATTGAGCGAGATCGTGACGGCGTACAAGTTTCTTACGTGAATCAGCCTACTGATCGCTTGTCTTTCACCGGGGATATTTATTACCTAAACGCTGAAGACAAGCCCGACCTAGGTAGTTATTTTGACCGTGATGCAGGCTATCCTTTAGAAGATATCCCCGTTTACGCACAAGACGAAGACTTCATGAACTCAGAAGTGACTACGTTTACCTTGCGTACCGAGTATGACATTTCCGATAACCTGCGTTTTTACAACGCCACCCGTGTAGGTAAAACTGAAAACGAATACGTTACCACGGGTATGAGCGGCTCTACCCGTGATGACAGTGACCCATTCGCCCCAGGCGTGGATACGCTTCGCCTTAGTAACCACCAAGGCTGGCAAGATGTAGACTATGTAACTACTCAGTTTAACTTGTTTTGGGATACGGCTTTTGCTGGGTTCGATCATAGGTTTGTATTCGGCTTTGAATACACAGACGAATCTGTTGATAACGGCGTATTTAGTGTTGATTATGCCAACGAGTCGAACTGTCGTATTAGTGGTCGTCGTGGTGTAAGTGATAGCTATTGTATTATTGATGGTGAAGGCAACCTAGTAGATGATATCCAAAGCCTTATGGGTAAAGTTATTACCCGTGGCGATGCCGATGCGCTTTATGACATTGAAACCTACTCGCTCTACGCTATGGATACCTTCGAGTTAACCGAAACGCTAGATGTGTTTTTTGGCCTTCGTGTTGATAGCTATGATTACAGCAACCAGACATCAACAGAACTCTATGAATTCTCAGACGAATTGTACAATGGCCACTTAGGCTTAGTGTACGAAGTAAGCGAAAACGGTAATATTTATGCCTCTTATGCCACTGCGACCAATATCAACGGTGGTGAGTCAGACTTAGGCGCAAACTGTGGTTATGGCGGTTTATGTGGTACCCCTGAGCAAGCGGCACAGGCCGATCCTGAACAGGTAGAAAACATTGAACTAGGTACAAAGTGGCTATTGTTTAACGAGAAGCTAAGTGCCAATGCGGCTATTTTCCGTATTACTAAGAGCGACGTTCACGAAAGCGTAGGCGATGCATACTCTACATTAGGCACACTGAATACCGGCGAAAACCGCGTTGAAGGTATCGAGTTTGGTGTTAGTGGCGATGTGACAGATAAGTTTAGCGTTCAAGCATCAGCCGCTATCATGGATTCAGAAGTACTAGATTCTTATAGTGACGATAATATTGGCTTAGCATTAAGTAACTTCGCTGATAAGAGCTTCTATCTACAAATGCGCTATCAAGTTAATGAAAAATTCGCCTTTGGTGGTGATTATAGTTATCAATCTGAAATGTACGGCGGCCAACCTGATACCGCGGCAAGCTACGACGCCGACGCAGGACAGTACAGTATCCGCGTTCCAGATTATCAGGTAGTTAATTTGTTTGCTAACTACTATCACTCAGAATCATTGACGTTCCGTGTTAATATCGGCAACGCCCTTGATGAAGAGTATTGGACTGCAGCTTACCGTTCTGGTGCGTTCATGTATATTGGCGACGGTCGCAATATTACAGGAACCGTGAACTACCAGTTTTAATTAGCACGAATAAGAGATACGTTGAAATATGATCGTTATTGATAACCTACTTACCGCTGATGAAGTTCAACACTTTCGGCAGGTATTGGCTACTGTCCCTTTTAACGACGGTAAGAATACCGCCATGGGAATGGCTGCTGGGGTTAAAAATAACGGTCAGGCAGACGCACAAGATCAACAGGTAAAGCATTTAGCCAATGCACTACTTGCTAAGCTAGGAAACCACCCACAGGTGGTTTCGGCTGCCCTGCCTCAACGTATATTTCCTCCTTGTTTTAATCGCTACAGTGAAACGCAAACTTACGGGTATCATGTTGATGCAGCGATAATGCGCATTCCCAACACGGCCGACGTGTTAAGAAGTGATATGTCGATGACGGTATTTCTTAGCGACCCCACTACCTATGAAGGCGGCGAGCTGGTGATTCAAACGGGGTTTGGTGAACAAAGTATAAAGTGCGCTGAGGGAAGCGCTATTTTGTACCCCTCTTCTAGCCTGCATAAAGTGACGCCAGTAACTCAAGGCGAACGGATTGCTGCAATTACATGGATGCAGAGTATGGTGTCTGACCAACATATACGTGAAACCTTGTATCAGTTAGATCAGAGTATTCAATCGTTAATCAATAATACTAATGCGAACAGACAAGAACTGGATCGCCTCCATCATGTTTACCATAATCTTATTCGTCACTTTTCTGTGCTTTAACCCTTCCCAGTGAAAGAAAAATAAAACTTGTTAGGTCTACTATTGCGCTATAGGCTTTAATTGTCGCTTTTAATGAGTAGTCTAATGAAAAATTTTCCCTTATTACTTTGTTTGCTTACTGTTATCTACCTACCACTAAGCATGGCTAATGATTACGTAAATCTCGCTGTTACGATAACCGACGCGGATGGAAATAAGGTTGAAAATGGTGTGGTTATTTTTACCCCAACCTTTAACCTTGAAACGCCCCCGCCTTCCCCGTTAGAACCCGCCATAATGAATCAAATTAACAAGCAATTTGCCCCCCATGTACTGGTGGTTCACGCTGGCACCGAGGTATCGTTTCCAAACGCAGATAACCTATTTCATCACGTCTACTCCTTTTCCCCCGCTAAACAGTTCGAAGTAAAGCTGTACAAAGAGTTTACAGCGGAGCCTTTGTTGTTTGAGCAAGCCGGTATTGTGGATATTGGCTGTAACATTCATGATTGGATGCTAGGGTACATTGTTGTCGCCGATAGCCCGTTCTTTTTAAAAACCGATGCCGATGGAAACGCGCAGATAGACCTTGCTAAAGGCGAATACGAGGTACGTTTTTGGCACCCTAGCGCGGCAAAGGCTAAAGCCTTTGATAGCGATAGCATTGTTATTGATAGCGATAAATCGCTTTCACTTACCTTAGATAAAGTTGTACCCGCTAACGACAGTTTCGATGACGGTTTTGGTGATTACTAGCCTGTGGTGAAAAGTATAAAAGCCTTATTGCTAGGCATAGTATTGATAAGCAAAGGTGTGCTCGCAGACACGACGCTTTTAGTCAGATCAAGTGTAGTGACCCCGCGGGAGAATACGGGTTTCCAGCAAAATGGCGTGTCTCATCAGCGTTTTAGTGGTAACGGAATACAGCTATCACAGGCGGTTCTTACCAGTGATATTCAGCTCAGCAATAGTTGGCAACTCAGTGGCGTAGTGAATGGCTATGAGGATGGCGAGCAGCATCTGGGTATATCTCAACTGTTTGTTAAGTATCGACCATTAGTTGCACACAGCATTAAGCCTGAGGTAAAAATAGGTGCTTTTTATCCGGCCATTTCCGCTGAAAATACGGATATAGGGTGGTTAGCCCGTGATTTTATATCGAATTCGGCCATCAACAGTTGGATAGGCGAAGAACTTCGTATAGGCGGCGTAGAAGCAAGCCTACGACGCAATGGCCGTCAGCACCGAAGCGACTGGTCATGGAAGCTTATTGGTAGTGTGTTTAAAGGTAACGATAGCACAGGCACATTACTCTCTTGGCGTGGTTTTGCTTTGCACGATAGGCAGTCGTTATACAATGAAAGAATAAACTTCGCGCCCATACCCTGGGTGGTCGATGAAAGTGAACTGGCTGCCCCACCATGGACAGAACCCTTTAGGGAAATAGATAGCCGTTTAGGGTTTTACTTAGCTGCGCATTTGGCCTACCAAAGAAAATCCGAATTGCGTTATTACTATTATGACAACAGAGCAGACAATACCCAGCTTGATATAGATAGAATTTACGCGTGGCACACCAAGTTTCACTCGTTTACCCTTCGACATTTTATTTCACCAGCCCTGTCGGTCTATGGACAGGCACTTATCGGCGATACCTTGATGGGCGATTATGTAGTGTATAACGACTTTTATAGCGCCTATATCGCCGCCAGCTATCAGCGAGCGCAATCTCGCTTTTCCGCCCGTATAGACTGGTATCAGGTAATCGATAGAGATGAAATAAGTGAAGATCCCAACGATAGCCGGGGGGAGGCCTTTACCCTTAATTACACAAAGACGCTCTCTACGCACTTAAATGTATCGGCTGAATGGCAAATTAATCGGGGGCGACAAGCCAACCTTTTGTTCTTTCAAGATACGCAGGATTACAGCGAGCGGTTACTACAATTTGCAGTAACCTTCAGATATTAAACACATCAGGCTTTATCTTTTGATTCGTTATTGCCGCTATTGTCTAATGAGGCATCGGGTACATTTTTAAGCAACATACGTTCGCGGCGCTTAGTCATCATCTTTGCAAGGCGACGCATACTTACCGAGGCATCTTTTTCATCGACGATATCCACACCGAGCAAGCGCTCTAACAAATCTTCTAAGGTTAAAACGCCCTCAAGGCCGCCATATTCATCAACCACTAACAGCATATGTACGTGCTTATTGATAAAGTGCTCAAAAGTTACTGATAATGGCATGGTATTTAGTATGGTAACCATGTCTTTTGCGTATTCCGATAGAGGCTTATCCGTATTACCTCTTGCTTGTGCTACCAGCAAGTCTGAACGCATAACAAAACCGGTGATATTTTCCGAGTCATTGCGTTCGTAAACAGGGATACGCGAGTAGCCAATATCCGAATGCTTGTGAAAGAACGCTTCTACCGAAAGCTCCTCAGATACTGAAAAAAGCGCCGTTCTATGCGTAATAGCATCTTTCACTTTAAGCTCATGCAAGCTCAACAGGCTTTTTAGAAAGGCGGCTTCATGGCTGGCTAATTGTCCTTCTTCTCCCGATAACTCTGCCATTGCATGCAGCTCATTACGACTGAGGCCACGAAGCGGACTGTCTTCTTTAAAGCCACGAGTTAGTAAGGCCGACATTTTCACAAACGGTAATAAAATAATAGACAGGTATTTAAGGAAGTACGCTGTTGCTGGTGCTAGGGTACGCCAGTAGGTAGCCCCCAAAGTTTTGGGAATAATTTCAGAAAAAACCAATATTAACAGCGTTAAAACGGCGGATATAACACCTAGGTAGGCTTCGCCAAATACTGCTGCAGCCTGCGCGCCTGCACCCGCTGCCCCCATAGTGTGAGCAATAGTATTTAAGGTTAAAATAGCCGACAGCGGAGTATTGATATTATCAGTTTGCTTTCTAAGCAATGCACCACTTGGCTTTTTATCTTTTTCCAATACCGAAATGTATGCAGAAGACACACTTAGTATGACAGCCTCGGCAATGGAGCATAAAAAAGAAAAGCCCAGTGCGACAAAGACATAAACGATTAATAGAAGCATGTGTCCTTTCCGAAAGACGGATAGTTAACTCAAACCCCTATTATGCTGTCATGCGCCGCACTTACAAGGGAAGATGCTAACTTTTTCAGCGTTATTTCTCTTCAATTCAGTCGATTATTCGCTTGCACAGCAACTACTCGCTGGCTTTGCTTGCGTGGCGAAACGGGCCGAGAATTGTAAATAGTAAAGCCGAATAATCAGCCCAGCTAACACAATTGCGCACAGCGCGTATATTGCTTGCACGTTTGCACCGTGAGTATGTAACGCACTACCGGTTTGTATTAGGTGTTGTAGGCTGAACTGGCTAACCATCGCATTTAGCAAATAGCCAAACCCTACGCTCGCCGACACCACGGAAAATAAATAAAGCGCCAGGGTTTTCATACCCATCTCTTGCTTTATCATCCCCATGGTAGATACGTTTGTAGCAGGTCCTGCCATGAGAAAAACCAGCACCGCGCCCGGCGACAAACCGGCAGCCAGAAAACCTACCGCTAAAGGGGTGGACGCCGTTGCACAGATATACATAGGTATGCCAATAAACGCCATCACCAACATAGCCACTAAACCGTCGCCCCAGCGGGTTAGAAAGTCGGTGGGGACCCATGTTTGAATGGCGGCCGCCAAGGCAAGACCTATAAGTAACCACAACATTATATCTTCAAGTAATTGCCCCGATGCGTAACGAAGCACCTGGGTCACTTTGTTGGGTGCTTTTGCGGGCGCAGAATCGCTTTTATCAGCCGTAGTACTTGCACAGCAGGTATCTTCAACCACTACGGGCTCGCTACAACACGAGGTAGGCGCTTTGGCTTTTTGACTGCTGCAGCATGATGAAACCGGCTGTGAAGACGTCGCTACCCTTTCTGTATCAAACCAACGCACCATAAACCCGGCGTAGATGGCACTTACTACCGCCGCTATAGGGCGCACTATGGCAAATAGCGGCCCTAACAATGCATAAGAGACAGATACACTGTCAACGCCCGTTTCAGGCGTTGAAACTAAGAAGGATACGGTAGAAGGTTTAGATGCGCCGCTGCGCCTAAGGCCTAACGCGGCCGGAATAACGCCGCACGAACATAGCGGCAAAGGAGCGCCTATTACCGCAGCTTTAGTAATTGATGCAGACGAGTTGCTACCCATATGACGTTCTAAAAATGACACGGGCACCAATTCGTGCATGACGCCAGCCACGAGTAACCCCAGTAATAGCCAAGGGGCCGACTCTAGAAATAGACTCACAAAATTCTGAAGCAAAAGGATGATATCGGTCATAAAACCTCGGTAGCAAAATAAGAGACGCATTCCTCTTATACCGCTATTTTATCAAACATTCACCCCTACGGCGAAATGCCTAAGTTAAATCGCCACTATAGATTTTGTCTATTAAACACAAAAGCCAACCCGAAGGTTGGCTTTTCAAAGCAGCCGCCGTTCTTGCTTGAACGGCCATCAACTAATTAGCAAGGTCGATATTAGTCTTCTAGCTTGGTTTTACCCGCCCTGACTTTTGATACTACTGACCATGCTTCTAACATCACTAATACAGAGACGATAAGTACCACAGCATCTAGAAATACCAGCAGATAGTTACCTTCAATGTAGTACTCTTTTAACTTGATAATGCCAGCAAAGAACGCCATCACAAGCACGAAGCTCATGGGAATAAGCGTGTACTTTGCAGGGCGTCCTAGCTTAATTAACATGACTGAAATTACCAGTAAAGTTAAGCTAGCTAATATTTGGTTAGTAGAGCCAAACAACGGCCAGATGATCATGCCGCCACTACCTGACGAGCCGCCAGCACCGAAGGCAAGCAGCAAACAGCAAGCCACAGCAACTAGGGTTGCAATCAAACCGTTTCTAAGTGCCGATATTTTATAAATATCGCCCCACTCTTGAATAATATAGCGTTGTAAACGAACTCCAGAGTCCATAGTGGTACCGGCGAACAAGACAACCATTACGGCAAGGATAGTTGACGAGAAGCTTTCAGATAGTCCCCACCCTTGGTGTATTAACGCCGCGCCGCCTGAAATAAACGCGCTCACGCTTCCTGCACCTAAATGGCTATACACTTCGTGCCATTCTTCAGGTGACGCGGCAAAGGCCACGCCACTCACTGCAACAATAGTAATAAGAGCAAGTGAACCTTCGCCTACAGCACCAAGGTAACCCACAAAGCGTGCATCGCTTTCTTTATCTAGCTGTTTTGAACTCGTACCTGACGCTACGATACCGTGGAAACCTGACACAGCGCCGCATGCAATGGTGACAAATAGCAGCGGGATTAAGCTTGGCGAGTCTACCGCTGTTTGGGTGTTAAATGCGGGCGCGGTTATATCAGGTAATGCAAAGAAAACCGCACCGTACAGTAAAAACAAGCCCACGAGAAGTTGCATGCCGTTAATAAAGTCACGAGGCTGTAGCAACATCCAAACAGGAAGCAAAGACGCGATGGCAGCATAGATAAATAAGATGATGATCCAATTAGCTGTATCGGCAAGGCCAAACATAGTCTCAGGTAAGCTAATAGGAATATAGCTACCGGCATAAACAGACGCGTATAAGACAAAGATACCTACAATACATAATGGGATAAGACTAAAATTACGTTTTAGCAACTGGCCGATAATTAAGGCCACGGCAATCGCTGTCCAGGCAGGAAATACTGCATTGGGTTGCGACACGAAAGACTTAGCGATAACGACCCCAAACACCGCGTTAACCATAAGCAGCACAAGGAAGATAACGATCATAAATAGGGCCCGCGAGCGCTTACCTATTACGCCTTCTGACAAGGCCCCCATGGATTTACCTTTGTTACGTGCGCTTGCCCATAACGCGCCCATGTCGTGCACACCAGCGAAAAAGATAGTACCGAATACCACCCATAAAACCGCAGGTACCCATCCCCAGTACACCGCAATAGCAGGGCCTACTATAGGCGCAGCACCGGCTACCGAAGTGAAATGATGCCCCCAAAGCACAACCTTATTAGTGGGAACGAAATCCTTCCCATCTTCTTCAGTATGCGCAGGGGTTATAAATTTATCGTCTAATTTGAAGATTTTGGTGGCAATAAATTTAGAGTATACAAACCACCCCAGTATCATGCCGACGATACCAAGTAGCACTATAGCAATTGACTGCATTTTATTGTCCTAGTGTCGTGAGTGAATAACGTTAAAGCCATGTGAAGGACTATGGCCCGCCTTTTGCCGTTATTATTAACTTTAAGCTTACCAAAGAAAGTGTATTAAACCATTTTTTAACACTTTCGCGGCGAATATTAGACTAAAGTCTGCAGTCGCTCTAGCGTTTTTCACCTCGTCCTACCATCTGTCTTTGAACAGCAATGAAAGACACCAAAATTGCCCTTTTATCAATTTAAACTTTAAATAAGACACATTCTCGTTTATAAACACCTCACTTATTTTTTATTCTATTCAAAGAGAAGTAATGGCTTCACCAAAATTACATATGGCGTTTCGTAAATATCACCGTTGGCTAGGGTTCTTTTTAGCGGGAATTATGGCGGTTTATGCCATTAGCGGAATTCTACTTATCTTTCGCAAAACCGATTTCTTAAAATCTGAAACTGTTCAAATACAACAACTAGAAAAAGGGCTGAATAAAGCGCAGCTTAGTTCAACACTAAACATTAAAGGGAGCAAAGTGGTTGGCGAAACCGACACCGCCATTATGCTTAATGTGGGAGAGTATAATAAGAACACGGGCGCAACGCGCATTGTTCGAAAAAGCTACCCACTGGCGCTTGATAAAATGGTTAAATTACATAAGGCCACACATAATAGCCCGCTTTACTGGCTAAATATTTCATTTGGCGTAGGGCTACTATTTTTCGTTATTTCAGCCTTCATGATGTTTGTGCCTAAATTACCGGTATATAAAAACGGGTTAAAATTGGCGGGTATTGGCGCAATCGTTACCCTATTAGTAATCATGTTTGGCTCGTAGCGCGTAAGGTTACGCTAAGTAACCTCGCTATAGCTAAAAGGCGCTCTATTGGCAATTCCCTAGGGCGCTTTTTTGATCTATTTACTGTTCATGCTTTTACGTGTAAACAAAGTAAAAGGTTAGCGATAGTGAATAAAAAACTGCTCAAGCTCGCGATAAACAGCGAACGATTCTGGGGTTTCATAAGCGATTAAATAGTCGGCGTGTGACGCACCTTCAAATACTTCTAATTGCGTGACAACCCCAGCGTCTCGTAATTTTCTATTCACCCGTACCGTATCACTTAGAAACATGTCTCGGGTACCAGACACTAAGAGTGTGGGAGGAAGGCCCTCGAAATCGCCATACAAAGGGGATATAAGTGGGTTAGTAAGAGGTTCTTTGTCGGCATATAACGAGGCGGCAGCAGCCAAAGTAGCATCGTAGGACACCAACACCCTATCAATACCCTCGTTGGTAAATAACGTATCCCCCGTTTTCGTTAAGTCTGCCCACGGTGTACCTGTATAGATAGCAGCCGGCAAGGCAGTACCTGCACGTTTGAGTAACTGCATAAGTGATAGCACTAAGCCAGCACCCGCCGACGTACCACCAAGATAAATATGTTCGGCGCCAATGTCACAAAGCTGCGCCTTATACACAGTCGCGACATCATTTAGCGCCGCGGGAAACGGATGTTTCGGAGGCATACGATAGTCTACACTTATTACACGAATACCTAAGCGGTGGGCAATAAGCATACCTTCTTCAATACTCGGCAGCCCCGCAAAAAACACATAAGCACCGCCGTGAACATCAATATAAACGCAATCTTTAAAATGTTCTGATAAGCGTTTGGGGGTTATGAAGCGCACGGTAACACCATTAATTTTGGATTGCTCCACCGTTACGCCTAAACGCTTACGCATTTGCTTCACTTTCTTTTTTTGCCGCGCATTCGTGGTTTGGGCATAGTCACGCCATTGCTCTGCAGTTATTGGTACGCTCGCGTTGGCCTCTGAAATACTCATACTGGGAAATTGACGAATGGCTTCCCGCTGTTCACTACTCGCCCCTTTCGGCAAAGGCACTTCCTTACTAGGTAATAGCAAAGAATTGGAACTTGAGTATGCATTACTAGCCATAGACACCACACAAACGCAATAAAAAAGGAACGCTACAGGGATTATCCGGTTAGCAGCTAAAGATAGCAAATACAGGGCTACCTTACATCCCTCGCATTCTACCTTCTTATCTTTAGACTTTTCACTAGTTAACTGAACTTAACCGTAAGAAAGCCATGTAAACCTCGATGCAGCAGGGATGCTGCTGGAAAGCTGCTCATGCAACAGAAGGGATGGCTTCACGGCGTGTTCTAGATTGAAAAAGCGCCCCCCTCTATAAACCAGCAGGCATAAAAAAAGCGCACATAAGTGCGCTTTTTTTGGCCTGTGTGTTGCTAAGTCTAGATTAGTCTAGGATCTTAGATACAACACCAGCACCAACAGTACGGCCACCTTCACGGATAGCGAAGCGTAAACCTTCGTCCATCGCGATTGGTGCAATAAGCTCAACTACAAACTTAAGGTTGTCACCAGGCATTACCATTTCTACGCCTTCTGGAAGCTCTACAGCACCAGTTACGTCAGTTGTACGGAAGTAGAACTGTGGACGATAGCCTTTGAAGAATGGAGTATGACGACCACCTTCATCTTTAGACAATACGTATACTTCTGCTTCGAACTTAGTGTGCGGGTTGATTGAACCAGGCTTAGCTAGTACTTGACCACGTTCAACGTCTTCACGCTTAGTACCACGTAGAAGAACACCAACGTTCTCACCAGCACGGCCTTCGTCAAGAAGCTTACGGAACATTTCAACCCCAGTACAAGTCGTCTTAGTTGTATCTTTGATACCAACGATTTCTACTTCTTCACCAACCTTAACGATACCTTGCTCAACACGACCTGTTACAACAGTACCACGGCCTGAGATTGAGAATACATCTTCAATTGGAAGAATGAACGGCTTGTCGATTGCACGCTCTGGCTCTGGGATGTATGAATCTAGCGCTTCACCTAGTTCAACAATCTTCTTCTCCCACTCTGCATCGCCTTCAAGGGCTTTAAGAGCAGAACCTTGGATAACTGGAAGGTCATCGCCAGGGAATTCATATTCGCTAA
>NZ_JAAAWN010000002.1 GCF_010500865.1 Alteromonas profundi
CGTTTTCCTCTCCACATAAAAACGCGCGGCGTACACAGCGCGAAACGCAGTGATAATACGGTGTATCCAATAAACTAATTTGCGACTTTCTGGCTTTAGGCATGGGGCGTTCAAACGTTAATTTACTTCTTTAACAGTGTGAATAGCTAACAAGGTTAAAGAAAGTGTACTGAAGTACAGTTTTTCTGCCCTGCTTTATGCCTGTCTTGGTTAGGTACCGTCTTGGTTAGGTACCACCGTGTTTTATGCCTGTCTTGGTTAGGTACCACACAAGCTATACACTGTGCATGCGCTGGAAATGAACGCAGATATTGATTTTCTGCTAAGGTTATTAGGCGAGATTTATACGCTTTGTTGTAACAGTCGCTCATGTGTGCCGGATAGTTTCGATGAGTATTATTACCCCTGTGTTTTCAGGCTAATACGAATAAAACGGCAACTTTTCCAAGCGGTACAAACGCAGGGTATGAATAGTTATTTGCTAAAAACAATAAGTTCAATAGACGCACTAAACTTACCTACTATGAATGCTATTACAGAGGGTTTTTTAGCGTTAAAAGAATCCAAGCCTTCAATTTATGAAGCATACCTTGGGCACTTTAAAGCGATAGCCTAAGCGGCATCTGTGGATGAGCATATGCCAAGGTGTAAGCGCTGTGCCCTATACGTATTGTCAATAAATACGCTAAGAGCACAACGAAAGTAGGCAGTGATTGGTCCGCGAATAAATGTGTCGGCTGCCAAAGGGTTAGCTTTTGAAGGCGAGTGCATCCATTACATCGTAACAGGCGCCCATTGTATGATAATCGGTTTTCCCTACGGGGCTTTTGGTGGTTTCTAGTTTGCCATTGTCGGGCGCTAGAATTCTAAACCAGGCACCGTATGTGTGATCGACAAAATGCGCCCAAGCATACTGCCAAATACGGTTGTACCATTGCCAATATTTCGCGTCTTCCGTAACAATTGCTAAACGTGCCGCACAGGCAAAACTTTCGGCCTGCACCCAAAAGTACTTCTCGTTATCACATATGCTGCTATCGGGGGCGAATCCATAGGCTATACCGCCATTTTTACTGTCCCAGCTAATATCTATCACAGAGTCAAACAGACTTTGTGCTCGCTCTACCAACCACGGTAACGGGCGGTATTGATTTAACTGGAGTAACAACTTCGACCATTCAGTATGATGACCTGGCTGAAAACCCCAAGGACGAAACAGATTTTTAGGGTCGTCCTTATTGTATTCCCAGTCTACTTCCCAACTAGCCGTATAATGTTCCCATATCCAATTATCAGCTTTCGCTGCTTGGCGTAAGGTAATATTTTCGGCCAGAAGAAGGGCGCGATCGAGAAAACGCACGTCCTGGGTCGCTTCATACGCGGCTATCAATGCTTCACAACTGTGCATGTTTGCATTTTGGCCTCGATAGCTACTGCATTCGCTGAAGTCAGCGTTGAACTCGTCTTTATATAGCCCGTATTTTTCGTCCCAAAAGTGCCTGTCCATTAACGTAAACGTCTCATCAAGATACGTTTTGGCTTCGCTAATCCCAGCGCGATACGCCCAGCTATAGGCAAGCATAACAAAGGCTAACCCGTAGCAATGGTTGGTAGCATCGCTAACGCTATAGTCTACGCCTTCTACATTTATCACCCATGCGTAGCCTTGTGTTTCTGGGTTTAAATGATAGTCCCGTAGAAATTTAATGCCTGACTCAACACGGTTTAAATAACGGGTATCGCCAAATTTTAAATACGCGCGGGCATAGTTAAATATGAAGCGGGTGGAGCTTACCAGATGGCGTGTTTTTTCATCATAGACACTGCCATCGTCGGAAAAGTTTTGATGAAACCCGCCTGATAGTGCGTCCACATTAGGTTCATAAAACGCCAGTATGCTTTTAATATGCTGGCTAAGAAATTCCGGTGAAGAAAACGCAATATCATCAGACGTTTTATCTGTTGTCACTGAAGTCATAATTTCCCCCTATCACTTACTCGCCGTTCGCTGCTTGATTAGGCAGTAGCCAATAAAGTGCCATTGCGGCTGTCCACGAAAAGTCAGCACCGCCACTTCTCGCTCCAGTCTCTGCATGAAATGACTCGTTAAAACCACTGGTGTAGATAAGGTTCCTGCTCGCGTCGGTAACTTGTTTAGCTTGTTTTAAGAAACCGTAGTCTTCTAAACCTAATACAATCATCCAATTAATATGAAGCCAAATAGGTCCGCGCCAGTAACGTTGTGGTTCATAGCAAGGATCATCATGGTGTGTTGACGATATAGCGAAGGGGCGATCGAGTAACCAGTCGTCAAGCACCTCAATTAATTTAGGGGTAAATTTTTCGTTTACTAGCCCGGCAAACAAGGGTAATAGGCCCGCATTGGTTCTTGCTGAACACAGTTTGTTGCTGCGGGTGTCAAAGCTATGAAACATGTTTGTTTCTGCCGACCATAATTTGCCTATCGCCGCTTCGGTTAAGTCCATACGGTGAGCAAGGTATTCGGTTTGTTTATTATCAATATTAAGCGCTTTGCAAAGCGCGAGAAGATCTTTAGTACCGCGATGCAAAATAGAGATTATGCTTACATCGTTCACTCTGTATGGACAGTCTTGATAAATAAGCGTGTCATCAAAGTTCATCTTACGGAAGAAGTCGACGAGGTATAAAAAGCGGTCATACTCTTCTTTATGAGGGCGCTCAGAGGCATCAATATGATTAATATCTCGGCGGGTGTATTCCCAACCCACTTTGGGTACAGCGCGCAGCGCTTCATCCCAGGCAGGGCTGTTGTCCATACCCGACTCCCAAGGATGGTAGCTTACTACTAATCCTGTGTATTCAGGGTCCCGTTGCTTATACCACCACAAGTGATAGTCAATAAGTTGCTTAACAATTTGCTCAATCTGCGAGTCCACCAATACTCTATCTTTTGTTTGTTCAAATAATTGGCGAATAACAGTAGCTAACACCGGAGGTTGGGTTATAGACGTGCTGTCAGGGGTGTTTTTTACCCCCCAAATATCCGGGCCAGGAAAATAGGTATCAGAATGTTTGTGAAAAACCACGTGAGGAACCATGCCGCTTTTCCACTGCGCGCTTAGCAATGAAGTGGCTTCTTCCCACGCGCGAGGCTCGTCGAACGGAAGCCAACCTAGGGCCACAATAGCTGAATCCCAATTCCATTGAAAAGGGTAAAGCCCGTGTGTAGGTACTGTGTACCCACCTAAGTCGTTTTTAATTAGTGTCGCTTTTGCATCAGCAATTAGCTGTTCGTCATCTAGTGCCATAGTTAGTGTCATCTTAATACCCATATTGAGTTTGAACTACCACGATTATTACACAATATTTTAAAAAATAAACCCATTTTGGGTTGAAAGTAAGAAAAATGTGTTTTATTGTAAATGTGAAGTTAATTATAAATGGGTGATGTACGGCAAAGTGGGAAGCCGTTAGCAACACCAAATGCCTAAACACATTGGAGATACACCGTGAACAAACTACTTCTAGCCACGACCATTTCTTCGCTACTAGCAGGTAATGCGTTAGCGCAGGACACAAGCCAATCAGCAGATGAAGAAAGCGCCCAAAATAAAAAAGTTGATTACGAACAAATAGTAGTAACAGGAACGAGTCGTGCCCGTCTTATTGCTGAGACACCACAGTCCACAACCTCTCTTGGTGAAGCTGAAGTAGCAAAGCTTGCAATGAGCAGCCAAGCTGACGTTCTACGTTATGTTCCAGGGGTTAAGGTAGAAGGGGGCGGCGGTGAAGTAGCAACCAACTTGCAGGTAAGAGGTTTACCTTCTTCCGGTCAGTTTCAGTTTACGCCCTTATTATACGATGGGTCGCCTACATTAAGTGCGTTTGGCTTAAATTCATCAGCTTATGATGTCTACTATCGTAACGATTTAGGCATCGAGCGTGTTGAATTTGTTCGCGGCGGGGTATCAAACTTATTCGGCCAAGGCTCTGTAGCTGGTGTTATCAACTACCTTTCCAAAAAGGGCACCGAAGAAGCGGAAAGTACTGTCCAATTAGAGCTGTCTGATAACAATCGTAAGCGTATTGATTTTGCCACTAGCGGGCCGCTTAACGAAAAAGGCATGTTCTATGCGTTATCTGGTTTTTATCGCTATGATGAGGGCCCAATAGATACAGGGTTACCTACCGAAGGATATCAACTTCGCGGTAACATACACAAAGAACTTGACGATGGTAGTGGCTATTTCACTATTTATGGCCAAGCTATCGACGATGAAGTGCAGTTCTTTCTACCCATTCCTCTTGATTCACAAAGCCGTGACAGAGTGGCGGGGAACGATGGTCGTGAAGTTGAATCTACCCAAACTTTTTACGCCTCAGGGTTATCTTATGATACCGCTAACGGGCGCTATACCACCCCCATTGAAGAAGGCGTGGCAACGAGAGGCGGCTCAATCTCAATGGAATTTCAAAAAGAATTGGGCAACGATTTTAGCGTATTGGCCCGCGCCAAATACGCCAGCTACGATCACCAGTTTAACTTATTTTTAGACGGTGACGGTATTATCAACGTACCTGAAACGCAAAGTGAGTATTTAGCTAACAGAGGCTTAGGTGATGTACAAGACGCACAATTTACCTATGCTGGTACCGATATTGTGCTACCAGAAGGTGACTTGTTATTTGCCAACCGTATTTTAGATAGAGACCGTCCGGTAGACGATTTCTCTTCTGAATTAAACATTGTGAAGTACCTTGATATAGGTGATTTTTCGCATAGCATTACGGTAGGAACGTTCTTTTCAAGTTCAGAAGCTGAAGATAACAACGTTATTACCCGCTATTTAGGCGAATTTAACAACAAGGCTCGCTTAGTTGATTTAACCATTACCGATAGCGACAACAACGAAATTATTGTTAGCCAAAATGGGGTAACAGGCCCTGGAATTAGCTACTCTGACGCCACCATCTCAGCCCGTAGAACCGCCTTTTATATTGCCGACCAGATGCAAAGCGATGATTGGATCATTGATGTGGGTCTGCGCTGGGAAGAGATTGACGGCACTATCACCCGCGAAGG
This sequence comes from Alteromonas profundi, assembly GCF_010500865.1. Taxonomy (GTDB): domain Bacteria; phylum Pseudomonadota; class Gammaproteobacteria; order Enterobacterales; family Alteromonadaceae; genus Alteromonas; species Alteromonas profundi. The sequence goes on from NZ_JAAAWN010000002.1 coordinate 5,066, forward strand.
CAGCCAAACGGTTATCGTAAACGACGACCCTTCACTTTATACCGACCTACAACAAAACGTAACCGGTAATGGGGCGCTAACGCACGGCAATGTCACTAACTCTGAAGTTGCTTACTCTATTGCAGCGCTTTATAAACTGGCAGACAACTTTAACGTTTATGCGAACTATTCAAGAGGCTTCTTCTTTCCTGAGCTACGGGGCGTAGCGTTCGATCCGAACGGTCAACCCGGTACGTACGAAAGCGAAATTGTTAAGCAAGCCGAGTTGGGCGCCAAGTTTTTCTTCGACGATTTTGTTGGTACGGTAGCCTTATTTAAAACCGATCTTGAAGATCGCCGCTCGGTTGATTTCGTAAACGATGAAAATGGTGTTGCAGTAGAAGTACCGGTTTTTCAATCTACCGAGGCCCAAGGGATAGAAGTAGTAGGAAGCTATAACATTACTGATGATCTTATTTTCGATGCGAATTTCACCTATACCGATCATGAGTTCACTGAGTATGAATCGGACCCTAGCGTGGTGGGCAACGAGCTTCGTAGAAAGCCAAAAGTCATGTTTAACTCCTCACTTCGTTATACGCTAGATGACTGGGATATCTCTTTTTACCACAACTACCATGGTAAAAATTACACCAATGATGCGAATACCGTTGAGCTAGACGATTTTCACGTTTTCCGTTTAGATACCGGGTACACGTGGGAACTCGGGCAAGGTGAACGTATTCGTACCAGTATTGCCGTATGGAATTTGTTTGATTCTGATGGTATTACCGAAGGTTCTCCCCGTCTTGGCAATAGCCAAACTGCGGGTGAGTCTTACTTTGTGGGTCGCCCCATTTTACCACGCCGCGTAACGCTGCGTGTACGGTATGATTTTTAGTCGATGTTGACGCTCCCCCGTAGCTGATAGCTCCTTCGGGTGCTATCAGCATTTTTTATTAATAACGCATAATAAGAACCGCATATGAATTTACTAGATTATATTGTCGTGGTTGGCTATTTGGGTGCTTTACTTGTAATGGGTTTTTCCATGCGCCAACAAGAAAGCAAGGGTGATTACTTTTTAGGCGGTCGTTCGCTAGGTTGGAAGCCGCTAACGCTATCAGTAATGGCTACTCAACTTTCTGCCATTAGCTTTATCTCTGCGCCCGCTTTCGTCGGGCTTCGTGAAGGGGGCGGTATGATTTGGCTCTCTTACGAGTTAGCTATTCCAATCGCTATGATATTGTTGCTAGGTACCGTGCTACCCACTTTATATAAATCTGGCGTGGTCAGTATTTATGATTATTTAGAGCAGCGTTTTGGCCGTGGCACACGAGTATTGATCAGTGTGGTGTTCCAGTTTAGCCGAGCTTTCGCCACCGGTATTATGATTTATGCCGTGTCAATTATTCTGCAAGGCACTATGGGTATTGAAGCCTGGCAAGCGGTAATATTAACCGGCATCATCACGGTGCTTTACTCCCTTCAAGGGGGGATGAAAGCGGTGGTTTATGCCGATGCCATTCAAATGGTGATTATTGTTCTTGGTACCATCGCGTGTATTGTTATAGGGCTTAATGCGTTAGGCGGGCTAGATGTGCTAATTGCAGAAGTACCCAAAGAACGTCTGGTGGCAATTAACTTTAGCTCATTGGGTTTTAACGGTGATGGGTTTGGCTTTTTGCCTATGTTATTCGGCGGTCTTGTTTTATATGCATCTTACTATGGGTGTGACCAAACGCAGGCGCAGCGTGCGCTATCAGCGCGCAATGAAAACGACCTTCGAAAAATGATAGTGGCAAACGGTATCGTACGCTTTCCAATTACTTTACTGTACTGCTTTTCTGGTCTTATTGTTGGCACACTCGCGTTAACGAACTTAGACTTCTTCGACAAAATTCCGGCAGACAACCCTGACTGGTTAATGCCTACCTTTATTCTTAACTATTTGCCACATGGTTTAATAGGCCTGCTTATCGTGGCCATATTGTCAGCTGCCATGTCGTCGTTAAGCTCTGCCATTAACTCCTTGTCTGCGGTAACGGTAGAAGATTACTGTCGTATTACCAATAAAGACTTAGAGCATTCAAACTACTTGCGATTGGCTAAGATTACCGGCCTTGTTTGGGGTGTTATTACCTTAGTTCTGTCGCTGTTCGCCGGTAACATAGCGCCTACTATTATCGAGGCCATTAATAAGGTGGGATCGGTATTTTATGGTCCTATTTTAGCGCTCTTCTTGTTGGCGGTATTAAGTCAAAAGCTTAAAGGTCGTCACGTGAACCTAGGACTAATTGCAGGCGTAGGCACTAATATCGTTGTCTGGTTATTTGTACCAGAAGTATTTTGGTTCTGGTGGAATGTTATTGGTTTCTTAATGACATGTTTTGTGGCGACGCTTACCAGCATTGTGTGGCCAACCCATCATCCAAAAGGCGTTGCGCTACAAAAGCTAACTTTCCACTCAATTTTAACGTGGAAAGACACCTTATTGCTTATGGCGTTCTTCGTTATCATGGTAGTCACCTGCATTATTTTACCGTCACTTTTTAGCTAACAGGATGTGCTATGAATAGAGATTTTTTAACGTCACTTTATCTTTCTGGGGTAGAAGTAAGCAAACCTAATGCGTGTCTTGGCGAATACTTTACTGCTTTTTCGCCTAGCGAGCGTGTATGTATTCTAGGCGCAGGTAAAGCGGCCGCTGATATGGCGCAAGAAGCGTATCGTTATTTTGGTAACAATGCCTACGGTGCGGTAGTAACCCGTTATGGATATGAAGCAGAAGGGGCCACGGGGAATATTCGCGTACTTACCGCTTCACACCCGGTGCCTGATGAAAATAGCGTAATAGCTGCCAATACGTTAATGAATATTGCCAGCGAAGTGCCTCAAGGCGAACAGGTGATTTTCCTTATCTCGGGCGGTGGTTCAGCCCTTGCTTGTGCGCCCGCTAAGGGCGTAACGTTAGAGGAAAAACTAGGGTTACATAAATTCTTATTAAGAAGCGGCGCCAGTATTGAAGAAATGAATACCGTGCGCAAGCATGTATCATTAATTAAAGGTGGGCGTTTGGCGGCGGCCAGTAAGGGTAACAATACCTCGCTAGTTATCTCTGATGTGGTAGGCGACAACCCTGCGATGATTGCATCAGGGTTAACCGTAGAAGATAACTCGTCGCCGAAAGACGCCCTTGCTATATTGCAAAAATATGGCTTTGGCGAAACCAATAGTATTACCAAACACCTTGAGCATGCACCGCCTCTACCAAAGGTTGCTGGTGATTATCATATTGTGGCAAATGCCAATACCGCTATAGATGTAGCGGTTACTCGTGCACAAGAAGAAGGCTGGAAAACCCACGTAATTAGTTACGAAGAAACGGGGGAAGCCAGTGAAGTGGCAAAACGCCATGCTAAGCTTGCCCTTGATTGCAAAGCAAAGGGAGAGCGCTGTTTACTATTCTCAGGCGGCGAACTCACAGTAACCCTTGGCGATACCGAAGGTGAAGGAGGGCCCAATCAGGAATACCTTATGGTGTTAGCTAACACGTTAAATGGCGAAGCGGGCATATGCGCACTCGCCGCTGATACCGATGGCGTGGACGGCAGTAAGGAAGTGGCGGGAGGTTATATAGACGCCACTACGTTAACCCGTGCAGTTAGCGAAGGGCTTGATATAAAGTCGCTTATTGCACAGCACAATAGCTTTGCGTTTTTCGACGGATTGGGTGATCACATCGTTATTGGACCTACTCGAACCAACGTAAACGATTTTCGCGTAATTTGTGTTTTTTAAACCTGTAACTGTGTGATGGTAAAGGTATAATTCGATATTGAACCTTGCCATCCTACGTTAAAGAAGTGCTAATTATGCTTGCGTCTACTAAAAATAATCAGCTTTTACGATCGGCTTTCAGCATTAGCAAAGGCGATAAACTATTGCCTGATAACCCCCGTGCTATTGTGCGAGAGGTATTTTGGAATATGAATATCTCTCAGAGCAAAATAGCGGAGCATACGCAAATTCCTCAACAAACCGTGTCGCGGCTTGTTAAAGGCCTAATAGAGCAAGGTGTGCTTAAAGTTAGTGACGAAAAAGAAGGTGTGGGGGCCAGTAAGAGCGCACCCACAAAGGGAAAAAGTGCTTCGGGAATAGTGCCAAACCCTGCTTTTGCGTATTCGTTTGGATTATCTGTGTTACTCGACGCTATATCAGTGGCTGTTCTAGACTTTACCGGCCAAATAGTGGATACACGGGTGCTTGAATTAGACGATATGGGTATTGAATCTGTATTGCGCAAAGCCGTCGCTATGGCGAAAGATCTAATAGACACCCACGCTATTCCGCAAGAGCGAATTTTAGGAATGGGGGTGGGGATTTCTGGCTTTTTCAGTTCCACCGACGGAAAAATGAATACCCACCATGCCATTGAAGAGTGGGCCGATATTAACATAGCTGATACGGTTGCTGAGGCATTCCAGCTTCCAACCTGGGTAGTAAATGACGGTACAGGTGCAGCGGCGGGAGAAGGGATTGCTGGAGTAGGGCGGCGGTACAAAAACTTCGTTTATTTATTTGTGTCTAGCGCATTTGGCGGTGGTTTAGTGAATAATGGCGATATGATCCGAGGCACCCACGGCAATGCCGGCGAATTAGGAGATATGCTACCCGCTAAGTTATATAGCCACCCAAACCTACAGTTGTTGCAGCGTATATTATCCAAACATGGTATCGATGTGCCCTCTATATACCGATTAAATGAAAACTTTGACCCTAATTGGCCTGGGGTAGATGAATGGATATATAAAGTACAAGACTCTTTTGATTTGGTTGCCACCGCGAGCTCTGCCTTGTTAGACAGTCAGGCCATTATTATCGGGGGCCATATTCCCACAAAGTTGGCAGAGAAAGTGATCCCTCGCATCGATGTGTATGCCCAATTTCGACGCGGTGCAAAGCGGCCGTTACCGGAAATTGTCAGCGCCGAAGTAACCAGAAGCCCGGTGGCAGTAGGTGCGGCTACACTCCCCTTCCGAGAATGGTTTTTATAAATTAATGAGGTCAGAGTACATTTTATCTATCTATCTGATTTTTAATGTATTATTTGTAATGAGCGTTGAAAAAGTACTCTGACCCCTTTTCTGTCCAAACGTGCCGATATCCTCACTTTCTCTGCGTTTCAGCAAGTTTTAAACACGCTATCTGACAGTATTGTACAGCCTAGTATTGGCGCAAGGGGTTGAACAATCGTACTACCCTAGCAACTAATAGCCGAAAAACGTAAAGACAGGCACAGGCGCTTTAGTCTAATTACGTGAAATTACGCCAATAAGTTGCTATTGTGATTATTAATGGTAACTTTAGTTAATGTGATTGTTTTGAGTCACATTTTGTTAAGTGAGCACTAATAGTAACGTAACGCTCTTATGAAAGGTGATTGAAAAATGGGCGCCAAGGATATTGCATCTGTATAAAAATACAGGCAATGTATGTATTGAAGCGGTACCGCATAGAACATAGAAAGCGCACGAAACACGCGCGATATGCAACAAAGGATGCTATGGACATCACAAAGAGATACGCGGCTGTTATTACGGGAGATATAGCGAACTCCCAACACCTAAGTGGAAGCGACTTAAACCATGTACTACACGTTTTAACACGTGAGCTTGAAAAACAGGTGGCACTTTTTAACGGCCAATTCGACGTATTTCGTGGCGACGCTTTTCAAGCAGTAATACCCAGCGCGCAATATTCTATGCAAGTAGCCATTTGTATCCGTCTGGCTTTAAAGGCCACGACTCCCTCTACCGACGTTCGCATCAGTGTTGGCCTTGGGGAAGTAAGTTTTGACCATGATAAAGTGAAAACCGGCAACGGCGAGGCCTTTGTGCGTTCGGGCAGGGCGCTAGATAAACTTAAGTCTCAGTATTTAGCGTTTACCAGTGACGATGATGGCTTTAATAAACACGCCAGTTTATTAACGGCATTTGTTGATAATCATATTACGTCATTAACCCAAACGCAGGCACAAACCCTACTTGCTTACCTTTGTGCTAAAGACAAAGGCCACGAAAACATAGCAAAAATACTGGCCAAAACCCGCAGTAATGTCACCCGCATTTTAAATGCCAGTCAATATCATTTAATCAGTGACTACTTAGCTTATATGGCATCTGAAACGAAAATGGAGCAATAAGCATGGAGCAACTTGGCACAGTAGTATGTTTAGTTATTGCTCACCTATTGGGCGATTTCTATCTGCAGCCAACAGCCTGGGTGGAAAGTCGTAACGCGCGACACCTGCGTTCCCCCTCGTTGTATTACCACGCTCTGTTGCACGGCGCACTGGCGTTTTTTACGCTGCTTGTTACATCGGTAATCACATCGTTTGCACACCCGAAATTAGGTTTTGCAGATATCGCACTCCCTTCGCTATTGTTGGTAGCAGCTGGAATAGCAGTAAGCCACTTTGTTATTGATGCAGCAAAATCCTATGCAAAACCAACAGTCTGGGCGTTTGTCTTCGATCAAATTGCCCACATAACGGTTATTATAGTGTTATGGGCCTTGCTTACTGACCAACTGTCTTCGCTATTAAACAAAGTACTGCTGCTTAACCATAAACATTTTGTCGCAGCGTTGGCCTACCTAATTGTACTAAAACCCACTTCGATATTTATAAAGCAACTGCTATCGCCGTGGTCGAAAGACCTTGAGTTGCCAAGTAAAACCTCGCAATCTAACGCATTAGTGCAGCTGCCTGTTCACAACACCTTGGCAATGGCAGGGCAGAGAATTGGTTATTTAGAGCGCCTTCTCATTCTCACGTTTGTATTGGTTGATCAGTTCGCGGCAATAGGTTTTTTAGTGGCAGCCAAGTCTATTTTCAGATTTGGCGATTTAACCAAAAGCGTAGACAAAAAGCTTACCGAATATGTATTGCTAGGTACATTAAGTAGTGTAGTCATTACTATAGCTATAGGGCTTAGCGCCCGGTGGTTTATTACGTAAACACGTTTTAGCCCTTGTAGAGAGGTAATTCTTCTTTGTACCAGTAAGTGCCGAGGTGCTATTGCTAAGTTGGTCAACCCGTATGCGTCAATTTTTGCCGCACGAATAAGGCATGCTTAACCCCGGTCACAGGTTGGGGAGTTGCATGCATAATTTAGAAAAAGCGGAAATTAATATTCACGTCATTGGTATAGGCGGTTGCGGAGGTAACGCTATTACTAACATGGCACAGATATGCCAACATAAAAATTTACGGTTTAGCTCAATTAATACCGATATATCGGCGTTACAACAGTGCAATAATCACGAAGTTTTGCTGATTGGCGAAAATACCACAAAAGGCTTTGGGGCAGGGGCCGACCCTGTTGTGGCACGTGAAGCCGCTGAACAAAGTGAAGATGCATTACGAACGCTTATTGAAGGCGATACGCTAATAATAATCGTGGCGGGATTGGGCGGAGGTACTGGTAGCGGCGCTGCGCCCGTGTTGCTGGATATCGCTAAAGAAAGTGATATTAACGTAATGTGCTTTGTTACTTTACCGTTTAACTCAGAAGGAGGGAAGCGAAAGGACATCGCCTTTCACGCGCTAGAACAGATAAAACAAAAAGCGAATGCCACGCTTATACTCTCTAACGATTCGCTTATCGCTGCATTAGACGAAACTGTGGGTTTGCTGTCTGCTTTTCGTCATTGCGATACACAAATGCATAGAATAGTTGAAGCCATAATTACTATGCTAACCAGCACAGGCTATATCAATGTTGATATAAACGATTTTAGTCATATTCTCTCCCTTGAAGGAGATACCGCCTTAGGGGTGGGTATTGCTGAGGATAATAATTCACTGTGCGAGGCCCTTACCCATGCGTTAGAAAACCCGCTAGTTGAAGCGCAAAGTATTGCCGGAACAAAAGGCGTTATCGTCCAACTTTCGTGTCAGGAAGAACCAAGCCTAGCCATGTACGAAGAGATGTTAGCAAGGCTACAAGTATTAATTGATGGCGCTTCTGCCCTAGTGATAAGCGGTGTAACTGTATCGCCCGAATTACCGCATTTTGCTGAAGTGCTTATTATTGCCACAGGGATCCCTACGCAGCATCCGCACGATACAAGTGAAGAGAAGGTTGTGCCAATGAAACTATCATCCTCAGATGTGCATCGTGCAAAAGATACCGGATATTTGGATATTCCCACCTTCGTTCGTCTGCAGGGTAAGGGGTAGAACAAAAAACGGCTGGATACTTGTCCTAAGTACAAGGGAGTAAGCTAAACTCGCCTAACACAGGCGCGAATTTCTGTCGCCCAGTAATAGTTAAGCGAGTAATATTTAATTAGACAATAGTGGATTTTGCGTAGCTAAGTCTAAATAGTACGCTTATAGTGCTACTTAGTGGGCTGTTTTGTAGGCCATGTATAAGCGTTCCGATAAATCACAAAAGTAAGCTCTTAATTTCGGTGGCTCAATAACTTCAATGTTATCGCCTAAGCCACGCAAAAAAGCGCGCAGTTTGTTGGTGTCGCTCACCGTAGCCGTTAAAACCGACTTATCGGGGTGAGAAGATTGGCAAATAGTTTGATCTTCAGCCAGTTTATAGCCGTGCAAAAGAAACAACGCATTATTTTTTACCAACAAGGTTAGCGTTATTTCCTGCTTTTGATATAACGGGATCAACTGAGCATCTTCAATATTTTCATAGCGTTGTTGGCATTCGTTGTCGGTAACGGTGACATTTTTTATAAATTGTAAAGGTAGCGCGTAGCGTCTTTTATGCAGCGATCCGAAAGTACACACAAACAACTGACGTCCACCTTGTTTAATTAATCCCATGGGGTTAACTCTATCGTAATGCTTCCAAACCACCTTATTCCCGCCATTAAAAATGCGTTTAATATCAGCCGAAATTTGTTTTTTGAAGAAAATGGCGTTCTTAAGCCTTTCAAAAGATGCCGCGTCTATTTCCGGGGATAATAGGGGCTGGGAAACATGGGCGTCGGTTACCGTCTTAAGCCAATGGGTTAACAACGAGTCGTTATTTTGTTCAAGTATTTGACCGGCTTTGATGAAATAGGGCTGTAATTCTTTAACTGTTGAGTTAGGTAGGGTTGCGCCTGATTGTTCAAGTACCTTAAACGCTAATGCGGTATTGCCGTCCATCAAGCTTAAGTTTAGTTTTTTAAAACTAGCATTAATAAACCAGCCATAGGGCTTAGACCGTTTATCCACCTCCAGCCCAAATAAGCCTACTTTCTCTAAGTTAACTAAGTCACGCTGAATTGTTCGCATATCGATATTGTCGTGACCACAGTTTTGAAGGTTCTCAAATATTTGTCGGCTTGACACTTTGCGCGGGGCAGCAGGTACAAATTGCAAAATATCCAGTTTACGCTGAAATGCAGTCATAGTGGCTTATGGAATACCTTAGTCGGGGTGTAAGATTATACTACTTAATAGGTGCGACAAAAACTGTCGCACTAGTGTATCGATTAATTTTCTAGTTACCGTTAGCGTATTTAGACAGTCATGTGAGGACGTATTTAGACAGTCATGTGAGGACGTTTTTAGACAGTCACGCGAATGACGCATTTAGACAGTCATGGGAGTGGCGTATTTAGACAGTCACGTGAGGACGTTTTTAGACAGTCATGTGAGGACGTTTTTAGACAGTCACGCGAGTGACGTATTTAGACAGTCACGCGAGTGACGTATTTAGACAGTCATGGGAGTGACGTATTTAGACAGTCATGAGAGTGGCGTATTCAGACAGGCATGCCTGCGGCCTAGACCTTTCGTGCCGCCTGCTGAACTCACGCCGATGAAGCTAAGTTGTTTAGCGTTTAGCTTGCCACGCTAAAATTCCGCCTCGTAATGACACTACGTTAGGGATACCCATTTGCGATAGCGAGTGGGCAGCCAAAGCAGAGCGCGCCCCAGAGCGACAATAAAGTACCAAGGTATGACGCGCAAAAAATTGCGTTGGAGTAGCTTTGTATTCATCTGTAACAAGACTGTCTAATTTAGATTCTAACACGCCGCGCGGTATAAAGATGGCCTGTGGGATGGTTCCTTTCTCCGTCTCCTCAGGTTCGCGAATGTCGACAATAATTTTGCTGTTCAGCCTGTCTAAGTCTGCTACATCTATTTGGTTAATCTTTTGCTGTATTTGTGCAACATAGTCACTACACGTAAGCATGCTAGTGCTCCTAAAAGGTATTCAAAGCCAATAGTGCTGCTACGCCTATAAGGCAATAAGCAAACACTTTTTTAAGGTTTTTCTGGGGGATTTTAGCGGCGATATGCTGTCCTCCTACAACGGCTAGCATGCCAGTAGCAGTCATTACAACTATCACCAGATAGTTCATTTCTACAGATTGGGCTACTGCCCCTAATGTGGCGTAGGCAACAAGGGCGTTGATAAATATCAACAAAAGGCTATTCGCTACTGCTTGCTGCATGGATAAACCCGCAAAGAGCACTAGGGCGGGAACAATAAGAAAACCTCCGCCTATCCCCACGATACCGGTGGCAAAACCAGCTACTGCGCCAGCGAGAAATATCCGTCGCTTGTTTTGCTGTTCGTGAGGCGTGATTGCGCCATGCTTTAACATTTTTATCGCTGATATCAGCATCATGATGATCAGCAACAAGGTCTGTAAACCCGGTACCAATGTATAACCAACGTAAGCCCCTACGCTGGCGCTCGGTATACTTGCAAGGGCAAACCAAACAAGGGTGTTTAACTTTAAAAGTTTTGCTCTCGCCCCGTTAACTACACCTACTAAAGCAATCAAACCCACAATAAGCAAAGCGTGTTTGATGGCCACCTTTTCGCTCATATTCAATAGCAACATAAGCAGAGGTACTGCCAATATTGAGCCTCCGGCTCCCATCAAACCTAGGCTAAGGCCCACTAATAAGGCAGCAATAATCAACATGGTAAACATTAACTTGAATGATCCTTTGTTTGTATCGTATATTATGTATATACGATATTATAATTTATGTCTATTTGGAATATGCAAATGAATGTAACAGTGAAAAGTTTTTATCACGCTCCCTCTGGCACAGCCAGTTACCTAGTGGTAGAGCCTGCTACAAAGTCAGCGGTTATTATTGATAGCGTGCTCGGCTTTGACGTAGCGTCAGGTGAATTATCCTATACTTTTGCCGATGAATTGTTAGCGTATTTGCAGGCACAGGATCTCAATTTAGTGTGGATATTAGATACCCATGCCCATGCCGATCATTTAACCGCTGCCCACTATTTACACCAAAAGACGGGGGTTCCCACTGCCATTGGAAGCGGTATTGCGAAATCACAAGCACACTTTGAAACTACGTTTTACCACCATGGCGTTGGCGGGGGAAAGCACGCCGGTTTCGATATATTATTAGACGATGGGGCAGTGCTACCTTTTGGAGAGGAGAGCGTACAAGTATTGGCCACCCCTGGCCATACGCCCGATAGTGTGAGTTACCTTATAGGTGCCAATGTCTTTGTAGGCGATACACTTTTTATGCCCGATGCAGGTACTGCTCGTTGCGATTTCCCCGGCGGCGACGCAGCTGTGTTGTGGCACAGCATTGAAAAAATTCATCGCTTACCCGCTGCAACAACAATCTGGGTCTGTCACGACTACCAACCTAATGGCCGCGAACTTAAGCTAAATACTACTGTGGCTGAAAGTAAACGAAGCAATATTCATGTGGCGCATGTAAGTAAACAAGATTACGTTAACCTACGTAATAGTCGAGATAGCACGTTAAATGCTCCGGCTTTGCTATACCCTTCGCTGCAAGTGAACTTATGGGGTGGGGCACTGCCGCAAAAAGAACAAAACGGGCAACGCTATATTAAAATTCCCTTATCTCAACAGCGAAAGGATTAACCATGAATGAAATTTATCTTCAAGCGTTAATTGGAGGCGCCTTACTGGGTTTAGGTGCCATCTTATTAATGCTCACTCTGGGTAAAATTGCGGGTATCTCGGGCATTACTCACTCTGCAATAACCTCGTTATCAAAAGAGAATTACTGGCGTTGGGCGTTTTTAATAGGCCTTATTGCCGCGCCTTTATTAAGCGCACCTTTTGGGTTTACGCTACCTGAAGACGTTCCAGTTTCTTATACCACCTTGGCCATTGCCGGGCTTTTAGTGGGAGTCGGTACGCGTATAGGCTCTGGCTGCACAAGTGGTCACGGCATTTGCGGAATTGGCCGATTGTCTAAACGTTCTATTGTGGCTACTTGCACCTTTATGCTTACGGCCGTTATTACCGTCACCGTCGTTCGTCATCTACTATAAAAGGTTAAACAATGCGTAATTGTATTTTTGCTTTAATTGCAGGCTTATTGTTTGGGCTAGGTCTCACTATTTCAACTATGGTCGACCCTGCGCGAGTTCTTGCATTTCTTGATGTTTTTGGCGATTGGGACCCCACTTTAGCCTTTGTTATGGGCGGGGGATTAGCCGTATATTTGCCGCTGTTTTATTTATTTATAAAACCTAACAAAACCACGCTGTTTGGTGAGCCGTGTTCGCTACCACAAACAAAAACGATAGATGCTAAACTTATAGTAGGGGCCGCTCTGTTTGGCATCGGTTGGGGGTTAAGCGGTATTTGTCCAGGGCCGGCGCTTGCGAACATTACAGGGGGGCTCCCTGCAATTCTACTCTTTGTGGCTACCATGTTACTTGGTATGATAATGGCACCTAGGGTTTCAACATTGAAGTAAAGTGTATTGTTGATGGAATTACACGATATGCAGGCGAATGCGTCACGCGCCGCAGCAGTATTAAAAGCGATGGCTAATCAACATCGCCTTGTTATTCTTTGCTTATTAAACGGCAATGAACTATCGGTAAGCGAGATAAATGAGGCATTAGACATACCTCAATCTACGCTTTCTCAGCACTTAAGCGTGTTGCGTAAAGACGAACTGGTAACCACCCGACGCGACGCGCAAACAATATACTACGCGCTAGCCAGCAAGGAAGTAAAAGGTATTATATCTACCTTATACGAGCTTTATTGCACGTGATAAATCATGCATTTTCGCGCGCCAACGCCTATACGGTGAAGTGCCAGCTATCAATTTAGCGGGTTACTTCACCGGGGGCATCAATAATTTCGTACTGAATAGGCTTATAACGAAAGTTATTCGACTCACCTGCTGAACACGCCGTCAACCCAACTATCATATCCATCTTGGCCTCGAAAACGGTGTAGTCGCCGGCTTTACTTTTCGGTGGCAGCACAGCAATTTTCCCCGTTTCATCTACATCTACATTCATAAAAGTATTAAAAGTAGTGCCAACATGATGCGCGGGAATATCATAGTCTGCGAATGCGGCGACAAGGTTACCATAACACCCCGGCACGGGCGTTTCATCAGGGTAGAAATGTTTAAAGGTATCTACGCTGCAAGGGGTTAATAAAAAATCATGATCTTCCACAGTATCTTCAACAATTTCGAACATCACCTGGCTAAGGTTCGAGTATAGTTTCGCGCCGGTTTTAAAATGCAGACTTTCGTTATAGTCTAGCGAGCGCCCTGATGACATAAACTCTGTTTTATCGTTGGCGTTAAACGCATATAAATCAGCAACTTGTTCGCCTTCCGGATCGATAACCTTTAATCGTTGTCCTTTATTTACGACAAATGCCGTACCACTTCTCGGTTGGATAGTATGGATCATATTACTCTCAGTTGTTGTTTACTTTATGAAATGGGCATTGCCAGTCTGCTTCGACTTTACGTCCACTGTACTGTCGTGCCTCAGATTCATCACCATGGTTAGACAGTGATGCATTTTTATCGCCGCAAAACGCAGCATCTTTTTCCCTAATATGGTCGCGAAAAACCTCAAATTTACCCTGTTCACGCAAATGCTCAAATTGGGCGTGAAGGTTAAACACGATAGCAGGGCGATGGAATTTCCGACTCCGTCTGGTAGCATTTGGGTGAAGGCCAATAATAAAAAACGCCTTACTTCCTAAACTATAACTAAAATTGGTACTTGCTGGATCACTGCTTACGGTTTCATCCCAAGGATTTAGCCTACAGTCGATATCGTGGAGCTGCTGTAATTTGGCCCAAAGGGCATCTTCAAACTCAATTTCGCTAAACGTTTCAGGTTGGTCAAATACGCACACGAACGAGGAATACATATGTTCTTCAAGGTCAAAGTTTTCGGCGAATTCATAAATATCTGCGAGTAAATCTACGTTATTCCCTTCGCAGCGCATATCATCGTACCGTTTCACGGTAATCTGATCTTTAGCCAGTGCGGTTTTCGCCCCAGCACAGGGGAATTGTGGTTGTGCTATAAACTGCTTAACACTCTCTGTAGCGTTCATAGGGGCTATTGACATCGCAACCTCCTTTGCTTACCCGTTATACGGAATCAATCTAGCCGATAGATTGCAATAAGAAGGCCAAAGGGAGTTATTTTAAGTGATTGATTTTAAAGTGTATTATTATCGTGTTAGGAGGGGTTTAAGGCTCAGTTGGGAAACTATTTCATGCACTGTGAAAGGGCTTCATACCCTAATGTTAAACCCTAGCTTTAGTAAACTGGGCTATGGCAACTTATTTTGCACCTTATTCGCCTTCACGTTGGGCATTTCTTCCCCTTACTTGGTGAGGAAGCCGAGCACATTGCTAGCTTAAACAGCAAATACTAATCGCCAGTGGTATAGCGCACTATTTAGCGTTATTGTATATACTTTGTACACCGTCGGTAGGGCTTACCCTAATTTGACGCTAAAGAGAAAACGTCAGTTTTGTTATGTAGGGGTAATCGAAAAAAGTATCCTCCTGATTTAATGCCAAAATTTTTATAACCCTATATTCATAAACGTAAAGATAGTGTAGAGCCCAGTAGCTGTGGGTTTTCTTAAGCTCCACGATAAGCCACAATAGCGGGTTTTTAACTAACTAGATGGAGATTTTGGCAATGCAAAATCACGCCCCACCAGTTTCACTTGTAAAAACCTGGTACCACCTTCTATGTCATGCTGAGGATGAGAAAGTGAAAGCTCATGCGCAAGAAATGTTGTTAGGCGCTTTTGACTCGCCAGAAAAGTTGAAGCAATTTCTCTTAGAACACAAAGTTATCTAATTCATCTATGTTTTTTAAGGCGCTAGTTGAAACTAAGCGCTTTTAATGGTTTTAGCCTGTGTCATTAGCATGCGTTAGGGCAAGCTAGAAAGGCTATTATTTCAACAGGCATGTGCTTGGGTGTGGGGGACAAGCGTCCAAATCATCTAAGCGCAGGGGTGTATCTTTACAATGCTAAACATTAAATCTTACCGTCAAGGTAAGATTAGCTATATCCAGTTAGACAAAAGTCGACTATTATTTGCGCTATTGGTATGTTATTTCGCCTACACTAAACGCTAATTGAGCAAAGCTGTACTGAGGTATTAAGTGCTCGCGAAGGATTGATGAAACAAAGCTGGGAGCAGCAAGGAATGTTTGAAGCCACGTTTGAACATTGTGCGGTAGGTTTGGCTCATGTGAGCCCGAACGGTAACTTTATTCGCGTAAATAAAAAACTATCTGAATTTCTTGGTTATGACGTAAATACGTTAACAAACATGTCGTACCAAGATATAACCGTAGACACCCACTTAGAGAAAGACAACAAACTCGTCGCCAAGGTATTAAGTGGGGAACTCGATAACTACAGCCTAGAAAAAAAGTACCACCATGCCGCGGGCCACGAGGTGTGGGGGAAACTGACCGTCTCTTTAGTACGTGACGAAGCGGGAGAGCCTGATTACTTTATTTCTGTTGTCGAGGATATCGACAAAATGAAAAAGGTAGAAATGGAGTTATTCCAAGCAGAAGCACTATTTAGTGAAATAGTCTCCGCTTTCTCATCACGCACCTACATTTGGGTTGCCCCGCCTGATTTTAGCCGCCTTTATTTTGCAAATGAAGGGTTTCAAAATATATTTGGCCGAGATTTGTCGGTATTAAGTGAGTCGCCATTAGCCTTTGTAAACTTTGTTCACCCAGAAGACTTCAAACGCGTGAGCAAATTTTTTAATAGGAAAAGGCCTCATTCGTGGGATATGCAGTATCGAATTATTTGCCCAGAAGGTGAGGTTAAACATATTCATGACCGTGGCATTCCTCTTTATGACGAAGATAAAAAATTGTCTTTAATTGCCGGTACCGCCGACGATATAACCAAGGTGAAACATCAAGAAGAAGCCTTGGTGGACGCCATTGCCGAACTTGATAGACTCACCAAAACCGACGTATTAACCGGCATTGCCAATCGAAGAGAAATATTTCTGCAAATTGAGCAAACCATAAAAATGATGAAGCGAGACACCCCAGTATCTACGTTGGTGTACCTTGATTTAGACAATTTTAAAAATATTAATGACACGTACGGTCATCAGGCCGGAGATGAAGCCCTGGTGGCCTTTGCAAATATGTTAGCCGATACGTTACGGGAAACCGATAAGTTAGCGCGTATAGGTGGCGATGAATTTGTGCTATTGCTATCAGGTAGCAATACCGAAGAAGCTGAAGTGTTCTTTGAGCGTTTATTGTCGATGCCCTTTAAAGTTAGGTTTGACAGCGGCGAAGAAATTCAGCTTTCGTTTAGTTTAGGGTGGGCTGAATGGCGCTCGGATATAACCAGTGCGCAGGCATGGCTTGATGCTGCTGATAAGGCGATGTTTAGCCAAAAACGCCAGCATCATGAAGATGCTGGCTATACAGATGTGTGTTAATGCTGGTTTAACGTTTGTGCACTAAGCGCCCGCGCCCCCAATAAACTACTTGTGTTGCTGGGCATACCACTGAGCAATTTCAGCTCGTTCGCTGTCAGTCATACCGGTTTTATTTAAAAACGGCATGTCTTTGGTTACTGTGGTGCGCCTAACAAATTGCGCAGATTGGCGTTCAATATCTTCCCATGTGTCAAATACCACACCAAGGGGTGCCACTTTGAAAATGTCATCTGTAGGCGTACTCGAGTGACAGCTTATGCAGTGAGTATTTACCAGTTCCTGAATACGCGAATCACCAATAGTGACATGTGAAGATGGAGCTTGGTCAGAGGCGGTAGTAAGTGTTTGCTGCTCACTTGGCCAAGACACCGCAAGCGCGATAGCGAGCATACCTATTGCACCAGAAACTAATATCGACGGCTTAGTTTTACCCACGTGACGCAAGTTAAAGAAATGCCGTATCCACGCTGCGTTCGCCATAATAGCAATGAGTATCAACCAGTTGTAAGAATGTTGATAGGTCATAGGGTAATGATTTGAAATCATGATGAACAATAAAGGCAGCGTAAAGTAGTTATTGTGCACAGAGCGAAGTTTTGCGCCTGCACCCCATGCCGGATCTATATCTCCCTTCGCGGCTACCGCAGCAACCATTTTGCGCTGATTAGGCATAATATTAAAAAATACGTTACCGGCCATAATAGAGCCAATAAGTGCACCTACGTGAATATAAGCGCCACGGCCACTAAACCACTGGGTGGATAAGAAGCACACCACGCAAATAAGTGCCACCAATAATAATCCGAACGCCAAGGGGTGTTTCGCTAACGGGCTACGACAGGCTATTTCATAAATAAATAGGCCGCCGAAAATAAGTCCAAGGCCCAAACTAATTGCAAGTGTAGGGCTCATATCGTTAACACTTGGGTCAATAAGATAGGCTGAAGCCCCGAAGTAATACACCAGCACTAAAAGTGCAAACCCTGAAAGCCAGGTTGTGTACGCCTCCCACTTAAACCAATGAAGGGTCTCAGGCATTTTTTCAGGACCATAGGCGTATTTTGCTACTTCGTAGAAGCCGCCGCCGTGAATCGCCCATAGGTCGCCCTTAATACCTTTATCTTGTTTCCATTGAGGGGGTGTACGTAGGTTATTGTCTAACCAAATGAAGTAAAACGATGCGCCAATCCATGCCACTCCAGCGATAACGTGAAACCAACGTATAAATAAACTAAACCAATCAAACCATGGCATGGGACGACTCCTTTTTCTCGTAGCAGCGACGACCGTTTACCCAAGTCTCCCTTATGGCACGATCATCCCCTAATATACTTAGTGCAAAGAAGACATCGTCAAACTCCGCATTAGGTTGAATTCTTAACGACGTCAATTCGTCAAATTGGTGGTCTAGCACCACAAAATCGGCGCTTGAACCTGGGTTTAAGTTGCCTATGTCGCTTTCCATTTGGTGTGCAACGGCTGCGCCTTGGGTCATTAAATAGAAGCCTTCAAATGGGCTGATAGGCGTGTGACGCAATTGGCTAACCTTATACGCATCGGCATAGGTTTTAAGCATACTAAAGCTGGTGCCCGCGCCCACATCGGTGGCCAAGGCAACATGCACGTCGTGCTTTTTGGCACTGGCTATATCAAATAAACCACTGCCTAAGAACAAATTAGACGTGGGGCAAAAAGCAATTGTCGAACCAGCTTCATGCAAACGCTGCCATTCATCTTCATTTAAATGGATGCCGTGGCCAAACACTGCACGCGGGCGCACCATGTTATATTTATCATAAACATCTAAGTACCCTATTGCGGTTGGAAACAGGCGCTTAACCCACGCAATTTCGTCTAGGTTTTCAGATAAATGGGTTTGTACGAAAACATCGGGATACTGGCTGGCTAGCTCGCCTAGGCTGGCTAATTGTGCTTCGCTACTGGTCGGCGCAAAACGGGGTGTAATGGCGTATTTGTTGCGGCCATGGTTGTGCCACTTATCAATTAAAGCGGCCGAATGCACTTGCGCTGTAGTAGGGCAGTCTTCTAGCTCTTGTGGGCAGTTTCTGTCCATGCACACTTTGCCCGCCACTATCGCCATGTTTAATTCGCTAGCGGCGCTAAACAAGGCTTCACAACTCTGTTGATGCACTGAGCAGAAAACAAACCCCGTCGTAGTACCATTTTTTAGTAACTGACGAAGAAATACCTGGGCAATTTGCTGGGCATGAGGTTCATCGGCAAACTGCTTTTCTGTAGGAAAAGTATAGTTTTCTAGCCAACTAAGTAGCTGATCGCCATAGCTGGCAATGCTTTGGGTTTGAGGATAGTGCAAGTGGCTGTCGATAAAACCGGGCAGTAACCACTGGCCTTGTCTATCTATCACATTGGCCTTTGGGTAGCGCGCAAGCACGTCAGTAAAGCTATCTACGGCGATAATTTTACCCTCATCTATCACCACGCCGCCATCGCGAATTATGGTGATATCTTCAGAAAACTGCGTTGTTGCATGGGGGAAATGCGCAATATTGGCACGAATAAGCTGCATACTGATTAGCTGCCTCTGTAACTGCTAAAACCAAACGGTGAAATAAGCAAGGGCACATGATAGTGACCCCCTTGCGCTTCTAGTTCAAATGTAATGTCGATATGGGGGTAAAAGCTTTTACCGTGAGTATCTACTAAGTAACGCTGGCAATGAAACCTTAACGTATAAATGCCTTCTGAAAATGTTGTACCCCAGTCTTTGAAGCGCCCGTCACTGTCGGTAACGCCTTCGCGCGTGCTGCCATCGGGTAGTTGAAGGGTTAATTGCATACCTGCTACCGGTTTACCGTTAGTGGTGTCTAATACATGGCTTGAGAGAGTATTCATTTTTTACGCTCCGGGTTGTTTTGCGCTTCGTTGTTATTTAGCGCTTTATTAATACGCAAAAGCGTAATTTTAATTTGCTCTTGGGCGGCGATACGAATTTCCTGTTCGGTACTATTTGGTAAGCGCGCTTTAAGTGCGTTCAACATGGTGTCTGCCGACAGCCCTGTAGCGCATATAATAAAGATGAAACCATGCTTATCTAAATAGGCTTCGTTAAGTGCTTTTAGCGCGTGCAATGTTTCTTCTGATGCACCAGCTGTACCCGATTGTTCCCCAGAAGCTACCGCTTTTGTGTTTGCAAACTTCGCGCGCAAGGTGGCGACATCGCCTATCATGGGGTGCGCGGTAAAGGCTTCAAGAAAGTCTTCTTGCTCACAGCCTTGCCATGCCTTTGCGGCGTGTTCTGTCAGGCTGTCTAAGTCGCTATAAGGACGCGCGTTTACCATTGCCTCTATCCAATGCTTCGCTGCGCAGGTTTGCTCAAACCAACTATATGCCTCGTGATAAGACAGGCTATTGAGATTGTTTAATGTCATAAAGCTTATTCCTTAATCGCATCGTGGGCGGCAGTAACGGGTACATGCTTACTTTGACCCGCACTCTCAGCATTATGTAGACGCGCGATAATTTGAGCGGCTATAGATACTGCCACCTCAATAGGGCGCTTGCCGGGTATGTCTGGGTTGCCAATAGGGGTGTAAAGACGTAGCAAGTCTTTGTCAGTAAAGCCACGATTATGTAATTTAGTGATAAATCGTTTGGCCTTGGTATCCGACCCTATAAGGCCGACAAAAGGTAGAGAAGGGTATTTCAACGCGCGCTCCACAATGCGGTAGTCTAGCTGGTGATCGTGGGTAAGTATAACGAGCCATGCGTTATGCGGCAGTTGGCTTACCTCTGTTTCTGGTTCTTGCTCTACTATTGGGGTAACGTTGGCGGGCATAGAGGCAGGAAAAACCGACTCCCGGCTGTCTATCCAACGAATGCGAAGGGGTAATTGAGCAATAATAGGAATTAACGCTTGGGCTACATGTCCGGCGCCAAAAATAGCCAGGTGCTGGGCATGAAGGTTACACACGTCGAACAGTACTTTAACCGCACCCCCACAGCATTGCCCAAGTGAGCTACTTAGCGGATAGGAACGAAGCATTGTTGAGCGAGTATCTTTTGCTTCTTGAGACACCGTTTGGCCATGAGCAAGCATATCTCTTGCGGTTTTTATAGCGTCGAACTCTAGATGGCCGCCACCAATAGTGTCGATACTACTGGTGCTGGTTACCACCATTTTACTGCCAGCTTCTCGTGGTGTAGAGCCTGCAATACTCACTACCGTAATAAGTACATAGGCTTCGCCTTGCTGCTCGCACGCAGCAACGCCTTCATACCAAGTTGTAGGGCGCATTAGGCGAGCTCCTCATCCTTCGCCACCTTTGATTGAAGCGCCATTACTGCGTGAAGCACTCGCTCTGGGGTAGCTGGGGTATCAAGTTGAGGGTCGACGCGGTAGTTAGCCAAACTCGCTATCGCATCTTTTAACGCACACCATACCGAAATGGCAAGCATAAAGGGCGGTTCACCAACGGCTTTTGAATGATAAATACTATCTTCTGCGTTCTTGCGACCAAATAAGCTTACGTTAAAGTGCTTAGGGGTATCGCCAATGGCAGGTATTTTGTATGTGGCCATGTTTTCACTGATTAATTTACCCTCGTCGTTCCAGCGCAAGTCTTCGGTGGTTAGCCAGCCCATGCCTTGAATAAATGCACCTTCAATTTGGCCAATATCAATGGCGGGGTTAAGGCTATCTCCTACATCATGGATAACATCAACACTGTCTACTGAATATTCTCCACTTAGGGTATCAATAGACACTTCAGTTAATGCTGCGCCATAAGCAAAGTAAAAGAATGGGCGGCCTTCACCGGTGTCTCGATTGTAGTGAAGTTTCGGCGTTTGATAAAAACCACTGGAAGATAACGACACCCGATTAAAATAAGCAGCTTGAATGACATCGGCAAATGCCATCTTGTTTTCACCCAGCACTACGTTGCCCGCTTCAAAACGTACTTCGCTGCTTTTTTCTTTGCAATTTTGCAACGTGGCAAAGCATTCAGCGAGGCGGTCTTTCAACGTTAGGCAGGCATTTTGTACTGCCTTACCGTTTAGGTCGGTACCGCTTGAGGCCGCCGTAGGTGAGGTGTTAGGAACTTTATCGGTGCGGGTGGCGGTAACTTCAATCATATCGAGAGAAACACCGAATTCGTTGGCTGCAATTTGCGCAATTTTGGTATGTAACCCTTGGCCCATTTCTGTGCCACCGTGGTTTACTTGAATGCTACCATCGGTATATATATGTACAAGGGCACCCGCTTGGTTAAGGTGTTTGGCGGTAAATGAAATACCGAATTTGACTGGCGTTAACGCCAGCCCTTTTTTAACCACGGGGCTTGTACTATTAAAGTCGGTTATCTCTTTGCGACGTTGCCAATAGCGACCGTCTTGTTCCAACTTCGCGATAATTTCGGGAAGCAGATTGTGCTCTACGTCCATGCCATAGGGGGTTTTAGTACCGGTGCTTTCTCCGTAAAGGTTGCGTTTTCGAATGGTGAGGGGATCTTCACTTACCGCTCGCGCAATCTTATCTACCAGGGCTTCGGCCATAATCATGCCTTGAGGCCCACCGAAGCCGCGATAAGCGGTATGCGATACCATGTTGGTTTTTAGTCGGTGGCCAACAATATCGCTAGCACCTAAAAAGTAACCGTTGTCGGCATGAAACATGGCTCTATCTACAATAGCGTCTGACAAGTCTGGGGAATGCCCGCAGTTGCCATTAATCCTCATGCGGGTAGCCTGAATACGCCCAGTGTCGTCAAAGCCCACTTCAAACTCGTTCTCAAAGGGGTGGCGCTTACCTGTTACGTGCATATCCGTTTGACGAGGAAGCCTTAGTTTTACGGCGCGCTGGGTGCGAGAAGCAAAAAGGGCGGCAATACAGGCCCACTGCGCTGCCTGGGTTTCCTTACCACCAAAACCACCCCCCATTCGGCGCATATCTACCATCACATGGTGAAGCTTAATATTTAACACTTCAGCCACTAGCTTTTGCACCTCACTTGGATGCTGGCTAGAGGTGAAAATTTTCATACGTGACTCTTCATCAGGGATGGCAAGAGACACTTGGCCTTCCAGATACATGTGTTCTTGGCCGCCAATAGAAAGCCTGCCCGTAGCGGTATGAGTCGCCTCTTGCATTTGCTTTTCTACATCGCCTTGTCCAAAGCGGTGAGTGGGGCGTACGAAACTCTGCTTGGTGTGCGCATCATCTACACTAAGTGTAGGGGGCTGGGCGTTTACCTTAATCTCACCTTTTGATGCAGCCTTTCTTGCCAGTGTCAATGACGTGGCGAGCACCGCAAATACAGGTTGACCGTAAAACTTAATTTCTTTATCGGCTAAAAGCGGATCGCCTTTAAAGACTGGGCCTATATCTTTGTGGCCTGGCACATCGTCAATGGTTATTACATCTACCACCCCTTCAGACTCACGTACCCGGGATAAGTCAAGGTGCTCGAGATCGCCCGCTGCACAGCTACTTAATCCTACCGCTGCGTACAAGGTGCCCTGAGGCTCAACGATATCGTCAATGTAGTTGGCTTTACCCTGAACTTGGCGTATCGCACTTTCGTGCTTGACCGATGTATGTACAACTTTTTGGGTGCTTTGCTGATTATTCGCTTCAATAAGTTTACGCATGTTGTGCTACCACCCGAGTTTCAATTGTTCCTTTAGCTTGGTGTTCTAAGTAGAACCTATGCCATAAATTACTGAGCACCGTATTTCGGTATTCGGCACTGGCGCGCACATCATCTATAGGCGTAAATGCATTGGCTAATATTTGCTTGCCTATGGTTAAGCATTCTGCATCGCACCATGTTTTACCCACTAAAGCGTGTTCGAGTTCATCGCTTGTGGCCGGTGTGGCGGCTACGCCGCCAAAGCCACTTTGTACGCGGGTAACTATCCCGTCTACCACGGTAATATTAAACACCGCGCACACCGCAGAAATATCATCTTCCATGCGCTTAGATATTTTGTAAGCAGCCAACTTATTGTGTGGTGCCAAAAACGGAATTTCGATCGCGCTTATCCATTCACCTTGTTTTAGTGTGGTAGTGCGGTAGCCAGTGAAGAATTCTTTTATCGGCACTATTCGAACATCGCTGCCATTGTCGATATGTAATTGAGCCCCAAGTGCGATAAGTACAGGGGGCATATCGCCAATAGGCGAGGCATTAGCAACATTACCGCCCAATGTGGCCTGGTTGCGAATAGGCAATGAAGCAAAGCGAGTTATGATTTCCGCTAATTGGGGAAACTGAGTTAGCAAGGGGTGGGTAAGATCACTTAAGGCGGTTGCTGCACCAATAAGAAGCGAATGCTCCAATGTGGTGCATCCTTTAAGTGCATTTATGCCGCTTAAGCTTATTAACGTATCGGTATCTTTTAACTGTTGGGTAATGGTTAGGCCTAAGTCAGTGCACCCCGCCACTAAAGGGGCGTGTGGGTTCTGTGCAATGGCCGTGGCCAGCGCTTCACGGCTTGTAGGCATAAGCAGTTGTGAGGAGCCAAGAGGACCTTCAGTTTGCTCGTTTAACGCTTTTAAACGCGTAATTGTCTCTTCTTCACGTTGCTTGAATATATCATTGGGTTCGCCTTCACAGGCGGCGAGTGTCGCATCAATAATAGGGCGGTAGCCGGTACAGCGACACAGGTTTCCTGAAAGTGCGTGTAATACATCGTCCCTATTAGGGCTTTGCGCATTATGATAAAGGGCGAACATAGACATGATAAAGCCGGGAGTACAAAAGCCACACTGAGAGCCATGGTGATCTACCAATGCTTGTTGTACTGGATGAAGTTGTCCGTCAGTACTTAAATGTTCAACTGCGATAAGCTGTTTACCTTGAACCGCCGACATCAAGGTGATGCAACTGTTCACGGTACGATAATGCATGGCGGTGCCGTCTTCGCTTAGTTCAGCAAGAACTAACGTACATGCGCCACAATCGCCTGCTGCACAACCCTCTTTGGTACCCGTAAGTTTGCGATGCTCGCGAATGAATTGGAGTAAAGTGAGATCGGCCCGGGAATCACTTAACGTGACCAACTCTTGGTTAATTAGAAAGCGAATCATACCCGCACCTTGTTACTAAGTTCATTATATTATCCACTAATATAGCTGTATTTTAATTATAAAAGTAGACCATGTGGTCAATTATTTGCTTATAAAAAAAGGCCACGTTAAGGTAGGCCTTACATTACGGTGCTGCCAAGCACCATTTACGAATAAACTAGGCAAGATTCGTGCAAGGTTTCAATCATTCGCCTTAACGCTTAAAAATATGACTAAAATCAGTTTATTATTGTTCTATTAACGGGTAAAACGCAGGGTCAGTGATAAGTTGAATGGTTAATTTGATACGCAGACTTGCACCAAAAATAGGCTGACGCTGCATGGGGGTTCCCGCGCAATGGTCTCAAAAGGGATATAAAATAAAATGTTAAAAGCAAAAGGGGCTGACGCAAGCGTTGGCGCAATGAACAGACGAAAAATACTACAAGCCGCCGAGAAGTGTTTTGCGCAATACGGCTTTAAAGGTACCGCCGTACAAAAAATTGCAGATGAAGCAGGGTTGCCTAAAACCAATGTACTTTACTATTTTAAGACCAAACAAGAACTCTATGTGGCCGTACTAGAAGAAACCTTGTCGCTATGGAACTCACATTTTGACCGCGCTACCGTTGAGGACGATCCTGCAAAGGTATTGGCTGACTACATTGCTGAAAAAATTGAGGTGTCGCGAACCCACCCCTTAGCGTCGAAAATATTCGCAATGGAAATAATAAACGGCGCGCCTAACTTAAATGGCTATTTTGACGAAGAGCACGCGCTTTGGATGAAAGGGCGTGTAGCTTTAATCAATAGCTGGATTGAAGTTGGAAAACTCGCCCCCATCGACCCTGAATACTTACTTTACACTATTTGGGCCAGTACCCAGCACTATGCGGATTTTTCCGCTCAGATAACCCGTTTACGTGGGCGCAAAATGGTGAAAGCCGATTTTGAGCAAGCAAAACGCCAACTTATTCAATTAGTGTTAGGCGGCTGCAAACTCACTGTCCCAGAATTTTATCAAGGAACATCTGATGTCACTGAATAACACTTCATACCCTCGCGATCTAATCGGCTATGGGCAAGACGTACCGCAGGCTCAATGGCCAAATGGTGCCAAGATTGCGGTGAATTTTGTATTAAATTATGAAGAGGGCGGCGAAAACTGCGTTTTGCATGGTGACGAGGCATCTGAAACGTTTTTGTCGGAAATTATTGGCGCACAAGCATACCCAGATCGTCATTTAAGTATGGAGTCGATTTATGAATATGGCAGTCGCGCTGGCTTCTGGCGGCTTCACCGCTTACTTACCGACAACGAGATTCCAGTTACCGTATTTGGCGTTACTATGGCAATGCAACGCCACCCAGATGCGGTTAAAGCTATGCTAAGCGCCGGCTGGGAAATTGCCAGCCATGCTATGCGGTGGGTGCACTATCAGGATATGGATGAAGACACAGAGCGTAAGCAAATCGACGACGCTATTATGCTTCATGAGCAGTTAACAGGCAGTAAGCCTATTGGTTGGTACACCGGAAGAACCAGCCCTAATACATTAAAGCTTATCGCAGAGCGTGACGACATTGTATATTGCGCCGATTCTTATGCCGATGATTTACCTTATTACGATTGTCATTACAGTAAGCCATTGCTCATGGTGCCTTATACCCTTGATACCAATGATATGCGCTTTGCTTCGCCGCAGGGCTTTAACAGTGGAGAGCAGTTTTTTCAGTATTTAAAAGATGCGTTTGACGTTCTTTACGAAGAAGGGGCTGAGGCGCCCAAAATGTTATCTATTGGGCTACACTGTAGAATTATTGGAAGACCAGCGCGCATGGCTGCGTTGAAACGCTTTATTAAATATGTGAAGTCGCATGATAAAGTATGGTTAGCAACCCGTGCTGATATCGCTCAGCATTGGTTAGATACACACCCTTATGACAATGAGAAAGGGGTAGGAGAATAAAAATGAAAGTCAAACTATTAGCCGTATTCTTTGGTGCATTAGCATTAACGGCGTGCTCTAAGCTTACTAAAGAAAACTACGATAAATTAGAAATGGGGATGTCGCAAAAAGAGGTAGAGTCTATTATTGGGAATGCTGATAACTGCGGTAAAACCCTTGGTACACTAGCATGTACGTGGGGCAACGAAGACGCTAAGCATATTAAAATAGTCTTTATGGGCAATAAGGCAGTTACCTTTAATTACGATGGGCTTGAATAGGACGCCACGTTAAACTTTCTTACTCGTAATAAAAAGCCGCGTTTACCTTTACCGTAAACGCGGCTTTTTTGTGGCCTTTAACCTAAGCCATAAAGCTAGCCTGTGAAAATTTTATTTTAAGTTAAACGCGTACCTAAGAATAAAAATTATCGCTAAGGCGTAGGTAAGCCCGCTAACCTCACGAAACTTACCAGTGCTGACTTTGATGCCTACGTAAGTAATAAAGCCAAGCGCTATACCTTCACTAATACTAAACGTGAGTGGCATGGCTAATAACGCCACAGTAGCAGTGGCTAGGGCACCTAAATCGTCGAAGTCGAGTTGGCGAATAGACTCCATCATTAATATCCCCACCATGAGAAGCGCAGGTGTGGTTGCCATAAGGGGTATAACTTTCATTAGCGGGGTTAAAAATAACGCAAGTACAAAGCATAGCGCCACAACCACAGCAGTAAGCCCTGTTCGCCCGCCGGCCGAAACCCCCGTTGCCGACTCAACATAACTGGTTACCGGCGAGGTACCAATCATAGCGCCAACTACACTGGCTGAGGCATCTGCGGTCATAGCGGGCCCTATTTTAGGCAACTTGCCAGACTCGGTAAGTAAGTTCGCCCGGCGAGATACGCCGATTAGCGTGCCTATAGTGTCGAACATGTTCACAAACATAAGGGCAAAGATAAGGTCCCAGGTTTCGGCAAAATGTTCAATTGGATACCAAAAGTCCATGGCGAGAAAGGTATCTGATATGGGCTCTGGCAACCCTATTATCGCCTCGGGCGTCGCGGTTAGCGTGCCATTTTCAGTGGGAATGAAGGCGCCTATTACGGTAAGCAGAATGATGGAAAGTAAAATACCCCCGGTCACCTTTTTTATCATCATTACGATGGTAAAAATAATGCCGGCGAGAGCTAACATTACCGCGGGATCGGATAAATCACCTAATTGTACGAACGTGGCCGGATTATCCACAATAAGGCCGGCATTTTTAAGCCCAATAAAGGCGATAAATAGACCAATGCCGCACTGTACACCAATTTTTAGGGTAGGCGGTATGGCATCTGCCACTTTAGAACGCACTCCGGTTAATGAGAGCAGTAAAAAAAGCACACCATTCCAAAATACAATGCCCAGCCCAGCTTCCCAAGGAATTTCACGTGACATACAGATAGTAAACGCGAAAAAGGCGTTTAGCCCCATGCCAGGCGCAAGTGCAATAGGGTAGTTGGTCATTAACGCCATTAAAAGTGTGCCTAAACACGCTGCCAACGCGGTGACTGTGATAAGCCCCTCTACTGGCATCCCACTAAGCCCTAATATTCCTGGGTTTACCACTAAAATGTAGGACATAGCCGCAAATGTGGTTAAACCCGCCACCAATTCTGTTTTCAAGGTGGTGCCGTGCTCCTGCAGTTTAAAAAGGCGTTCGAGTAGATTGTTGGACATGCAGATTTCTCTTACGTTGAATCATTTATTGTTATTAACCTGCTGTGAGATGAAAATAAACAGGTTACAGCGCGTGTAGCAAAACTTACTATGGACAATTTATTACAATAACTTGCAATAACCTGACCACTTAGTCAGTTATTTGGTTCGTTTTGTGCTACGTTAATATAGCCAGACGACCCAAAAGTCAGCGCGAGCGAATAAAAACAGCGGTGAAGCCGCAGAAGATTTACCGCATTCATAATAAGTTAGTATCGCTACTGTTATCAGTACCATAGCGATAGAAACAAAAAATATGCACCGTTATGATTCAAATGTATTTTTTTGGTGCAATATAATACCGTAAGAGAGAGGGGCAATGTCTTTAACAACACTCATCCAACAACTCCCAAAGGCTGAATTGCATTTACATATTGAAGGCAGCTTAACCCCCGAACTTATGTGGCAGCTGGCAAGTAAGCATAATATCACAATTCCATATAACAGCGTGGCTGAGATACAAGCGGCATACCAGTTTTCTGATTTGCAAAGCTTTTTGGATATTTACTACGCTGGGGCAGATGTTTTGCGCGACCAAGATGACTTTTATGCCCTGATGTGGGCCTACCTAACGCGCTGCTACGAAGAAAATATTCTTCATACTGAAATTATGTTCGACCCTCAAACTCATACGGCCCGAGGTATTAGCTTTGATATTTTTATGCCGGGTTTTCTACGCGCCATTGAAGAGGCGAAAGAGAAGTATGGGATAAGCTGCTTATTGATAATGTCGTTTCTGCGCCACTTATCCCAAGAAGATGCGTTTACTACGTTACGGGAGGCAGAGCCTTATTATTCAGCCATTACTGCAGTAGGTTTAGATAGTTCTGAGTTAGGTCATCCGCCTGAAAAATTTGAGCAGGTGTTTGAAAAAGTAAGAGAGTTAGGTTTTAAAGTGGTAGCCCATGCTGGAGAAGAAGGCCCTGCTGAATATATATGGCAGGCAATAAATTTACTGCACGTAGACCGTATCGATCACGGCGTTAAGTGTCAGGAAGATGAATCGCTTATGCAGTATCTTACAGAGACGCAAGTTCCTCTTACAGTATGCCCGTTGAGTAACTTAAAACTTTGCGTTATTGATGATATGCAGAAACACAATATTCTAACGCTAATGGAAAGAGGTTTGCTCGTTACAGTAAACTCTGATGACCCCACCTATTTTGGTGGCTTTTTGAATGCGAACTTTGCGGCACTTGCTAACGCGCTTCCTATTACCGAAACGCACATAAAGCAACTGGCTAAAAATAGTTTCACTGCAAGCTTTTTACCTGAAGATAAAAAGCAACACTATATTCGACTTATTGATGCCGCGTAGACAAAATCAGCCTGCGCCGATGTTTATTACGCCGATGTAGGAGCAAGCTTCGGGAGTTCTTGTTCAATCGTTTCGACAGTGGCAGTTACCGTTTTGTCAAAAATCGCCAATTGCTCGTCTATGCTATCAAGTTCGCTCGCTTTGGCGAGTTGTTCTATTTTGGCAGCCACTCTATGTAATGCCGTGGCCCCAATATCCCCCGCAGCACCTTTAATGGTGTGGCTTGTAAAACGAATAGATTCTACGTCTTGCTGGCTTACCGCAGTGGTTAAAGCAGTGCGTTTTGGCTCTATTTGCGCGAGAAACATGTTCGCTATGGTTACTAATAGCGAACGGTTTCCCCCAAGGCGCTGAAGCGCTTCTTCTGAATCCCAAAGACTAAAAGAGAGGTCGCTTCCTGTCTGTGCTGTTTTCATGCCCATGGTAATCCTTCATTCGCTGGGTATTAAATAATTCTATCGTAGTTCTCGGTACACTTTTCACTTTCGCCGAATAAAATGCAAAGCGTCATCAGGCGTATGTGATGGTGTATCACTTTGCGATAGGAAAAGTCACGAATAACTGGCCAGTTTATACTAAAGAATAATTATTTGTCACCGTGCAATAGCACAAGAGCCGCCCGTGTTTCGAAGGTATTTATTTGATATGTAGCAATTTAATCCTTAACAAGATCCCTCGGCGGAGTATTTGGGTATATCTTAGTCGAAAGTATAGTGGCTGAACTGAAAATTAGGCATATGCTATGCAATACTGATACAGTATTAGGGTTTAGGTCGTCAAGATCTGGACAGCACAAAGAAACCACACTCACCATTTTTCCAGTGTTGATAAAATTTTATGCAGTTAGACCTACAACCATATCAAGCATGTAATGTTCTTATTGTTGACGATGAGACAATGAGCAGAATGCTACTCTCTAGCGTACTAGCACCGCACTTTCATTGCGAAACCTGTGATAGTGGGCAAGCGGCTATTGATTATTGTCAAAACCATAGCCCCGATATCATTCTTCTTGATATGAATATGCCGGATATCGACGGCCTTACAGTATGTAAAAAACTAAAATCTCAAGCGCATAGTCAAAATATTCCAGTTATATTTGTTACTGCATCGATAGATGCAGAAATAGAAAATGCTTGCTGGGAAGTAGGGGCGTCTGACTACGTACTAAAACCTATTACTGCGTCCACCCTTGTGCATAGGGTGAAAAATCATCTCCAAATTACACTGCGTACAGCGTTGCTAGAACGGATGACGTTTCACGATCAGCTTACCGGCTTGTACAATCGAATGTACTTGAACCAAGAAATTCCCCTTATGATTAAACAGGTAGCGCGAGACGGCGATAACATAGGTTTAATTATGGCCGATATTGATCACTTTAAGCTTTACAACGATCATTACGGACATCTACAAGGCGATGAATGTCTCCAACGTGTAGCCTCTATTATTAAATGCCATGCATTGCGACCTAAAGATGCTGCCATCCGTTTTGGTGGAGAAGAGTTTTTAGTTATTTTGCCTTATACCGATAAAGAGGGCACTGAAAAGGTGGCAAAAGACCTTATTGCTGCCGTATTTGCAGCTGACCTTCCTCACGCAAAAGGAGTAGAAGGGAAAGTGAGCTTGAGCGCGGGTTTCACTGCTTTACCGGCAGCAGAAGTCATTGACCAAGGTATGATTTCGTTTATTGAGCATGCTGACGTACCGCTTTATAAAGCCAAGAAATTGGGCCGTAACCGCTGCGAAGGGTAAATAAATATAGCCTATTGTTTAATTTTCATCTGACTGAAAATCGCTAAACTAACCCCTTATAGAATAGTAGCTAACAAAATATTTTGATGTTGTTTTGCTGAACAAACCTAAGGTGGAAACCCATGTCAGACTCTGTGGGTATATCGGGCGTTGAAAGCGCTGTTAAGCGCTCTCAGTCTGAGCGAATTGAACATTTATTACAGTTAGGTTGCGCCTCTTTAGGTACGCTCCAGGGCGTGCTCTTACGTATTTCTGATGATTTCACCGAAGTGATTGCTCGCGCCAACGCAAGCTTGCCACCGCAACTTACGTTAATTCCCGATTTCCCTCTCGTCAATGTGATGGCCCTCCCGCAACGCCATTTTGATGCATCTGAAGAATTTAAACATTGGACCCATCTTTATTTGGGAACCCGGGAGTTTGTACGCGGGAGGCTACATACCTGTGCGGGTCACACCCTAGTATTGTTTTTTGTACCACCTTCTGATCTGTCGGTTGAACACTTAGATACCACGAAACTTGAACTTATTGATGGCTGGATGGAAAGCCTTCTTTTTCATGATGCACGTAACGACTCTATGCGTAACCAAGCGCTTTATGAAAAATTACAAAGTGTTGCCAATATTGGAACATGGGAAGTTGACTTGGTGAACGATACAATAAGCTGGTCGTCGCAGACCCGCGTGATCCACGAGGTTGAGGACAGTTACCAACCAGATATGGAAACCGCCATTTACTTTTACAAAGAAGGCTTTGATCGAGACGAGATCTCACGACACATTAAGTGCACTATTGAAACAGGCGCCCCGTGGTCTTCAATATTGAAACTGGTTACGGCGAAGGGCAATGAAGTGTGGGTAGAAAGCCATGGCATGGCCGAAATGATAGACGGTGTGTGCGTGCGGCTGTTTGGTACTTTTCAGAACGTGAGCAAATCGATGGAGCTGCGCTTAGCGCTAGATAAGCAGCGCGCAGAAGCGGTTGAAGCCTATAACGCGAGGGGAGAGTTGCTTTCGCGTATTAGCCATGAACTAAGAACCCCTCTAAATGGCATTACAGGTATGTTGCAGGCCTTACGCTTTGAACAGCGAGAAAAAATTCGTAAGAAGAAGGCTGAACTTGCGTTACGCAGCGCCAATAAATTACTCCAACTTATCAATGATGTGCTTGATTATACCGAGATATCGAATGGGCGCTTTACATTGAGCCCTAGTGACTTTTGCGCGCTCGCCCTTGTGGAAGACATAATTGACGTATTTAAACCGCTGAGTGAAGAAAAAGGGCTAACCCTTTATACACAAGTAGATGTGCCTAAAAATACTTACCTAAAGGGCGACGCAGCTAGAATAGGGCAAGTTATCGATAATTTAATAAGTAATGCGGTTAAATACACGCACCAAGGACACGTACGCGTACATCTATCCCTCGATAAATCTGAAGCCTGCCCTGCTATTCATATTAGGGTGGAAGATACCGGCGAAGGCATGTCGAAAGACACGGTGAAAAGCATATTTACCCCACTAATCCATGGCGACAAAACATCTGTATCGCGCAATACAGGCAGTGGTTTAGGCTTAACTATTGTAAAGCAAATAGTGGATAAAATGGGCGGTAAGATTAACGTGAATACGGCGCTTGGAAACGGCTCTGTATTTGAAGCCTCGCTTCCGGTTGAATATGCGTCTTGTACCGAGGAATCGTCTAATGCGGTTAGTTGCATACCTAAAAGATTACTCAAGGTGCCTTTATCGCTGCTGGTGGTAGATGACAACGATATCAATCGAATGGTATTGAAAAGTATGCTGGAACAATATAACTACTACGCAGATCAAGCGGAGGACGGGCAGGTGGCTATTGATAAAGCGAAAAATCGCCGATACGACATCATTTTTATGGATTGTGCCATGCCTGTGCTCGATGGTGTGTCGGCGACCAAAGAGATATTAGAAAAGGGATACTTGGCTGAACACGGTAAAATTGTGGCTGTCACTGCCAATACTACAGACGCTGACAAAGCAGCGTGCGAAAACGCGGGTATGGCGGCCTTTCTTAGTAAACCGTTAGATCAAAGTGCAATTTCTAGCATTTTAAAAGAAGTACTGTTGAACAAAGAAGGGCTTGTCCAACAGTTTTAATGCAAGATAAAACCTCGCTACTTAGACACGGGCGGGGTAGGAAGCGTAGATTTGCGTTCACCCCAATTACCTATAATATCTTCAATTACCACAGCGCCTACCAAATAAGCAGATTCAACCGCTGATTGTAGCGCGGCATAACCTTCACCTGAACTTTCCATTTCTAAGTTTTGAGCCGCGGTTAAGCCGTTGGGTTGCATAGTGAAATTACTCGCAGTGCGTAAAATAAGTACCCTGTCCTTGTCAGCCAAGTTGGCGGCATCTAAGTAGGAGAGTGCTTGCAGGGTAGCTGAGTCCTCCATGCCAGAGGTAACAAAATTGCCTTGCTGTTTTGTCCAATAAGAAACCCAATCGTTGGCCCAGTCATTTAGTAATTTGCCGTGCCAAAAGGTAGACGCCGATAGATGAGAACCCGTCATTATACGGGGTGGCTGCTGCGCCAGTGGAAACCCCTGGTACTTTTTACGCAAATTATCCATAGCAAGGTTATTAGGCAGTGTAATGTCTTTAGTTAACTCAAACGCCCATTTCTTTAGCGAACGATTAAGCACATACACTTCACCGTTAGGTGCGTTATCAGGGTCAACGTTTTGCGCATTCGCATAAGGGCTGTGCGTAAATAACGGAAAATAACCCGTAGACCAATCATCCGGTATTTCTCTGGCATCAATTTGATGAGCAAGATCGCCATCTACTACATAGTCAGTCCACACAGCTGAACCGATAGTACCGTCTTGAGGGTCCATACCCGCAATACCTGCCACTAGCCAATAGGCGTTTGATAAATCAAACCTAGGGTCTAAACCTAACGCCATTATGGCCGCTGATGCACGGGCAATACCCATGCCTGTCACTATACCTAAAACCCCCGTTTCTTGGTTTACATAAATGTCATGGTGCCCATGGGGCAATGGGTAACGGGTAGTTAACTTCTGTCCCTTCTTCCATAACTGAAATTCGCCGGCCTTATCGCCTTCATCTTCACCAATTTCGAACATAGAAACAACAACAGCCTTTATCTCAATAGGCTCAGGCGAGTTTGCCATTGCGTTAGTACTGATCATAAAGGCTGTGGAAATTAATAAAAGGGAACGTGAAAAAAACTGCATGGTATTCCTCTGGTAAGTTGAAAAAAAGGTAAACCTGTAGCAACAGGTTTACCTTTAGTATTAGCTATAAAGTGTAAGTAGCTTAAAATTTATAAGCGAATTTTGCACTCCAGTGACGAGGTAATTCAGGTAATACAATCTGACTACCGAAAAGATCGGGGAAGTTAGAACGGAAATAGCGCTCGTCGGTTAAGTTTTTCACCGTTACATTAACGCTCCAGTCGTCACTTTGATACGAAAATCCGGCGTTAACTAATGTGTAAGCTGGCAGCATTACTGAGTTTGAGAATCCAGATGCAACTTCTTCTACATCAACCACACTCACGTTCGCGGCATAACCGTTCTGGAAATCGTAAGTTGCGGTAACGGTGAAGATGTTTTCAGGAATACCTGCTTTTTGTGCATCAGTGTTATTTGTGTCAGCGCCAACAGCGTTGTTACCAATTACGTTGCCTCCGAAGATTAACGAAGGATCGGAAAGGTTAATTAAATCTTCAGCACCAAGGAAACCGAACTGGCTACCTCCCTCTAATGCCGTAAGGTTAACAACTTTTATGTTGGTGTAGCCTGCTGACACAAGAAGGTTTTCGTTAACGACCCAGCGAAGTTCGAACTCGGTGCCTTTATTGTTCGTGGTGTTGTTGGTGATAGCGTTTTGCGCATTAAAGTCTGTACGCTCTTGCTCAAACGAAGATAGCGCAAAATAAAGCGTATCGTCGAGCAATGAACCTTTAATACCAAACTCCAACAATTCTGAGGTGTCGAATGCACCGCCACTGGTTACTTGAGCCACACCGATTTCAGCGCCTTGGCCTGCCACCAGTGTTGCTTGTTCGGCTGCAGTAACATAGGGAATAAGGCCCCATTCTGTGTCAAAGGAAATGCTGGTATTCCACGACCACCCATCTACGGTGTTTTCTGCATAAACCGGTGTTTCATCACCGCTAGCGCCTAGCAATAAGTCTGTGCGTGATGTGCTTTCAATGTCGATAGTGTCGTAGCGCAAACCAAGTACTACATTTAACCCCCAATCCCAGGTTAAGTCTGTCATGGCTCCGAAACCTAAGTCGAGGTAGTTACCTACATCATAGTTATCGAAGTTCTTTCCTGAACGGGTAGAAAGTAGACGTTTGTCTAAGGCTGAGGACGCCATAGTAAGGTCGCGACGGTTAAAGTACTCGAAGGTGTAGTCATCACCATGGGTGAAGTCAGTGTAGCGAATTGAGGGTGAAAACTGGAACTGCGCCAACAAGCTGTCTTTTTCATATTCAGTCGCGAATATAAGCTTATCTTCTACTACCCAGCTATCGTGGAATTGAGAAAAGCCGTAAGCGTTTTCATTTAGGTTGTCGTACGCATCGTAGAATAACTGGTTTTTGATTTCCCAATTATCAGTGTAAAAAATAGTGTCAAAATAAAGCGTGATAGCTTCATTAACTAACTGATCTTCAGGCGCAACGAGAACTTGGTTTCCACTTAACGTGGCTGTTCCAACGTTTTCCAATGACATCAGTTCAGTCACTTCACTATCGACGAAATCCGACGGATCACCATAAAAATAGCTCGCCCCGCCAATATTGACTGCGCCATATTCTTCATGGCTGATAACACCATCACCGTCAGTATCTAGCGGTTGCGCTGTACCTGTAATATACGTACCGTCATCAACAAGATCTTGAGTTAAACGGTTCCAACCGGCTATTTGGTTCCCGTCGTAATCGTGGTACATACCACCGAATTCAAAACGAAGGCTGTCTGAAGCGTCTATATTAAAGGAGGCTTGTATCACACTTTGGTCGGTAGCAGAATTATCATAATAGCTACCTGAATTCTCTACTTCACCATACAGGTAGTAACCTAGTTCTTTGTCACCAACAGTAGCGGGGCCGCCCACTTCTGCGGTTAGTACACTTTTGTCCCACGACCCTGTTGTATACGACATCGCACCCGTAGGTTCGTCGAGATATTGACCAGAGGATGCGCGCGCCGATTTAGGGTTAAAGTTTAAGTAGCCGCCTATTTTCGATGGGCCGTAAATAGGAGAGGCCGGGCCGCGTACAATATCAATACGGCTAGAGGCCCCAATTGGTGTTGGGTAGTTACCTGGGTTATCTAGGCGTTTCACGCCTCTGAAGTAGTTTTCACCTGGTGTACCACGCACATCGAGGGAGCCAGCCACACCAAAGAATGACTGGGTAAACGTACCCGGTGCAAAAGCCACTAGTTCGTCAATATCAGAGACATTAAAACGCTCCATCTGCTCTTGCGAAATGGTAGAAGCGGAACGAGGGGTTTCTAAAATAGACTTACCAAAACCAAACACAGATTCTACGTCCTGCCCAGGCAGACTGCCTAATGAGCCTTTAATTTCTATTTTTTCTACATCTGCGTCATCGGGTACAGAGACGGGTTCTTCTGCTATAGCAAAAGTAGACGCTGATAACGCTATGCCCGCAGTTAGGGCTCGCGCAAGTGGCGTTAATTTAAATGGTGTGTTGGTCATGGTTTCCTCGTTATTTTTATATACTGTTGAAACTGTTGTTCTATGCAGGTGTTCACCCGTAGTGCATACCAGTATTTAGCACAATGAATGCCATGTTCCTGTCCAAGTGGTCAGTTATTTTATTTTTGTAAGCGGCTGTTTTTAATGAAAATTTTTTGAGCGCAACTTTACGTTTGTTGCAATTGTGTAAAATGTTATTCAACTTTTTTATTCCGCCACTCGTCGATGGTGCCTAATGGGGCACGCTGCACCACCATGGCTCACGGTAAAACGTTACTTGGCTTTGAACTCGTAGGAGAATTTATAGGTTCTTGTGCTGCGTTTTCCTTAGCAGGGTGAGTTCCAGGAAGGGTTAGGTCGAGAAGCACGGCGGTTAACCCCGCCGAAGTAACCGGTGAAAGTAAGATATTTTTAAGCCATACAGGTAATAGTGCTAACGCTTCAGGAACCATCATTACCCCAATAGCCATACCCAATGCGCAGGCAGTAATAAGACTGCTTCTTCTATCTAACGCATAGCTAGCAAGTAGTTTCAAACCACCTACGGCTACCATGGCAAACATTACTAAGGTAGCGCCGCCAAGAACAGGCTTAGGAATAGCTTGCAGTATTCCACCAATTACGGGAAATAAACTAATAAGAACAAACATAGCACCCACATAGCAGCCCACTTTCCGACTTGCGATACCGGTGAGTTGAATAACGCCATTGTTTTGCCCGAAAGTCGTATTTGGAAAGGTGTTGAATACGCCAGCTAAAATAGAGTTGGTGCCGTCGCCAAGTATGCCACCGCGTATACGAGAAAGATAAAGCGGCCCAGTAACAGGCTCTTTGCAAAACAAACTGTTGGCAGTAAGGTCTCCTGCTGTCTCAATGGCACTGAATAGATAAATGAGTGCGATGGGTAAAAACAGATGAATGTCAAAATCGATGCCGAAAGCAAACGGGCGGGGTATAGCAACTATGGGTAGCGATGTAAGGTGAGTAAAGCTTATCCCTTGGGTGAAAAACACATACAGTGTACCTAAGATCATACCAATAAAAATGGCCGATAGGCGTAACCAGTGGTTATTTGACGCATTTAAAAACACGATGGCAAGTAATACGCTAACGCCAATACCAAGGTTACTGAGACTGCCAAAGCCTTCTGCATTAAATCCGCCTGCTAAGTCAGTCATACCTACATTAATAAGCGAAAGACCAATGGAGGTAATCACGATGCCGGTGGTCAATGGCGTAATAATACGTTTAAGGTGGGTGATAAATAAACTAAATATAACTTCAACGAACGCACCAGCAATGGTTAGACCGAATAGCATGGCTAACACATCCTCATTACTGCCCCCCTCGTTTTGCACTTTTGTGCCTGCTAACAAAAGCGCGCTGATAAAGGCGAAACTGGTTCCCTGAATAGCCACTAGGCCGCTTCCAACCGGGCCTATACGTTTGGTTTGAATTAACGTACCTACACCGCTGACGAACAAAGCCATACTTATTAGGTAAGGCGTATACGCTAACAGCCCAAGGGTTGCGCTAATAATAAGGGTGGGGGTGATAACACCCACAAAGCTGGCGAGCATATGTTGGCCCGCGGCGGTAAGGCACGCCACGGTTCCCGGTTTATCGTGTAAGCCGTAAATAATATCCTGTTGCTTTCCTTGCATAATTATTGCCCCCCTTGGGCGCACAGTAGTGGTTCGTAGCTACACATAAACCCGCTGTATGAAATTACCTTTTTCTGCGCCGTGTTATTTAAATACCCTTGCTCAAAACGGTCGAAGTTATCTTCAAGGGTTTGCAGTAAACGCTGTTTATCGTCCTTGGCTAGAAAGCTAAACGCTAAACTGTTACGACTAAGTAACTTAAGCTCTTGCCAGCTAAGGTTAAACTGGGTAACCGCCACATAGAATTCATCGGTTAGTCTTGCATCCCACATACCTCTATCGTCAGTGGATAGCGCAGTAGGAATACCGGTACGTAAATACTGGGGGAAAGGGTGTTGGCTAAAATCTTGGATATATTCGAGTTTAAAATTAGAGATAAGGTTAGTTTCAATCAGATAGCGATTGTTGCGCATAAGTAGATAGGTATCGGGATCTGATAAAAGGTTGATACCGTGACCAATACGATCGACCCCTAAAAGCAAGGTATCTCTAATATTTTCACTTGGCGACACCGATTCCCCTGCATGAAAGGCTAGGTTAATCTTTGGGTAACGCGTGCGTAGAGAACGAAGGGTAGATAAAAAATTAAGTGGGTGTCCCTTTGGATCATCTTCTCTGCCCACAAGGTTTATACCTACGTAATAATCTCTATGGTTATCGACAAAGGCATATATCCATTTAAGCTGCGCATCGGTATTGGGAGTAAACCGTACAAGGGCATATTGAAACTTAACCGTCACACCGGTTAGCTTTGCTTCGGCACTTGATAGCATAGTGGTGAAAATAGCCAGCGCCTCATCTTCTGAATAAAAACTACCATCAGGGCGCTTCATGAAGCGAAGGTTTTGTTGGGTCTCTAAGTAGAGTAAGTTTTCTTGCTGGTATTCCTGCATATTTCGGAGCAGGATGTTGGCCATGATATGAGGATTAGCGATAAGCTCGTTTAATCGTTGCCAGTGACGTTCAAAAAATTCATCCTGCCCCTCGTAAGGTTTATCTAGCTCTAAGCTTTGAATAAACCCCTGTATTTGCGCTTCATTTAATTGCGAAAGCGCTCGGTACTCTTGTTGTCTACACGCCGAAAGTTCAGACCAGGTGTGTTGCGATATGGTGTGAAATAAAAAGGTTACAGCGTTAATGCTAAACGTATTGACACCATATGGCTCACAGTTGTTGTTTTTTACTCGGGTATAATAGCTATAGCCCCCGTTTTTTTCGCTATCGGCCGCTAGCTCAAACCACCATTTACCATAGCCTGAACCAGACAGGTGATGATGCAAATCACCGCCTTTTGGCATCTGATACAAAAATTGATAGAGAGCCTGCGGGGAAGCGGTTTGTTTAAAGTTACGAAACCAATCATCCATAGATTGCGACGAAGATTTTGCCCATACAGGGGCAATAAAGCTGGTGAATAAAAGAATGAAAAGCAACCGGTAGCTACGGGCAAACAACATACAAACTCAGTGTTAAGGGAAAACCCACAGCCTGCAATTTATTGACCACTTGGTTAGTGGGTGAGTAAAAATGTAACTTATTGAAACTATTGATAAATGCAGGGTTGCCTAGGGGCTCGATTGGTGGGGAGACCCATCAATGCATTAGAATAAAGCGAAAAGCATAAAAAAGCGCACCATTATGGTGCGCTAATCGGGCGCGTGTTCATGCTGAAATTAAAATTGCACGCTATCGTCAAGGGTAACAAAAATAGAATGCCTGACTTCGTTGTACATGGCTTTAGAGCAATGTCCTTCACCTTCGGTATCTTCAAGCAGCAATACATCACCTGCACCGAGCACGTGGCGTTCACCGTCAGATACCGTAAATTCAGCTCGGCCCTTGAGGATAAATAATAATTGGCGCGCCGGCGCAGGATGCCATTTAAAATCATAATCAGCCGGGGTTTCACGGAAAATTACTTTACCGGCTGCGTATTTCTCAGATAATAACCCGATAGGGCCGCCATCGGCTAAAGGAATCTCTACTTCACCAAAATGGCTCTTACCCTCTTCATCGTTGTATATCCTTTTGATTTTCATTGTTTGTTTTACCTATTAATTATTACCTATCAATCATGGTGCAATGTACTAATTGTGTGGTGCAAAACACTTAAACTCGCTGCCACATCATCTGTGGTTATAGACTCAGCCGGGTGGTGGCTAATGCCGCCTTTGCAACGCGTAAACAGCATAGCGACTGGACAGATATCTGCCATGGCCATAGCATCATGACCTGCGCCCGAGGCCAATACTTTGGTTGGGATCCCGCTGGCTTCAACCCCCGCAATCAATGCGTTTTGAAGCGCACCATCACAATGTACCGCAGGTGCACTATGGGTTTGTTCTATTTCTAATGTGACATTGCGCAAGGTGGCAATGTCATCAAATTTTTGCAAAATCTCGGCCAACACCGCATCTCGTAAGTTATCGTCTTCGCTACGAATATCTAACGAAAACAGGGTTCGGCCAGAAATTACGTTAACCCCATTAGGCGCGTTTTCTATTTTACCCACTGTGGCCACTACGCCGGCGCGCTGCTGACTTATTGACTCTACCGCTAACAGCATTTCAGCACTGGCACAAAGCGCATCATGACGCATGGACATAGGTACTGTTCCGGCATGGCCCGCCATCCCTTTTACCGTAATGTTGAAGCGTTTAGCTCCAGCTATGGCGCTCACTACGCCCACCGGTAAGTTTTCCTGTTCTAGAACAGGGCCTTGTTCGATATGTAGCTCTAAATACGCCAATACATCGGTAGCTGAGATAGTCGCGCTGTTAATGTCATCAAAGCTTAATCCGAAGTCGGCCATGGCCTGCTCTAGCGAAACTCCCTGATTATCTTTTAATCTGCGCCACGAGTCTTGCCATTTGCCAGTTAGTGCTCGACTGCCTAATAAAGTGGTACCAAACCGTGTGCCTTCTTCGTCACAAAAACCAACAATATCAATGTGGTATGGGAAGTGTTTGCGTTCACCATTAAACAAGGCCACCAGGGAAATTGCGGCCACGACACCCAGCATGCCATCGTACTTTCCGCCATTAGGTACGGTATCTAAATGGCTGCCTAATATGAGCCTTGGGGCATTGGGCACAGTAGAGAGGTATCTTCCCCAAATATTCCCAGCGGCGTCTTGCCACGTAGTCATTCCGGCTTCAATCATCCACCCAGAGGTTAACTGGTTAGCCATTTTGTGCTGTTCGGTAAGATAGCGCCTGTCTAGGCAGCTTGGGTCTTGTGTTAACGTACCTAAAGTTTCACAACGCGCCATAACTTGCGCAGCGGCATCCGCAAATTCATGCATTCGCCGCCTCCGCATATGTGCTTAGTGCGGCATCTACGCCGGCGCCTGCGGGCAGCGTCATACCCTGCATCCGAAGCACGGTTTCCAGAGATTGCAAGGTATTTAATACTGCATCTTGGCGGGCGTTGTAACCCATTGTGCCGATACGCCAGATTTTGCCTTTTAAGGGGCCAAAGCTGGTGCCAATTTCAATATTAAATTGCAGTAGAAGGGTTTCGCGTACCGCTTCTCCATCTACTTCATCTGGAATGTACACACCCACAACGTTATTCATTTTGTGTTTAAGATCGCCAAAAGGACGCAATCCCATGGCTTGAATGCCTGCTAACATGGCATCACCCGCCACTTTATGGCGTGCGATAACCTGCTCTTGGCCTTCTTCTAAATGCACGCGAGCGCATTCTCTAGCACAGTACAGCATGGTTGCGGCTTCGGTGTGATGGTTCAACCGCTCATCACCCCAATAATCCATAATCATAGGTAGGTCGAAATAATTAGAGCGAATTCTTGGGCCCCGTGCCGACTGATGATGTTCATCGCGTATACCCGCTTCTACATGATGGCGGGTACGCACCGTTTTAACAAACTTATCGCTTAACGTGATGGGCGCACTGCCTGATGGCCCGCCAAGACATTTTTGAAGCCCTACTGATACTGCATCTAATTTCCACGCATCTACTTCTAATGGGTTTCCCGCTACCGAAGCGGTGGCATCGCAGTAGAAAAGTACATCATGCGCTTCACAAATAGCACCAATATCGGCTAATGGTTGCAACATAGTGGTTGATGTGTCGCCCTGTACAATGGCAAGCATTTTGGGTTGTACTTCTTTTATTGCTGTCTCAATTTGTTCAGCTGTGAATACTTCGCCCCAAGGTACTTCAATGGTATGCACCTCGGCATCAGCGCGTTCCGCTATTTCGGCTAGCAAATGACCAAAGCGTCCGAAGATAGGCACTAAGACCTTGTCGCCAGGCTCGATAGCTGAAACCAATACTGCTTCGATTCCGGCGCGAGATGTACCGTCCACCAGGAACGTTTGTTGGTTTTTGGTATTAAAAACCTCGCGATACAACGCCATAACTTCGTTCATATAACCGGTCATTACGGGGTCGTATTGACCCACTAATTGTGTAGACATGGCCGATAGTACGCGGGGGTAGCAGTTAATCGGCCCCGGCCCCATAAGTAATCTTGGGGGAGGGGTAAGGGGAGAATAGCGGGTCATGAAAACACTCCTATAGGAAGACTTGCGCTAACATGCGCAAACCAGTAATGATGAGAACGACGGCGAAGACCTTTTTAAGTAGGCCTGCATCTAGCTTGCTTGCGATACTTGCGCCTATGGGGGCAAACAACACGGTAAGCGGCACAATGCATACAAAACCTAAAAGGTTAACGTAACCGTAGGTAGCAAACGGTGCATCGGTAGGCGTGTTGCCTACAAATAACAGCGTAAGGGCGGCGGGTAGTGAAATAATAAGGCCCACTGCAGCAGCAGTACCCACAGCGCGGTGAGCCGGGTAGTTGCAAAAAGTAAGCGTAGGTACCGTGAGGGTTCCGCCGCCAATGCCCACCATAGCGCTAAATAAGCCTATGCATGCGCCCATAATAGACTGGCCCACACGGCCGGGTAGGCTATTTACTAACGCATCTTTTTTACCCACTAACATATTGATAGCCGATAGCGTAGCGATGACGCCGAATAGCAGGGTTAAAAATTTAGCATTTACTACGGTGACCAAATAGCTGCCTACTAAAACACCGATTAAAATAAACGGCGCCCAGGCTTTTAGCAGTGCGAAGTCTACGTTACCTTTTTTTCGATGCGCGTTAATAGAGCT
The DNA here is from genome assembly GCF_010500865.1 of Alteromonas profundi. GTDB lineage: Bacteria > Pseudomonadota > Gammaproteobacteria > Enterobacterales > Alteromonadaceae > Alteromonas > Alteromonas profundi. The sequence continues at coordinate 49,216 of NZ_JAAAWN010000002.1, forward strand.
TACCGATGTAGGGACAATGGTGGCCAACGAAGTAGCGGTGGCAATAACCATTGCACTTTCAGGCGATACACCAAGCGCTTGGAATAGAAAAAATAGTACGGGTACAATAACAATACCGCCACCTACACCAAGTAGGCCCGCCAGCAAACCAGCAAACACGCCGGTACCAATTAACGATAAAATTACCGTTAAGTTATCTATAAGAAATTGCATGAAATCTCGCTTTTGTTAGGGTGATGACTCAGTCTTTTTTGGGGCGGCCAACAATGGCTTTGCCGTCGCTTCGCGGGTCGCTAGCACCGCTAACCACGCCGTCTGCCTGTCGAATAATCGCGCCAGCGTGACCCATAAGTTCGTTGCACGGATCTACGGTAACCATGTCGTGGCCTCGTGCCAGAAGACTTTCGCCAACATATTCAACCAAGTCCCGTTCCGCTTTTAAGTTATGGCTTTCGTCGCCCCATGTACGGCCAAGTAACCAGCGTCCCAGCGCAATCGCTTTATCGATAGGCTGCTGGTGATACACATGGCGCGCAAATACAGCGGCTTGCGTTTGCGGTTGTCCTTCCCCGCCCATTGTGCCGTAGCTCATTCTTCTGCCATCGGTAAGTTCGGCGAAGGCAGGGTTTAGTGTATGAAACGGCCTTAAACCTGGGGTTAAGTACTGCTTGCTACTGGGGTCTAGCGAAAACGAGGTACCCCGATTATTCCAAACAATACCTGTACTTGGGCTTACCACGCCGGAACCAAACTCCCAATATAGTGACTGGATATAGCTCACCATTCTGCCTTCACTGTCGCAGCAGCCCATCCAGATTGTGTCACCAGGTTTCGCTACATGGGGCCAAGCTAGGGCGTTTTCCAAAGATATTTTTGCCGCCATTGCATCAAGTGCGTCATCAGTAAGAAGGCTTTGCAAATCGATGTCACAGCGAGATGGGTCGGTTACGTATTCGTTACGCGCGATAAACGCCTGTTTAGTACATTCAATAAGAAGGTGTACCATGTCAGCATCGCTAGTACCTAGGTGTTGAACCCTGTCATATAAGGCTAAAATAATAAGCGAGGCTACCCCTTGTGTCGGTGCAGGTAAGTTGTACAAGGTTCCTTTGCTGGTATTAACCTGTAACGGCGTAACACGCTGCGCGTGATAATCGTTAAAATCTGCCAACCGTATAGGGGAGCCTGCCGCGGCTAGGTCGGTAGCAAGCTTTTCTGCCAGTTCGCCGCGATAAAAGTCATCAAGGCCTTTATCAGCAAGGTGAGCGAGGGTTTTTGAAAGTGCAGTTAGCTTTAAAATTTTGCCCTTTTTAAGCGCTTTTCCTTTGATCAAAAACGGTGCAAAGTTCTCATCGCTCGCCAAATCATCGAAGGTTTTATTACTGGCATCGGTTAAACTTTGGGTAACTTCTATTCCCCAGTTTGCTTGGCTAATTGCGGTATCAAGCAATGTATTAAGCGATAGACCGGTTTGCCATTCATGGCTTATCTTGAGTGCTTCACTCCATCCAGCTACCGCGCCGGCCATAGTGAGGGCTGCTTTCCCTCCACGGCTTGGTATCGCGTTATCGGCCGCATAAAAATCTGCGGTGGCAGCTTTAGCGGCAACACCGGATGCGTCGATGCCAATAGGCGCTTTGCCAGGTTCACTAATTAGCCAAAACCCGTCGCCGCCTAAGCCATTCATATGCGGGTATTCAACCGCAATAGAGGCCGCAGCAGCAACCATGGCTTCAATGGCTGTTCCGCCTTTTTCTAAGATACCTAAGCCTACTTGTGAGGCTGCAAAATGGGGTGCAGTAAATGCGATGTTCGGTTTTTCACTCATTGTAGTTTCACTTCTTGTGTAGACTGCGATTTGTTGGTCCGTGCTAAATACGCTGGCTGATTATTTTACAAGTGTTTGCGCCAACGTTATTAAAGCAAGATCGCTGCCTTTTATGCCCACCAGAGATAATCCACATGGGGCATTGTGTAGGGAAAATAACGGCAAATGTAATTGTGGAAGGCCAGTTAGACCTGCTATCGCGGTTAACGCGAGCAAAGCATTTCTATCATTTGCCAGCGTTTCGTCGTCGGCATCGCAGCGAGGTGCGACACCCGGCGTGGTTGGTATTACCAAAATATCCGCGTTCTCAAATAGCGTTTCAATGTGCTTTATAACATTGGATTGTTGCGCTTTTGCGGCATCAATTTGTGCTGTGGTAATGGTTTTACACCAATTCAACCGCAGCATAATATCGTCTGCGATATCCGGTTGTTGTTGATTTAGCCAATGGCCATGTTGCTGCCAAATTTCGCCCCCTTGTAATACTCTAAAGGTGTCGGCGGTGGCTAATTGCTTAATATCAAGCTGATCTGGCGCCAGTTCTATACAATGGTACGTGAGTGCGAGTTGCGCTAACCATTCATCACATGCCTTTTTGTGCGCCACCGTCTCAAACAAGCTTCTAGCTATAGCAAACGTAGGGGTGTTGTAGGCGCGTTGTTGGCTATTTTTAGCTAAACACACCTTGGCTACTGCTAAGAGGGTATCTATTTCTTTTGTCATCCAGCCAACGGTGTCAAAAGAAGGCGCTAACGCTACCATATTGTCGCAAGGAATAGCCCCATGGGTGGTGCGAATACCCCATAAACCCTGATAGCTAGCAGGTACTCGAATAGAGCCGCCGGTATCAGTACCTAGCCCGACATCCGCTTGGTCAGTACTTACCGCAACAGCCGACCCTGATGAAGAGCCGCCAGGTATATGCTCGGGCGCTGCTGGGTTTACCAGAGTATTGTAGTGCTTGTTTTTGCCATTTAAGCTGTACGCTAATTCGTCGGTAATGGTTTTGCCGACAAATTGTGCCCCTGCATCAAGTAGGGCAGTTACGGTGGAATTCGTTGTCGTGGGTGTAGAATGGCTTGCTAACCAGTCGGGGTTACCCGCAGCGGTAGGTAAGCCTGCCATATGAAAAAGATCTTTTACCGCAAGGGTATAGCCCGTCAACGGGGCAGATTCAACGGGCGCAGTAGATGTACTGGCTGACGTAAAAGCATCGGATGTAGGTACGCTTACAAATGGAGAAGACACAGTAGACTAATTGGTTAAGTTATTAATGCTACCATGAAACAATCGTTTCTATTGTTTGTCAAGTGAAACGTTTGTTTCTTGTTGGGGTTTGCCGTTTCATCGGTGTCTTTTATTTGCTCTTTTCAAGCTCATCAAGCGAGGCATAAGTGCGGGTAATAGCACTAACCCGTTCGCTCGCTTCATTCCCTAGTAACGCGTATGTATGGTTGCATATAGCAGATATTAAACTCATCGGCGCTGCGTAACTATCAAAAGGCGCGTTATTACCTAAGTGACACACTAATAATTGTGTGACTTGGTTGCGGTACACTTGTCCGGTAGGGTCGGTGATTAAAATTACCTGCGCGTGTTGTATGGTATCCAAGACAAATTTAAACTGCCGAGTACGCCTTCGAAACCCTAGCAGCACCACCACATCATCCTCACCTAAATCGACAATGTCCTCTCCCAAGGTTTGGCCGGGTTGGGGGAGCAGTCGTACCGACGTTCTAATTTGCTTTAACTGTTGCCTGAAATGCAATGCTAAGGGATAAGCGTTTCGAAAACCGATAAGGGTTACCTGCTTGGCGTTCGCTAAACGCGTAGCAATATCGTGCAGTACCTCTTCTTGTACGTGGGCAAAAGTTTGCGATAAATTATTAAATTCGTGCTCTTGATGGCTAGTGAATGAAGTAGGGGTGTGTACGGGTACACCTTGCTCACGCAACGACAAATGGGTGTCTTTTGCTTGCTGATGCGAGTTAAACCCCAGCTGGCGAAAAAAACGACTGACGGTGGCTTTGGATGTGTGCGTTTTTTCAGCAATTTGTGCGGTAGATTGAGAAATTACTGCCAAGGGTGCTTGTTGCAGATATTGAGCTATACGCTTTCCTGCCGGGGATAACGAGGCATAGTGTTTTTCAATTTGTTTTAACACATTATTCGTTTTTTCACTCGTCATAGTGATCAGGTGCTCTTCGCTTAAAAAACGCCAATTTAGGACGTAAAAAGGCCAGTAAAAATTGCCTTAACTCTGTTAGACCTACACATTTTTATGTTTGTACGCCATTTTGGCTAAGCATATATGAATGTTAGCTAGTTTACTCATTTTTACACTTAACTAAAAACATAAGTGTATCCAATGACTTAGCATTAGTGAAAAAGAGTAACACAGAAATATGTCTATATTGTCAAATTTGGCACTACACTTTCATAGTTACATTCATCGTTAAATTCATCAAACTGTCATCGGTTGGTAATAGTGTCGAAGTCTACCGTTTTAAAGCTGTGGTCTGAGTTAGTCTTGTTATTTGTTGCGCTTCCCTTTGCAATATTTTACTGGATTAATCATTTTGCTGATTGGTTAATGCCAATTTTAGGCATGTTAGGCTTAGGGTGCTTGGCTGTACTTTTGGCCGATAAACAGTTTCATCGCGTGCGGTTATGGCATTGGCAAGACGGTAAAACCCATCTTAAGCAGGCCTTGAAGCTATTTGTGCCTTGGGCGAGTTTGCTAGCGCTTGTGGTTTACCTGGTTAAGCCTGATTTGTTTTTACATTGGCCGTTGAACCAACCTTGGATGTGGGTGTTAACCTTACTAATTTATCCTATTGTGTCGGTTATCCCTCAAGAAATTATTTTTAGAACGTTTTTCTTTCATCGCTATAAACGCATTTTACCATCTCGCTATGCCCGCTGGGGCGCGAGTACCTTCGTGTTTGGATTAGCACATTTGGTGTATGGTAATTGGGTAGCAGTTATTATTTCTTGGATAGGCGGAGCCATTTTTGGTTACCGATACATGCAAACTAACTCAACGCCTGTAGTAGTTATAGAGCACGCGTTATGGGGCAGTTTTCTGTTTACCGTTGGGCTAGGGTCGTATTTGGTTATTGCAGGTTAATGTTTATATGAGGTGGCCGCTGGCCAAGGAGAACTTCACGGTATGTTTTTGATTACAGCAGCAATTGAAGGGCTTAATACATTGCCCACATCCTTTGCGCTACAGCAAGATGTTGGGGGCGTTGAAAGCATCACAGAAGCACAATCTTTGGTGGTAGAGCTTTGGCATAATTTTCTATACCGCTTACCTGGGCTGGCCATAGGGCTGGTGGTTATGTTGGTATTTATTCTGCTCGCCGGACCTGTATCTAGGTTGCTATTAAAGCCGACGGCCGCATCATCGTTAACGCCTTTAATAAAGTCTGTTGCCCAACGAAGTGTAAGCTTGTTCATCATTTTATTGGGCATTTACCTATTTTTATACTTGGCAGGCCTAACGGGGTTTGCCGTGGCTGTAGTAAGCGGAACCGGCGTAGTAGGGTTAATACTAGGCTTTGCATTTCGCGATATTGCAGAGAACTTTATTTCGAGCTTACTGCTTACAGTACAACGCCCTTTTAGAATTGGTGACATAGTACAAATTAACGATTTCACAGGCATTATTCAGAAAGTTACCGCACGTGCTACCACTATTGTGGACTTTGACGGTAATCATATACAAATTCCCAACGCCACTATTTATAAAGGGGTAATTAAAAACCTAACCGCAAACCCACTTATGCGCGGACATTTTGTGTTAGGGGTGGGTTATGACGCCAATATTCAACATGCGCAAACGCTAGCGTTAGCGTTAGTTAACGCCCACCCTAATGTACTTGAAGACCCTGAGCCGCAGGTATTAATTGATAATCTCGGTGCTTCTACCTACAACGTGAAGGTTTATTTTTGGGTAAACGTGGAAGAAACCAGTGTACTTAAAATGTCATCGGTATTAATGAGGGAGCTGGTACGCAAATATACAGAAAACGGAATTAGTATGCCTGACGATGCAAGAGAGCGCGTATTTCCCCAAGGCTTACCGTTAATTACGCCTTCGCAGGAGCCTATGGCAGAGCAAGAAAAGCAGACGCCTGCTAAACAGGAACAACAGCCAGCGTCGAATGCTAAGGAGAAGCAGCCCAGCGAACGGGAAATCAACAAAGCGCAAACGGATAACGAAAGTGCGTTTTCTCTTAATAGCGCATCAAAACAGGAACACGCCAACGATGACGTTTCTAGCGAGGCTAATGAAATTAGAGAGCAGGCTCAACGAGCAAGAGATCCTGAAAGCGGCGAAAACATAATGTAGTCAACGAAAACAATCACTTCCGAACCTAACGAAATTGCACTTCGCCTCCTACCAATATTTAATAGATATTCAAAAAACAATAGGGGGTTGCTGCATCAGGCTTTCTGCAATAGTATAAAATCTTCTACCCCATTTCATTGCACCTAATGGCATTCGGTAAGCTATCATTTTTATTCGTATAGCGACCGAAAATAATAATAACCGGTACCAAGCTCATTTATTAAAAATGAAATATTAATCCATTTTTATCATTGAGAAAGTGGCAGAGGAATATTCATTTAATGAGCAAATCTCACCTGTGGGCGAAGGAGCTTGAATATCGTCGCACAGTGTTAAACGTTGTGTTGCGGGTCATCATATTCTCAGGCTCCGTCTTTGTAATTAATAACTGGTTCGAAGGCTTAAAAGTTTTAGCGTTGATTGAGCTAGCAGTAGTGCTACTTTCAATTGGTATTCTTTGTATCCACAGAAAAACGCCTCATTTAACCTTTTGGGCTTCAGTGTTTTTATTTTCTGTATATGCGGTTATTTTGGTTGGTATATATTTAGTACCATTTATTGCCGCGCTTTTTACATGGTTATTCTTAATTCCTGTACTCTCATACCTGCTTCTTGGTATTGCTTTGGGTAATGTGTTTACCAGTGTGTTTGTTGTGGCAGGTGTCGCTATTCTTTTCAACGATCAGTTTTCTGCTTCTCCTGCTATGCCCCCCATCTCAGTGGCCAACATTGGCCTATGTTTATCGGCCATCTGGGCGTTGTCGTACACCTATGAATATAAGCGTGCAGCCGTAGTTAAACGCCTACAGCAAATGGCCGCTATCGACCCACTAACCGGCTTAAATAACCGCTTGCTGCTTGAGTCTATTTTCGACATGCTTTGTGAGAGTTTGCCTGAAAAACAAAAAAGCGTTTCTATGTTACTTATCGATTTAGACCACTTTAAAACGGTAAACGACAAATACGGGCACGATGTTGGCGATAAGGTACTGATAAACGTGTCTAGCCTTATTAACGATGTGCGTAGACGCAACGACTGGGCGTTTCGGCTAGGGGGAGAAGAATTTTGCATGCTCATTCCAGATACGAGCGAGTGTCAAGGCATACAAATTGCTGAGCGCATTCGCTCGGCAATAGAAAAAACTATACCGATTGATGGCGTTGCCATCAATATTACCGTGACTATCGGTGTTTCTCATTGGCCTGCAGATGGGAAGACGTTAAACCAACTGTATAAAGTGGCAGACAATCGCTTATACGAAGGCAAGAAAAACGGCCGAAATAAAGTAATTGCTCGCGATCCCGAGTAAAGATGGGGACGGGAGGGTTTAGTGTGGTTAATTCTTCTGTATTTTAACCCATGCTTTCATTAATACATTTCGTTTTTTGCTCGGCTCATTTCAATTAAACGGCTATAGGTTCGCCGAAATTCAAAGGTCAATGCGCCGTCTAAATACAACTTTTCCAGAGGCACATCGCAACTTAAATACAGCGTAACATTTTGATCATAAAGCTCATCAATAAGACTTATGAAACGCCTGGCTTTATTATCGTTTATTGAGTAATTCACAACCCGCTCCCCAGTTGTTGTTGCTTGATCGTTACCCACACCGTCTTCCGTGCCTCTTGCTTTTATCCAATTGCGTGGCTCGGCGCCAAGCGCTGGCACATTGCTTATCATCACGATGGCAAAACGTTGGGCTATTTCCATGTAATCTAACTGAGAGCGCGGCCCATCGCACAGAGCATGAAAATCGAACCAGACAATACTGTGAAGAGATTTTTCGCTTGCGAGGGTAACCTTGATCACATCAATGTGACGCTGACATATTTTAATTTGCGTATCGCTTTGCCACGTTAAAGCGTGCTTGCAGGTAAGTTGATTAAATTGCTTGGCAATATTCACCTGGGCACTGAGCCCGATATATGTAGAAGGTTCAGTGCAAGCGGTATTGTTCGCGTGCCCCATATCGTGTAAGCGATGGTCCACCTGGCCGTTTAGATGAATCATCTGTGTGTGGCGCTGCAATAATTCTATACAAGGTAAAAACTTATGTCGGGCCAAGCCATTTTCATACAAGCGTTCGATGGGGATATTGGAAGTAGCAACCAACACTACCCCTTCTTCAAACAAACATTCAAACAAGCCCGATAAAAGCATAGCATCGCCAATATCTGATACGAAAAATTCATCAAAACATAGTACACGATACCCATCGCCTAATGATGCAGCCAGTTCTTTTGCTATCTTAGGTAAAGGGTTTTGCTGCCCACTATACGCGTTGAGCGACTGATGTATTTGCGCCATAAAACGATGGAAATGTAGCCGCATTTTGCCTTTTCTGCCTAAGCAATCGTAAAACAAATCCATTAAAAACGTTTTTCCACGGCCTACATCGCCCCAAAAATAAAGCCCTTTTACAGGCGTAGAGGGAGCGAGATTTGATGCGATGAGTTGGTGGTAAAGCCGGTCTAGTGCTTTGATCGCTTCTAGCTGACAGGCGTCTTCACATAGGGTTTTACCTATTTGAGACTGATAAACAGCCATTGGTGACGCCAAAGTGGTACCCAGGTTTTGCCCGTTAGGCATGGTAAATAACCTCAATATAAATAATAATTTAGCCAAAAATTTAGTGGCGTCTAGAGGCGTGAAACCGCTACGGGCGCTAAATTACAGCGCCCGAGAAAGTCTTGCCATAAGCGCACGTGCTCGTGCATAGCATCTTGGTATTCGCTAAAACCTTCATGCGCGTGGGTTGCAATAAATTGTTTGAATGCGGGGCTTAGGGCATCTGAGGCAACCCAGCGTTGCCATAATGGCGCTAGCTGGTAATGAATTTGGTTTAGCTTACTGCCCACCGGCTGAATTTTTTCAATAAAAAACAAATAAAATACATTTCGCAGCACCTTCGCTTTCTCACTGGCTCTACCCTTGGGGCAATTAACTGAGGCTAAGGGGCGTTTAAGCGCGCCAGTAAGTGTGGTTAATTCATTGGTTAACAGCTGTTGGGTAAGCCATAGTTTTGCGGGTAAGCGCGAGTTTGAGAGTGTACGTAGCTGCGCTTCTAAATGGTTACTGTTAAACGCACCTACCTTATCGCTTCGATGAGCAAGGCTATCTAAGTAATATAGTGCGTTTACACTGCTACTTATTTGTGAAGATGATTCTACCTCTAGGAGCGAGCTAGCGAGGCTTAGCCCCTGCTTCATTTCGCTGCTATTTTGGATAAGCTGCGCCCAAATTTGCGGCCATTGGGCGCGTTTTTGTTCGCGCCAATTGTTTATCAGGGCAGCGAGTTGTTTATTATTTTTGCTCACTTTTTCTTCACAATTAGCTAATACGGTACCTAGCTTTTGCTCATACGCGAACCGTTGTGAAGGAAGTTGTGTTTTACCTAGCACTGTATTGCGCTGGGCAACTATGCGGCCTAGTTCACAATCTTGAATAGCATAAAAATTACGTAGGTTAATATTTACCGGTGTTACATTAACCACACGCTCAGATACGCTAGGGTAACGAAGCGTATGTTTATCAGCATCAGCAGGAGCAATAGGGGAATCGAGCACGCGCGCCAGTCGAGTTCGGTATTCGTTAATATTCGCCTTTAGCCCTGTGTGACCAAAGCACCCCGAAAGCAAAACAAGGCCCATCAGCACCACGCTGGCTTTCCATTGAAATTGAAGCCGCTTACTATGTGGCGCTACCATGTAGTTTCACCCTTTTCCTTAGCCGTTAAAATTGTAGCCGTTATAATTGTAGCGGTTAAAATTTTCACCCCCTCTACGGATTATTTAAAGCGCTAAAATACCCCTACCTTTATTATACATAGCCTATTAAGCCGGTGTACCCGTATGTAAACCTCGGCCACCATCCACGTACAGAATTTGGCCAGTTACGTAAGATGCCCCTAATAAGTATTCCATGGCATGTGTGATGTCCTCGCAACTGCCTAAAGTACCCATTGGAATGCTATCTAGCATCGTGAGTTTGTCCTGTTCGCTTAACGGGCGTTCGGGCCACAAAATTGCCCCAGGGGCTATACCATTTACCCTCACATCCGGTGCCATTTCAATAGCAAGCGATTTAGTTAGCGTGGCAAGCGCCCCTTTCGCCAAGCTATATACACTATGTTTAGGAAGAGGTCGGTCAATATGCATATCAACCATATTAATAATACAGCCTTGCTGCTTTTTAAGCGTGTCAGCTAGGGCTTGAGAAAGAAATAAGGGGCCTTGCACATTACTTCCCACCAACGATGTCCAGTCTTCTTGCTGAATGTGGCCAAATGGGGTGGGGTAAAAGCTAGAGGCGTTATTAATGAGTACATCAATTTGCCCCCATTCTTTGATGCTTTGCTTCGCTAGGCGGTGTACGTCTTCAATATCTGTAAGGTTGGCGCTGATAGCTACAGCGCTATTAGCGCGTAGGTGGTTAAACCGCGTTACTTGGCTGGTGGCCAAGGCTTCAGATTGACCATAGTGAATAATGAGGTTATAGCCCAGCCGATGTAAATGTGTTGCCATTGCTAAACCAATACGTTTAGCCGCGCCCGTAACTAGGGCCACAGGAGGATGAATTGATGAAGGCATTTAAAAAGAAAACTCCGTTACTGGGATTTAACCCTTGCTATCATATCTTTGGCTTGCGCCTCATAGTGCGCCCCAAATAATAACGCGTGATTGAGGATATGGTACAACTGATAAATCAGTTTTCTTTGCGGATATTCGCTATTTTGCGGTAATAGGCTAGTGTAACCTTTATAAAATGAGGGCGGGAAGCCGCCAAAGAGTTCTGCCATGGCGATATCGGTTTCTCGGTCGCCCACATAAACAGCAGGGTCGAAAACCATAGGACTTTTTTTGCTAAAACCTATATTGCCGTGCCATAAATCGCCGTGCAGCAACGAAGGGTGAGGCTGATGCAAATGCAGCGCCTGCTGCACAATGTGAACAAATTGGTCGATATCAGTAACTATCACTCCGTTTTCCGCTAATCTTTCCAGCATACTGCCGATACGGTACTCGGCAAAAAATGAACTCCAATCAGCGCTTCGACCGTTTGACTGAATACTACGACCTATATAATTGTCGTGAGACCAGCCGTAACTTGTATAGGCGTTTACATTGTGTAGCGCAGCTAACTGTTCACCCAGTTTAAAATAGTCAGACGTGCTGCCTTCTACAAAGTGGATGTAATGCAATACCAGATATTCCATTACAGGGTGTTCCCCCTTTGTCATGCCATGGCATATAACCTTTGGGGTATGTACTGTGTTCGTTTTTTCAAGCTCTACAAGCCCTTCGGCTTCGTGGTTTAATTGTTGAGTATCGTCATACTGACGAGTTTTTACGAAATACCGATGTTTATGGTCGCGCATCACATAGCAAGTATGAGAGTCGCCCCCTTGCGCCATGTGCACGTGTTCACAAACAAATAACTCGCCAATGGTTTCAGAAATATGCTCGCTAATAAAATGCCACATACGTAGACGCGCTCCGTAGGGTTAATTCACTGATAAGTATGGGCGAAAATGGTGAAAACGCCTAAAAAAGTGAAAATGTCGCTATTAGCCAACGCAATTTCCGCCTTTGCCCATTGCAGTTGGCTTTTGAGCCGTTATAATCCGCTTCAGTTTTATTTATCTTAAAACGCCTTAAAGGTGTTAAAAACTGCCGTTGAAGTGCAATTAATGCACTCATTTATTTTATAAATACGCAAGTGGCGCAGAGTAGGCGTCACCACTGTCAAGGAATTCAAATGCCTGTTATTACCCTTCCTGATGGAAGCCAACGCGCTTTCGATAATGCTGTTTCCGTACTCGATGTTGCAAATGATATTGGCCCTGGTTTAGCCAAGGCAACCATCGCGGGAAAAGTGAATGGTGAGCTAGTTGACGCAGTCGACCTAATTGAGTCAGATGCGCAACTACAAATAATTACCGCAAAAGACGAAGCGGGCTTAGAAATTCTTCGCCATAGCTGCGCTCACTTATTAGGCCATGCAATTAAGCAATTATGGCCGAATACGAAAATGGCTATCGGCCCTGTTATCGACAATGGTTTTTACTATGACGTTGATATGGAACAAAGCCTCACTCAGGAAGACTTAGCCAAGCTAGAAAAGCGTATGCTAGAGCTGGCGAAAACCAACTACCAAGTGGTTAAAAACAAAGTAAGCTGGCAAGAAGCACGCGATGCGTTTGAAGCGCGCGGCGAAAGCTATAAAATCGAAATTCTTGATGAAAACATCAGTAAAGACGATAAGCCCGCGCTTTATCACCACGAAGAATACACTGATATGTGTCGTGGTCCACACGTACCTAACATGAAGTTCTGCCACCACTTCAAGCTTATGAAAGTTGCCGGCGCGTACTGGCGCGGCGATAGCGACAATAAAATGTTGCAACGTATTTATGGCACCGCTTGGGCAGATAAAAAGCAGCTAAAAGCGTACCTTCAAAGACTTGAAGAAGCAGAAAAGCGTGACCATCGCAAAATTGGTAAAGCATTAAACCTGTTCCATTGGCAAGAAGAAGCGCCTGGCATGGTGTTCTGGCACAACGACGGTTGGTCTATTTATACCGAGCTAGAAAGCTTTATTCGTAAAAAATTGCGTGAATACGGATATGACGAAGTAAAAGGCCCATTAATGATGGACCGTTCGTTGTGGGAAAAATCGGGGCATTGGGACAAATACGCTGAAAACATGTTCACCACAGAGTCTGAGAAGCGTGAATATGCAGTGAAACCCATGAACTGCCCAGGCCACGTACAAATTTTCAATCAAGGGCTAAAATCATACCGCGACCTACCGCTACGTATGGCCGAGTTTGGTTGCTGTCACCGTAATGAGCCTTCTGGCGCGCTACACGGGTTAATGCGAGTACGTGGGTTTACCCAAGACGACGCCCACATTTTTTGTACAGAAGAGCAGATCCTAGAAGAGGTTAGCGGCTGTATAAAGATGGTGTATGAAACCTATGCCGCGTTTGGGTTTGAAAAAATAGCGGTAAAATTGTCTACACGACCTGAAAAACGTGTAGGCGCAGACGAAATTTGGGATAAATCGGAAGCCGCACTAGCTGAAGCACTTAAAGCCAACGATATTGATTTTGAGTACCAGCCAGGCGAAGGCGCCTTCTATGGCCCTAAAATTGAGTTTACTTTACATGACTGTTTAGATCGTGCGTGGCAGTGCGGTACAGTACAGCTCGACTTTTCAATGCCGGGACGTTTAGGTTCTACCTACGTGGCAGAAGATGGCGAGCGCAAAGTACCTGTTATGATTCACCGTGCCATTTTGGGCTCGTTAGAACGTTTCATTGGTATTTTGACTGAAGAATTTGCAGGTTTTTATCCGCTTTGGCTTGCCCCACAGCAAGTGGTAATTATGAATATTACTGACAGCCAAGGCGAATATGCGCAAAAATGTGTAAAAAAACTGCAAGAAAGTGGATTTAGAGCAAAGTCTGACTTGAGAAATGAGAAGATAGGCTTTAAAATCCGCGAGCACACTCTCAAACGTGTTCCGTATATGTTGGTTGTGGGCGATAAAGAAATGGAAGCTGGCGAAGTGGCAGTACGTTCACGTCGTGGCGATGACCTAGGTAAAATGAGCCTAGAAGACTTTATCGCAATGGCCAATGCGGAAGTGGCAGAAAAGACCATTAAGTAATTTGAGGGTTTTCGTGTATACTACACGGCGGTGCTTGTCGCTGACGAAATAACAGCAGGGACAAGCAGAAGAATTAAATGTTTGGAGGAATAGCACATTAAAGGCGCTAATAACAAGGCTCAGGGCGACAAAGCCCGCATAAACGATGAGATTAAAGCCAGAGAAGTACGATTAATTGGCAAAGATGGGGAACAGGTTGGTGTGGTTTCACTTGCTGAAGCAACCCGACACGCTGAAGAAGCGAGCCTGGATCTTGTGGAAATCAGTCCGAATGCCGAGCCGCCAGTCTGTAAAGTTATGGACTATGGCAAGTTCCTCTTCGAAAAAAGTAAAGCTCAAAAAGAGCAGAAGAAAAAACAAAAGCAAATTCAGGTCAAGGAGATTAAATTTCGCCCTGGCACTGATGAAGGCGATTACCAGGTCAAACTGCGCAACCTGCGTCGCTTTCTAGAAGGTGGTGATAAAGCCAAAGTCACAATCCGTTTCCGCGGACGTGAAATGGCGCACCAAGACATTGGTATAGACCTACTTACCCGCGTTAAGAACGATTTGGAAGAAATTGCAACTTGCGAATCATTCCCTCGTCGTGTGGAAGGTCGCCAAATGATCATGGTGCTCGCCCCAAACAAGAAGTAGTAACGGTCTAAAGTTTTCAGGAATCTGCACCCTGAAACACCTTGCTGCTAAACATTAACCGACATTAAGCAACTGCACGCTAATTATGTCGATACTTAACAATGCGGAGTTTTAGCAATGCCTAAAATGAAAACTGTAAGCGGTGCCGCCAAACGTTTCAAGAAAACGGGTTCTGGCCGCTTTAAAAGCAAACAGTCTCACTTACGTCACATTCTGACTAAGAAGAGCACTAAGCGTAAACGTCACCTACGTGGCAAAAAATTGGTTCATGACTCTGATACTAAATTAGTTCAGCGCATGTTGCCTTACGTTTAAGACTTAGGAGACTGATAAATGGCTAGAGTAAAACGCGGCACTATCGCACGTGCTCGTCACAAAAAAGTCCTCAAGCAGGCAAAAGGTTATTACGGTGCTCGTTCACGTGTTTATCGCGTAGCGGTACAAGCCGTAACTAAAGCTGGTCAATATGCTTACCGTGACCGTCGTCAACGTAAACGTCAATTCCGTCAACTATGGATTGCACGTATTAACGCTGCGGCACGTCAAAATGGTATGTCATACAGCCGTTTCATTAACGGTTTGAAAAAAGCGTCTGTTGAAATCGATCGTAAGATCCTTGCCGACATCGCAGTACATGACAAAGCAGCTTTCAGCGCACTAGTCGAAGCGGCTAAAGGCGCATTAGCTTAATTATTAACTAATTAAGTTTAAGTTCTTTCGGAAAAAGGCGAGCAGGATGCTCGCCTTTTTTCGTTTTTAATGCTCAATAAACGCTATTGGAAATTGCCTTCCCGTCGGACAGAAGGCGTCCCGTATTCAAAATTTAATATGCGTTCTTGTTTATAAATCCGTTAAAAATGGTCATAAACACAATCTTTAGGTCGAACCAAAGCGACCATTGATGTATGTAGTCGAGATCGTACTCTACACGTTTTACCATCTTGTTCGTAGTTTCAGTTTCACCCCGCAAACCGTTAACCTGAGCCCAGCCGGTAATACCGGGCTTTACTTTATGGCGTAGCATGTAGCCGGTAATAATTTTTCTATATTCTTCGTTATGCGCAACGGCGTGAGGGCGGGGGCCAACTATAGACATTCGCCCTTGGAGAACATTTATAAATTGGGGTAACTCATCGAGGGAAGTACGTCGAAGAAAGCCACCAATTTTCGTTAAGCGAGCGTCGTTCTTCGTCGCTTGCTTTACAATGGCGCCGTTATCTTGAGTAGTCATACTACGAAATTTATAAATAGTAATTTGCTTACCATCTAGACCATAGCGCTTTTGTTTAAAAATTACCGGCCCCCTCGAGGTCATTTTGACCGCTGCGGCAATACACAGCATTGGAATTGAAATCATTGTAAGAATTAAACTGCTTAATATAATATCTTCGAAACGCTTGAGAATATCGTTAGCACCCTGAAATGGTGTATCGTAAACGCTCAGGGTTTGCATATTTCCAATGGTTTGCCAGCGCGCGTTTAATAAATTAAACATAAAGAAGTTTGGAACAACGTAAACGTTGGCTGTTGTGTCGCTGCATTGCTCTAAAATCGAGCGAATTCTGTTTTCTGCGCTCATAGGTAGTGCAATATATATGTAATCCACTTCATTTCGCTTGGCCATTTCAATGGCTGCTTCAATATTTCCTAGTACGGAATTTTGGAATTTATGATTTAAGCGACTCGGCTCTCTATCATCAAACATACCATTAAAGCGAATACCCAAATGTTCATTTTCGCAAATTTGCGTGGCCACGTTAGACCCTAGCGCGGTAGCACCTATAACAATAGAACGTCGCGAATTTAACCCGCTTTTTCTAATTAAAAAGAGAAACTTACGCATTACAAAGCGCCAGGCTAATAAGGCAACAAAGGATGTCGCTAACCAAACCAGTACAACCAAGGGTGGGGTTGTAATTTCTTCTACGAAAAAGTAGCCTATGGTTAGCGTACCAAATGCACTTAGCACCCAAGTAACCGCTGCCGCTCGTAGCATTTCAAATGTCGCATATCCCCGCCATGACCGATAGAGCTCCATACCCTCTGCAGCTATAAGAAAGCAGATAACATTAACCAGCAGAAATACTAGGCTTGTAGTGTCTATTAAGGCTCCGAAAATCATTGCGCATGAATAGTAAAGAAGGGTAACAAGCGAAAGGTCAGTTAATCGGTAAAGTGTTGAAAAACCGGTTTTATTTTTTACCGCCAACCCACTTCGTTTCGACTCAATAGGGTGTGATTTGATAACTTTGCTCGATTCTATTCGATTGTCCATTTTATGTATCTCTAAGTGTAAATATGGGAATAAGTTACTATTCACCCTTTGATTAGACATATAAGAGTTGGAGCGATAGTATGCGAAACGCAGATTTACTAAAGCAAGAAATATACCCTTGTTATCCTTTAGTCTAAACTATTGACTTCGCCACCCAATCGCTTTAAGAGAATTGGTTAAGTGTTAAACGATAATGCACTATTGTTGTAATTTTATTACACGAAGAAGCCGTAATTTAGATAATTCGTTATAGTAAAATAGCTAATTCCTTGTAGTATGTGTACGAGCTTTTATTTTGTGAGACATTTTGCGACCATGTACACAAACTTGAAATAATCTAGCGGTAGGTTAAGAGTTATCTATCGCTATGTTTGGCACATTAATCGCATTCAAGCATGGTAAGAAACCACAACAAGAGCGGGTCTTCTTCAATTTTCTTTAGCAGCATTTGTAATGTAACTATAAGCTATATTGCAAATTAAGAAGTATGTTTGGGAGTCAACCTTATTTCTGAAGTCATCATCGCATGTTATTTTGCGATAGACTTAATGACTTTGATGTTAATCGAAGGAGAGAAAATGTTTATACGGAAGAAAATTTACTTGGCTGTTTCAGCAACTTTTGTAATGTTTAGCGCATCAGCGCAACAAGAAGCAGGGCGGATTGAATATGGAAGTTTCGACATTATACCGACTTTCAATACTTCACTTAGTTATTTAGACAATATTACCAGAACTACCGATGAAGACGCCAAGATTAACAGTTGGAGAGCGGTATTTGCACCAAAGGTTGTATTAGCTACCCAAGTAAACAATAACCCCGTTGAAATTGGCTATCGTATCGCGCGTGGTGAATTTTTAACAAGTACAGATGATGACTATACTGATCATTTTATTACAGCAAGCGGTGATTTTGAATTAAACAGTCGTCATCGCTTAGATGCCTCTGCGCTGTATGAGGATGGCCATGAAGCTCGTGGTACCGGCTTATCTATAGGTACGGGTGAAAATCTCAGTTCTCCCGATACATATAAGAGTAGCTTGATTGATGTGAATTATAGCTATGGAAGCCTGACTTCAGATGGCATGCTTACGTTTTCAGTTTCAAGAAATACACTGGATTACGACCGAGAAGAAGAGAGTTACCTAATTAGAGACCGCTTTATTAATAAATTTGGCGGTGAATTTAGCTATAGGGTTGCTCCATCTACTTTTTTGGTATTCGACGTGGCTAAATCATACGTTCGCTATGATTACCAACCAGCAGATGACGCCAGTCGAGATAGTGATGGTATCCGTATTCTAGTAGGTGCTAGGTGGGAAAGTACAGCCGCCACTACAGGTTTTGCCAAAGTGGGGTACCAGGAAAAGGATTTTGAATCTCAAGATAGAGATAATTTTTACGGAACTGATTGGGAAGTCGGTGTAGACTGGCGACCTTTGGAATATACAACCTTCCGCTTGTCCACAAGTGCCGACACTAGAGAAACAAACGGCGAGGGGAACTTCATAAGAAGCCGGAATTATTCGGCTTCATGGAATCACGATTGGTACGACTACTTGTCAACATCTGCCGGGGTAACTTTTCAAGATAATACATATACTTTGAGTGGCCAAGATGTCGCTGAACGTAATGATGACTTCACTATTTTGAGCTTATCTGCAGACTATAGTGCACGGCGTTGGCTAAATATATCAGTCTTTTATGAGTACACAGATCTTGCAAGCAACCGCGATACACTAGGTTACGATACAAATACTGTGGGTGTGGCATTTGAGGTTACTTTGTGAGAATACTAGCAAAATTGGCATTATGCGTTGTTTTATTGTTTTATTTTCAGTCTAGCTGGGCTCAACAAGGAAACCTGAGTATGAGTCAATATCAGTTGGGCTCTGGCGACAAGATTAACATTACCGTTTTTGGGCAAGAAGATTTGTCTATGGAAATAAGACTACCCGACGTAGGAACGGTGAACTACCCTTTTTTAGGCGAGATAAAAATTGTAGGTTTGACAACTGCTCAAGTTGAAGAATTGATTTACAACGGGCTGAAAGGAGATTATTTGGTTGAGCCTTCCGTCTCCGTAACCTTTCTAGAGTATAGGCCCTTTTTTATAGACGGCGAGGTTAAAAGGCCAGGGGGGTATCCCTACCAGCCAGGTTTGTCAGTGAATAAAGCGGCTGCCCTAGCGGGAGGATATACTGACAGAGCGTCTAAGGATGAGGTGATAGTAGTTCGAGAAAAAGATGGTGTAACTCGAGAGCTAAACGTGAATGTGTCGGATATGATACAGCCGGGAGATATAATCACTATTAAGCAGCGTTTCTTTTGAGAATACGAGAGTAAAGGTGGCAGTAGAAAAAATGGACGAAACTAAATCAAAAGCAACAGATATGGATACGATAGATGTTGCCCATTACTTTACAATCGTAAAGCGCAACTCCTTAAGGATATTACTTTTAGCGGTCGCATTCACTATTTTAGTCGCGTTATTTGTTTTTAGAATGACGCCGATATACTCATCATCGGCCACAATTTTAGTCGATTCTGAAAATACAAACCTAGTTTCTATTGAAGAAGTTTATGGTTTCGACAGCAATCGAAAAGACTATATGCAAACGCAATTTGAGATATTGCGTTCTCGTCAAATCGCAGAGCGTACGGTACGGAAATTAGCGCTGCATAAGAACGCTAGTTTTATGCCCGATGAGAATGATAAAGACGGGATTACGCTTTTAAAAGAAGCGTTAAAAGATGCACTTCCTTTTTTCCCTCAAGAAAAAGAAATAGAGCGTACGGAGGAGGAGCAAGAAGAATTAGATGTGCGTATTGCAACCAATAAGCTGATGAGGTCGCTAAATTTATCCTTAATTAGCAAAACACAGGTTATGGTTGTAACAGTTAATTCTGACATCCCTAAGTTATCGGCTATGATAGCGAACGCAGTTGCAGATGAGTACATTGATAACTATTTACTATCGAAGTTAGAGATGACATCTAAGGCCACAGAGTTTTTAACGGAAAGCTTAGATGGACTTAAGCGCAAGCTTATCATTTCTGAAAATAGACTAGCAGACTTCTTTGAGCGAAACCAAGTAGTTAATCTTCATGGTGTTGTTGGCCTTGCTGCCGACGAGTTAGAAGGTTTAAGCGAGCAGCTACTAGATGCTCAAAATGCGTTAAAACTAAACGAAACGATTTATAGACAAACGCAAACTAACAATTCGATTGAAGGTATTGCTAGCCTGCCCGAAGTATTGAATCACCCTACTATCCAAGGCGTGAGAAGGGACGAAGCAAAAGCTATGACTCGGGTGTCTGAGCTTAGTAAGGTGTATGGCCCCAAACACCCTAATATGATTGCAGCCAATGCTGAATTAAATTCAATACGCGAAACCTTAGCAACTCAAACCCGCGATTTGGTGTCGAGTATAAACAAACAATATTTGCTCTCTAAGGAACGAGTAGAGCTACTTAAAGCGCAAGTGGAGCAAGCGAAAGCTAATTATCGCAGGCTCTCTACCCTTGAAAATGAACGCCTTACTTTACAAAGAGAAGTTGATATAAACCAGCAATTGTATGATTCCTTCTTTACAAGATTAAAAGAAACAGATGAGCTAGGCGGTTTTGAAACGGCCAATGCTAGAATTCTTGATAAAGCTATAGTGCCCTCGGTCCCTTCTAAACCAAACAAAAAGCTATTAATAGCTATGGCATTTATTTTTAGTATAGGCTTCGGTGTGTTTGTAGCAATCCTTATGGACACCCTAAATAGTGGTATAAACTCAGTTGATGATGTTGAGAAAAAGTTAGGACAAAGGATGCTGGGCTTAATTCCTTGGCTTCCCCACAAGAAAAAGACGGACTTGCCGGTTAGGTCCTATTTTGATTCTTCAAAGCATCAGTTTTCTGAAGCATTAAGAACGCTGAGAACAAGCCTTTCTTTATTGAACCTAAATAAAGAAAAGCAGGCAGTAATGGTTACCTCTAGCGTACCAAAAGAAGGTAAAACTACCGTTTCACTTAATTTGGCTTTCGCTTTTGGCCAATTGAAAAAGACTGTTGTGGTAGATGCAGACCTTCGGAGGCCCAGTATAGGAAAAATGTTCAATATACCCGTATACCAGCCAGGAGTAGCTAATTTAATCCTCAAAACACACACGGTAGACGAGTGCGTTGTAACAGATGAGGAATCAGGCATTGACGTAATTACCGCCGGCACTGTCCCATCTAACCCACAGGAATTATTGGCCGATACCGAATTTGCGACATTAATCGAAAAGTTAAAAAAGACATACGATTTTGTAGTATTGGATACAGCGCCCACACAAGCTGTAAGTGATTCTATGATAGTAGCAGAATGTGCAGATTCAATCGTGTATGTAGTTCGGGCAGACGCAACAAGCGACAAGGTAATTAATAGTGGTATAGGCAGATTATTACAGGTCGGCCACAGGGTTGACGGTGTGGTATTAAATCAAGTCGATTTACGCAAGTCTGATGTATCTCAAAAATATGCCGGTTTTTATGATCAATATGGCTATACTAGCGAGAACTCATAGCAGGTTGTTTAACGTTGATTGATTTACATAGCCATATTTTGCCTGATATCGATGATGGTGCTCGTTCAATGGACATGTCTCTCGATATGGCTAGGCAGGCCGTGGAAAACGGGATCACGCACATGGTGTGTACCCCTCATATACACGCGGGATATTTTGATAATACCTTTAAGGCGATAGAGCAATCGTATATATTGCTAAAAGCTCGGTTGGACTCTGAGCAGATACCACTTCAGCTATCTTTTGGTGCTGAAGTTAGAGTATCTGAACAAATTCCCTCTTGGATTTTACACAATGAAATTCCATTTATTGGAAAGTTTGCCTCACGTAAGGTTCTCCTACTTGAAATGCCTCATAGCCACGTTCCAGTGGGTATAGAAATGCTGATAAAGTGGCTATTAGAAAATAACATACAGCCTTTGATTGCCCACCCCGAGAGAAATAGAGAGCTATTAGCCGACAACGGAAAGTTTGAATGGCTGCGCAGAACAAATGTTATTTTCCAACTAACTGCTGGGGCTTTGGTAGGCCGATTTGGGGCCAAAGTGAATGAGTTTGCGTTAAAGTTAATTCAAGAGCGAAAAATTCAAGTTGTGGCTTCCGATACGCATAATTTAACTAAACGTCCAAACGATATGGCGAAGGCTTACGAAGTTGTTGCTATGTTAAATGAAGATTATGCCAAGGAAGTGTTTTATTCCCGTCCTGCATCAATTGTTATTAGATCAGATAATATCTATTAATGAGACAGCTACGTATTTTAGGTTTGGCAAGCATAGTAATTGTGGCTCTGTTTTTCACGTTTAAATTCTATATTGCCGACTTGCATTATTATAATGTGAAAAATAATGTAGAACGTTGGAGAAAAGATCCTACTAGCGCTGATTTAGAAAGTATTGAAAAAAGTATGGTGCGCATAGATAAGGCGATATCACTATCTTCAGATAACGCGCTTTACTACCAGCTTAGAGGGCAACTTCACGAGTGGAAAAGTTATATTTCACCGTTAGATAAACGCTTTCACTTAAAAAACGCCACTTCAGAATATAAGAAAAGCTTGGTCTACCGCCCTTATTGGGCTCCCACATGGATAAATTTGGCGTGGGTGAAGTGGCGATTAAATGAGTTGGACGAAGACTTCGAATTATACTTAGCCAATGCATTAAAAACAGGGGCTCAACAAGCGTCAGTTCATTATTTTATAGTAGATTTTGCATTTGCTCAGTACAATCTAAAGTCTGCCAAATACTTATTAGTATATAAACTATTACCTTTGCACCTCAAAATGGGGCTACAAAATCCGCTGAGTGAAAGAAACGTTTTAAAAGCAATTAAAGAGAGAAACGCGTCTGAACTAGCTTGCCGACTCTTAAAAAGCGAACCTTTAAGGCTGCGTAAAAAGATACCAGGATGCAGGTAAACATCTATTTGATATAAAAGTGAAATATTACTGTGAACTTTTACGCTTCTTGCTTATAAGGCCGAGAGCCAATATAACAACAAAAGTGGCGGCATTCGCCGGCGCTTGCAGCGGAAAATCTACGGTGCTGTGCATACCCATTCCAATGAATGCCATAACACTTGCAAAGGCTGCACCTAAATATGCGGGCCGTTCTCTGGTTCGCAACGATATTACCGCGGCAATAAAGCAAGTCATACCTAGGATTGATAAAATGAAGGTAGCGATCCATCCAAACTCTAAAGTGAATTGCAGATATTCGTTGTGGGCGTGGTCGTAGAAGTGCTGTACTTTATCGCTCTGCACGTGAGGATAAAGTGTATAGAAAGTTCCTCCGCCGCTACCAAGTAGCTTAAATCTACTGAGGAGTGGTAATGTATCTTGAATTACTTCATCTCTAGTCTCTTTTTCAAAATTCGTTTGTTCAATTCTCTGCTTGACCTCCGATAGACCGAATACACTGCTTACCAAAAAGAGGTCTATTACTAACAAGCTTATAAATAAAGCGGTAAACGATTTTGTTTTAGTTTTAAATAAAACTAAACCTAGCATTGAGGTTATAGTCATTGCAGCAAAAAAGGCTGTATTACCCATGCGAGAACGCGACATAATTAATGCGATCACCATAATAATAATACTTATACGCACCAGCGCTTTTTTGCTTAATAGAAAGTCTAAACAGTACCTCAATATGTCCCGACGTCTTACTAGTTTCCTCTGTGGATTACGGCAAGCAATTAAATACCCCAAAGC
This sequence comes from Alteromonas profundi, assembly GCF_010500865.1. GTDB lineage: Bacteria > Pseudomonadota > Gammaproteobacteria > Enterobacterales > Alteromonadaceae > Alteromonas > Alteromonas profundi. Next base: position 72,761 of record NZ_JAAAWN010000002.1, read on the forward strand.
AGCACTCAATGTTAATACTAAATAGTTAGCGAAGTGATTTTTGTACACGAAACTACCAGTAGCTATGTGTGTAACGTTGTATTTGAAAATTATGCTTTTTTGAATGTTTAGCAATACTTCGAATGCGCCATATATAGCCTGAATACTGCCTGCTAAACATATTGTTAAAAGTAGTAACCTAATACGTTTCGACGTTTTTACTAGCGTTAGGGTAATTAGAAACAGCGACACGTACGCTAGGGTTTTTAAAAGTGTAATTTTGCTTTGAGCTGCATCATAGCTCAAAGCCATAAGGGGGCCTTCTTCGGAATTAATAGACATTAACCTATCGGGCCTAATAACTGCTATTACTTCATAGGGCAGAGGAATTATCAAAAGAAGTTGGAATACACAAAACAAAGTAGCCAATATAAAAGCAAGCTTGTACTGTTTAAGGCAGTTATATATGCCGCTAGCGTTAAAGGTTAGTAGTGCAAGAAGCAATGCAAATGTAATGAACTCAACTAAAGCCCACGCCCATGGCCTATTTGATCCCAGAGGAATGGGGAGCCACACTAGTAAGAAAAGAAAGCAGCCAAAGATGGGCGCTTCAGCTGCTTTGATCTTTAGGTTAAACATCTGCGGTTTAAAAGAGGGGACTCCAATTAAATTAGTTACCTGAAACTGTATCGCCGCCGCCCCCGGGGGTTGTATCATTAGTAGTTACAGGTAAATCAGGAGCTCCAGCGACGAGAGTATCGTCCCCACCAGCAGCGGTAGCACTCAACTCCGAAACGTCAACACCGGCATTAGCCAGTGCTAATAAAGCATCGTCTTGAGACGAAAAGGCACCAGTTTGAAGAGCGACATTATATATTTCTTGGCTCTCACCTGGGAATAGAATAATCGCAATAATTGCTACAGAGTCTGCTTGATCGGGGTAAAGAGACATACCCGCTATCGTTAAATCAAAACCATTTGTGCTCTCATCAAAAAGAGTAACAAGTTGGGTTAAAAGAGATTCATTAGCTTCTAAAAAATTTCTAGATTCGATCGATAGGCCTGTTATCTCACCGGCCAATAGTGCACGAACTACCTCATTGATGGTATCAATACTAACACCATCATCAGTCGTGCTATCTAACTGAAGCCTAGCAAGTAAATCTTTAGCCTGCTCGCCTGGCACACCACCTGCAGCAACGACACTTTCACCTGAATCATTGTCTACCTGGGCAAACGATGGCGCTACCGCTAACATCAGGCAAGTGAATAAAAGTACTACGCGCGAATTTTTCATAAAAGCATCCCTAAAAATATTGCTTTATAAGCCTGAATGTTATCCCAATCTATGATAATTGTATACGCAACAGACAAAATAAATGGGCGGTTTAGGTATATCATTTCCATAATTCCGGACGCGCATGATAATAGCCTTGCTGGTTTATCACTTTGAGGTTCTTTAACGTTGAGCTTTCCTCTTCACTTTCGACTAGTTCACTTATAACCGATATTTGAAGACTGGTTGCTATACTTACGAGACTGCTTATAAATAGTTGGTTGTCGCCGCTTTCATTTATGTCCTTGGTTAAATTTCCGGAAATCTTGACATAGTCCGGATGTATTGCGCGTAAACCAGTAAGAGAAGCTAGGTTAGCGCCAAAGTGTTCTATAGTTATCCTCGCTTTGAATGAACGTACTAGGTTTGTGAATGCGATTACGCTTTGTTTATTGTGAATGAGTGAATCATCCTCAATCTCAAAAACCAATTGTGGTCCTATCTCTTTATTATCGTTTAAAAAGGCGCTTAGCCACGAAGTAAACTCTGGGTCACAAATAGATGCAGTAGACAAGTTGACTGCGATTGAAAGGTTGCTACCGTGCAACTTTCGAGAAATTAGCGTTGTAACAAGGGTATCTACTTTGGGGATAAGGTTTAAGCGTTCTGATGCTGGGATAAGTTGAGACATTGGGATGTACTCATTGGTAGCAACGTCTTTAAACCTTGCAAACCCTTCATGATAAATTGCAGAAGAGGTTTCCACGTTTATAATAGGCTGTAGAAATATATCTGCATGCTGATGGGAAATAATACGATTTAATCTAGTTCTCCATTCAGTATTGCTTTGAATGTATGAAAGTTTCGAAGCCAATTGCCAGCATCTATCAAGTCGTGTGGATGCAAGTAAAGCACTATCAGCTTTCTCCATAACCTCAGAAAAAGAATCTCCACTGGTAAATTCGGTTCCTCCGACCCAGACAACTTTGCTCCCATCTTTTAGCATGTCTACAGTCGACAGTTTTTGGGCCAACTCTTCTACGCGTAATGCGCATTCATTCTGCGGAATACCTTCCATACAAATTGCAAAATCTGCTCCGGATACTCTAAAACAATTTGCTTTATCATGGTAATCGGAAACTAAGCTCTGAAGAACGCTTACGGCACGCTTTAAATATTCATCGCCTTGAGCAGCCCCCTGCATGTTGTTTACGTGAGAAAGCTGGGCAAGCCGGACAATAATTAAATAGCCGCGCTCGCCAGCCGCTGATGAACTGAGTAGGGCATTTAAATGTCGTTTGAAGGCGTTTCGGTTCATAAGGCCTGTAACATTATCTTCAAATGCTATTGACTTAAATTGTTCTGCTTTTTCAGATAGTTCTTTAAACATAGCTTCTACCGAAGCCGAGAGTTTGTTTATCGCCAAAACGATGAACGAAAGCTCCTTCGTAAAGGGCTTATATTCAATTTGGGAAAATTCAAGTCGCTGAATATCGGATATTTTCGTAGTTACAATGCTAAGTGGTTTCGTTATGGCGCGTATGATAAAAAATAGAGCTACATAGGCAATAGCGAATGCGAAAGAAAACATTGCTGCGCTTTGTTTTATACTCTCCCAGAGCTTTTCATTCGCGAGACCTGGGTGACTCTTAACCGCTAAATACCCCGCCATATTCCAGCCGTTAGACAACTCTGTTTCTTTAACAGGAGGATCTACTTCAATGATATCGGTAAACCATTCTGGGACAGTGTCTATTTTGTTAGGGTTTTCTCTAATAACCAACTGATTACCGTCCAGGTCTGATAGAAGGATGCTTTGATAATATCCCCTATCAAATATGGCATTAATCATAGTTTCCGCGATTGGTAGGCCGCCGTCTTCCGAAACGTACGGAGTAATTGATAAGCCCAATGATGTAGCAGTATCTTGCGCATGCGTTGCTAACTGTTCATGAACATATTCTTGCGTAAGCTTTATATTTATAAGGAAGGAGCCTAAAAATACAGCTATCAAAAAAACAAGAAGGCTTACACTAAGTTGACTTGAGAGTTTCATATTTGTTTTATTTCCCTTCAATCACTTCATCTAATCGGGCAATCATATCATCCCACATTTTCATAGAACCTTTACCCCTAAGTTTGCGACCTTTACCCATTGACTTTGCTGTCCACAACCCTTGGCCGTTAAAGCTATATATTGGCGCTAAATCACGCCTCTTGCTGGCAGGGAGAATTCGTTTGTTTATATTATCGAGTACTAAAGGTACAGAGGTTGGCGTATTGTAGTAAGCTAATACCATATGCGGTTGCTTTAACTTTAACGCCGTTACATACATAAGGCGCAGCTTCGACTCGGGTACACCAAGTTCTAGCAAAGAAAAATATTTAGCTATTACGTAGTCTTCGCAGTCTCCAGCACCAGTGGCTATAAATTCTATGGGCGTGGCCCAATAGTCAGCTTTACGCCAGTGTTGTATGTCGCTTACAAATTCAAAACGATTAAAGAAACGATTTACCTCAAAGAGTTTCTCGTCTACATCTTCGCTCTCTAACTCGACTAAAAGTTTATTCCACTTCAAAATATCTCTTCTAGCGGGTTCACCATATCGCTCAGAAATGAGTGCATATATTTCCTGAGTGAAAATATCTTTTAATGAGGCAAATGAAACTGGAAGGAACGCAACACCTACTATGGCAACCAACCATACCCAATATGCCGCAATATTGAATCGCGGATATAATTTACGGGTTTTTACAGGGTGGTTAAGTGGTCGAGTCAAACTCTGTGTCTTTGTACGAAACGCGTTTAGTTTGAAATGTATCATAAAATGAAATGAGTAGAGCGGTTATCACAAAACTTTTCGACGTATATAAACAACTTACTCGTGCGACCTTTGCAATAAAAAGTAAATGATAATTTTGTTTAAGTGAAAGCCAAGAGAGTATAAGGTATATACAGTAACGATTGTTCGCAATACATTTGAAGTATGGGCGACCCGCCCTCACCAACCCTAAGTTAAAGACTCATTCATTTGCTAACCTATTTTCAAGGCGGGTGTAGTAATGACAACCCAAAGGGATTTTGAATATGGCGCTGATTACAATAAACCCTATGAAGTCTACAACGATAGGTGGCGTAGAAACACTCATACGTGAAATTCAGTCTAGCTATCGCGAAGTAGACGTTATTGAGTTATACCAAGATTCCCCCCGTGAGGAGAAATTCCCTGAAAACCCAAAAGTAGACTACCTAAGTTATGGAAGAGCGGGAAGCCCTTCTATTTTCTATAAAGTGTTAACGAAGCTTAACCAGCGGGATAAAATATCTTCAGTAAACGAAAAATATGATGCCAATACCATTGTAATTTTCCATCCAAATGATCTGCTTTATATGCCCCATAAAGTGCGTAAAAGCGCAAGAATAATACTTGTGCAAACCAATAGGTTAGATATCTATTTTGCAAAGCTGGAAACGCTGGTGATGCACCTACTCGCTAGGTACGTAGACCTATTTACAGTATATACAGTTGCGGATAAGCATGCTGTAGATGAATTTTATGGAAAATGGTTTCGCGCAATATCGGTCATCCCTAGGGGTTGTAAATTAAAAACTGCAAAATCAATTCCCTCTAGGAAAAAAAAGCTTATTACAATAGCGCGTATTCACGAGCATCAGAAAAACTTTAAGGGGCTTGTAGAGGTGGTAAAAAAACTTCCATCTGACTACACGCTTTCAATTTATGGAGACGGGCCTACAGAGGAAGTTAACAATCTTAAACATTTAATTAAAACGGTACCAAATATAAAGTTCCACGGCTCTACTTCTGACGTTACAGAAGCTCTCCGCGAACATTCGCTATTCGTAATGTCGTCTCATTATGAAGGGTTTGGTCAAACCCTGATTGAAGCGCGAAGTCAGGGGCTCCCGATTGTTGCATTTCGGACATTTGATGCTCTGTCTTGGATTATAAAAGAAGATAGTAACGGCAAAATTATAAGCGCTTATGATACTAGTGCATTCGCTGATGCTATTGTGAACATTTTAGAAAGTGACGCGATATTTGAGAGTATGGCAACAAACGCATTGCGTTACGCGAAAGAGACAGAAAAAGAAAACATTAATAGAATTTGGTCGAGTGCATTAACGTATGAGTAGCATCAAATATTCCATAATTGTACCAGTATTTAACAACCAGTCAGGTGTTGACCAGATAATTGAAGCTTTGCATTCGATAGAGGGCTTTGGCGAAAAAGCAGAACTTATAATTGTAGATGATGGGTCCACCATACCGATAGCTGTGAATGAATCCGATTGGGTCAGGCTGATTCGCCAACCCAATACAGGGGTTTCTGGCGCAAGAAACCATGGTATTAAAGCAGCAAAAGGTACCTACGTTTCATTTCTTGATTCAGACGATAGCTATGATACAAAAGTGCTAAACGTTTGGGATGAAGTCACAAAGCAAAGTACTGATGCATCAGTATTCGTATTTGAATATAGAATATGCGATAGAATAAATAATAAGATATTTTATCAAACACATAAATGTGGCTCGGGCTTATACAGTGGTAGTGATGCACTTAAATATTACTTTGAAAAACAAATATTTAGCCACATTTGCAGTATCGTTATAAATCGGAAATTTTTGATAAAAAACGCTATCCTCTTTAATCAAAACTTAGCACTTTCAGAAGATGTTCTTTTTGCGATTGAATGTATCTATTATGCGCCGCGGGTTCACGTGGAACGGCGTAGTTATTTCAGCTACGTCATTCATAAGGGGTCGGTTACAAATGTTGTCGCGACTGAAAAAGTACTTAATCATTTCGAAGCTTTCAAAGTGATTAATAACGTTGGTGTACCTTATGACATAATTCCATATAGAAACTACTTTATTGCCACTATGTATCTCAATTTTCTATTAAAGCTAATTTCCAATAAAACGAGTAGTGAGAAAGTAATAGTAAAAACAATAAGAAATAGAAATTTTTTACAAGAAAGTTTAAAAAGTAAATTTTCTATAAGGTACGCTGTAACGTTAGGTTTTAAATTGGTTAGTTATCTTCCATCTTCTTTTTTGAAGTTATTATTGTCGAAAGTTTGTTTAAGACGCCATGAATATTAAAAAAGCAGTTTTTTATTTGCTATGTTTATTAGCGCCGTTTGAAAACTCTTCGCTAGCAGCTATAGGAGGTGTTTTTACTGCGCCTTTAGCTATCATATTGTTGCCCCTAATGCTTGTGCTAATACTTATTGATATTAGACGGTTATCAGCCCTTGACGTTAAAGTAATAAAATTTTTCTTTTTAACGTTAGGTTTATCTTTTGTTAGTCTAGTTTTCTTTGTAGATTTCGATACGCTTTTTCTTATTGATAGGGGGTCGAGATTTATCCTAATTGTTATACCTACTTTTACGGTTTTTCTGTTCACTATGCGGCAAAGTATGCAAACAATAAATACAGGCTGTTTAATTATTTTTACTATAGTTGCTGCATCCTATATCATTAATTTTATAGCCCCCAGTATAGTAAATAACCCTTCTTTCTTACAGTATAACGCAGCCTTTTCGCCTCATCGTATGAGGGGGTTCACATTAGAAGCAAGTACTTTTGCTTTTCAGTTTGTTTTAGCATGCTTATTATTCGCTAGAATAAAGAGTATAAGACCGCTTTATAGTTTTATTGTGATAAGCATTCTTGCATTTTTGACCACATCAAAGGGGGGAGCTCTAGGTTTTATAGCCGCTTTTCTACTTTCTTATATTATTTGTTTATTTAAAGTTTCGACCAAAGTGAAATATCTAAGCTCCGCGTTGCTAATTCCATTAATATTGTTAGCGTCGCAAGATTCAATAGCAGCAATGTTTGCTACTGATATTCAAAAATATACTAGTGTAGCAACGCGCTCTACCATATCGCTTACGGCAATAGTTTCGTTGTTCCATTACCCTATTGGAGCTGGATTTTTTGGTTTCTTACCAAGCATCTATAACTGTGGACCAATTGCCATGGAGATATTAGACAGCCTCTTCCCTAATACATTTAACTACAGCGAAGTGATGAAATATTTTGTTGTAGGGCAAGTAAAAGGCGTAGGTACAAAAACGTTTTTTATGGATTGGCTCATTATTGGGGGAATGGTTTTCTTGTACTTTTATGCAAAATCAATAAAAGGATTAATAAAAACTCTAAATAAAAGTAAGGATTTTTATTTATACACAATATTTCTATTCTTAGTTATCGCTACTTTTTTCTATATGCCACTAGACGGTAGGTATATAGCGCCAATTTCTTTAGCTTTTATTATTAAGGCATCAAGAACGATTGGAAAAGTTAAATAATATTAACCTTAAATGAAAGTGAATTAAGATATGGAAAAGAAAAGGTTTGAAGTTTTAGATTCATTTAGAGGTCTCTGTGCTCTGTGCGTAGTAGTTTTCCATATGAGATTTGCGGGCTCTTTTACAGAATTTACCTTTTTCAGAAGTAGTGAATATTTCGTTGAGTTTTTCTTTTTCTTAAGCGGCTTTGTTTTGGCGCACGGCTATGCTTCGAAAAAAGATATAGATTTCTTCTCATTTATGAAAATCCGTTTCTATCGATTGTACCCCCTTCATATTTTAATGCTGGGAATTTTTCTAATAATTGAAACTGGTAAGTACTTTGCTTTTCGTTTCATTGGTTTTTCGTTCACAAATACTCCTTTCTCTGGCGCTTCATCGCCTGATGAGTTAATTCCGAATGTTTTACTTATTCAGTCATGGTTTCCGCAATTCGATCACTTGTCGTTCAATTATCCCTCTTGGAGTATTAGCGTCGAGTTTTACGTATATGCTATATTTTTTGTGACAATTTCTGGGTTTGTAAAGTATAAAACGGCAAGTTGGATAGTTTTATCACTAGGTGCTATTGGGATGTTGATAGGATCTAGCCTTTACCTACCTATTCCGGCTTTAAAAGGAATATTTTGCTTTTTTACCGGCGCTTTAATATACAAAGTTTATGTTACATATAATAGAAGGGTGAAATTCAATTTTTTATTTTCATCGGTGTTAGAGTTTACAGTACTTTTTCTAACGATAGTTGCAATTTCCATGAACTTCGCACTTAAGCCTTTAATCGTTCCTTTTTTATTTTCTCTTGTTTTGTTTTTTTATTCTTTTGAATCAGGGTTTTTTTCTAAATTTTTTAGGTGGCACGGGTTTCAATGGCTAGGTATGCTTTCTTATTCTATATATATGACTCATGCTGCCATTTTATTTGTAGTTATATCTATCGGCATTATTTTTCAAAAGATATTAGGACATCCTATTGCCCCAATGGTTGATTCGATTAGGTATATTGACCTCGGTAAGCCTGCGTTAAATAATACACTTGCTATCGCTATCATTATCGTTGTCGTTGGAATATCTTCTATTACCTATCGTTACGTAGAACTCAAAGGAATTGCTCTAGGTAAACGAAGAAGAAAATAAAAGTAATAAATACGTAGATTTTGGGGTTAGAGGTTTTTAAATGAAAAAGGTTACATATATTTTAAAGTCGTTCCCAGTGCTATCACAGACATTTGTAATAGATCAGATAAATAACCTTATTGAGAATGGGTATGATGTTCAAATAGTTTCGTTATTTCCCGAAAAAATAGATTCAAAATTGGAAAGCAGCGTAGCAAAGTATGATCTTCTGTCGAGAACGGATTATGTGTGCGCAAAAGGCTCTAAGATTTCGAAAATTATTTCATTGTTAAACGCGTCCTTTACTTGTCTAAAAAATATAGTAAAAACTAGGCCTGTATTAGAGCTCTTTATGCACTTAGTAAAGAGCGGTGATTTAAAAAGCGGTCTGACTATAGTCCGTTTATACCATTATCTAAAGACCAGTAGTTCGCTTTCTGAGCAGCACAGAAACGGCGTATTTGTCGCACATTTTGGCCAGTTTGGGGTAATAACACAGGCTATGATCGACGCAGAGACGTTATCCGGAAAGCTTCTTACGGTTTTTCATGGTTATGAAATGAGTGAATATAAACAAATCGAGATATGGAAAGATAGATATATTCAGCTATGCAAAGGAGAAAACAGACTACTGCCAATTAGTGATTTCTGGCGAGAACGTCTTATAGCATGGGGGGGAACTCCAGAATATATTGATGTACTACATATGGGGGTGGATATATCTTCTATACCTTTTACACCTCAACCTTTACAAGAAAAAGTTAATATTCTCACTGTTGCTAGAGCTACTGAAAAGAAAGGGCTTTCATACGCGTTTAAAGCGGTATCTTTGGGCTTGGGGTTTGACTTTACCTATAATTATATAGGGGGAGGTGAACTTGAAGATGAACTTAAAGAACAAGTCTCATACTACGATAATGTAGATAAAATCAATTTCCTCGGCGCTCGTTCACACTCAGAAGTAAAAAGCTATCTCAATAACGCGGATATCTTTTTACTTCCCTCAGTAACAGACTCACTTGGCGATATGGAGGGTATCCCAGTTTCGCTTATGGAAGCAATGGCTGCTGGAATACTAGTTATTTCAACGCGCCATAGCGGTATACCTGAACTAATTGAAGATGGCGTCACGGGTTTTCTCGCTCCAGAGAAAGATGCTTCTGCACTCAATCGTATTCTTAATGAAGTGTTCACTAGTGACAATATTAGCGATATTCAGTTGAAGGCTAGAAAGAAAGTTGAAGATGAGTTCAATTCTGATAACTTAACCAAACAGCTTATAAATTTCATAGAACAGTAGTAGCATTTAAATAAACAAACGATGCAGATAGAAAAATGTCAACGGTGGTTATTATATAGATATAAAGTTGAAGCTATTTGCGATTAATTCTGTGAATCATACTACGGAAAGCACTATGATTGAAAATGACCCTCGAGTTACTGTGATCATTCCTACTTATCATGATTGGGAACGGCTCACAGCATGCTTAGATGCCCTAAAACTTCAAACTTATGACGCACATTTAGTTGAGATATTAGTCGTTAATAATGATCCATGCGATGTTCCACCCGCATTATCGTTAGCGGAAAATGTAACTATTTTGGCTGAGAGTAAGCCTGGTTCTTATGCTGCTAGAAATTTAGGTCTTGCTAAATCAACTGGTGAAATTATCTTTTTTACCGACTCCGATTGCAAACCAGCAAATGACTGGATTGAAAACGCAGTAGCCGTATTTAAAGAGAAACCAGATGTTGAACGCGTGGCCGGTAGAGTAAAAGTATTTTCTGCACATGAAAATTTTAAGCTGATTGAGTTATACGATTCCGTATTCGCTTTTCAGCAGTGTGATTACGTCAAGAGTGGTTTCGCAGTAACTGCAAACTTAGCCGTCCGTAGACGATGCTTTGAAAATGTAGGGATATTTAACGCTGATTTAATGTCTGGAGGGGATGTTGAGTGGAATTTAAAAGCCACAGAAGCTGGCTTTTTGATGCGATATTGCTCGAATGTTGTCGTTCAACATCCCGCCCGAGATACGCTTAACGAGTTATTAGTTAAGGCCAAAAGGGTGGCCGGTGGGCGGTATAAAAAGGAAAGGTTTCAAGCAATAAAGTGGTCATTTACTCGAGGTATATTGCCACCCACAGGAGCCTATAAGACCATTGTCCAAGCGAGATTGAACAGCACGAAAAGTGCTATTATCCTTTTCCTGTTATTTTATATGCTCAAAGTTTACACATCCATAAATATTTGGTTACTGGCTCTCAATTTAGCTCAACCGTCAAGAAAGTAGGGTTTATATCAGAAAATATATAGAGATGAGAACACTTGCTCATGGGTGTGCCCAAACTATTATATCGCCAGCCCAATTTAAGTAATGAGCGCCAAAATTTATAGTTCCTGAAAATTGACTGCTTGATACTTTTAAAGAGTTATATGCATTATTAAAGGGCACACCTGCACAACCATGACACAAGGTAGATGCAAAAAATGCCTTCAGAAAGGTTCGCCTACTTATTCTATTCATAAGGTTTCTATGTTTTTATCGGTTGTGTATTTAACACTCTAGCATCTGAAGTGATAACGTCTCTATTTATCATAGACTGTTATAAAGCGATTAATAAACGTACTTTCGTTGAAGTTTTGGTAGCAATGCTCGAACGCTTCTTTTCGTTTTAGCTTCAGAACTTTATCGATAGATATTCAGGTGTCACTTTTCTGTATAAGTAGAGAGGTATCCTATTGGAAATGTTATGTTGTCTAACTAATTAAAAAATGTTAGTGCGCGGCACTAACCTTGCTTAATTCAAATTAATTTCTCCTGAGTATGTAATACAATGAAAGTTCTGCACGTTTGCGAATCTGTTACCGGCGGCATAGCCACTTACCTGAATGAACTCATACCTCATCAAATTAGTCTGTATGGTATAGAAAACGTTAGGTTGATAGTTGCGAGAGAGCAGGCGAAGGAAATCATCTTACCCAGTAGAGTTATTGTTACGTTCGAACAACTTAGTAGATCTAGTTTGGTTGCCCAATATCGAATGTCGCAAACGTACTTTAAACAGGTTAAAGATTTCCAGCCTTCTGTGGTTCACGTTCATAGTACGTTTGCCGGGCTTTGGTTTAGATTGCCGTTACTGTGGAAAAAGAAGAAGCCCTACAAAGTAGTTTACTGTAGTCACGGGTGGGCATTTGATATGCAAAAGCCTATGTGGATTAAGCATATATTTGCCTTCGCTGAAAAGGCACTTTTGCATTGTACTGATAACGTAGTGTGTATAAGCGAGCATGATAAAAAGCTTGCGGCGTCCTTCGGAATCAGCACAAAAAAGTTAAAAGTAGTTAAAAATACAGTTGAACTCGCAGATAAGAAAATTACTCCGGTGGACTTAGATCCTAACCTTATTAATTACTTGTATGTTGGTAGGTTCGATGAGCAAAAAGGTTTTGATATTTTATCAGATGCAGTTCACGCAAGCGAAAATAGAAATTTTCGTGTTTATTGTATAGGCGGAGCTGTAGTGTCTAGTACAGATACAGCCCAGTGCTTTGAAGACCCTCGCCTCATAGCGTTAGGTTGGAAACCAAAGAACGAAGTATTGCGGTACATGAAAGGTTGCGAAGCACTTATTGTGCCCTCAAGATGGGAAGGGTTCGGCTTAGTGGCACTGGAAGCTTTAGTTTGCGGGTGTCCCGTTTTTCATAGTGGGGCAGGGGGCTTACCAGAGATTTTACCTAATAGCGAATACTCTACTCAGTTAGCTGCGCCAATGGTTGAGTCGATTCAAAAGCTATTTGATAGAACGAGTAAAAGAATGCTCGTCGAAAGGAAAAGGCAACTCAGTAAGGTTTTTAAGCTTACCTATACGGTAAAGAACCTAGCTGAGGAGCTGAACGAAATATATAAAAATTAAGTGTCTCTGAAATTACAATTTAATGAATTAGCCTTGGCGAACTATAATTAATAAAGGAATAGTCAGTGAAATTTAGACAAGATATTAACGGACTAAGAGCTATAGCTGTTTTGGCGGTGGTGCTTTTTCACTTTGAGCCTGAACTTATTCAAGGAGGGTTCGTAGGGGTAGATATTTTTTTTGTTATTTCTGGCTTTCTTATGACCAGAATAGTACTTACTAAACTAGACGCAAAAACGTTCAGTATCACCTCATTTTACGTATCCCGTGCTAACCGGATAATCCCAGCGCTACTAGTATTAGTGCTTCTATTGACAATAGTATTGCCATTGGTTATCCCCATCCCAGATTACTTAGAGTTTACAAAACGTGCAGTATCTGCCGTCTTATTTGTTTCTAACAACTATTTCTATAGTCAGGGAGGGTACTTTGAAGCTAACTCGCAGTTTAACTGGTTGCTTCATACATGGTCTTTGTCTGTAGAGTGGCAGTTTTATTTATTATTCCCCATTATCGTTGTAGCCTTAAATAGATTTATGACCACGAACAAATTTATTTGGTGCTTTTTAATAGCGATAATCGCAAGTTTCGCGCTTGGCATTTTTTATTCGTATACCAATAGTAGCTTTGGATACTTTATGTTAGTAACTCGCGCTTGGGAGTTACTTGCAGGAGGGGTCGTCTACTTTCTAAGTCTTAAAAATAGCGAAGAAAGATCAAAATTTACGGAGTATTTAGGTCTATTACTAATTTTAGGATCTGTTTTCTTTGTTAACGAAGCAACTCCCTGGCCCGGCTATATGGCAATTTTACCTGTACTAGGAACCTGTTTAGTCCTTTTTTCTCAGCGTTATACAAGCCATATAACAGGAAATAGAATATTTCAACGAATGGGTCTTTGGTCTTATTCTATATATTTATGGCATTGGCCAGTTGTGGTTCTAGGACAATTTTTTGATGTACCCTATTGGACTTTTTTTGGATTGATAGTGTCAGTTATACTAGGGTGGCTTAGCTATACCTTTGTAGAAAAAAAAGATATATTTTCATACTCAATATTTTTTATAACGAATAAATTAACAGCGCCTATTGTCACAATTAGTCTATGTGTAGTTATTGTTGGAGCCTATGTATCAGGTAAGCACTATTCAAAACTTTATCCTGAAAAAGTTAAACCTTATATTATGGGACTACATTTTTACGAGAATGGAATACAACGGTATCCGGATAAAGGAAAAGTAGTTCATATAAACAAGGCTAACGACAATGCCCCTAGCTACCTGATGATAGGAGACAGTAACGCAGCTCACTACGCTTACGGAATGGCTGAAGTAGATGACCGACACTATCTACTTTCATGGATATCATCTTGTTTAAATTTCCCCGATTATACTACAAAGCCGTATGCTGACTGGATGGACAAAAAGTGGTTGAAACAATGCCAAAACAATTACAAAACGCTTTATGACTATGACGAGCTGGATGTGATTTTAGCGCAGCATTGGTACAAGAAAAATGGAGTAATCTGTGTTTCAGAAGAGTGTAGCTTAAATTTGAGCCTTGTTACCTACAATGATTTTCTCCTCAACCAACTAGAAAAATTAGTGTCTATAGTAGGGACTAATAGAAATCTTTATATTGTAGGTTTTGTACCCGCTCCAGCTAACTCAGTAGTAACTTGTATGAAGAAAATTTTCAATTCTGACTGCGAACGAAAATCAAGCGCATTTTCACCAGAGCGCATCGAAATAAACAGATTGCTTGAAAACTTTTCTACACGTTTTTCAAATGTGCACTTTATTGACCCATTTCAAGCAGTTTGTAATGACCAGCCAGTCTGTACAACGGTAATCAACGATAAAAATTTATTTTTCGATGAAGGACATTTGTCTCAGTTTGGTTCTCAAGTAATGTGGGAATATATAGCTAGTGAGTTACCCTGAGTTATCAAGCTATAGATAGCGGCAACAAATTAGCTTAATGGCACACTGCAATATATGTCTAGTTTCAGGAAGCTAAAATAAGGGGGCTGAATGATCGACCTTAAGGTGCTTTTACAGAACAAAATTTCTAGTATCGAAGAACTGGCTCAAACACTTTTACAAGCTTTTAATTTAGTGAATTTCAAAAACGTTTCTAGTTTGCTCACCTTTCGTAAGCATCGGGTAGGTGATGTACTTTCGACAGGAAGAACACAGTGGATTGTTTGTACCGAACCAACTCCTTTTGAAGTAAACAATAGCCTTTATTTAAAAGCTATTGGCGACGTATTTGTAGAAGACTTTAATGACGGCAAGATGAGCCAATCGGAATATGTATCCCTAGCGAATGATTTTTGTATGGCACAGAGTACAGGGAATCGCTTAGTTTTTGATGCAGATATTACCTACGAATTTTCTCACGACACTTCGTTCAATATTTACGTCGAATCCGGTGGCTGGTATTGTAGCGGCAACTGTAGGCTCGTATGGAAAGGAGCTCCAAAAGCCGGATATGCCATTAAGGTGTTGGGTCGCTTTGCTTACGGGCATCACTACGCATCCTTGGTCAATAACTCAAATTACTGCCCGTTAGAGGGTTTCAATATTGGTAATTACAACCAGATGCTGTCTGGTATTGGCTTATGCATTGGGAGTTCTGTGTCTCTAAGCTCAATGAATTCAGCTGTGGTAACGAGTAAGTTTACTATCAAGCGAGTTTCCGTATTCGACTTTGATGATGTTATCGTTTTTTACCCAGGGGTGTGGGCTTGCGAGTTACATCAAGTTAATACTATGGGGGGCTCGTGGCAAACACCTTTCTATTTTAATGGGTTAGATTTTGGCGAAAGTATAAAACTAACCAATTGCTTCATAGCCGATAATCACCGAAGAGTGGTTGATAACGAACTCGGAAAGGTAAACTTCAATACAGGTGAATTTATCGTATACGGTAGCTCATTTAATAACATGCGTGTTGTTGTAAACGGTGATGCCGTTGTTAAGATGAATTGTCCCCATTTCGAAAATCCTCAATCAAAGGCCAAAAATAAGCGATTTCTGGAAGTGGTAGGTTCACATGCATACTGTGTATTAGATAAGCCTCAGATAGTTATTAGAGATACGCCTATATATAGCAACTTGTTTTACTGTAAAGCAGGAACAACTAAAAACCGTCACCCTTATGCGGGCGGATTAGTGTTTATCTCTCCTAGCTATAATGCAGCTTCTAACTACCGACCTGATTTAGCCCCCTTTCAAGATGACGACATCGAATATGAAAGTGATGGATATCTAGAACTCGTAGGCGGAGGGGGACGCGTTTATTTAGAAGGGGGCGCACATATTAATTCGCTTTTTTACTCCAATAGTCCGATTCCTATATCGAGAAATCTAGTCGGTAGGAGTTTGATCAACAGTGACTTTAGCCAATTAAACCAATCTAATGTTCTTTCAGGATGGAGGGTGTTAGAGGACGCTGGAAAAGTTCGTATCGTAAATATCGGGAACAATAAAACTCTCAGAATTGATTGCGACAGTGAAATGTTTAGAACTAATGGCGTTTATCAAGAAATAGACTGCAGAGCTAGCAGTTTACTTATGCTTACTATGAAGTATCGTTGGGAAACCGAACCACATGACGCCGCGAACTCATTTATTTCTATTGAAGTTGAGTTTAGAGAGAGAGATTCATCTGAGGTTATTAGTTCACGCCGTAAATTGAAAGGTTTAAGCGATCACACTGATGGGAAAACAATGAACTGGAATATGGCCCATATTTATAAGATTGTTCCGGCAGGCGCAAATAATGTGTTGATAAGATTATTGCTCAATTCAAATGGCACTATAGGAGCAAATAACGTTGCTGCCTCTATCGACTCTTCAATCGTTAACTTAATATAGCAGATAGGTTGAATATAATCTTACATAAAAAACTAGGTGGAATATACTCGGCTCGAACTAAAGCAAAGTATAATCTTTCGAGTATTTAAAAATCTATTTTTAGGGGGGAGGGGAGGCGTACTCAAACCATCTACGCGACAATAAAAAGTTATTTTTTTTGCAATTGTATAGCTGTTTATTCAATAATCAGAAACGCGGACAGCGTTTAAAATCAATGTTTTAATAAAAGGAAATTATAATACCTAATGAATAGAAGTTCACTGAAAAAAAAGGCATTGTCTTCGATCGCTTGGTCCGGCTCAATACAAATTTCCTCACAAGTCCTGAATTTCGTTTTTGGTATTGTACTCGCTCGGCTACTTGCTCCGGAAGTATTTGGTCTGATGGCAATGTTACTAGTATTCTCAATTGTTTCTCAATTACTGAGCGACTTCGGTTTTAGTGCTAGTTTAATTCAGAAAAAAGAAGTCACTAGCGAAGAGTCCTTCTCTTGTTTTGTTGTTAACTGTTTAATAGGAACGATATTCGCTATTTGCCTGATTTTAGCCAACTCATCCTTAGCTCAGTTCTATGGGGAGCCATTTGTTGAAGTGCTTGCGTTAGCTATTGCGCCTTTATTTCTCATTAACAGTACCTGTAGTGTGCCAACAGCACTATTGTCACGCGAGCTATCGCATAAGAAAATTTCAGTAATACAACTCTCTTCAGTATTGTTGGGTTCACTGTTTGCAATAGTGTGCGCGATATTGGAGTTTGGTGTTTGGAGCCTTGTAGTTCAACAGTATGTAACAGCACTTCTTAGAGCTATGTTACTTTTAAAAGTATCGAATTTTAAGGTTTCAGCGTTTCGGCTATCATCAGTTAAGCCACTTTTAAGATTTAGCGCTAGTGTGTTTACTACAAAAGTTATTCAACAAGTGGCCCAACAAACAGATAAAGTTCTGGTCGGGAAATTTGCTGGGGCAGCTACCCTCGGGTTTTACTCGAGAGCTTACTATCTGACTGCCTTTCCAATTACAAATATTACTAGAGTAGTTAGCGATGTAATGTTTCCAGTGCTTAGTCAGTTCAAAGAGGACATAAGTAAAGTTAAGGAGGTATATTTCCGGTTAGTTGGAATGATTGCTGTCTTAACATTTCCGATTTTGATTGGCATGGCTTTTTTAGCTGAAGATATAATTTTGCTTCTGCTAGGTGAAAGATGGTTGCCGATGACAAAGTTCTTTGTAGTATTTAGCCTAGTGAATATATTTTCAACTATTGGTCAGCTTTGTAGTTCATTCTTTCTATCCCAAGGTCGAGCAGACCTGCTACTTAAAATTAACTTATTCACGCAGCCCGCAAGAATTTTATTATTAATTATCGGTATACAATGGGGGATCGAAGGGATCTTACTTGCATACATTTTTTCTACTCTTGTAAGCTTTTTTACCCCTCTTTTGATACTCACTAGAGTAGTTTTGAAGAGCAACATAAGCTCTGTTTTTCTTGCTTTATTTAAACCTTTATTAGCAAGTGTTCTCATGTACGCCATATTGGTACTATCCAAAATCTGGATGGATTTAAATAGTCCATTTATGTCTATTTTCTTTTTTGGTGCTACAGGTGCAATTTCTTACCTACTATTTATGCGTCTTTTTAAAGATGCTTCCTACTTAGAACTGGAAAGCTTACTATTGAAGAAAATTAAGTTTAGAAATTGCTAATTTTAAGATAGATATAAAAAGTAACGATTGATATGTGGTGATTTTTATTCATATAAAAATATATCAAAAAAATTAATGAGACTGTAACTAATGGAACCAAATCAGAAAATGCCAGCGTATTCAAATTCTGAATAGGTAAAATGGTTTATAACTTCCTCAAATCTTACGCTTTAAGCCATGATATATATATATAGCATTGTTTTTTATATTTTTTAGATATGAACAGTTTAAATGATTTTTATAGGTGTCGCGTGGATATTTGAATTTTTTAAAATCCTCTGCATAAATTTCTAAGACTAACTTAGCCGATGCTTCGCTCCATAGGATTTCTTTTCTACAACTGACCTTCTTTGCTTTAACTTCCCCTATAACTTCAATTCCTAATTTTTCACCGATAGTGTTAATAGCATTCTGTATTCCGTCTTCGAACCTAAACACTTCAACCCCTTTACTAACAAAGTACGATTGGGGGCGTAGATGATTATCGAAAATTGCATTATTCCTTTTGTATTTGGTTAGGTTGTGAATGACCCACGAAGAGAATAATTCCTCTGGTTTTCTACCAAGGTCAATATTGTTCAATTTTACTCTATAGAAAAACTCACTAACTATTCTATCGAATGGATTTCTCACTATCGCAAATTTATATTCGTGTGGACGAACTAAACCGTTCGTGATTTTAATTAACGTTTCATAGCCAAAGTGTTGGGGTGTTACCTTTAAATCATCTAGTTTCTTTTGTGAAAATAGTAGTTGTTCATATTTTCCTGAATCGGCTAACCATGACTCTATAGTCGTACCACCTGTTTTTGGTATGTGTAAAAATAATACAGATTGTTGTTCATTTAAGTATAGAGGCATATAGAGACCTATTTTATTAAGGTATTTAAATGAGTGACTTTATTGATCAGAGTAGGCATAAAAGTTCTACTAAGTCATTGAATTAATGGTCTAGAGAGTGGAA
Source organism: Alteromonas profundi (assembly GCF_010500865.1). Lineage (GTDB taxonomy): Bacteria > Pseudomonadota > Gammaproteobacteria > Enterobacterales > Alteromonadaceae > Alteromonas > Alteromonas profundi. Next base: position 91,940 of record NZ_JAAAWN010000002.1, read on the forward strand.
GTATTAATGCTAAATAAATAATAGGAGTATCACAAGGTTTACTTCTAAATAAAAGTATTTGGCTTACTTTTTCTATTAAAGTTCTCAAGATATCAATAGTAAAGCATTTAATAAAAAATCTTGATAGTAAGTGCTGGAGAAACCAAGCCGTATAGTCGTTTGTATTGAGCCCATAAGTGAAGCAGGTCTAATATTTAATTTACTCGTTAAACGAATTAACGCCAATACACAAGGCCAAGCTAGGAAACGCTAAGTTTGCCCCGTCTCATTAGAATTGGGAAATGTCTTGTAATTGTAGATTAATAGATGAAGCATAAAAAAGGCTCTTTGATAAAAAGAGCCTTTAAGCATTCGTATGCAAGAGATCTATTTTCGAGATCGAAAAATCAACATAGATAGCGACATTATCAAAATAATTAAGGTACCCGGAGCAGAAACACTTAAAGGTGTTAACGAGTTGGATGTTCCCGTTAGTAGTAAATTATCGAACCCTGCGTTATTACCGCCACCAGTTCCCGATACCGTTAGGCGAAACGTGTAATCATCACCACCGTCCAGAAAAATACCACTAAGGTCGAATTCAATTGTTTCTGTAGGAGTAAAGCCTGGGTCATTGTTGTCGCCCGCAAACACATTCACAGTGTCAGAAAATATCGAACTTAGTCCATCTAATAATTCAAGAGAGAAACTAAGATCACGCTGCGCAGGTTGCAGGACACCATTTTTATTATAGATGGAGGCATCTAGTGACAAAACGTCTAGATCTATACCTGCAATCAACGAGCTTGCAGAAACCAATATATCGACAAACCAACTCCCCTGTTTGTGGATGTTGTGATCAACTGCGAACATGTTAGTTGAGTTGGTAAACAAATCTAAAGACGAAAGGCTGAGATCTTTAGGATCTAGCGTGTTCGTCACGCTAACATCATTTTCTGTCCAGGTTACATTTGCTGGGTCGCCAGATGTGCCAGTAAAATCAGACGATAAAATAACGCTTGCACTGGAAGGTAACGCAGAAGACAGCGCCATTACTGCGAGTGAAACCTTGAAGAAATTTTTTAACATAACAGCTCCTAAGAGTTGGATTTCTAGTCTAACTAAAATAAGCACAAAGTGCGCCACAATTTAAAGTTCATCTAAATCAATAGCTTGTAGCTTTTTCACAATGAGCGTTCTCATTTTTGTAAAAAAAACTGACATCCGGAATGCCTTTGCTATTTTTTCTAACTATGAAGAAATTTTTACCATATTTTCATAAAAGCATTAGTCTATCGGGTTCCATGTTATTGATTTATCCGTTGTGTATAATGTGAACGTGACCTTTCTAGTTATTAAACGAATAATTAGGTATGGTCCTTCAATAACATTACTGAAGCTTTTTCAGTTACATGGCCATAATCGAACTGAAGAGGCTCATCTTCTACTAAAATGGTGCAATCTTCTTTTGTAGCGCAAACATTATGTAGGATAGAAATATAACGAATCTCTTTTTCACTTAGCTCTTTGTTAAACTCAGTATCAATCGATTCTATGAAATCATACTTGCGAGTCCGTAGTAATTTTTCATCAAAATCGGCGTGGGCAAGGATACGTGGTAGCGGTTGTGTATACTCAATAATCGGACCAAAGATAGTCACCTCTGTGTTAAATTCCTCAAGTATCTGCAAGGTTTTTAATAACCATGGCAGGTCATTCATTTTCCATCTAGCTGAAATAATAATTTTATCGTATTTCTCTGTTGGAATGACTTGTTCAAACGCATAGCGCATTAGTTCTGTACAGCGTCTTTCGCCTTTATAGCTTATTGTAGGCTTACATCCGCTTGCCGTGACTTGACTTACTGTTTGGTTAGGTTTTTTATTAGCGTTAAGTCCGATATACCAATGCGCAGCGTGACTATCACCTACTAACAAGATATTTTCCTTCCCTTTCTCCGCTATTAAGCATTGCTCTTGATTGAAATAAGAAATATCCGGGTGCTTACTTGTTAGAAAACACACTCCGGGCCTAAAATAGTCCGCTTCATGAATTTCCATGAATTGCTCATACGCTATTTGCTTTTCTGAAAATCTTGAGGGCATTAGAAAGGTAAGGAAAAATACTATGGCACATAGTGCGGTACTTGTTGCTACTACGCTAAGGTATACTTTCCGGCCAGGTCTTTCGAGAATCTTAGAGTGTTTTCTAAACTTTTCTTCAATTAGATAATATGATGCTGTACCTAAAATAAATGAGAGTAGGAATACAATTACTTTATCTGTAGCTCGCAACTCAGTTTCAAAGTGAAGTTGGTAAAATATGATTACAGGCCAATGCCACAAATAAAGGGAGTAAGAAATATTGCCTACGAATATCGCTGGTTTTAAAGATAGTAATTTATAAAGAATAAGCCCTGAGCTAGAAAACGAAAGAACGACTACCGTGGCTAATGTAGGTATGAGGGCTTTAATACCCGGGAACTCGTCATGTGTTAGTAACACGCAACTCGCTAACAAAATCAATACCCCCATACTAGAAAGTATCTCGGATGTGATGCGGGTCTTTTTAACATGTAAACCGTAAATAGCGATTATGCCTCCCGCAATAAATTGCCAAAAGCGAGTAAAGGAAGCGAAAAATGCAAAGCTTAGATCGTTGTTAGTTAGGTAGATACAAAGTATAAAGCTTACAGTAAAAATACACCCAAGCATTAGTGCTGAGTATTTTTTACACATGCCGTACGCAAATATTAAAAAAACAGGCATTATAGCGTAGAATTGTTCTTCTACAGAAAGTGACCACGTGTGCAATAGGGGGGACCCCTGCAATTCACTGTCAAAATATCCTGATTTAGTATAAAAATAAAAGTTAGAAACATATAGGCATGAAGCTACTAGACTCCAAGCATATTTGTTAAATTCCCCAGGAAGAAAATAAACAAAAGCAAAGATTGACGTTATTGCTACTGTAGCTATATAGGCTGGGAATAACCGTTTAAAGCGTCTCACATAAAAATCTGAAAAACTGAAGTTGTTAGCGTGTATCTTACCGTATATTTGGCCCATAATAAGGTAGCCGGATATAACGAAGAAAATGTCTACGCCAATAAACCCACCGGGAAGATGGAAAGGGCTTATGTGATATATCACTACACTTAATACGGCTAGTGCGCGTAAACCTTGGATGTCTTCCCTGAATTTCATCTCTTTAATAACCTGTGGTGCTTTTACTAAATGTATTTATTTTTATACACAGAAATCATGGGTGTGCATAGTACTCTGTCAGTATTTTCGCTATTTTGACGCTGCAAAAGTGGCGGAAGCCTTTAAAAGTTATATTTCACCCATGAAAATTCTGCCAATATCAGCCATATAGGGTAGCGGTTTCATCGTACTCTCGTGTAAACTAACGCCTTTATACTAGGCAAACCACATATTCAGGCGCTTTTTTGGCTGTGTGCCGTTTCGCCGTGGTTATCCAGTCATCATGTCAATTGAGGAAAACATGGAGCTTGACGCTATTATCAATCAGGCACAAAGCCAGATTGACGCTGCACAAGATGCAGCCACTCTAGACCAAGTTAGGGTCGAATTCATGGGTAAGAAAGGTAAACTTACCGACTTATTAAAAGGGCTCGGCAAGTTGTCAGCACAAGAACGTCCTGCTGCCGGTCAAAAAATTAACCAAGCGAAACAGGTTATTCAACAAGCTATTTCAGCAAAAGGCGATTTTTTACGTACTGAAGAATTGAACCGAAAGTTGTCTGAAGAAGCTGTAGATGTCACTAAACCGGGTAGGGTAGAACAACCGGGCAACTTGCACCCAGTTAGTCGCACTATTGCGCGTATTGAGTCGTTTTTTGGCGAGCTTGGCTTCGCGGTTAAAACAGGCCCTGAAATTGAAGATGGTTTTCATAACTTCGACGCGTTGAATATTCCTGCGAATCACCCTGCGCGTGCTGATCACGATACCTTCTATTTCAACCCTGATATGATGCTTCGTACGCAAACCTCTGGTGTGCAAATTCGCACCATGGAAGCTGAGCAACCGCCGCTACGTATCATTTCGCCAGGGCGTGTTTATCGTAATGATTACGACCAAACCCATACGCCTATGTTCCACCAAGTGGAAGGCTTAATGGTTGATAAAGATGTTAGCTTTACCGATTTAAAAGGTATTTTGCACGACTTCCTTCATCACTTCTTCGAAGAATCGTTAGAAATTCGCTTCCGTCCTTCGTATTTCCCGTTTACTGAACCTTCTGCTGAAGTGGATGTGATGGGTAAAAACGGTCAGTGGCTGGAAGTACTGGGTTGTGGCATGGTTCACCCTAATGTATTGAAGTCGGTGGGTATCGATCCTGAACAGTATACTGGCTTTGCCTTTGGTATGGGCGTAGAGCGTTTGACCATGTTGCGCTATGGCGTGAATGACTTACGTGCGTTCTTTGAGAACGATTTACGTTTCCTTAAGCAGTTCAACTAAGGCAGAGAGTACACATGAAATTCAGTGAAAAATGGTTAAGAGAGTGGGTTAACCCATCGCTGTCGGCACATGAGCTGTCTGAACAGTTGAGTATGGCTGGCCTTGAAGTTGACGGTGTAGAACCTGTGGCGGGCGAGTTTTCTGGCGTGCTAGTGGGTGAGGTCGTTGAGTGCGGTCAGCATCCTAATGCCGATAAACTTCGCGTTACCAAAATTAATGTAGGTAGTGATGAGCTACTAGATATCGTTTGTGGTGCGCCGAATTGTCGTCAAGGTATTAAAGTGGCGGTGGCGTGTGTTGGTGCTGTACTGCCGGGTAACTTTAAAATCAAAAAAGCGAAACTTCGTGGTGAGCCTTCCTTTGGCATGCTGTGTAGTTTTTCTGAACTAGGCATTAGTGATGATCACGATGGCATTATCGAGTTGCCGTCTGATGCGCCTGTGGGCGCCGATATTCGCAACTACTTAAGTTTAGATGATACCAGCGTTGAAGTAGATTTAACCCCTAACCGAGCGGACTGTTTGGGTATTCGTGGTATTGCTCGCGAAGTGGGTGTGCTTAACAATCTTGATGTAAATGAACCTTCAATTGACGATGTTCAGCCTACAATAGAAGATGCCCTTACTATTACCCTTAGCGCGGATAGTGCGTGTCCACGTTATTTAGGCCGCGTAATAAAAGGTGTTGATGTTACTGCAACCTCGCCACTTTGGCTGGTTGAAAAGCTTCGCCGTAGCGGTATTCGCAGCATAGACCCCATCGTAGATGTTACCAACTTTGTATTGTTGGAACTTGGCCAACCTATGCATGCGTTTAATCTTGCTGCGATTAAGGGCAACATTAACGTACGTATGGCGAATGAGGGTGAAACTCTTACGTTGCTTGATGAAAGCGAAGCTAAACTTCATGACAATACCCTTGTTATTGCTGATGATGAAAAAGCCTTGGCGATGGCGGGAATTTTCGGTGGGTTGCACTCGGGTGTAAATACCGACACGAAAGATATTTTACTAGAAAGTGCGTTTTTTAGCCGCGATGCGATCATGGGGCGTGCGCGTCAATACGGTTTGCATACCGATGCTTCCCACCGCTACGAACGCGGTGTCGACCCTAAGCTACAACGCAAAGCCATGGAACGTGCTAGTGCACTAGTGCTTGAGATTTGTGGCGGGGAAGCAGGCCCGGTGGTTGAAGCTGTATCAGAAGATAAATTACCCAAACAAGCTACCGTTGTACTTCGTCGTGATCGATTACGCCGTGTATTAGGTATCAGTATCGAAGACGCTAAAGTGACTGAAATGCTAACACGCTTAGGGCTGACAGTTTCTGAGGTAAGCGAAGGCTGGAGTGCAGTAGCACCAAGCTATCGTTTTGATATTGCAATAGAAGAAGATTTGATAGAAGAGATCGCTCGCGTTTACGGTTACAACAACATTCCTAATGTTGCTCCTAAAGCAACGTTAGCGATGCTGCCTTCTCAAGAAGCAAAGCTAAACGTGAATAGCTTGAAATCGCTGCTGGTAAGTCGTGGCTATAACGAAGCCATTACGTATTCTTTTGTCGATCCTAAGGTGCAAAACGCGCTATTCCCTGAGTCGAAGGGCTTAGTACTACCGCATCCAATATCCTCTGATATGTCGATTATGCGCGTGAGTTTGTGGCCTGGTTTGTTAGGCGCTACTGCGTATAACCAGAAACGTCAGCAAAGTCGTATTCGCATGTTTGAAACTGGATTACGCTTTATTCCTCAAGCAGATACGCCTAATGGTGTATTGCAACAGCAGGTAATAGGTGGTGTAGTAGCAGGACGTCGTCATGAAGAACATTGGGACAGAGAAGACAGCCCAGTAGACTTCTTTGATGCAAAAGCTGATGTAGAGGCATTACTGGCTCTTACGGGTAAAGTCGGCGAGTTTAGTTTTGAAACTGCTACGCATCATGCTCTGCATCCCGGTATGACGGCAAAAATTTTGCTTAATGATGAAGAAGTTGGCTATATTGGTGCTATACACCCGCAATTTACTAAAATGCTGGGTGTGAACGGTCGTGTATTTGTGTTCGAGCTTGAAGTTGAAGCAATAACGGCACGCAAGCTACCGTCAGCGGTACCGGTTTCGCGCTTCCCATCAAACCGTCGTGATATAGCTATTACGGTTAAAGATGATGTGCGGGTAGGGAATATCCTTTCCTACATAGAAAAAATTGGCGTAAATCAACTAGTTGGCCTAAACTTGTTTGACGAGTACAAAGGCAAGGGTATTGAACCTGGTTACAAGAGCCTTGCATTGTCACTTCACTTACAAGATCCGGACAAAACCTTGGAAGAGGCTGAAATTCAGCAGGCTGTAGATACTGTAGTTAAGGGTCTGGAGACTGAATTTGGGGCCGCGTTAAGAGAGTAAACTATGGCATTGACCAAAGCCGAGATGGCTGAACACCTTTTTGAAAAACTTGGCATTAACAAACGTGATGCAAAAGATTTAGTGGAACTTTTCTTTGAAGAAATTAAAAGTGCACTAGAAGCTGGTGAGCAAGTAAAACTGTCAGGTTTTGGCAACTTTGACTTGCGTGATAAGAACGAACGTCCGGGCCGAAACCCTAAAACCGGTGAAGACATTCCAATTAAAGCGCGTCGTGTAGTGACTTTTCGCCCGGGTCAGAAATTGAAGAGCCGGGTAGAGAACTCTTCACCTATCGACGAGTAATAAACTTGTTGTTAGCATGAAAAAGAGCGGGGTAACTCGCTCTTTTTGTATGTTTTTAAGTTAGCCCTTTTTAAAGGCGCTAACTTTTTATTGTGTTTGGAGGAAAGTGTGAAGAAAGCGCTAGTGGTTCTTTCCATAGTGGTTATTGCTGTGGCAGGATGGTTTGTTTTTCTTTCTTATGATGCTGCTGAAAAAGCCGATGAGGCCGCTCAAGCTCCTGTTATCACGGTAATGGAAATACTCCATGCGTCAGATTTGCAAGCGGGTGTAAAACAGGCCGTGGCAACTGATGATGATGCAGCTATAGACGAGTGGATGTCGCAGGCGAAATCGGTGGCAGAAGCCGCGTCGTTGTCTTCACAAGATAAAGCTTACTTAGATTCGCAACACGCGAGAGAGTATGTGATCTTCAATGCTAAACGGCAGTTGTTTAATGAAGCATTTGAAGCACGTTATTATGCGTTAAAAGACATACAAGGGTTAAAAGCGCAATATCCTGAAGCTAACGACTTATTCCCTCGCGCTGATGCATTGCTTGAAAAGCGCGATAATATTATACGCCAGATAGCCGTGGCTATTTCAGGTGATAGCTCGCCAAGTGAGGCTGCTATAAAAGAGGCACAGGCGCAGTGGTTAGCACAAGCAAACGCCCGTGGCGAGTTATCCAGTCCCCGTGGCGAATTATCCAGCCCCCGTGGCGAAGCGCGAGATAGCGATACCCGCGATGCCAGTCAAGGCAACTAACGGCAGCATTGGTTACCGATTAACCTGTTTATGTAGCATGCGCCATGTCAATATAGGCGTTTACTAAGCGTGGATATCGGCAAAGGTAGCACCAAGTAATTTGGCGAGCGCGTTAGGCGCTATCGCCACTTCTAGGCCGCGTTTTCCGGCGCTTACATATATACAGTTTTTGTTCGTAGCGCTTTCATGAATTACCGTGCGTAATCTTTTCTTTTGCCCTAAGGGGCTTACCCCGCCAAGTACATATCCGGTAGAGGCGATAACTTGCTCGGCATCGGCCATCGACACCTTTTTTACCTTTAGCGCTTTTGCTATTTTCTTTTCACTTAAGCGCGCGTTTACCGGCACAATAGCCACGGCTAATGTAGCGCTTTCATCACGTACCACCAAAGTTTTAAAAACATCGTTTGCGTCTAACGATAGCTTTTCGGCCGCTTCGGCGCCATACGACGCTGCCCGGCTATCGTGGTCATATTGAAGTAACTCATAGGGTATTTTATGTTTTTTCAGTAAGGTTATAGCGGGTGTCATTATTCTTCCTGTTTGTACCATTGCCGCTTATGAACACTCTGCCCTGGAAGCAGGGGAGTAGCACCATGACTTGCGTAATCGTTAAATCCTTTGGCATAAAACGGAGATAGCGGATGACCCGATTGCCCGCCTGGAAGGGTTAATATAGCCCTATCTAAATGTCCGGGGCTTACAAAAAAGCGTTGTGATGCACCAAAGTTAGGGGCTTGTACCGAGGGCATGAAGGTATCACCAAACCCTTCTACTGTATCCATATTCAATAAGTGTCCAACCCCTGGTATTTGTGCGGCGAATGGATGGGTAATAGTTAGCTTGTTTACCTCTCCCCAACGCAGGGTTGCCATATCGGCTTCTTGTGGCGAGTAGCGGTTTAACAATTCGTGCTTAGCTTCGCGATATGCATCCACCAATAATTCATCAAATGTTTCTGTATTTGGCGGTAGCCAATCATTAGGTTGCGTGTGTATAAGCTCCCACGTGGCAGGTTCAATCCCCCGTAATAATGTACGGCTATTCACACCTTTTTCGTCTAGCGAGTGTAATAACCGTCCGAATAGCTTTTGTATTACATGGCGTCTAAAGTGTTTAACAAGTGTGTAGCCTACCGAATCTTCACACGCGCATTCCTGCCATTGCCCCAAATACGCAAGGTCTACTTTAAACTCTACGTCGTGGGCGGTGAGTAAGCCACTTAACAAATGATGCCAAGGAATGAGAAATTGGGCGTGGTTGTCTAGCTGAATAGCGTAAAAATCTTCTTCGGTAAAGGTATCTTTTTCAAATAAACGGTCGCGAATTTGCCGTGCGCGAGCGCCGAGGGCATAGCCACCGTCACCCAGCCTTGGCATGTCGCTGGCCGTTATCACACGGGCGTTTGCAGTCCAAATTCGCTTACTGTCGGGGTTTTTAACAACAGGTAAGTTACTGGTCTTTCTACTCTTTTGTAACGGCAGAGCCGTTTGAGTAATAGCTGTTTCAGTGGCTTTGTTACGTGCCATAACCGCGCCTGCTGGCGTCCATGCTGCGCTGCCTTCTTTATCTACTATTACTAGGTTTTGCACGGGCATGGCAATACGTCTTGCGCTACGTATAGCGTCATCAATTGTGCGTGCGCTGGCTAAATCTATTACCGACAAATTAACGGCGAACGGGTGATGTGCTACCCAGTTAAGGGCATAGCGCTGTTCACCTAATGTAGTTACTGGCCCGTAGTCGCTGTGTTCAAACGAATAGGTAACCGCTTCTTCACCTACGGTTATGGTGCTTTCTATTTGGGTTGTTACAACATCATCCTTTAGCGCTATCCAGTCTACGTTATCTAGGTTAGCGTTGGTGAAACCCCAGGCAATATGATTATTAGTACCTACTATAACACCGGGTAACCCAGGCAAAGAAACGCCGGTAACCTGTATATTCTCGCCTTTATCTAGGTAGTTTAATTGGGTGCGATACCAAATAATAGGTACCCGTAAACCTAGATGCATATCATTGGCTAATAACCCACTACCGGTAGGGGTTAGTTCGCCTGTCACCGCGTAATTGTTACTGCCTATGTCGGCGGGTGGCACTGCGTTGTAATTACGGGCTGTTTCGCCTGCGCTAGCGTTATTACTACTAATATTGTTAGAGCTAGCCTCATTTGTGCCGGTGTTCTTTATGGTCGCCTCATGGGGGTAGGTGGGAATGTCTGCATCTGAAAGGGGAATTTCGCTGCCATCTAAGGCGGCTTGGTAGTTACTTGGCTGGGTAATAAAGCGGTATACCTGCTCACCAAAGTTATCTTTTAACGCAGTGCGCGCCAAGTCTAGCTCTATTTGTGTGCCCTGTAAGTCAAGATACATGCTGTAGGCTACCAGTATACTGTCGGTAGGGCGCCAGGGTTTTAAGGTTACGCCTGCTGCAATATACTCAAACGGTGGCACACTATTTTCGCTAAGTGCTGTATTTACCCCGTGGGCGTATCGCACTAACATCTCTTGCTGCTCAACGGGCAAGTTTTCAAATACTTTTTTTGCTCGCTGCGAAAACTGATGAAAGCGATGGCGTTTATCAAGGGCTAGGGCAGGCTCGCCTACCCATTGTGCTAATTCGCCGGCGGCGGTTCTTCGTTGTAAGTCCATTTGAAAGTAACGGTCTTGGGCATGAGCAAAGCCCAATACAAACGCAGCATCAAATTTCGACTGTGTGGTTACTATAGCGTGACCTAGTTCGTCGCGCTCTAGCGAAGAGGGAGCGTCGATATATTGGCTAACATCGTTTCCATCAAGGGTGGGTAAACTCATAAAGAGAGTGGCGTAAATAGCACCTACACTCACAAGCACGAGCACTACCGCACCTAACACCAACCACTTGATCCAAGTTAACACGTGAATTACTCCCTTTTTTTCTCTATCCTAACCACAGATACCGTAAAATTGAAGTGATGTTTTATGAAGAGTAAAAAGGGGCAGTTATGGGCCCACTAATGCTAGATTGTTGTGCTGAACGTTTGTTGGCTGAAGAAAAAGAAAAGTTAGCGCACCCGGTAACCGGCGGGGTTATTTTATTTAGTCGCAATTATTATGATAAAGCGCAGCTAAACCAACTAATAAAAGAAATACGAGATGCGGCAAACAAGCCTTTGCTTATCGCAGTAGATCATGAAGGCGGGCATGTGCAACGGTTTCGTGAAGGTTTTACGGCTATTCCGGCAATGGGCAAACTTACCGAGATTGCCCCTACCTTCGAGCAAGCCATTGAATTGGCGCAAGCCTGCGGTAGTGTGTTTGCCTATGAATTAAAGCAACATAACATCGATTTTAGCTTTGCCCCTGTGCTGGATATAAATGGGGTTTCTGAGGTAATAGGCGACAGGGCATTCGCCCCCGATAGTAGCGATGTTATTGCTTTGGCTACGGGGTTAATAACGGGGTTAGCTCAATGTGCTATGCCCGCTATTGGCAAGCACTTTCCGGGTCATGGTAGCGTGGCCCCCGATTCTCATGTTGCGCTTCCTGTTGATTCACGGGAATTTGAAGAAATTTTGGCGACGGATATGGTGGTATTTAAAACACTTATTGAGGCGGGATTACTGGACGGGGTAATGCCAGCCCATGTTATTTACTCACAGGTAGACGACAGCCCTGCTGGTTTTTCTTCCACGTGGCTGCAAACACAGTTAAAGCAGACACTAGGGTTTAACGGCGTGGTGTTCTCTGACGATCTGTCAATGCATGGTGCCAGTGTGGCAGGCGGGTATCCAGAACGAGCACAAGCTGCGCTAGACGCGGGCTGTGACATGGTACTTGCGTGTAACAATACCCAAGGCGCAGAGGCAATATTAGACAGCTTAGTTCACTATGTAGAGCAAAAAAAGAAGGCAGCCAAACATACTAACAATACCAATAGCGCCCTTACCAATTTATACGCTCGGCCATTACCTGGTCATGCTCATCAAGCCTATAAAGACGGGAAAGCCTTGCTGCAAAACTACCAGATTACGTAATTGTTTTTATTATTTACGCTAATTAATCGGCGTAGATAATGGCCATGTTTGTTCGTAGGCTTTAATGAAAGGGCCCGATAAAGAGCGCTAAACAAAGCGTTAGCCACAAGAAACATGTGGCTATGGTAAATAAGAAAGTTCAGGCTAAGGTTAAACTGTTACGTCATTAACCTTAGCTTGAAAATTAAGGTAGCGGGCTAGGGTAAACAAATAATCTGATAAACGATTAAGGTATGCTGGTACAACCTCAGGCACATCGTAATGACGACGTAGCGATATAACCGCACGCTCTGCCCGTCTACACACCGCTCTACACACATGGCTTTGCGCAGCAGCTGTACAACCTCCGGGTAATACAAACTGTGTTTGAGGCGGCATTACTTTACTAAGCGCATCAATCTCATCTTCCAGCGCTTTAATATCTGCCTCAGATAAAGACGTGTTTGCGGAAATTGCGAACCCTGCTTGAAACAAGTTACGCTGAATACTATGTAAATGCGGGCGAAACTCTGCAGCGGCTACGGCAGCCAGCAGTCCTAGTTGGCTGTTTAGTTCGTCAATGTCACCGTAGCTATTTACTACCGCATCGTCTTTGTCTACCCGTAACGGCTTATCTGCGTAAACCTGCGTAGTGCCTTTATCGCCGGTACGTGTGTAAATTTTCATTGTGCTTTCCTGTAAACCTTATTCCGCTAACCTGCTAACGGTTAACTACTGCTCAGCCGGAGCGGGGCGCTTATAACGGCGAATTTCTACCACCATACCGAATAAGGGGTGGTCAAAATAATGCAGTTGCTTACTGATCACGCGGCGCTGCTCACTAAAGGGTACAGATACCAGACGATAATCAGCCTGCGCCTCTGATGGCGACATTGCGCTATCCATACCCGCGATTTCATCTATGGGCTTTAGCGCTTTAAGCGGTATAGGTTGGCGGTAAAAAAGCGCACTGTCTATATGTAGGTAAGGTACGCGATTAATGTATTTTAAAAATACCTTAAGGCTACCGTCTAATTGCCATATAGGAGTAGTAGGCGCTTGTTGAACTATTTCACTTTCATCGTTCGGTAAAGGCGTACCCAGTTTATTTATAATGGTGTCACTAAAATACGAAAAATCTACCGGGGCTGGGGCCGAGAGTTTTTGTTCTAAGTGGTCAAAAAACTGATCAGCAGAGGTGTTTGGGTTATCACTTTGGCCACTTAAATTCGATAAACTGGGTAATAACTCATCGTCATTAACCGCCGGTGTTACTATTGGATCGCCGGATAAAGTAAAACGATCAGCAAAATTTTGGCCTGCAAATAAGCGAACATTAAAGGCGTTGTCTTTGCCGAATAACACTGGCTGACGCCATGTTACATGTAGCAATCGAGTTAAATCGCGATTTTGACGTATTTGCCGAGACAAGCTGGTTAATTGCTGCGAAGAGGCCGGCAATAAATGCGCATGGCCGGCGCGAGGCCAGTCGAAGCCTTCCGGCGTTATGGGTAATTCGTTAGGGGCTGGAATGCGGTTATCGGGCCTATGGGTGTGCCATTGTCCCCTTTGATAGGTCATCCATGGTTGCACAGTTTTACAGGCTGTGACTTCAGGAACCGAAATTTCTTCTGTTAATTCACTGTCTTTTAATAACATCTCAAGGGCAAAACTACGTGCCGCTTGCTCATTTTCAAGGGGGAGGGAATCAACGTGAGCGAGGGGGTCGGTATCAGCAGCGCCGGCACTTTTCACTGTGTCTACTGCTTCTACTACATCCATTGTTTTTACTGCATCTAACGCGTCCACGGTAGCATCCGCTGTCTCACCATCGAATAACGCGGTATCGCTTACATAGGCAATATCTTCAGGCCACTGGGGGGTAAGCGCTTGGTTACAGTTAGGAAGCCCTTGCTTTAGCCAACTAATATTAGGAACAATGGCATCGCCGATAACATCCGCTTCCACCAAGGGCGGGGCTAAAGAATCTGCAAATTCAAACTGCTCGTCAAGCTCTGTCAAATCGAGCTTTCTTTCAAAAACAATAACTTCTACGTCAAACCACCAGTCATCATTTGCCTTAGTTGGTGCCGCGGTAAGTAAACAAACCATGGTTAACGACAAAAGCGGGCACCAGCGAGAAACCTTCATGTTATCGCGACTCCTTTGCAAAATCGGCAATGATACCGCTAATTAGCGCAATACGCTGCTCGGCGGTCTCTGTTGTGTTAACCACTCTTAGTTTTTGGCTGCCTTCAAACTTAAATTTATCCGGCTTGCTTTGGACTAGTTGAATAATAAAGCCAGGGTCAACTTTGGTGGTTTCTTTAAATTCTATGGTACCGCCTTGGGCAGACAAGTCTACTTTTAGGATACCTAATTCTTGTGCTTTTAATTTTAGTTCAGCCACTTGCACTAAATTCTTCGCAGCATCTGGTAACAACCCAAAGCGGTCGATGCACTCTACTTGGAATTCATCAATATCTTCTTGAGAACTGCAACCCGCAAGGCGTTTGTATAAAGATAATCGTGTATTTACATCGCTTATATAATCCTCAGGAAGCAATGCCGGGATGCGCAGTTCAATTTCGGTATGCCCAGCCATAGCGTCATCTAAAGATGGCTCTTTTCCATTTTTAAGGGCCGTTACGGCTTTATCTAACATATCCATATACAAACTAAAGCCAATACTCGCAATTTGTCCCGATTGATCATCACCTAATAATTCCCCAGCACCCCGTATTTCTAAATCGTGGGTAGCAAGGGCAAACCCGGCGCCCAAGTCTTCTAACTGAGAAATAGCGTCCAGTCGTTTCGCCGCATCTTTAGTCATGCGTTTTGGATGTGGCGTTAGTAAGTAAGCATAAGCTTGATGATGAGAGCGGCCAACGCGCCCCCGAAGTTGGTGTAACTGCGCCAGGCCTAAATGATCGGCACGGTCCATTATTATGGTGTTAGCGGTGGGCACATCTATGCCCGTTTCAATAATAGTGGTGCAAACCAACACATTATAGCGTTGATGATAGAAATCGCTCATTACGCTTTCTAGTTCACGTTCGCGCATTTGCCCATGACCCATAGCAATACGCGCTTCGGGCACAATTTCAGCAATTTCTTCTACGGTTCGGGCAATGGTGCTTACTTCGTTATGCAGAAAATATACTTGGCCTCCGCGTAATATTTCACGCATGATGGCTTCTCGAATAACCGCTTTGTTACGTTGTTGTACAAAGGTTTTAATAGACAAGCGTCGCGCTGGCGCCGTGGCTATAATTGACAGGTCGCGCATGCCGGATAACGCCATATTTAAGGTGCGCGGAATTGGCGTTGCGGTTAAAGTAAGAATATCCACATCGGCGCGAAGCGACTTCAGCTTTTCTTTTTGACGCACACCGAAGCGATGTTCTTCATCAATAATAACCAAACCCAGATCGCTAAATTTAATGTCGCTGGAAAGCAGTTTATGGGTGCCAACCACAATATCTACTTTACCTTCACTAATGCGTTCTATTACGTCTTTTTGCATTTTGCCACTAACAAAGCGGCTCATTACTTCAATTTCAAACGGCCACGCGGCAAAGCGATCTTTAAAGTTTTCGTAGTGCTGCTGGGCTAACAGGGTGGTAGGCACTAAAATCGCAACCTGTTTACCTTGATTCGCGGCTAAAAAGGCTGCCCGCATGGCCACTTCGGTTTTACCAAAGCCTACGTCACCGCACACCAGCCTATCCATCGCTTGGGGGCGGCCCATGTCATGAATAACAGCAGCGATGGCTTGTGCCTGATCGGGGGTTTCTTCAAACGGAAAGCTATCAGCAAAGGCTTGATAATCTTCCCAGTTAATGGGATAGGCAAAGCCCGGTTTAGCTGCTCGTCTTGCGTAAACATCCAGTAATTCGGCTGCCACATCACGCACTTTTTCAGCCGCTTTTTGTTTCGCTTTGCTCCATGCATCGGAACCAAGTGCATTAACCGGTGCAGTATCCGCATCTCCACCTGTATAGCGTGAAATAAGGTGTAATGAAGCAACGGGCACATACAGCTTAGACTGCTTGGCATATTCAATACACAAGTACTCTGTGGTAACCCCGCCTGCGTCTAAGGTTTGCAACCCGAGGTAACGCCCCACACCATGGTCAAGGTGTACCACTGGCTGCCCAATAGACAATTCCGCCAAGTTTCGAATAATGGCACTTTCATCGGTGGCGGTTCGCTTATCTCTACGCCTACGCTGACTTACTTTGTGACCAAGTAACTCAGTTTCGGTAATAAACAATAACTCGCCTTCAGGGCTATGCCAGCGAAAGCTGTGTTCAACCATGCCAACCGTAATGCCAATGTCGTCGTGGGCGGTTAAGAAAGTGGCAAATGATTCTGTGGCAGCGGGTTTAATGTCAGCCTTTTTAAGTAAGGTTAACAAGCCTTCTTTACGGCCTTGTGTCTCAGCACAAAACAGTACTTTAGCGCCGCGCTTCTTTGCGTCTTTAACGGTGTTTATAAGCTGCTGGGCAGGCACTTTTTTCTGAGAGTTAATAGCAATATCATCAAGCTTTTCGCAGCCTAGGTTAAACGCCCCCGCGCTATCTTCTAGCGTTTGTGGGCTAAGCGACACTCTTGGCCACTGTTTAATCGACCCAAATAACTCATTGATGGGAAGAAACAAATCTTCCGGTGGCAATAAAGGGCGTGCTGGGTTGTAGCGATATTGTTCATAGCGTTCTTGCACATCGGCCCAGAAGAATTCACTGGCATCTTTTACATCGCCATGCATCAATAACAACGAGTCGGGATGTAGGTAGTCAAAAAGTGTTGCCGAGGTTTCGAAAAATAGCGGTAAGTAATACTCTACACCGCTTGGCATAGTACCCTTGCTTACTTGCGCAAAAACAGATTCAGACGCGTTGCTGGCATCGAATTTTTCTAAAAATTGCTGCCTAAATAACGTGATTGCCGCCTTGTCGGTGGGAAACTCGCGCGCGGGGAGTAAGCGAATTTTATTTACCGACTCTCCCGAGCGCTGGGTATCTGTGTCGAAAAAGCGAATTGAGTCAACTTCATCATCGAACAGGTCAATACGAAACGGCTTATCGCTGCCCATTGGGAACAAATCGATAATGCTGCCGCGTACCGAAAATTCGCTGTGACTCATTACCTGACTTACATGCAGATAACCAGCTTGCTCTAAATTTCGCCTAAATTGGTCTCGGTCAATCGTGTCGCCTTTATTTAGCATTAACAAATACTTGGCTAAATAATTGGTGGGCGCTAAGCGTTGCATTAGCGTGTTAACAGGAACAATAAATATGCCGTCCCGTTGTTGGGTAAACCGATACAAGGTTTCTAAACGCTGAGAAACAATATCTTGATGAGGAGAAAAGGTATCGTACGGCAAGGTTTCCCAGTCGGGAAATAGGGTAATAGGAATGGGTTTCTCTGACATGAAAAATGCCAGCTCTTTTTCCAACTTTAGTGCCGAAGGAGTATCTGCCGTGACCAGCACGATAGGGCCAGCATACTGAGCCTGTGCTTGGGTGATACACAACGCAGGGCTACTGCCTTGCAGCTGCCCCCAATGCTTGTGATCTTGAGATGTGGTAGATTTTTTCTGCGCTGGTATGGGCAGTGATAAGAGGCTGGCAGTCATGGTGTCCTGTTAACTAACAATACGTTCGCGATGAGGCGGTATTAGTCGCCTGATTTCTTCTGTTGAGCACGTTTACGCAGCTGTTGTGTTTGCAAATGCAAACTGGCGCGTACAAGAAGCTCTTGATCTTGTTCTCTGATGGTACTGAATATAAAGGCTATATGGTAATCATCCTCAACATTCTCGCAAGTAATAACTTCACCGAAACAAAATATGGCGGCAGCTTCCGAGTCTAAAAACAGCTTAAGTTCAGCATATGTCCCAATATCCATAGGCGTGTCACTTTGTATAATAATGCCACCACCACCAAACTTTATTGTCTTAAAACGCGCATTTGGTTCATCTTGCTGATGTAAAATAAACGACATCATCAAGTCAATTTTTTTTGCTTGATGGTTAAGGTATTCAGTAAGCGATTCAGCGTGATCACTTAAATGACGTAAGGGGCGTAGCGCTTGCGCTTCTAAACTGGCCATTTCGCTGGCTATGCGAAACGCATAAGGCATCGCACTTTCTAGCTGCGCTTCTGTGGCGGGCACCGCGCCCTTACTTACTGGCGTTACATTTATATTAATCTCATGGGCAATCGAAAAATACTCGTCGAACTGCGTCTTTTTTTGTTCCAGACTTAGGTTTTCCACTTTTTTCTCCCACCACTTATTCTTGTACAGCCAGTAGCTTACACGTAGACTACTCACTTTACTATTTTGCAATTAACTCGTCATCTTTGCGTCATTCTCTGCTTATGCTTAGCTAGGTGATAGACGAAGGATGAATTCAGCACCACAAATAGGGCGCAGTTTTGTTTTATCCTCTTTCTGCCTTTATCGCTTATCGCTATGCGAAGTCGTCTGTCGGTAAATCTGCCGGTGGCAATAGCTTTATTTCATTTATAAATCGGTTTTCAGTGGCGGGCATAGCCTTAGGCCTTACTGCGTTAATTGTTGTGTTGTCGGTGATGAATGGTTTTGAAGCACAACTAAAGCAACGAATTTTGGGCATAGTGCCACATATTGAAATTATAGACCCTATACAAGAAAGTAGCGTAAAAGCGCTTCCTCACGTGGTAGCAAGCATGCCTTTTAGAGAGGCAGAAGCCGTGGTGCAATCGTTTACCGATTTACGGGGCGTACAAGTTCACGGCGTAGCCCCCGATGCGATGATCGCACACGCCATGGTGGCTAAGCAAATGACCCAAGGCCGTTTTGAAAACCTTAAAAGCGGCAGCTTCAACGTAATAATAGGTAGAGCTTTGGCGCTGCAGTTAGATGTTAGGGTAGGCGATAACCTTAGGGTGATGGTTGCGGGCGCCAGTGTTTATACGCCCTTTGGCAGAATGCCTAGTCAACGCCTTGTTACGGTAAGTGGCGTGTTTGATATGGGCTCGCAAATGGATGATAAAGTTATCTATATGCATTTGGACGATAGTAACCGTTTGCTACGAGATATTAAGGGCGAGGGGCAAGCTACTCGGTTATTTCTGGATGACGCCTTTGCCTATGCATCTACCGAAGCCGCTCTAGCGCCTTTAGGCGTAAACTATATAACGTGGCGAGATAAAAAAGGCCCCTTGTTTGATGCAGTCAAAATGGAAAAGAACATGATGTTTCTTATGCTGTTGCTTATTATTGCTGTGGCGGCGTTTAATATTGTTTCTGCGTTGGTGATGGTGGTGTCTGAAAAACAAGGCGACATTGCGGTACTGCAAACCCAAGGTATGACACCTAGCAGTATTATGTGGATATTTGTGTTTAACGGGTTATTCAATGGCATGAAAGGGGCCAGTATTGGCTTAGTTGCTGGTGTTATACTTACGCTGCAGTTAAACACACTTTTATCACTAATAGGTTCGCCTATCGCGCTAGCCGCTGGTGGGCAGGGGTTGCCGATAGAAATGGATGCGGTGCAAATTGTGGTAGTGGCCTGTTTATCGCTACTATTGTGCCTTTGTGCAAGTTTGTATCCTGCGCGTAAAGCTATGAAAGTACACCCATCTCACGCCTTACAAAATGAATAAGTGAACGAATATGCCGTGCAAATAGCGGCGAAATTCTCTATACTCGCGGTCTTTTCAACTTGGGTCAGTGGACGTCATGAACAAGAATTTTATTACCTCGCAATCGCTGTTACAGGATTCCTTTCGCTTAGCCGCAAAGGTTTATGAAGATGGGTTTCGTCCCGACTTTATCATCGGTATTTGGCGTGGCGGCGCACCCATAGGTATCGCGGTACAAGAGTTTTTTGAGTTTAAAGATACTTCTACCGATCACATTGCTGTTCGTACCTCGTCTTATTACGGTATTAATAAGCAGTCGAAAGAAATTCGCGTGCACGGCTTGCATTACTTAGTTGAGAACGCTAACGCTAACGACAAGTTACTTATTGTGGACGACGTATTTGATTCCGGTCGCAGTGTAGATGCGCTAATTAATCAAATTAATAAGCTTATGCGTTTGAATATGCCTAAAGACATTCGCATAGCGTGCCCGTGGTACAAACCACAAAACAATACTACCGATATTGTGCCAGATTATTATGTGAACGAAAGTGACGAATGGTTAGTATTTCCTCACGAAATTGCTGGCTTATCGGAACAAGAAATTCGTGAAGGCAAAAGCGAACTTTCTGATGTTATGGACATCTTGTTCGATAAGTAAGCCTGAGTATTGTTGAAAAAAGCCGCTTCAAATTGACGCGGCTTTTTTATGCCTGTTTTTTGTAAGCTTGTTGTTTAAAATAACGTGCGTGGCAGACATTTATTATTTATCTAAATAAAATTTATCGTGAAAGGTGTATACCCAAGAGGGCTGGTAAATTACTAACATGGTAATCGCCAAGCCATTGAAGAAAGCCTCTGGAAACACCAGTAGTGGAATAAGCAAAAGGTAATTATCAACGATAATGTCCCATTGATAGATTCCGTCGAGATAAAAGTAACCACCAAGGGCAAAGGTTTTCACAGCAGCAGTTAAGGCGCCTGGGAAAAACGCACAGATAAAGATATACACGAAAAGGTGGCGTGAGATACGGTGGAAGGCAAGCATAAAAATAAGGTACGTTAACCCTATCGGTAATACGATGCCAAGCAACCCCTGAATGCCGAAACTTTGCCAACTACTGTAGCCTGCGGCTGTAGCGCCAAGCAATGCAAGGGCGCCAGTAATTATGGCGTAGCGAAAACCCAACATAAGCGTAAGGGCACTTAAGCCCATTACGTGCACGTACAAGTCATCGTATATTCCAACACGCAACATCCACAAGGTAAAAAGGGTGGCAGCACTGCCAAACACTAAATGCTGTTGATGCCTATCTTTAGAGAGTCCGCTAAGTGAAATGTTTTTTATGGCTATGGCCAAAACGCCCACAAAGCCTATTAGCCCTACCCATTGAAGTGACGTCATTAACTGCTGCCCCTATTTATTACTTGCTATACGTGGCCCAAATTGGCGCATGGTCAGAGGGCTTTTCTATTCCACGTAAGTCGTAATCAATCCCCGCATCGGTTAATTGCGCATGCATGTTAGCCGTGGCTAAAATCAAGTCGATGCGTAAGCCGCGGTTATCGTTGAACCCCTTCGAACGGTAGTCGAACCACGAATATTTATCGTATACTTCGGGGTAGAGCGTGCGGAAACTATCTTCAAACCCCCAGTTAAACAGCGTATTTAGCCATTCTCTTTCTTCGGGCAAGAAGCTACATTTTCCGGTGCGCAACCAACGTTTTTTGTTTTCTTCGCCAATACCTATATCTAAATCGGTGTGCGAAATATTCACATCGCCCATAACAATGATATTGTCGTCAGGCGTGTGGTGGGTATCTAAATAATGCATCAAATCTTTGTAAAATTTGCGCTTGGCAGGATACTTGGTTTCGTGCTTTTCGTTTTCACCTTGCGGGAAATAGCCATTTAAGATGGTTACAGGTTCACCCTTAGCGTTAAGGGTTTTTAGCATGATCATTCGACGCTGAGCATCGTCATCATCGGTAGGGAAGCCTTTTTGCACCTCGATAGGTTCATTTTTAGCGAGGAAAGCAACGCCGTAATGGCTTTTTTGCCCATGAAAATACACCTTGTACCCCATGGCTTCTACGGCCGCAACAGGGAATTGTTCGTCATGAACTTTAATTTCCTGTAGGCCTATGATGTCGGGCTGGTGGGTATCAATAAGCGCTTGCAATTGATGTAGGCGCGCGCGGATACCGTTGATGTTAAAAGAGATAACTTTCATTTGCGAATCTTAAGAATATAAACGTGGCGCTAGTTTATCAGAATGTAGCGGCGAACTTAACGCTTCCCTTATACACAAAATATGTATACACGTACCCCGTTTAGGTCGCGTTGCTGTTAAGACCGATTAAATAGCTAAACCAGAGGTTTGCGTCTTTTACGGTGGCATCACACAAGGCGTTGGCATCCTTTGTAAATGCATCGATTGCTATTATGGTTTGCTGTTTGAAGGTTACCCAATCCTTGGCGATTAACGCCATTGTGTCGTAGTAATAGGTTGGCAATGTTAACGACGTATCACAAAAGCTTTTCTGCTTATGCAAACGCCGTGAGATTAGGTTGGCGCCCATTGAAGACCCCATCCACACATAAAGCCCTGCAATACACGATGATGTCATGCCGCTAAAAGTAGGGGGCGGCGCTACTAACTTAGTGAAGTCTGCGGTGGCCAGCGCAGAATTAGTTATGCCGTATTTGGCTGAATAGCACTTAGCTTCACAGGGCTTGGCAACGTGAAAATTAGATGCAGAATCCTCAAGCGCTGTCATATCGGCTTTTAAAGCGCTAACCACGCCTTCAATATTTAATAGCGCTATTAAGGCCTTCATATCTTCTATGTCTGCGCTATTGTTTATTTCCATCTCATTTATACATAGGTGTGCTACGTTACTTACTTGTCGGTGAAAACCATACATTGTTGTAAGTATCGTTTTGTAGCTTGTAAGCGGTATAGGGGCCTCGTTATGAAACACAGCAAAAGGCGCACTATGTTCTAATTTTCGGTGTTGCTGAAAGGTGCCCGATTTTAATTGAGTAAATAAGTTATCCATGCCATACCAACAGTAAAAAGACCCTAAGCATTGTGAGTCGAGCATGGTAACAGGGAAGGTTAGGATGACCAACGTCCTGTTTACTATATTTGCTAAAAGCCGGGTTAGATGGGCGTTTAACGCTATTTTTGAGGGTATTTTGCCCGCACAAGATTGCGATGGCAGTTTCAGCAGGTATACTTGCGGCAAATTATTGGTGAGGTAGAACAGGTGTTTCCAGATACGGTTACAAAAGAATTAAACGAGGCTACATTGGCGCAAGCGAAAACACTGTCAGCAGAAGACAGACAAATGCTGGTGATTAGCTATGTTCCTAAGGCCAAGCAAATTTGGTTGGTTAAAGGGCAAGATGGCTTTGTCATGTTAGAAGATAATGAACAGGTTAGATTACCGGTATTTCCTCACCACGACTTAGCGCAAGATTGGATCAATGAAAACGAACTTAACAGTGAGTGTGTTGATATAACACTCAGTGAATTCACCGATACCTGGCTACCCGGGCTAACCAAAAATAGCGTTGAGCTTGTAATGTTCCCTAGTAAAAGTGATGAAGAAAACTTAGTGATGACGGCACAAGAGTTTGCTAACGAGCTGGCCGCGCTGGCTAAAGGGTAAGTACCGATATATGAACTCGACCTCTTCATCAAACAAGGCTTTGCCATTGGCCGCATCGGTGGCTAAGGCGAATGGTTGGGATGGCGCCACAAGAGCAATAATGTTGGCCGGTAAGCATCTGCCCGTTTTACCTGAGCACTTGCGCAAAGATGATACTCAAGTACCGGGTTGTGAAAGCCCTGTATGGCTTGCCCGTATCGCATATGAGTCAGACTCCCACGTGCGTTTAGCGCAAGATAGCCAGTGCCCTGACAGTAGTGAGAGCCTTGCCGCTTATTCACCGAGTAAAATAATTCGTGGTGTATTGGCAGTATTGTTAGAAAAGGCGAATACGTTAACGGAAGAGGAGCGAGAGAGCTTCGATTTCCAGCGCTATTTAAAAGATAACAAGCTAGAGCGACACCTTAGTCAATCACGCAGTAATGGTATCGCCGGTGTTCTTACGCGTTTGTCTACGCTCTAACTGTTTCAGGCGAGACTTGCCGGCAGTTGTAGTGGCCAATGCAAAGGTTAAGAAGGGTGCTTGTTTTTTGCTTCAATCCATTGCGACATATACTTACTGGCATTAAGTGTTTGGTGCCATAGCAGGCTTTGTAAAAACAAGCCTTGGCGATGGGCATCGCGCGTGGTTACCAACTGCTCTAAAGTGTTAATAACATGGCCACTATTCGTTTCTTTTTGATAGGCAGAAAAAATCTGCATGCCCTGACTAGCCGCCTGTGTCCACGCTTCTTCATTGGTGTAAAGATGTTTAGCGTGGTGGGCGAATTCTTCTGGGGTTGCGCATATGGCGCCGCCCCATAGGTTTTGCGCGTTTTCTTCGGCAATTAGTTCACCCAGTCCTTCTGCGCCAATCCAAGTGGTAAGGCTTGGGGTAGCACAGCGCATCGCATCAAGTAACTTCCCTTTAATTCCTGCGCCAAAGCGCACTGGCGCAATAAGAATTTTAGCATTACTGATTACTGTGGTTGCTTCTTCAGCCCATCCTTCTACAAAAAATCCTTGTTTAGGGTTGTGCAACTGAGTGGCTTTTTTGGGCGGATACGCACCATAAATACGAAGATTTACATGGGGTAGTGCCTGTCTAATTTTAGGCCAAATGGTTTGCTTTAACTGTAAAACTGCATCCCAATTAGGCGCGTGTCTAAAGTTACCTATGGTTACGATATCT
This sequence comes from Alteromonas profundi, assembly GCF_010500865.1. Lineage (GTDB taxonomy): Bacteria > Pseudomonadota > Gammaproteobacteria > Enterobacterales > Alteromonadaceae > Alteromonas > Alteromonas profundi. The sequence continues at coordinate 116,339 of NZ_JAAAWN010000002.1, forward strand.
TGACGCTGATGGAATGAGGGCGTGTTCGCAAGAACCTCACCTACATCAAGGGGGAGATAGTAAAGTTGTTGTTTGGGTACCCGATAAAAGTCGGTAAGTAGCCGCATTTCTGCTTTGGAAAGAATAAGGGTAATATCGCTGCGTAATATAGCCGCCACTTCTCGTTGTGCCAATAGCGAAGATAAGTCTGCGTCGGCGGCATCTCCGGTTCGTTTAACGGCCTCGTGGCGTGCTTGTCGTAAACTGTGCAAATCTTCGGTATTAAGCACGCGCAGCGCGTTCGGGCAGTTTTCTTTCACTCGCCAAGCAAATTGCTCTTCACTCATGTAGCGGTCGAATATGACAATGTCGGGGGCTAGCGCTGCAATTCTATGGTCAAAACTATTGCTATTTAATTCAATCGACTCGCAACTTACGCCAAGGTTATCTAAATCAGCTTTATGCACACTGTCGGTAGCAGCGGTAACAAATGTAACTTTATGATTTTTATTAACGAAGCGTTTTATAATAGACAGCATATTTTGACCCGCCGCCGATGAATTTGGCTCAGGCCAGACATAACCAATAACAACAATGTGAAGCAGCTTATTTGACATAACAAGGGTAAGATGGTGAGTTAGCGGGTGAGATAGTAGCACAGTGGACAATAAAAATAATGAAACAGTGTATTGTAGGCAGTGGTTTAATTGGGAGTTTTTTAGGCTCGGTTATTGCGCTAAATGGCGGCGATATTAAGTTTGTTGCGCGGGGCGAATGGTTGGCGCGATTACAACAACCCCTTACCTTAACCGATTATAAAGGTCATAAAGCTAACGTACCTGCGGCGAATATTCACTCCCCCAACGTTACAGAAAAATATGATGTAATTTGGCTTACGGTGAAATGTACCGCACTAAAAGATATGGCCAACGTACTTTCACCTTTGCTACACCCTAGGTCGATAATAATATGCTGTCAAAATGGGGTGGGTAGCCACCATATTATGTTACGGGCTTTTCCCCATCATCAAGTGTTAAGAGCCATGGTGCCGTTTAACGTAGTGGTGCAGGGGCAACACTTACACAAGGGATCGCAAGGCGAATTGGTTATTGAAGACAGTGGGGATAAAACGCTTAATCAACGGCTGTTGTCCACTGTAAGGCACAATTTACTTGAAGCTCACATAAGTGATGATATTGAACCTGTGCAGTGGGCCAAGCTGCAGCTTAACTTGGGAAATGGGGTAAACGCCCTGGCAGATATGCCGGTTAAAGCTATGCTGCAACAACGTCCATACCGTCGGGTTATCGCCTCTTTAATGGACGAATTACTAAACGTAACTGGGGCTGCGGGTATCGCCTTGCCAAAGGTGGCCAATATTCACGGGCGATGGATCCCACGTGTACTTCGATTGCCCAACGGGTTGTTTACCCTGCTCGCCAAACAAATGCTAGCCATAGACCCAAGTGTAAAAACGTCGATGTGGTGGGATCTAAATAACGGGAAAACCACAGAAAAAACCTTTTTATATGGGGCGGTAGTAAGTAAGGCCGAGGAATTGAATGTCGCGGTTCCCTATAACCGCGCTATAATTTCATTACTGCGCGAAGCAGAAGAGCAGGGCAACAAACAACATCGTTATCGGGCTTTAAGCCCCGAAACGCTGGAGGCGCGTGTACGAGAACAAATGTGACAAATGTTGCATAATTTTTCGATGTTATGACCTTCACAGTAGGTGTTTTTGTGGTTAGCGACTATATTCTTAAAACGGTAACGCAATTGACATAACGTTACCGCGGTGCGCAATGTAAGTTTAATTGCGCGTCAGTGGAACTAATGGCGAAGTAAAAGGCCTACAAGGCATTCTTTTTACTAATGCGGTTACAGTGGGAGTAATCACAGGTATGAATTTACAAGAAGTAGTAGAGCAGGCAAATGAACTTTTTGTTCTTCCTGACGCCGTCACGCGCCTAAAAGCGTGCATGGACGATGGTTCATCTAGCATTGATGATGTTGCAGAAATTATTGCTTATGATCCCGCCTTGGCTACTCAATTATTGCGTATAGCTAACTCGGCGCTATACCGCTTTCCCAATCGAATTGATACTATTACCAAAGCATTACAGGTAGTAGGAACCCGCGCCACTTACGACTTAGCGCTTGCCTACGGGGTAAGTCACGCCTTTAACGATATAGATGCAAAAATTATCGACTTAGATAAGTTTTGGGAGCAGAGCGTGTCGTGCGGGCTATTGGCCAAATATTTTACCGAAATGCGTAAAATAAAAGAGCCTGAACGTCTTTTTGTGGCAGGCCTATTGCACAATATTGGCGAATTAGCGGTGGTAAGTTTATACCCAGATGCCGCAACCCGCTGCCAAGAGTTTAATGTGCGTGTATCGCCTGCTCAATTGCAGCGAAGTGTACTGGGCTTTACTTATACTGAACTGAGTGCCGCACTTATTAGAAAGTGGGGAATACCTGATGGTATCGCCGAACCCATTGCGCACATTCACCAAACAGATACTGCGGTAAACAATGTTGAGATTAATATTCTTCAGCTTTCCTATGTGTTGGCATTAGATAACGTAAACCCCGAAATTTATCCTAGTTATAATAACTTAGAGGCACACTTGCCCCAAGCCCTCTCATTAGAACAAACAGATTTAGAAGACGCGCTAGATATCACCAATCTCCAATGTATTTCTGTTATTTCTTTGTTTAACCCAAGCGCCTTTATGCTGTTTTAAAAAGGTGGGTAGCTGTGTACCCACTTTTATAAGATAAGGGCTAGGGTTAGTCGAAAACAGCTACCGTTTGACGGCTAATCGCAATAACTTCTTTATGCTTGTCCCAAATTGTTGCTTCTACGTGCCCATAGCCATCGGCCGCCTGTCGCGTGTGGGCCTGATAGGCAAACCAATCGGTTGGTGATACAGGTTTATGCGGATGAAGAAACTCAATGTTCCAACTTACCGTGCTGGCGGGCGCTGGTAGTTTCATCATTTGCAATAGCGTAGGTGGCCAGGCGTCGATTAACGTAATGATGTGGGCATCGTTGATTTTTTCGGGCGCACGCTTAAACCGCATGAATCCATGGTAGATACTTTCTTTTTTGCGGGTAAAAGGGATACCGCCAGCATCAATAGCTAAATCGAAATGACGCAGAAATTTAGGCGTTACTTTAGGAATTTGCGGGATGAACTTGCCTTTTGTTGGTTCAGGCATAGTGTGGGTTTCGTTATTTTCCACGCGAATGCCCGATTTTCTTCCTACCCCAAAACAGGCTTGTACAAAAACACAACTTTTACCGTTTTGCGTGGCGTGGGCAATGTACTGCGAAACGTTTTTGCCTTCGCGCAACTTAGTTACTTCTATAGAGAAAGGCTCATCAAGGGCCAAGGGGCCTACGAAGTTAGTGGTGTAAGATCGCAACACACGCACGTCTTCAACATGCTGCCTAATAGCACTGTAGAGCATACCCGCTGATATGCCGCCAAAGGCAGTGCGTCCCTGACCCCATTGCTTAGGAATAATTAGATTGTCTATGTTCCAGCTATTGTCTGAATTGGCCTTAAGTTCAGGTAAATTTAAAAGCTCATCTACGGTCATTACATTCTTCTGGTCTGATCAGTTAGGGTGACTCTATCCTACCGCATCCCAAAGTGAACACAAAGCGTGGGTTAACACTTCTCTTTATGTTAACAAATAACTAACAATAAGTTGTTATTCGATTAACCTGCTGCGTAAACTGATGATTCATTACACTTAAAAGGGATTGGTATGGCTCAAACTCAGGTTGACGCGATTGAAATAGCGCAGCACAGCAGCAGCCCTTCGCGCGGTTACAGAAACTACGTATTGTTTGTGCTTACGCTGGTGTACGCCTTTAACTTTATTGATAGGCAAATCATCGGTATTTTATCGCCATTCATTAAAGCAGACTTAGGGTTAGACGATGCCCAGTTAGGCTGGCTTAAAGGCATTTATTTTGCGCTACTGTATACCGTGATGGGTATTCCTATCGCGTGGCTTGCCGACCGCTACAGTAGAGTAAATATCATCGCCATATCATTAACCCTATGGAGTGGGTTTACCGCAGCGTCGGGTTTGGCAGGAAACTACTTACAATTAGCCATTGCCCGCATAGGCGTAGGTATTGGTGAAGCAGGCGGTAGCCCTCCTTCGCACAGCATTATTTCAGACCTGTTCCCTAAAGAGAAACGGGCAGGGGCCTTGGCTATTTATTCGCTGGGCATTCCGTTTGGCGTTATGTTGGCGTTTTTCGCCTCGGCATTCTTTCTACAAGGAGGCTCCGCCGATTGGCGCACGGTAATGTTAAGCGTTGGCTTACCTGGGGTGCTGTTAGCACTTTTGCTTAAATTTACTATTAAGGAACCTACGCGTACAACATCCATAGCCCCTGCTACAGAGCCTGGCGCAGCGCTCGGCGTTGCTGAAAAAAATAAGCCTAGTGTAACCTCGTCATTGAAGTCGTTACTTAAAATACCCACGTGGTGGGGAATGGCGCTAGGCATTTCATTTGGCTCTTTTGGTAACTATGCTATTTCCACCTGGATCATCGATTATTATGTACGTGCTTTTGCTGGCTTAGATATTACCTTGCTACTTATTGTATTTGGTATTATCAACGGTACCGCTTATGCCTTGGGTGTATGGTTAGGTGGGTATATTGCCGATAGATGGGGCAAAGTGAATAAAAAAGCCTATGCCTTACTGCCGGCTTTCGCATTAATTATTGGCATGCCGGCATTCTACTTCTCGTTACAAGTAGAAGAGCTATGGTTATCAGTAGGGCTTATGGGCTTTTTACTGTTTACCAGCGGTTCTTATTTAGGGCCTAGTTTTGCAATGGCACAAACCCTTGCTCCCATTAACGTAAGGGCTATGTCTACTGCGCTGTTCTTTTTCGTGCTAAATATTATTGCGCTTGGTGGCGGGCCTACTCTTACTGGCATTATTAGCCAAGCGTTGGTGCCCTCGTTAGGGGAAGTTGAAGCACTGCGCACTGCGCTACTTTATTTGTTAATTCCCTATGGTTTATCCATCGCGGTGTTTTTATGGACGAGTACTAAAATAGTGAAAGATTGGAAAATGGCAGAGTCTCGAGGCCTGTAGTATTATCTTCGCACAGTGGTAAAAGGGCTGGTTGAACGGCCCTTTTTTGTTATTTTATTTTAAAGGCGGTTCACGTCAGTGAAAGGAGTTCACCCTTGTCCACCCCATCGTTGAGTTTTCATTTTGCCCATGCAAACGGGTTTCCAGCTGCCAGCTATAACACGCTATTTTCTTATTTGCCTGAATCGTTTCATCGTATACACGTAGAGAAGTTTGGGCATGATCCCCGGTTACCGGTGAATAAAAACTGGCGTAATCAGGTGAACGAGTTAATTGAGCATGTGGAACGCACCAATACCGACCCGAAAGGCGTGTTTGCGGTGGGCCACTCTTTTGGTGCCGTCATATCCTATATGGCAGCGTGTGAAGCGCCGCATTTATTTCGTGGGCTTATAATGCTCGACCCGCCATTAGTGGTAGGGCCAATGAGTCACTTTTTCAGGTTTGCTAAGAAAACCCCGCTCATAGATAAACTTACGCCAGCAAAGTTGGCAGAAGGACGAAAAACCCAATGGCCAGCGGGTACGGATATGGATGCTTATTTTAAAAACAAAGGCCTTTTTCGTAGTATGGATAAACGTTGCATACGCGACTATGTGAATGCGGTAATACAACAAAAAGGAGAGGTAGCATCGCTGACCTTTAAGGCCGATGTAGAAGCTGCGCTATTTAGGAATGTACCGCATAACCTAGGCAAGTTTGCGGGCAAGTTACAGTGCCCTGCCGTTATTGCTACCGGACAGCAAAGTTTGGTATGTAAACCTGCTATGTATAAAAGACTAATGAAGCAGAATAAAATGACCCATCAAACGGTTGCTGGGGGCCATATGTTTCCCTTAGAGCACCCTGACAAAGTGGCTGAATTGATCACAACCACCTTGTCATCATGGAGTAATGGCTAGTTGCCTTGCTTCAAGCGCTCGGATTTAGGCCACCTACCGGTTGCCCTAACATTTCTCGGGTAACTAGCACTACTCCTTTCTCTGATACCCTAAAACCACGTGCTCTATCTTCATCGTGGTTAAAACCAATGATTGACCCTTCGGGCACGACGCAGCCGCGATCTATCACCACTTTGCGCAGTTTGCAGTTGCGTTTAATTTCAACATCGGGAAGCAGTACTGCGTCCTCTACTGTACCAAAAGAGTGAACTCTTACATTAGAAAAACAAATTGAACGACGTAACGTGGACCCAGAAATAATACAGCCACCAGAGACAACAGAGTTAATGGCTTCACCCCGCCTATCGTTATCTTCCCATACAAATTTAGCGGGGGGGAGTTGTTCCTGATACGTCCAAATTGGCCATTTTTGGTCGTAAAGATTTAACTGTGGCACCGGGGCTACCATTTCCATGTTAGCTTCCCAAAAAGAGTCTATTGTGCCCACATCACGCCAATAAACTTTTTCTTCGTTTTCGCCACTTTCAAACGGAAACGCATACACCGGATGTTCTTCGATAATTGAAGGGATAATATCTTTACCGAAATCGCGCTGTGAACCCGACTGCTCAGCATCACGGCGCAATTGTTCGAATAAGAACTCGGTATCAAATACATAATTCCCCATCGATGCTAAGCAGCGTGTGCTGTCATTGGGCAATGGGGTAGGGTGCTCAGGCTTTTCTTCGAACCCCTTAATTCGGTAGTCTTCATCTACGGACATTACGCCAAAGGCGCCTGCCGCTTCTTCAATGGGAACTGACATGCACGACACTGTCATCTTCGCGCCAGACTCTTTATGGTGAGCTAGCATGGTACCGTAATCCATTCGATAAATATGATCGCCAGATAAGATCATGACGTACTTGGGAAGCTCATCACGGATGATATCTATATTTTGGAATACGGCGTCTGCTGTCCCTTCATACCAATTGTCTGAAAAGCGCTGTGACGCGGGAAGAATTTCGATGGATTCGCCTAGTTCTTTTCTAAAGTGTCCCCAACCACGAACTAAATGACGAATGAGTGAGTGAGATTTATACTGAGTAACTACGCCAACCCGCCTTATACCTGAATTAATACAATTTGAAAGGGGGAAGTCGATGATGCGAAATTTACCGCCAAAATAAAGCGCAGGTTTTGCGCGCCATGTTGTCAGTTCATGCAGTCTAGACCCTTTACCGCCAGCAAGAATAAGTGCATAGGTATCGCGAGTCAGGTTACTGATATAGCGTGAACTGTTATCTGCCATATCTTATTTCTCCGTAAGTGAGACACAAAACTGCAGTGTCGGTGAGTGTATATTAAGGACTAAAGTAATCCGATAAAGGGGCAGAAATCGTATTTCTAGGCTAAGAAAAACGATTTGTGTAATCACCTAAGTCCATATTACACAAGAATAAATAGATTGCCACGAGGATTTAAGCAAGCTTGTTAAAAAATAGTAATATTTGTTAGTTTAGATCAACATTAGCGAATAAAGTTAATTCTTTGCTTTTTATTAATTTTGCAGCGAAAGAGGGGTATTTTTATGCTTATTGTAGCCAATGTGCCGGAAATCGAGGGGGGCCTATAGGGTAATTTTTGCACATTTTATGTTCTTAGCCTAAACAGAAATATTTTATTCCATTGGTGAATGAGTTGGCGTAAGAGATGATAACACTAGCACGAATTGTTAAATAAATGTTATCTTGCTCAAAGAGATAAAGCCAAATAGATAGATTCAGATAGATATAGCCAAATACATAAAACCATGTACATAACGCCATGTGCATAAAAAATGGAGGTGAAGATGGGTGTTTTAAAGAAGCTATTGGCAGGTATAGGTGTGTTAATTGCGCTAGTGATTATCGCAGGTTTTTTTCTCCCTAAAGAATTTAGTGTAGAACGTACTGTGGTTATAGACGCCCACCCTAAAGACATTTACCCTCATATTGTTGACCTTAAGGCATGGCAGCAATGGGGCGTGTGGTTCACCCGAGACCCAGACATGGTTATTAGTTATCAGGGCCCTGATAGAGCCATAGGAATGCGTTCTCAATGGCAAAGTGTGAGTGAAGGCAGTGGTGAAATGGAGATTACTCAACTTGACCATAATAAACAAGTTGTCTATCGCCTCTATTTTCCCGAATTTGATATGGGTTCAACGGGAACGCTAACGCTTACGCCAGATCAAAATGGCACTGTAGTTTCGTGGAAAGATGAGGGTGGTGTAGGCAATAACCCCATTGATCGCTATTTTGTGCTCTTTATGGATGATCTTATTGGCCCAGATTTCGAATTGGGATTAGAAAACCTGAAAACCGTTGTGGAGAATCAGCACTAACGCCTTCTAATCGCGGGTAACAGGGGAAATATTTCCCAAACCTAGCACTAATGCTATGCTTTTTAGGTTTATTGATGCGCAGGCTAAGGCCTGCGTTTAGAGCGAATTCGTAGAGTAAAACCACCTAGATGGCGAACAACAAACGTAGACTTATTGCAGCACTGGCATTTAACAAGCTCGCAGATATACTCGCATCGGCAAAAACCACCTTACCTGCGTTATTAATTACCTTAGGTGCGCCGGCTTGGATGATTGCTTGGTTAGTACCCATTCGAGAATCAGGCGCGCTCCTTCCTCAAGTATTAATCAGCGCTTATTTACGCAAACAACGAAGCCGTCATAACGTGTGGCGTTTGGGCATGGCTGTGCAAATAGCCGCAGTATGTAGCATATTGGCCGCCGCGTTTATATCTCCCCCAGTGGCAGCAGGCGCGGTTGTAATAGCTGCCCTTGTTTTATTGAGCCTAGGACGTTCTGCCTGTTCGCTTACGGTAAAAGATATACAAGCTGATGTTGCACAAAAGGGCGAACGAGGGCGGCTTGTGGGTATGGCGTCTACTGCCTCAGGGTTAATGACTCTGGGTATAGCGGTTCCCCTTAGTTATTTTAAACCAGAGCAACAAGAATATGCCGTTTATGGATTAATTGCCGCCGCCGCGCTCGCATTTATCATCACGTTAGTTTGTCTATGGCCGCAAAAAACCTATGTAGATTCTGACACCAGCGAAGCAAAAGGCTTGCTGCATTGGCGATTCGACAGGACAGTCTACACCTTTGTTTTCGTGCGCGGGCTTTATGTACATACCGCGCTTGTCGCGCCCTATTTTATGTTAGAAAGTGGCGAAGATGCGAAGGCATTGCTGCCTATGTATTTAGCCGCTCAGGCAACAGCTACCTTGTTATCTTCTTTTTTGTGGGGGGCGGTTGCTGATAAAAGTGCGCGGCTTACCCTGCAAATTGCCGGTGCTATAGCACTTAGTGCCTGCGTGGGGTTATTAACCTTTAGTCAACACTCTTTGTGGCTCTCATCTGGGCTATTTTTATTACTTTCTATCGCGCATGCGGGGGTACGTACAGGCCGGCAAACCTATAGCTTAGATGTTAAAGAAGGGCAAGATAGAACTGAACTAGTAGGCTTTTCAAATACGGCGATTGGCGTAATTTTACTTGGCTTTGGTAGCTTATACGCTGTACTTTCATCGTTCATTAATTTTTCGGTGGTCTACGTAATGACCACTATGCTGGTGGTTGCTATAGCTGCGACATTACTGTTACCAAAGGAAAAGTAACCGTATTTAGAGCACATACGCCTATAAATAAGCTTATTAACGAAGGCGCAGGCAGGGCGCAATGATAGGCCTGCCTACCACACACATAAACGCTATCAAAATTCATATGTTTCAAGCAGGCCTATAGGGGGGATATTATTCCTTCGCTATGGATTTTTTACCATCAGCGCATTAGCCACTTTTGACATAGGTGGGCGGCCAATGACCTTTGTAATGTAGTGGCTAGCGCGCAGCAGCCCTTGCATGTCCACCCCCGTTTCGATGCCCATACCGTCAAGCATGTAAAGTACATCTTCGCTGGCTACATTGCCACTCGCGCCTTTAGCATAAGGGCAGCCGCCAAGCCCGGCAATAGCACTATCGATACTGGCAATACCAAATTCTAATGCGGCGTAAATATTGGCCAGCGCTTGCCCATAGGTATCATGGAAGTGCACACCTATGGCATTAGCATCGATATGAGGGGTAATAACCTCAAGTAGCTGTTTGGTATGATAGGGCGTTCCCACTCCTATGGTGTCACCTAAAGAAACTTCATAACAGCCCATATCTAAAAGCTTACGCGATACATTAAGCACAGCTTGGGGGGCTATTTGCCCTTCATAAGGGCACCCCATTACGCAGGATACATACCCTCGCACTTTCATGCCTTTTTCTAGCGCCGCCCGCGTAACATCGTCAAACCGGGCTAAGCTCTCATCAATTGAGCAGTTAATGTTTTTCTGTGAAAACGATTCAGAAGCCGAACCAAAAATGGCCACTTCATCTACGCCACTTTCTAGCGCGGCCTCAAGCCCCTTCATATTAGGCGTAAGCGCTGTGTACGTGGTATGCGGCTGGCGTTCTATTTTGTCAAATACCTCGTTGGAATTTGCCATTTGTGGAACCCATTTGGGCGACACGAAGCTGCCTGCTTCGATATAGCTTAAGCCGCTTTTAGCAAGCAGCTCCACCAAGGTTACCTTGTTATCGACTGACAACACGGCCTTTTCGTTTTGTAAGCCGTCTCTAGGCCCTACTTCAACCAGCCTGACTTTTTTCGGTAATGCCATCGTTTTTACCTGTTATTCGCTATCGGGTTCAAACTCAAATAACACAGCGCCGCCATCAACCAGTTCGCCAGGTTGATAGAAGAACTCAGTTACCGAGCCATTAGACGGTGCGCAAATACTGTGCTCCATCTTCATCGCCTCCATAACCAAAAGCGGATCGCCTGCACCAACCTTGTCGCCCTTAGCCACTAAATGCGCAACAATAGTACCGTTCATGGGCGCAGTTAATTCGCTATCGCCATGAGCGCTATGATCGCCTCCTAAATCGGGATGCTGTAAGCTATAGCTAACTTGGGTGTTTTGGCTATATAGGCCATATTCATTGCCAACATGAGACACACTAAAGCGGCTTCGTTCGTCGTTAATGTAGGCAATAAGTACATGGTTATTTAAGCTGCCACTTACTGTGTATTCGCCGGTAGCGGTAGAAACGCGATAGCGGGGGCTCTCATGGCTGTTTTTAGCTACAAGGTGAGTAACGACCACCGTGTATTCGCGCTCTTCAACTAAAAAGTTAAGCGTCTCACTGTAGTAACTATTTACTCGCCATGAACCCGCTAAATCCCATACAGACACCGTATCTTGGTGTGTGTCTGCGGCATTAGTTGCTATCGTGTTGTTGTGACCTTCACGGCGGGAAAGCACACTAAGTAGTGCCATTGCCGGTAGCTGTGCTGAAACATCAACGCCCACATTCATATTGAGTACTTGGCTATTTTGCTCAATAAAGGTGGTGGTTAACTGCGCGCGCTTAAACGGCTCACAGTTGGCCACTTTTTTTAGGAAATTGATATTCGTGGTTACCCCACTAATGTGATAATCGCCCAATGCGCGATAAAGCCGCTGTAGCGCACTATCTCGGTGTTCACCCCAAACCACAAGCTTGGCAATCATAGGGTCGTAGTAAACCGTTACATCGTCACCTTGTAGAACGCCGGTATCTACCCGCACTAGGTTGCTGGTGGGCGGAGGGCTAAGTAGGGCTAAATTACCGGTAGACGGAAGAAAGTCATTGTCCGGATCTTCGGCATAAATACGCGCTTCAAAGGCATGTCCTTTGAGTTTAAGTTCATTTTGCTGTTTGGGTAAGGGCTTGCCTTCGGCTACGGCGAGTTGCCACTCTACTAAATCTTCACCGGTAATCATTTCAGTTACAGGGTGCTCTACCTGAAGGCGAGTATTCATTTCCATGAAATAGAATGAACCATCTTCATCCAGTAAAAATTCAACCGTACCTGCACCTTCGTAATTAATTGCCTTGGCGGCTTTTAAGGCGGCTTCCCCCATCTTTTCTCGGGTGCCTTCGGGCATATTTGGAGCAGGGGCTTCTTCTATAATTTTTTGATGGCGACGCTGAACGGAACAATCTCGTTCAAATAAATACACCCCATTCCCCAGGCTGTCGCAGAATACTTGAATTTCCACATGTCGGGGGCGGGTAAGGTACTTTTCAACCAACATATGGTCATCACCAAAACTCGCCATAGACTCGCGCTTCGCCGCATTTAAGGCTTGCGTAAACGCTTTTTCACTCCACACCTGGCGCATACCTTTACCACCACCGCCCGCGGCGGCTTTCAACAATACGGGGTAGCCCATTTCATCTGCAGATGCTTTAAGTGTGGCTTCGTCTTGGTCGTCACCATGATAGCCAGGAACTAAGGGAACACCTGCCTCTTGCATAATCCGTTTGGCAGCAGATTTAGACCCCATAGCTTCAATAGCACTGGCAGGGGGGCCGACAAAAATAACGCCCTGTTGTTGGCATGCTTTCGCGAATTCCGCATTTTCTGATAAAAATCCATAGCCAGGGTGAATGGCATCTACGTTTAATGCTTTTGCTTTGGCTAAAATTTTATCGCCTTTTAAATAACTGTCTTTTGACGGCGCAGGGCCAAGTAACACGGCTTCATCGGCCATGGCCACATGACGGGCATTAGCGTCAGCCTCGGAATACACGGCAACGGTTTGTATACCTAACTTTTTTGCCGTTTCAATAACTCGGCAGGCTATTTCGCCGCGATTAGCAATTAAAAGTTTTGAAATCATTGGGTCGTCTCCTGCCACTTCGCTAACCGTCGCTCCAAAAAGGCTGACAAGCCTTCTTGGCCTTCGGGCGATACGCGAATTTGCGCAATACTGCGGCTTGTTTCATCAAGTAAGGTAGCAGTGATAGGTTTGGCTGCCACCTCTTGCACTAAGGATTTTGCTTGCGCGACAGCCTGCGGGCCATTTTTAAGTATTTGAGTAAGTATCTCATCAATAGTACTGTCCAGTTCGTCCTCAGTTACGGCTTCACTGAGTAGACCTAAGCGGCGCGCTCGTCGAGCAGAAAATACCTCTGCTGTTTGGAAGTAGCGACGACATACCCGAGCGCCCATTGCTTCAATAACATACGGGCTGATTGTGGCGGGGATAAGACCAATTCGTACTTCGCTAAGACAAAACTTACTTAGCTTACTACCAATGGCAATGTCACAGCAGGCGATAAGACCCACCGCACCGCCAAACGCGGCACCTTGTACCCGCGCTATCGTCGGTTTAGGCAAGGTGTACAAGGTGTTCAGCATAGTGGCAAGGTTCATTGCATCACGATGATTCTGCGTTTCACTAAAACTGGCCATTTGTTTCATCCAGTTAAGATCGGCGCCGGCACTAAAGCTTTTTCCTTCGGCCTGAAGTACCACAGCACGAACGTTGCTATCGTTGCCCGCTTGGTTAAAATACGTACTTAACGTATTTATCATGTCGTCATTAAAGGCGTTATGTTTATCAGCACGACTTAGTGTGACAAACGCCACACCCCGATGGTCCACATTATAGGTTACGGCTTGTTCCATTATTCAACTCCTTGTTTACATGCGGAACACACCAAAGGTGGTGTCTTCAATTGGTTTATTAAGTGAGGCAGAAAGGGAAAGTCCTAACACTAAACGGGTGTCAGCGGGGTCGATGACGCCATCGTCCCATAAGCGGGCCGAGGCATAATAAGGGTGGCCTTGTTTTTCGTAGGTATCGATAACCGGTTGCTTAAACGCTTGTTCTTCGGCTTCGTTCCAGCTTTCACCCGCGCGGTTTTTTTGGTCGCGTTTCACTTGGGCAAGTACGCCTGCCGCTTGTTCGCCGCCCATTACCGAAATACGCGCATTGGGCCACATAAATAAGAACCTAGGGTCGTAAGCACGACCACACATACCATAGTTACCTGCGCCAAAACTGCCCCCGATAAGAACAGTAAGTTTAGGGACGTTGGCACACGCTACGGCAGTCACCATTTTAGCACCGTGTTTAGCAATACCTCCGTGTTCATACTGTTTACCCACCATAAAGCCAGTAATATTTTGCAGGAACACCAAAGGAATTTTGCGTTTTGCACAAAGCTCAACGAAATGGGCGCCTTTTAGCGCGCTCTCGCCAAATAAGATACCGTTGTTAGCCACGATACCTACCGGGTAACCAAAAATTTTGGCAAACCCACATACCAAGGTGGTGCCATATAATGACTTAAACTCGTCAAAATCAGAGTCATCAACAATACGTGCGATAATTTCACGCACATCGTAGGTTTGTTTGCTGTCAGCCGGAACAATGCCGTAAATTTCTTCACTGGCATAGCGCGGAGGTTTTATCTCTTGGGCTGCAACTTTGTTTATTGTTGGGCGGTTAAGGCGGGATACAGCATTGCGTGCCAGCGATAGGGCATGGTGATCATTATTCGCAAGATGATCGGCAACACCCGAAATACGGGTATGGACATCTCCGCCTCCTAGGTCTTCTGCTGAAACCACTTCCCCCGTGGCCGCTTTTACTAACGGTGGCCCCCCTAAAAAGATAGTTGCTTGTTCTTTTACGATAATACTTTCATCGGCCATGGCCGGAACATAGGCACCACCGGCTGTACATGAGCCCATAACCACGGCAATCTGCGGAATATTTTTGGCCGACATATTCGCTTGGTTAAAAAAGATGCGGCCGAAATGTTCTCTATCTGGGAAAACGTCATCTTGGCGGGGGAGGTTAGCCCCCCCAGAATCGACTAAATAGATACATGGTAAGTGGTTTTGTTCGGCGATGGTTTGAGCACGCAGGTGCTTTTTAACCGTAAGGGGATAATAGGTGCCCCCTTTCACTGTGGCATCGTTCGCCACAATCATACATTCAATGCCAGAAACGCGGCCGATACCAGCGATAACCCCTGCACAGGGAACATAATCATCGTACACATCGAGTGCCGCCAACTGGCCAATTTCTAAAAACGGGGTATCTGCGTCAAGTAACGCATTAATACGATCACGGGGGAGAAGTTTTCCCCGCGAAACATGGCGCTGGGCTGCTTTTTCACCGCCGCCTAATGCAATTTGTTTTACTTTTTCGGCTAGGTCATCTACCAACGATTGCATGTGCTTAGCGTTTACTTCGAACGCCTCTGCTTTGGTATTTATTTTCGAACGTAGAACGGGCATACCCCCTCCTGAATGTTCAGCACCATTTAGGCGCCTTTGATAATTTCTGTCGTTTGGGTGGCCACTAATGGCTACCTTTTGCGCCGCTAAAATTGAAGCGCCTAC
Organism: Alteromonas profundi; assembly: GCF_010500865.1. Taxonomy (GTDB): domain Bacteria; phylum Pseudomonadota; class Gammaproteobacteria; order Enterobacterales; family Alteromonadaceae; genus Alteromonas; species Alteromonas profundi. The sequence continues at coordinate 131,633 of NZ_JAAAWN010000002.1, forward strand.
TTTGACTCGTTAAATAGCTCGCGGCCAATGAGCATCCGGCGAATTTCCGAGGTGCCTGCGCCAATTTCGTACAACTTGGCATCGCGCAGTAGTCGACCGGTAGGGTATTCATTGATATACCCGTTGCCGCCTAATAGTTGTATCGCATCAAGCGCCATTTTTGTGGCCAGTTCAGCAGAGTACAAAATTGCACCGGCAGCATCCTTGCGTGTGGTTTCACCGCGATCGCACGACTTAGCCACCGTATAAACGTAAGCACGAGCGGCATTCATTTGGGTATACATATCGGCTACTTTGCCTTGTACTAACTGGAATTGCCCAATTGACTGTCCAAACTGTTCACGGTCATGGATATAAGGCACTACCACATCCATACAGGCTTGCATAATGCCTAAAGGCCCGCCAGAAAGTACAAGACGTTCGTAGTCGAGCCCGCTCATAAGAACGCGTACGCCTTCGCCTTCTCGGCCAAGAATGTTTTCAACGGGCACTTCACAGTCTTCAAATACCAGTTCGCAGGTATTTGATGAACGCATGCCGAGTTTGTCGAGCTTTTGAGCACGACTAAAGCCGGGAAAATCATGCTCTACAATAAAGGCGGTAATGCCACGAGCACCTGCTGAGGGGGCGGTTTTCGCGTAAATGACAAAAGTGTGTGCGTCCGGGCCGTTTGTGATCCACATTTTGTTGCCGTTTAAAATGTATTTATCGCCACGTTTTTCTGCGCGCAACTTCATACTAACCACATCTGAACCGGCGTTCGGTTCGCTCATGGCAAGCGCACCGATATGTTCCCCTGATACCAGTTTAGGGAGGTACTTTTCCCGCTGAGCGTCATTACCGTTACTGTAAATTTGATTCACACATAAATTAGAGTGAGCACCGTAGCTTAAACCGATACCGGCAGACGCGCGGCTTACTTCTTCCATTGCCACTGTATGGGCAAGGTAGCCCATGTCTGACCCCCCATACTGTTCTGACACTGTTACCCCTAATAGGCCCATTTCACCTAATTTCGGCCAAAGGGCATTGGGAAACTGATTGTCATTGTCGGCGTGCTCGGCCAGCGGCGCTATTTCGTTTTGGGCAAATTGATACACTTGGTCGCGCAACATATCGATGTCTTCGCCAAGACCAAAATTTAATGTAGGGTAAGACGTGTTCATGCAATAGTTCCTCGTTTTAGTTGTTCTAGTTCCTCAATACAGCGTGCCTCAACGTCGTCTAACTCTGTCATTAGCATTTTTATATCTTCGAGTTGTTGGTTTAGCACGGCACGCTTTTGCTCGGTCATAGCCAGCATGGCCTCAAGCTGTACGGCAGAATTTGGGTTGCTGTCATACATGTCGAAAAGGGTTTTTACTTCTGCTAACGAAAAGCCTAAGCGTTTGCCCCGTAAAATAAGTTTTAACCGTACGCGATCTTTATTATCGTAAACGCGGTTTTGTCCAGTACGGGTGGGGCTTAATAAACCTTGTTCCTCGTAAAATCGAATGGTACGAGGAGTAATATCGAACTCGCGAGCTAATTCACCAATTGCATAGGTGGGATCGTTATTGGGGGTACTCATTACACCTACCTTATTGTTGTTTTTCACCACAGCGCCGTTTTTGAACTCGGCTGGCAGCGAATGTTGACACTCGTAACATAGAGGTTTACGTTAACGTTAATTACATTTTACGTTAAGGTAAAGTAACATTTTGCTAACGTCAATTTTTCACGTTGATGGTAAAAGTTTTGCCGGTAAATGGGTGTCTACTTTTGTATACGCGAAGCGGGTTTACGGGTTCTAAATCATTGTTTTTGATAGTTAAGGGATACGGTATGAGTAATGAATCAATTGTTATAGTGTCAGCGAAACGCACCCCTATGGGTGGGTTTAACGGTAGCCTTGCGGCGGTTTCAGCCACAGACTTAGGGGCTTCTGCTATAAAATCTTGCTGCGAAGGTGTTGAGGGCGAGCACATCGATGAAGTTATCATGGGCTGCGTTTTACCCGCGGGGCTCGGTCAATCGCCCGCGCGTCAGGCATCGCTAGCCGCTGGGTTGCCGCTAGGTGCAGGTGTAACCACTATCAATAAAGTGTGCGGCTCAGGCTTAAAAGCTGTCATGCTCGCCAGCGATCTAATTAAGGCAGGTAGCGCACAAGCCGTTGTAGCTGGGGGTATGGAAAGTATGAGTAATGCGCCTTATTTGTTACCTAAGGCACGCAGCGGATACCGTATGGGCCATGGGCAAGTACTTGATCACATGATGCTAGATGGGCTTGAAAATGCCTATGACGGAAAGGCTATGGGCTGTTTTGCCCAAGCTACGGCAGATGAACAAAATATTAGCCGTGGCGAAATGGATGATTTTGCACTTAGCTCTTTGTCAAAAGCGAATGAAGCAATAAATAGTGGCGGGTTTAGCGACGAAATTGTAGAAGTAAAAATAACAACCCGTAAAGGTGACGTTATTGTTGATACCGATGAAGGCCCAAGTAACGCCCGACCGGAAAAAATACCTTCTCTTCGCCCAGCATTTAAAAAAGATGGCACGGTTACAGCCGCAAATTCTAGCTCAATCTCTGATGGTGCCGCTGCCTTATTGGTGATGAGTGAGTCTAAGGCTTCGTCATTAGGGTTGACGCCACTAGCGAAGGTAGTTGCTCACGCTACACATTCAATAGAGCCTGAAAACTTTACGGTTGCCCCAGTAGGGGCTATGCAAAAAGTGCTAGAAAAAGCCGGCTGGGACAAAGATGAAGTCGATTTATTTGAGATTAATGAGGCGTTTGCCATGGTTACTATGATGGCCATTCGCCACTTGGGCCTTGATGAGAAAAAGGTGAATGTTAAAGGGGGAGCCTGCGCCCTTGGCCATCCTATTGGAGCATCGGGCGCCAGGATCTTAGTCACCTTGCTTCACGCTTTGAAGCAGCAAGGGGGTAAAAAAGGTATTGCGTCATTATGTATTGGGGGCGGCGAAGGCGTTGCCTTAGCGGTTGAATTAGCCTAATGGCAACGTGTTTATATTCTTAAAGCGAGCGCGAAAAAAAGTTAGCGCACAAAATGAACGATATAGACGAAATAACGGCCTCTAGTTACAAATGGCATGATTAAAGTAGGTCGTAGAAAAATAGCACTACAAAAAAATGGCACCTGCAAGGGTGCCATTTATGGTTAAATACCCCAACCCCAAGCAAGGTTTACTTATTCAATGATTGCGCTGGTTCGTTTGTGCTTAATGGCTTTAGTTTTTCCTGTGATGGCAAGTGAAACCTCACCACCTGCTAACATCGCTTATCAAGATCTTCTTTCACTGCCTTCTAAAAAGGCAAATTTCTCGTTAACCTACGGCGCCCATCCGTCACAGTTTATTTCTGTATGGAAGGCGGTAGCTATGCCCGCTAAAGGCGCCGCTAGCTCCGCCCATGTAAAGAGCGCCGCTGATTTACAGGAGAATAAAGCAAACCATAGTCAAAAAGCGGTGGTGTACATACATGGCGGTTGTTGGCTCGACGCCTATGATTATACCCATGGTAATGGGCTTTATTTGGCATTAGCAGAACAAGGTATTGATACGTATGTTATTGAATACAGGCGAGTGGGAGAATTAGGAGGAGGGTGGCCAGGCAGCTTGCAGGACGTAAAACAAGCGCTTACGCGGTTAAATACCTATTGGCAACAGCACAATAGCCCCACTCAGGTGAGCTTGGTAGGACATTCGGCCGGCGGCCACCTAGCACTATTGGCAGCGCAAGATAGCACCGCCATGACGAACATAGACAAGGTCGTTGGTCTTGCAGCTATTACCGATGTTACTGCCTATGCCGCTGGCGACAATAGCTGTCAAACCGCCACTTTGCGCTTTATGGGGGGAATGCCAAAAGAGATTAGACACGCTTATCAAGACGCTACGCCACGGGCCGCAAACGCGGTTAATACATTGAATATCACTTTATTGCAAGGCGATACAGACGCGATAGTGCCGGTGTCTCAGGCTGCAAGCTATGATGGGGCCATTATTATTGTGAACGGCGGCGGTCACTTTGACTGGCTGCACCCACAAACGCCTTCTTTTGCCGTATTTTTAAACCAAATTTTTACAGACTAGTGTGCTATGAACCAAATAAAATCTACTATTTCCCGCCTTGATTCACAAGATACGCTAGCGTCGTACCGTGAAGCTTTTTTGCTACCTGAAAATACCATTTATTTAGACGGTAACTCACTGGGTCCTTTACCTAAAGTTGCGCAACGACGAGCCGGAGAAGTGGTAGAACAGCAATGGGGTAAAGGGCTTATAACGAGTTGGAACCAACATGATTGGATAAGTTTGCCTGCCCGTGTGGGTGATAAAATAGCAAGGCTAGTAGGAGCAAAAGAAAACCAAGTGGTGTGCTGTGACACTATATCGGTGAACGTATTTAAGTTACTCAGTGGTGCGTTAGCAATGCGACCTTCACGGTTCGTCATTGCCACCACGCAAGATAACTTCCCCACAGATATTTATATGGCCCAAGGGCTAGTTAAGCAGTTAGGGGGCGAATATGAAATTCGCTACCTAGATGAAGAAAATATCGCAGGTCAATTAACTGACGATATTGCGGCTTTGATGCTCACCCAAGTTAATTTTCGTACAGGGCGTAAACTAGACATGCAAGCAATTACCGCAGCTGCCCATGAAAAAGACATACTTACAGTGTGGGACCTCGCCCACAGTGCTGGTGCGTTTGAGGTCAAGCTCGATGAGTGCGAGGTAGATTTTGCGGTAGGGTGCTCATACAAATACCTAAATGGTGGGCCAGGGGCGCCCGCATTTATTTATGTGGCCCAACGCCATCAAGCCAACTACACTCAACCTTTATCTGGCTGGATGGGGCATAAGACACCCTTTGCCTTTACGCCAGACTATGAGCCACATCCGTCGGTAGCGCAAAACTTGTGTGGTACGCCCAGTGTTATTGCGATGAGTGTGTTAGATGCGGCACTGAGTGTATTTGATAATGTGTCTATGAGCGAGCTAGATATAAAGTCGAAAAAGTTGCAACAGGTGTTTTTGAGTTTACTGGAGAGTAGTGAGATTGCGCACCTTCTGCCCCTTGCTAGTCCTTTAGAGGATGAGCGCGGTAGCCAATTAGCATTTAGGCACAATGAAGCTTATGCCATTTGCCAAGCGTGGATCAGTGAAGGCGTTATAGCAGACTTTAGAGCGCCAGATATTTTAAGAGTTGGTTTTGCGCCTCTTTACCTTAGTTTTACTGATATGCAACAAGCGGTAGAAAAACTTGCAGCGATTATGACGGGAAAGCAGTACTTAAACACTGAATTCCAAAGTAAATTGCAAGTAACATGAGTATTTGAGGGCCGTTCATATTGCTTTTTTAAGGATAACCAAAGATACTGCTACACGGTTTAGTGTTTTTTGGTTAATAATTGCTTCAGGTGGTACTTTTTTGAACTTTTTCAAGCATTTGGGTTTTTTGGTGAGTGCCATTTTCGCTCTTTCAGTGGGTGTGGCATCTGCACATCCACAAATGAGCGCCCAAACGGAGACCCCGCACCACGCAGATACTACCGACGCTCCGATAACCTATTGCATTGACCCACTATGGACCCCTTATGAAGCTATTCGAAACGGCAGTCACGTAGGCATATCTGCCGATTATATGCAGATTGTCGCAGAACTAACCGGGTTAACTTTCCAGTTAGTGCCCACAGAAAGTTGGCAACAAAGTTTGGAGTACGTGCAAGCGGGTAAGTGTCAGATGATATCTATGCTAAACGTATCTGACTACCGCAAGCAATTTCTTGATTTCAGTATCCCTTACTTTGCAGCGCCGAATATTTTAGTGGCGCGTGAGGGTACACCTATATTGCAAGGTTATGCGGGTATAGGCAATCGCCTGGTGGGTATCGTTAAGGGGTATCGACAGATTGAGTATATCCGTCGTTACTACCCCGACGTAAGGTTAAAACTTATCCGCTCAGAGCGTGAGGGTTTAGCCCAATTAGCCCGGGGTGAATTCGATGTTATGGTAGGCTCGCTACTTAGTGTAAACACGCACCTAAACAACCAACAAATCAATAATTTGAATATTGTAGGCTATGCAGAGCCTTTTGATTCCCTTAGTTTTGGGGTGAGAAAATCTTTCTCTCATCTCATTCCGATTTTAAATGAAGCCATTAACCAAATACCTGAGTCGAAAAGGGTGGAAATATATCGGCAATGGAACAACGTTAAGGTGCGTTATCACAAAGACTATTTTAAGTTAACGGTAACGCTGTTATTTATTATTTTCGTTATTCTTACTCTCGTATGGCGACACCGCACCTTGCATACGCATGGTCGGTTAATGGGGCAAAAAAATGCCGAAATAGAATCGCTGCAAACCAGCCTATTAGATCGGAATAGAACACTGGAATTTTTATCTGCCCACGATACGCTAACCGGGCTGTACAATCGCAATCATATGATTCAAAAGTCGGAAGAAGAGATATATCGCTTTCGTCGCTTTCATACAGTGCCCTCTATGATTATAGTAGAGCTGTATCAAGGTATAGACCCCCGACTAGACAACCATGATGCGCATAAAAAACAGTACCTTAAAGCGTTAGCATCGGTATGCTTAGCAACGGTGCGTGAAGTTGACGTGGTTTCCCGTTATACCGAGGGGCAAATAGTGGTGTTATGTCCGCAAACCAATCTTGATGAAGGCCAAATTTTAGCCGATCGTTTGTTATCTGCCATTGACAAAAATACTGAATTGGCGGACATGCAAATGGTTGCCTCTATCGGCTTGGCGCAATTAAAAGAGGGAGAAAACTTCTCTGATTGGATTGAGCGTGCCACCAAAGCGTTATATCAGGCAAAACGCCAAAGAGCGAACCGTGTGGCGGTTGCCGACTAACCCCATCAGGTAATGGGGTTGTAGTGCCATTGATGCTCGGCAAAGTAAACCATGGCGCGATCGTACTCTCTTTCTGAGCGCCAGGTTCGGGTATTAAGCTTCGCAGATACGCCAGAATAAAGGCGTTTATTGGCTACCAGTCTAATTTCATTCTGATAATCTACTTTTGCCTGTTTCACTTCCGATACTTTTGCTTCAATCCACTGTAGCAATGCATTTTCGTTGTTAAACATCTCTAATGCATCGGCTAATTTTGGCCTGAGTTCTTTAGGTATCTTTTTACTTTTTAAAATATCAATTTTTTCTTTGTGCTTTGAGTTGTTTTCACGCAACTGTTTTAATAATTCATCTAAGCTATCTTTTCGTTCTAACAACAAGTTGAAGCCCTGACTGAAGTCTACCTTTAAGGTGCTTCCTGAGATAGCCCCAAGGGTGCCTGCTTCTACTTTTCCATGGCTTATAATTTCACATGCGAACAAATTCCCCATTGGATTATCAAGCTTTCCAACGGTAACTGTTCCGCCACAGCGCAGGCGACTATAGGCCAATTGTCTACCTATGGTGATGTTACCCGAACAGTGTATATCGATACCCTGACCATGTTGTATATGGATACTGCCACCAGCAATAAGCTGACAATTGAACTCGTTTCCCTTATCGAAGACTTTACCCATTGCGCCTTCGGTAATAATAATATCCCCATCAGACTCAATGCGGGCCGACTCAACAAAACCGTTAATGGTTATATCGCCGGCCGCCTTAATTTCCATTTTTTCGGTAACATCACCGTTTACCAATACCGCGCCTTCGTAGTTAACGTGCCCAGTACCCACATTAACGCCACTACAAATATAAGTATCGTCAATGTTCATAATTTGGTTTTGGTACTTGGGCATACCGGCAATTTTAGAAACTAAAATATTTTGGTCGTAATCTGAGATAACAGTACCGTGGCCTTTTTTAAACTCTACCCAATCTCCGGCTATAGGTGGAATTATTGTGCCGCGAACCGTAAAACCTGTTCGCCCCCGAGTAGGTTCCGTTCTGCGTAATACAGGCACATTGGCTTTTACACACACCACTTCGCCAAGGTTACGCATATCAACCCTTTCGCCGTCATCAGACTGGGGCTTAAGTACCCGTTCTAGCGCATTAGGAACAAGAGGGATGAAGCGAGATGAACGGCCATTTCTTGGTGGTAAGCCTTTCGCTACCACCCGTTCTATCGTTGTACCGGGCGGGGCAGTTTTCGCTTCTTTTATTACTTGGGTTATAACTTTGCTGCTTAACCCACGTTGGATGTTATTTTTCGCCGCTAAGGATGCAATTGTACTTTTACTGGGCATTTTGCCGCCGTAGGGTGTAGTAAGTACAAGCTGCGCTGACATAGCATCTTCACTAACGCGAAAGGTTACTTCAGCATTTTTGCGCTCACCGATGCGTTCTGTTACTACGCTATCATCGGCAGTTTTAAAATAATGATTGGCGGTATCACAGGCGGATTTTAAGGCAGATTCAGATATGTATACGCGTTTTGTTTCGCCCTTATTTAATTCAGACTGAATTTCACGCATATCGATTTCTTTGTCGAATTCGGCGGGCGAAAGCGTAAGGTTTATGTAAGTTCTTGTATTATCAAAGCTAATTTTAACGCCGTTCATGACTACTTGATTCCTCTGCGCAGCATACGTCTGTTATTATTTTATTATCGGCTGAAAATCTATTCGCTGAACAATATAGGTTAATATTGCTACTTTTTCATTAAAATCTGTAAAGCGAATTCACCGAATACCACTTCCTTGTTAGACGAAAGTTTAATTTAATCGGCTAGAGGCTATAGGTCAAAGATTTTGTGCATATTGGTAAAGGGCCCGTAAAATCGCCTGTTTTTCAGGATTGTCTGCATTTTCGTGGGCCAACTGCTCCAACTTAAGCATAAAAGGTTCAAGGGTGAGCGGTGCGGGCGATGTTGGATCAGAAAGCCTTGCTTGGCGGTGGCGTTGCCAACGCATCGTTTCATCATGGGTTAGGGTTTGTGGATAGTTTCTGGCGCGATAGCGAAACAGAAGGCTTTTTAAGCCTGGATGTTGAATTTCATCGCTTAACGAAGCTAAATTTTCAGCATCAGCGGCGATAACGCGGTCACACCATGAACGCTCTTCGTTATTAAGAAAGCCCCCGCTGTAGAGTGCATGGTCAATGTCTACTTCTTCGTCGTAGTCTTTTGCTTCATATACGTTTGAGAGTTTTAATGCCAAGTTAGATTGTTGCGACAAAACCCGGTAATTGTCTAAACATGTCTCTCTATCAAGCCCTAAACGTAGGGCATTTTCTTCTGTCATTGCCTTAGCTGTGGTAACAAAAGGCGACTTATTTATGTGCAGCAACTTAAGCCCCGGACGGGACTCACCATTTAACTCATCTTGTTTTGCATAGAGTTTTCTTTGGATCTCTTCAACGTTGTCATTTAGCACGCTATCGATGGGTTTAGATAAGTCGATGGCTATAACAGCGTTAGGGTTGCTAGGGTGCTTGGCAATAGGCATAACCCACGTACAACACCCCTGACTGGCCGGTAGTTTTGAAGAAATATGGAGTATCACCGACGGCTTTGTTAAATCTATCTGCTGCGATACCGCATGTTTACTACGTAGCGAATAGGCATAGTTAAATAACTTGGGTTGCTTTTGTTTAATTAACTTAGCAAGCCCTATGGTGGCGTACACGTCACTAAGCGCATCGTGGGCGTTTTCATGAATTATATTGTTGGCTTTTGCAAGGTCTTCAAGTTTAAAACTAGGGGAACCGTCGCTTTTGGTAGGCCAGTTTATGCCTTCTGGACGCAGTGCATAACAGGCTCTCGCTAAATCAATAATATCCCAGCGACTATTACCGTTACGCCACTCGCGAGCGTATGGGTCGAAGAAATTGCGGTAAAACAGGTAGCGGGCCACCTCGTCATCGAAACGAATACTATTAAACCCGACACTGCACGTATTTGGCGTCGCCATTTCCTCAAAAATACGTTTGGCAAAATCAGCTTCATTCATCCCATCACGCAGGGTTTGCTGTGGCGTGATCCCCGTTATCAAACAGGCTTCGGGGTGGGGGAGGTAGTCATTCGCAATAGCGCTCATGATATTTATTGGCTTGCCAATGATATTTAAATCGGCGTCTGTTCTTATGGCGGCAAACTGACAGGGAAGGTCTTTTTGCGGGCGCGTGCCGAAAGTCTCAAAGTCGTACCAAAGAAAAGAAGGTTCGTGCATTATGGGTAAACTTCACTAGTAAAGGAATCAGTGTTGGGCGCAGTGTACACTGGCTAGGTTTGAATACCAAACCTAGCCCGCCAACCCGCCTTCAAATGTTGTTTTTGAAAACCAATGGATGGTGTTTGGCGAAATTTATTGCCGCAAAAGTAGCTGATTTTGGGTTCTAAGACTACGCTATTAATTAAGGGGCAAAAATATCACTTACAGCCTGCTTAGTTAAGTCGCCGCGCCGTAAATGCCCTACCACTTGCTGTAAGTACATACCGAGCGTAGTGACGAGGAGAACACCATGGAATCGTTGCAAGTCAGTGACTATATGAATACTCATCCGGTAAAGCTAACGACAGAGATGACGGTGGCCGAAGCGGTTGAAGCGCTGTTAATTAGCGGTCAAAGCGGTAGCCCTGTTATTGACAATAAGGGGAAGGTAGTTGGCTTTCTCTCTGAACAAGATTGTATCGCGAATATGATTGCTTCGAGTTATTACCGTGAGCAAATTTGTCGGGTAGTTGAAATCATGCGAACGCCTGTATTATCTATTAAGCCTTATATGTCGGTGATTGAACTTGCTGAATTATTAATTAAAAATAAACCAAGGGTTTATCCGGTTGTTGATGACGACGGTGTGTTACTAGGCACCATTAACCGCACAGCTGTGTTAAAGGCCATTGATATTCAATTGCGGTCAGGCTATCAATGGGCCAGCTAGCGTGCCTTGGTATGTTATGCCAAAAGTTGTAAACCGTGCTTATACGCTATAAACGTTATCAATAAAAAGGCCGCTTTACGCGGCCTAATTTACCTTATTTTTTATTTGTGCACTTTTACGTTTTAGTTTTTATTTTTGTCATTATTCTGCCCACGGCGTGTAGGTCTACATTGCTTGAAACCCTTAGTTAGCGGCATTTAGGCTACGTATGGCGTTAGCCAGTGATGCCCCGGTTACTATTTTAAAATTTTGTCTTTCACTGGGCATAATGTTTCTGCCATCCTGAACCACGAATATTCCCTCACTAAATTCGCCACCAAAATTATAATTAGAGGTCGCTAAGCCATCGGTTTCCGATGCGCCATCAATGCTTTTTTCTCGATTCGCGGCAACTTCAACCATGCCAATCAACGAAAAGGTGTGATCGGTGGAATAGACAGCGTATTGATTGTTTCCTTGGCTGGATGCAATCAAATAGCGCACACCATCCACATCAAACAAACTTAACCCTTCAACATCACTTTCTACGGGCGCAGCAATGGTGATGGCAAGCTGTGGGCTGGCCTGTGTTTGATTTACATCTAGTGTCCATACACCGGTGCTTTCTTCCCCAAGGTATGCCACCCCCTTTTGTGTATCAACCACACAGCCTTCTGGTTGCGAAGGCAAGGTGAAGGCGTGCACCATGCTTGCATCAATGTTACCGCTATCAGGGTTCAAACTAAGCTGATAACGTAAATATTCGCCACTGGTACTGTTCACCAACACATCAATATTGCCGTTGTGATTAAACGCACAGAGGCCGTATATGTCTGAAAGTGGTGTGGGTATATCTGACAATAAAGCCAATTCGCCGCTGCCTTGTGCCACAGATAAAACAGACAGGCTATTGTGGGTTCTATTACTCGCAATAGCGAGCGCGTTAATGGGCGTACCAGTAGGCGTTACGCCCCCTGACGATATGGCGACGACTTCCACATTATTCACCTTACCAATGGGGTGGCTAGCCATGCGCTTTCCTTGCAGGCTATACGTGTTTAGCGCGCCTTTTTTGTCGGTGCCAATAATCAGGCTTTGCGCTGGAGACTGATTGTTATACCAAATAGCGGGGTCGTCAGCCGCGTCGCCATAGTTATCCACGGGTGTGGTTTCGTACACGGCGAGTAAAGGTATTGCTTTAGGTTGCGAAGACGCTGGTGGGGCATCACAGGCGCTGAGTTTATCGGTAAGGCTTGCCGCATAAACCGCGCCCGTTTCGTCATCGTTAACATACAGCATGGGCACTGGGGTATCGGGCGAATCTGGTGATGAAAAACGGACTAATTCAGGAGCAATGTCCTTATCAAAAGAAACGTAATGACGGGCACATTGGGTTTGCAGCCACACACCGCTGTGCGCTGGGCTTACCCACGCCACTAACGGGCCAGTAGCGGGTGAATAGCCTGTTGCCACCCCTTCTACTGGGGTGTCAGGCTGATAGAATTGCAATGATTTCGATACTTCATGTTCTGGGTGCAATGGCATGGCCCAAAGACCCGAAAATTCATCGGCAAGGTAGAAGGTGGCGCTTTTTAGCTGCGTGTTTTCTGCTTCCGTTATCGCACAGCTTTTTATGCCAGGGCCGATGGCGAAAGAACGCAATAGAGTGGGGGTATTGCCCCGCCATTCGTAGTGGTGCAGCATGTTTTCGGCATCAACATTAATCATGTGATAATAGGCGCCGATTTTTCCTGCACAAAGCGCTTCAACGCCCTTGCTAAACAGTGTGTCTACATGTGAATGTGACGCTGAACGTATGTCGCTAGGCAGCGGGTATTCCGCCAACTCATGTTCAACGGCTTGCAGCGCAAGTGGGGGCGTTGCGTTTTCTATGTTGGTGGCGCAGGCACTGCAACCGAGTGCAACGAAAAGGGATAAAGCCCAACGAAGGGGAGTAGGAAGAAGCGTGGGTATGGATAGCGCTGTCATTATTATTTCTCTAATTTCTTGATGTGGTGGGTATAAATAAGTTGGCCGTTGTGGTCAATAAAGCGAAAGGTTAATAACGCATTATTAAGGCTTACGGCAACGAAGCCACCGGTAGATTTTGCAAATTGGGTAAAGTCGTATTGCCCCACAGGGCGCACTTCAGAGCCGCCGCCAGAGACAATATGCACCAGTTCGCTGCCCGCAATTTGATTATGTTGTAAATCGTGCTCATGCCCTGCGATATAGGCATTCACCTGATATTTTTCAAAAATAGGTTCAAGCACGTCTTTAATGGCATCCGTTTTTCCATAGCGCTTACCGCTGGAATAAAGAGGATGGTGCCCTATAACAATTTTCCATGTGGCCTGGCTGTTAGACAATTTGTCGTTAATCCACGCCAATTGTTCTTCATGCCCCTGTGAATAGGCGTTGCGATATTTTTCTTCAAACGCATAGTCAGGGTTTAGCGGGCTGGTGTCGATAAACAGCAACTGAACCTGTTGCTGGTTGTCCAATGTGATGTACTTTTCATAATACTGCGAAGGCATTTGCCAGCGACGGCTAACCTGGCTGTAATCGATTTGCGCTTGCCAATTTCCTCGATAATCATGGTTGCCTAGCACTGGGTACCAGTCAATAAACAAATGTGGATAGTGATAGATGTTTTCAAAGGAGGTTATCCAATAGGGGTCGTGTATTGATGCAACACCATTGTCGTAGAAATTGTCGCCCGTGGTCACAATAAACTCGGCATCCAACTGATAACTGGCGATATCTAACCATTTCGCCACCTCTTTTTGATAAAAATGGCCATTTCTGCCCCAATCGCCCAGTACCAGAAAGGAAACCCCTTGGGCTTCTGTGGGTACGCCTTTAATAGCATGTTGTTTGTAATAGTCTAATGAAGTGGTTTGCGCTGAACATAGTGAACAGGCCAATAACCAACCTAGTAAAAATAGTCGCATGAAGTTGTCTCTGTTGTATCGATAGGGTGCGCTCACGCGCACCCGCTTAGCTTGGTATAGGGCAAATAATTAGCGTAGCTGCCACGTAAAGCCAACTTGGAAAGTGCGGCCATATTCTTCATATTGCGCATTTTTGTTGCGCGTATCGAAGTAATTGTAGAATGGTTCATCGGTGAGGTTAACGGCATTGAAGTACAATTGCATGTCGTCGTTGATAAAGTACTTAGCCATGAAGTCTACCTGGGTGTGATCATCTTCAAAGCGCAGCATATCGCCGTCAATTTCTTCAAAGTTTTCGCTCTTATAGGTCATGGCTAAGCGTAAACTAAAGGCGTTAGCTTCGTAGCCGAACGTGAGGTTACCCACCCGATCTGACTGGTTCGGCAATTGCGTTTCGTAGGTTTCACCTTCCAGATAAGTGGTGGCTTCTGAGTCGGTAAAGGTGGCATTGGCGGCCACTAAGAAACCGTTATTAAATGCCTTCACCCACGATAGCTCTAAGCCGTGTAAGGTGGCGGTGTCACCATTAATAGCTTGTATTACCTCGTCGTAACCTTCCCAGCCTTCTGTGCCCGCTACATCGGCAAATACAACAAAGTTGTCGATATCTTTGTAGAAGTAACCTGCTGATAATACGCCAATGTCGCCTGGGTAGTATTCCAATGCAATGTCGATGTTCTGTGCTTCATACGGATTTAGCTCAGGATTACCCACTTCAGCTTCGCGCTCAGTAACAAATTCGCCATCATCTTCTTCGGTTTTACTTTCAATGATTTGAAAGGCCGCCACATCTTCGAATTTAGGGCGAGAAATGGTTTGTGTATAGGCGCCTCTAAGTTGAAGCTTTTCAGAAAAGCTGTAACGCACGTTGATGCTTGGCAGCCAATGGTCGTAATCTTTGTCAGAAGCCCAAGGGGTGTTAACCACTTCTTCAACATCAGTTTCTTCATTTTCGATTAGCTCAACACGCATTCCCTCGGTGGAAAAATCTGTGCTTTCATAGCGTACACCTGCCACAATGTGCCAGTTGTTAATATCCACACTGCCCATGACGTAGGCGGCAAAAATATCTTCTTGGTTAACATAGGTTGCGCCATTAGATTCAATTTCTGAATCGAGTTCAGCCAACTCTAGGTTACTGCGGTTAGTGTTAAAGAAATCCCGCAGTCCAGTACGATCTAAACTTGGGCCAAAGTCACCTAGGCTGTAGTCTGGCGACGCACCCGCAAAATCAGCGGGGGCAATATCGTCAAAATCACCATCATAAATGAAGATTTGGCTATCTCTGTCTTTTTCTCTGGTGCGATACTTAGTCCCCATTTTTAACTCACCTTTATAGTCACCTAAGGTGATAGGGCGAGTTAAATCAAGTTTGAAGCTGGTTTCCGTATCTTTTGTGTAGTTATCTTCAAACGCGATTTCATCCAGTTCATAGGTAGACAAATCCATGGCGTCAGCATCTTGGGTGACCTGTGGGATCATGGTTTCCAAGTTACTTTCAATGCTGTCGTTTTCGGTGACGAAATCGTAATAGAGCGCATTAGGTTCATCTTCATCCGACATTGCATAGCCAACTTGCCAATCTGCCTGCCACGTGTCGAGTTGATGCTCACCGCCTAAGGCTACAGTAAATATACTTTGGCTTTCGTATCTGTCTTTGCTTGAACGAACAATTTCTGAGTCTTCACCGTCGAAGGTAAAGGCATTCGCCATACGGTACTCATCGTCTGAAAACTCACTGTACAAAGTGCGCAAGAAGTATTGGTTATTAAAATCGGGACGGTAATCAAAGTTTACCGCTGCACCCAAACGTTCGCGGGTAATAGAATAATGACGTTGTTCAACTTCATCATCGCCATTGCTTTCTATGTTGTCAGACCCAAACTCACGGTCGAAGTAGGACAGGGCCGCGGCCACGCCAAAGTCGGGGGTGATTTTTTGCGTAAACGTGCCAGAGATTTTAGGGCTAGTTTCGTCGCGCAGGTCATTTTGACTGGCTTGAACGGTCACGCTGGCGGTGTCTTGCTGCTTATCAAATGCGCTAACGCTCTTTACAGACACAGAGCCGCCAATGGCATCACCGTCCATATCTGGCGTGACAGATTTAGACACTTCTAGCGTTTGAATGAGTTCTGAAGGAATAACGTCTAGCGCCACAGAACGCACGCCAGATTCTGGTGATGGAATGTTTAACCCGTTAATTACCACATTATTCAGGTTAGGATCGATACCGCGAATGCCAACAAAGCGTCCTTCACCTTGATCCCGTTCTATGGTGAGGCCAGGCAAACGTTGGAGGGACTCTGCAGCATTTTGATCGGGGAATTGACCAATGGCGTCAGCAGAAACCACATTTGAAATTCTATTTGACACACGTTGCTGGTTGATTGCGCTGGCTTGACTACTACGTTGGCCCAGCACCAGTAGCTCTTCTAACGTATCGTCTTCACCTAATACGACAACCGGCGTAATGGTTTGGTCATCAGAAACCGTAATAGGAATACGCTTGGTTTGCTCACCAAGGTAACTCACTTCAAGGGTATAGTTGCCCGCAGGGACAGAAGGAAAACGGAATGAACCGTCGCGACGAGACTCTGTCACCAAATTTAATTCTTTGATTTTAATTTTTGCGCCAACGTAAACCCGCGCTTCGGCGCTGTCATTAATTTGTCCGGCAATAGCGCCATCCCCAGCAAGGGCTTGCTGAGAAATAGACATGCCTAACGCAGCGATACAAGCAATCGTTAACGGTTTAAGACGATTATTCATTTTCATTATTTATCCATTTTCTAAGTATGAAGAGTGCGATGCACGGCTAAAGTAGAAAGCGCATGTGACATTTCTGTGACGTAGGGGAGATAAAAAACCAAGGAAAGATGGATTTCAGCTTTAGATAAAAAACAGTGAGCTAAAATGACCCGTTATTAAGCTTATGAATTTAAATGAAATAATTGTTTTTTTCCGCAGGTTTTCCTCATGTTGACATCCGCATGTCATATTCGTGAGCCAAAGTGACCCTCGACAATACCTGTGAAAGTGGGATATTTCACAAAAAATTAAACCGTGAGTTCTACATGTTTAAATTACGTAATCACACCCAATTTGGCCACCATAAAGGGTGGCTAGCATTTACCGTCGCCGTGTTATCCCTGGCACTGGTGTTAAGTCTTAATGCGGGTAACCCTAAGCCATTTTCCGACATTTCATGGTTAGACATACTCGGGGAAGGCAGCATTGTTTTACTGACGTTGGCGTGGATCTTATCTGCGTTAGCAAGCCGGCCGCCGGGCAAAGTGACGCGCTATATTGTGATTGGCCTAGGGTGTATTTTATTTTCGGCCAGCCTCGATTTACTCGATGAATTTCTGCGTTATCCCCCTGCGTCCCATTGGCTCAGTATGATTGAATCTTTTCCTGCTGTATTTGGAATGTTGGTGATGACCACAGCCTTGTATTTATGGCACCACGAACAGCGGGCGATTAATATTCAGCTGCGACGAAGAGAATGGGATTATCGCGATCATGGTGAAATAGACCCCATTACGCAGCTTTATCGCGGGGAGTATTGGCAAGCCCGCGCGGCAGCGTTTCAGGAAAGTGGGGGGAACGGTTATGTTGCGATTATAGATATCAATGATTTTTCTTACTTTAACGAGCGCTACGGGCAAGCTGAAGGTGACCGATACCTGCATGAAGTGGCACAATTACTTATTATGAATTTACGGCAGCAAGATTTGGCCTGTCGGTATGCAGGAGACAGATTCGCGCTTTTATTGCCCGACGTCTGTGAAACCCAAGCCTATAATATTGTAAAACAAATTTGCATCAGCATTGAGCATGTCGCCTATAGACATCAAGCAAGTGCAGAGGCAATTTATACCAGTGCCCGCGCCGAAGTGGCTCAGCTTACGCCAGTATCCCATTTACCTAAAATTCTTAAAGGTATGTTGGGTAAATTAGAGAAAGGCCAGAGGACTGCTGCCTAATGGCATGGACGTCGCCACCGTTGCCAATTAGCAAACACGATAAGGTGATCCCCGGTTATCACTTTGTGTGCGCCGTGTTAGCTATTGCTGAACCTCGGGGCGTGTCTGTGCATAAGTTATTGAGAGGCACAGGGATATTTGACGATGCGATAACCCCTAATTTACGGGTAAGTGGTAAACAACTTATCGCCTTAATAGGCAATGTACAAAGCTATTGTAAAGCGAAAGACGCCAGTTTTCTTATTGGTAAGCATTTGGCCAATGCCTTGCTAAACCGTGAATTTTCGTCCATCAAAGACGCGGGCAGCCTAAATCAGGTGATACGGCTGGTCTCCACACAGCGTTGGCTGTGTTTACCGTTAGTGTCTTTTGCGCGCTATGAAGTGAATGAGAATAGCCTGTGGGTAGCAAGGGATGCCATGGGGTGCAGCAAAATTTGGCCATTTGTAATGCAAATTAGCCTATCTATGTTAGTGGCATTTGCGAAAGCGAGCAGTAAAACCCGCCTGCCGTTTCATTTTGGCATGACGGCATCTCGGCCACGTAATATTGAAGATTTTGAAACCTATTTAGGGCTGCGATTAAATTTTAATGCCCCTTTTATGTCGTTGATGCTGCCTAAAGGAAGTGTGCTGGCCCCCATTGAACGCGGGAATGTGGGTGGGGAAGCCCAGCATGGCTCTCTCGTTGAGCCTCAAACTTTCCCTCAAATAGACCTTCGAATTGACACCCAAACCAGCAGTGACGCTACACTGAGTATACTCGATAAGGTGAGATTACTTACTGCGCATAATTTGCACGCCAGCTTGCCCGATGCGGCCGCCGAGTTTTCAATGAGTGCTGCTACCTTTAAGCGTAAACTAAAAGAGCACGAATACAGTTATCGTGCGCTTACAGAAGAAGTAAGGCGAGAGCAGGCAATCGTATTGTTGGCAATGAAAAAGCTCAATAATGAACAAAGTGCCTCACAAATGGCATTTTCCGATTTGACTAACTTTAGGCGGGCAGTTAAGCGACTGACGGGCCATACGCCAAGTGAACTAAGGGCGCTTTAATTACTTTGCTTTAGCCAAAAAACCTTTTATCCTCTTAGGCTTATTTTGCAAACCATAAACTACCTAAGTGAGCGCTGTGCAGTCATCTACGTCACCTAACGATTTGTCCTCTCAAAATACTACGCCTTTAGCCCCTAATTTACTGGGCTTAACCCCCATTTTGTTGTTTGTAGTGCTGGTAGTAGTAACAGGCCTACTTACTAATGATATTACGGCTATGCCAATCTTGGTGGCGTTTTTTATTAGTGCGGGGTATGGATTGTGTTTAAACCCCAAACATCATAAGCAAAGCTTTGCAGATAAAATTCAGATTTTCTGTAGAGGCGGGGGCGACAGTAACATTATTCTATTGGTGCTTATTTTCTTATTAGCGGGGGCATTTTATGCCGTTACAATAGATATAGGTGCTCGTGATGCCACGGTTAATATGGCGCTGCAGTTTGTACCTAGTGCCATGATTTTACCGGGGCTTTTCCTCATATGCTGTTTTATTTCTTTTGCAATGGGCACCTCTATGGGCACCATTACTGCCCTTTCGCCTATTGGGGCGGGGCTGGCCGAAAGCCTTGGCTTACCGGTAGAAATGGCGTTGGGCATTGTGGTGGGGGGGGCCATGTTTGGCGATAACTTATCTTTTGTATCAGATACGACAATTGCCGCTACCCGAACTCAAGGTGTACAACTAAAGGATAAATTCAAAGCAAACCTCGTGGTGGCCTTGCCGGCTTGCTTAGTGACTATGTTACTGTTGTTAGGCATCGACGTGGATACCTCGGATTTAGTCGAGGGGGGCGATTACAATGCGTGGCGTATACTTCCTTATCTGTTTATTATCGGCTTTTCACTTAGCGGGTTTAACGTTATTGCGGTGCTTGCTGTGGGAATAGTAACCGCCTGCGCCGTAGGCCTTTGGCAGGACAGTTTCACACTGCTATCTATGATGCATAGCATTCAAAAAGGTATGGGCTGGATGCAGGATTTGGCCATGATAGCTATTACCATTGGTGGCATTGTGGCGCTAATGCATGCCAATGGAGGGATAGCATGGTTAATCCATCGTTTAACCCGAAAAGTCAGCACGAAAAAAGGGGCTGAATTTAGTATTGCAGGCCTGGTTAGCTTTCTTGATATTACTACCGCGAACAACACAATAGCCATTGTTACCGCCGGACCCATCGCAAAGGATTTGAATGAGAAGTATGGCGTAGATCCCCGTCGTACCGCCTCCTTGTTAGATATTTTTTCCTGTAGCTTTCAAGGGCTGGTGCCTTACGGAGCCCAGCTTTTAAGTGCTGCGGCTGTAGTCGGTATATCACCTTTGGCCATTACCCCTTATTGTTGGTACCCCATGCTCATTTTTGTATTTGGCCTTATTGCGATAGCGCTAAATGTCCCTAAATTTAGGCAAAAGAGTCAGGACGGTTTAACCCAATAGGTTTAGGTTTACGTATTGGTACTTTTGTGACGCGCCCTGCACATGCAGGGCGCTGTTTTATTCTGCCGCAATTACGCTGGAAATTTTGATTCGCTTCTTCTAGGATCAACGCCCCAAATTGCAATGCCCTCATTGGGTTTCTGTTTTTATAGTCATTAGGAAGTTATTTTGTCTGCAACCATCGCGATTAAACCGCTTTATGAAAAACTCGACCATTGTTTGTTGGCCGATAAATTTAGGCTTAAACGCCGAATTCAGCAGTTGTCTAAGCAGGTGCAGGGCAAAAAGGAGATTGATGAGAATACGGTAAACAAATATCTTACCCTAGAAGAGCATATTGACGCCTCAGTGGCGAAATGCCAGTGGCGTAGAGAGAACCTGCCGTCTGTCGATTATCCTGCGCTTCCTGTAAGTGACAAAAAAGACGATATAAAAGAAGCCATTGCAAATAACCAAGTGGTTATAATTGCGGGTGAAACGGGCTCAGGCAAAACCACGCAAATCCCTAAAATCTGTCTTGAGCTGGGACGTGGGGTTAAAGGTCTCATTGCGCATACACAACCAAGAAGATTAGCTGCGCGAAGTGTGGCAACGCGAATAGCAGAAGAACTCGATACGCCTTTAGGTGAAAAGGTGGGTTTTAAAATACGCTTCAGCGATCAGGTAAGTGAGCGTAGTTATGTCAAGCTCATGACCGACGGTATGTTGTTAGCCGAGATGCAGCAAGACAAGTTCTTGAATCAATACGACACCATCATTATTGACGAAGCGCATGAACGCAGCCTAAATATCGACTTTTTACTTGGCTACTTAACGCAGCTGTTAAGCAAACGACCCGACTTAAAGCTTATTATTACCTCTGCTACGATAGATCCCCAGCGCTTTTCTCGTCATTTTAACTACGCCCCTATTATCGAAGTAAGCGGGAGAACCTATCCGGTTGAAATTCGTTACCGAGGGGTAGAAGACAAAGAAAATGACCAAGATCAAAGTGACGCCATTGTAGAGGCCGTAGATGAGCTTATGGGTGAAGCACCTGGCGACATATTGGTGTTTTTAAGTGGTGAGCGGGAAATTAGAGATACTCAAGAGGCTTTGAGCCGCCAGCAATACCGTAACACGGAAATAGTGCCCCTTTACGCTAGGCTTTCAGCTACAGAGCAAAATCGCATATTTCAAACACACAGTGGCCGTAGGATTGTGTTGGCCACTAACGTTGCAGAAACCTCGCTCACTGTTCCTGGTATCAAATACGTTATCGACCCAGGTACAGCGCGAATTTCTCGCTACAGTGCGCGCAGTAAAGTACAACGTTTGCCTATTGAAGCTATCTCACAAGCCTCGGCAAATCAGCGTGCCGGGCGTTGCGGTCGTGTGTCTGACGGTATTTGTATTCGATTGTACAGCGAGGAAGATTATCTAGGGCGGCCGGCGTTTACCGACCCTGAAATTTTACGCACCAACTTAGCCTCAGTAATCTTACAGATGTTGGCACTCGGGTTAGGCGATATTGCTGCCTTTCCCTTCGTACAGCCGCCAGATAACCGCAATATCAATGATGGTTTTAGGCTGTTAGAAGAAATTCAGGCTATTAAGAAGCAAAAAGGGCGCATGCAACTTACCCCCTTAGGGCGTCAAATTGCAAGGCTCCCTATTGATCCGCGCTATGCCCGTATGGTGGTTGAAGCACAGCGTACCAATGCGGTGAATGAAGTGATGGTGATCGCTGCCGGTTTATCTATTCAAGATCCTCGCGAGCGGCCCCAAGAGAAGCGCCAGCAGGCCGACGAAAAACACCGTGAATATGCTGATCCTGATTCCGATTTTATAAGCCTTTTCAATCTATGGAGTGCGTTTCGCGAACAGCAAAATGCGCTTAGCCAAAACCAGTTGCGTAAGTGGTGTAAAGGCCAGTTTATAAATTATTTGCGCATGCGTGAGTGGCAAGACATCGTTAGTCAGTTGAAAAAATCTATTGCTGAATTAGGTTTTGGTATCGTTAAAAATGCAGCCGATTATCAGGCCATTCATGAAGCAATCGCCGCAGGCTTGCTTTCGCATATTGGCTTTAAAGATAAAGAGCGGGAATATTTAGGTTCTCGTAATACCCGCTTTATGATTTTCCCCGGTTCAGGATTAGCCAAGAAACAACCCAAATGGGTAATGGCGGCGGAATTAGTGGAAACCTCTAAGTTATTTGCCCGTATGGTGGCGCGCATTGACCCCACATGGATAGAGCCGTTAGCGAAACACGTAACTCAGCAGAGTTATTCAGAGCCCCATTGGTCGAAAAAACGAGGGGCTGTTATTGCGTTTGAAAAAGTTACCCTATTTGGTTTACCCATCGTCATGAAAAGGGCGAAAGTGTATAGTCAGATTGACCCTGTAGTGTGTCACGAATTATTTATTCGTGAAGCCTTAGTAGCGGGTAATACCAAGCTAAATTATACGTTTTTAGAAGAGAATAACGCGCTATTAGCCCAAGCGGACGAATTTGAA
This sequence comes from Alteromonas profundi, assembly GCF_010500865.1. Taxonomy (GTDB): domain Bacteria; phylum Pseudomonadota; class Gammaproteobacteria; order Enterobacterales; family Alteromonadaceae; genus Alteromonas; species Alteromonas profundi. The sequence continues at coordinate 154,417 of NZ_JAAAWN010000002.1, forward strand.
CAAAAGACCCGGCGACGGGATTTAATGGTAGATGATGAGGCGCTAGAAAGCTTCTACGCTACGCGCATCCCCGCTGAAGCAAATAACGAAGCGGCGTTTAAAAAATGGTTTAAGCAGTACGGTAGTAATGAGGCACTTACCTTTACCGAAGAGGATGTTTATCGTCAGCAGCCAGGCCAAGCTATCGAAAATGCGTTCCCCGATGTATGGCGACAGGGCAATATTACCTTACCACTTCAATATCATTTTGAACCTAACGCCGATGATGATGGGGTTACGGTGCTAATACCTTTACCTGTGCTCAATCAAGTTGAAAGCGTGGGCTTTGACTGGCAGGTGCCAGGTTTACGCCACGAGCTTATAGTGGCGATGATAAAGTCTTTGCCGAAACGGTTGCGTCGAAACTTTGTCCCAGCCCCCAACTTTGCCGATGCCTGCTTAGCAGATATTAGCGAAACGGATAAAAACGGGCGGCCGGTCGCCCTGATAGACGCAATAGCAAACAAGCTTCTAAAAATGACAGGCATTCGTGTAGAGCCAGAAGAGTGGAATGTTGCGTTACTTGATAGACATTTGATTATGCACTTTGCGGTGGTAAACGATAACGGAAAAGTGATAGCGCTGAATGACGATTTGCATACGCTTAAACAGCAATGCGCTGGGCAAGTAAAACAAACTTTCGAAAAGGCGGCTACTCCTGACTTAGAGCGCAGTGATATTGCCCAATGGGACTTTGATAGCTTGCCAAATACGTTTACCCAAAAAGTGGGAGGCTTTGAGGTGCAAGCGTTCCCGGCTCTTGTGGAACGTGGTGATACCGTGGATATTGTGTTGGTAGATGAACACGAAAAGGCGCAGCAATTACACCGTCAGGGGGTAAATGTGCTGATCAAAAATGCCATGCCTTCACCGCTAAATTACTTGCAAAGTAAATTACCGAACAAAGCAAAACTTGGCTTATATTTTAACCCATTTGGTCAGATTAAAGCATTGATAGATGATTGCATTTTCGCTGGTATCGATGCCCTTGTCGCTGACTTTTCAGCCCATAATAAAACCGATATCCGTAGCAAGCAAACCTTTGAATTATGTGTTGATTACGTACGCGGCAATATTAACGAGAAGGTGCTTGAAATTGCCCAGCAAGTAGAGCAGGGCTTAACCTTAGCCCATCAGTGCCAAAAACAAATGAAAGGAAATGTCCCCCTTACCATGATAAATGCGTTGGGTGATTGTAAAGCACATTTGGCCTCGCTCGTCTTTCCTGGTTTTGTTTCTGCTATAGGTGAGGCCAGATTAAGCGACTGGAACCGGTATATTAAAGGGCTGTTCCGCCGCTTAGAGAAGTTACCTATCGATCCAAATAAAGACAGAATGCACCAAATGACAGTAGAAAAAGCGAGTGCAGAGTGGCAAAAAGCCTGTGCCAAGTACCCAAAAGGGAAAGTTCCTGATGCCTTACTTGACGCACGATGGATGATAGAGGAACTGCGTATTTCTCTATTCGCTCAACAACTCGGCACGGCTTATCCGATTTCTGCAAAACGGATAACAAATTTTTTAGCGGATTTTTGACCCAGATAACTCTATGAATACAAGTAGCTTTATGGCTACAGGCTAATGAAAATGCCGGAATTGCTAGTGAATAGTTAGCCCCCTTGATTGACAATGGCATCCCATCGCCCTATAACAATGAAAGCGATTGTGGTTTTACAGTGAAGTAGCAGGAGAAGTAGAGATGTTGGGATACGACGATAAGCGCAATTTTTTCCGAATGATGGTTAATTCGCCTTGTCAGATACAGGTGACGGACGACGAGTCTAGTCGTACTATGCAGGCCATGTGTAAAGATATAAGTGCGACGGGAATGTCGTTAGAAGTAGACGAACCTTCCATTGAGATTGGTACTCAGGTAAACGTTTCAATCGACTCACCAAGCTCTCAGGTACCTTCGTTATCTGCTATTGCTACGGTTGTTCGGTGTGTGCCAGAATCTGACGCTAATTGTATTATCGGGGTAGAAATCTCTGAAATGAAGTAGCGGTATTGAGATAAAGCGGTATAGCCCCATACCGCTTCATCGAGAAAATTAATCACCCTCATTGAAAAAAAACATTGTCTTTTTACCTCGTTATTGATAATAATTCTCATTATCGTTTTTGAGTTATTGGAAGAGAGATCATGAAAAAGACAATTACCTTCGCAGTTATGCACTTTTCTGTAGCCTTTACTGTGGCCTATCTGCTTACCGGTAGCTTAGTAGTAGGTGGCGCGGTAGCCCTTGTAGAGCCCGCTATAAACACGGTGGCATTTTATTTCCACGAACTAATATGGAAAAAGCTAGAAGCGCGCAAGGAAAATGAAGCGCCTACTGCAGGGCAGGAAATGGCGCTTCTGTCTTAGCGTTAAAGAGGGGGATACCTAAAAAGGCTAATCGGTTACTTCGCAAATAAGCCCTTTCAGATAGTAGCCTTCGGGGTAGCTGCCGATAATTGGGTGATCTGACGCTTGGCTTAGTCGCCCAATAATTTTAATGGTTCTTTTGGCATCAAGTGCTGCATCGGCGACTATCTTTTGGAATAAATCGGCAGGCATAAGGCCAGAACAGCTAAAGGTAAGTAGCAAGCCCCCTGACTTAACAGCATGAATGCCGTACATGTTAATGTCTTTATAGCCCCGAGAAGCGCGATTTAATGAGGCTTTGCTGTCAACAAATTTAGGTGGGTCGAGAATGACCATATCAAATTGCTGGCGGTCGTCGTGGTAGGCACGTAGTGCTTTAAATACATCTTTATTTACGTAATGGCTCTTGCTTTCATCAAGCCCATTTAGCTGAATATGGTGTTTTGCTAAATCAAGGGCGGGTTGAGATACATCGACATTGGTGACGGATGCTGCGCCTCCGGCAAGGGCATAGCAAGAAAATGTGCCCGTGTAGCTAAAGCAATTAAGCACGTGGGCATCTTTGGCGAAATGCCCTGCAGCCGCTCGGCTATCTCTTTGGTCGAGGTAAAAACCGGTTTTATGGCCATTTACTATATCTACCACAATGGATAAGCCGTTTTCTTTTATTGTCACCTGGCTTGGAGGGTCACCCGCTAAAACGCCGGTAACGGGTTCTAACCCCTCTTTTTTACGTACATCGACGTCGCTGCGTTCATAGACGTGAGTACCGGGCAGCAATTTAGTAATTGCCCAAACAATTTTACTTCGATGCTTTTCTGCGCCTGCGCTTAACAACTGTACAACGGCCACATTGTCGTATAAGTCGATAGTTACGCCGGGTAAGCCATCGCTTTCCGACGCCACCCAGCGAAACGCATTCGTTTGCTGCGGATCAAATAACCGTTGGCGTAGGGCAAGGGCCGAGGCCATTTTGCGCAGGAAAAAACCGTTATCTATACTTTCTTCTTTTTCAAATGTCCAAATACGAACACGCATTTGAGATTCAGGCGAATACGCCCCTCTACCTAGCCAGTCGCCCTTATCGTCTATCACATCCACAGTATCACCACTTTTGGCTCTACCTTTTACTTCGGCGATAGTACTGGCGAACACCCAGGGGTGTCGACGGCGAAGTGATTTGTCACGATTACTATTTAAAACGACTTGTGCTGACATGAGGTACTCTGTATCTGGGAAATTTGTGTAAAAAGGCCGTATTCGGTTAGGGTAGTGGTTTTTGTTAACGTCTAGGCAATTAAAAACTCAACGTAAAAAGCGAATTCGAGAAATTAATTCGCTTTTGCAGTGGGTAAAGTATAACGACTATTGCAGGGCGATGCGAACCTTTGGCTTTTGAATGCCTCGAAAAATATGAAAAAATGCCCCTAATTAACGCTCTCATCGTATGCTATTTATGTGAGTAAAAGAAAAACTTATTTGTACAATAATAGGCACTAGTTTGGCTTAGCATACGGCGTTTATGTACCAACCAGATAAAAGCGATAGTAGGCCTGTAGCCATGTTGAAAAAGTGTAACACAAAGGAATATTAATGCGATTTGTAGACTTCACAGAAGGGTGTAAACCCACAGAGCTCGTTATTGCGCAAACGTCGTCTCCCCAACTTACACAAGGCAAAGTGTTAGTTAAAGTTCATGCCTTTGGTGTAAACCGGGCCGATACCTTGCAAAGGCAAGGGCATTATCCTGCGCCTGCAGGAGAAAGTGAAATTCTTGGTCTTGAAATGGCGGGAGAAGTAATTGGTGTTGCCGAGGATGTTTCCCAATGGCAGGTGGGCGACCGTGTGTTTGGGCTGGTAGCGGGAGGTGGCTATGCAGAAGAAGTTGCCGTATTAGCCTCGCATTTAATGGCTATCCCCGATAGTTTAAGCGACACAGAAGCGGCGGGTCTCGCCGAGGTGTTTCTTACTGCATTTCAGTGTTTACGTACCATAAGCCACGTAAAACCGGCGCAGCGTGTATTACTTCATGGCGGAGCGAGCGGTGTCGGCCTTGCAGCAACCCAACTATGTCGCTATTGGGGGGTAGAGGCGGCGGTGACAGCGTCAAGTGAAGCAAAGCTAGATTACTGTGCCCAACAAGGGGCGAAACTGGGGATCAATTATCGTCACCAAGATTTTGCTGAGGAAGTAAAACAAGCATGGCCAGAAGGCGTGGATATGGTACTTGATATGGTGGGCGGAGATTATCTTAATCGGAATTTAAAGGTACTCAAACAAGACGGCATAGTGGTGTACTTAGCCATGCTAGCAGGGCGCTACGCAGATAAACTTGACATGGCTTTACTGATTGGAAAGCGAGCGACTATTCAAGGTACTACGTTGCGTAGCCGTAGTGATGCGTATAAAAGCACGTTAATTGAAGACTTTGCCACCACATGTTTGCCTGCTTTTGCACGTGGTGAACTGAAGGTCAATATTGATACGGTTTATACTATTGACGAGGTGGCACAATCCCATGCGCGGTTAGAAGCTAACGACACACAAGGAAAGATAGTCGTTACTTGGCGCTAGCTCTCTTTAAAGCCCTCATCCACCGTTTTAGGTTTTGCCTCAGCGGCGGTACGGGCTAATTCATCACAGCGTTCGTTCTCTGGGTGGCCTGAATGGCCTTTCACCCAGTGCCATTGCACTTGATGGGCTTTAACAGCTTCGTCTAGCCGTCGCCATAAGTCAGCGTTTTTCACGGGTTTTTTACTGGCCGTGCGCCAGCCATTTTTGCGCCAATTATGGATCCACTGGTTGATGCCGTTCTTTACGTATTGGCTATCTGTGGTTAAATCAACCTGGCAGGACTCAGTTAAACTATTTAATGCTTCGATAGGCGCAAGTAGTTCCATACGATTATTGGTGGTATGGGCGAAACCACCACTAAGTTCTTTTCGGTGACCTTTGTAAATTAACACTGCACCATACCCGCCAGGACCTGGATTTCCTAAACATGATCCATCGGTATATATTTGTATGGTTTTCTTAGACACTACCTATCCTTAATTAATTTTATACTTGAACCGCTTTTCTCTTAGCCTAGGGCGAAGGGGTTGATATACTACCAAAAAACAGCCGCAACAGCAGGAGTATCATGCGTCAGATTGTTTTAGATACAGAAACTACCGGTATCGATCCTAAAGAAGGCCATCGAATCATCGAGATAGGGTGTGTAGAAGTGGTCAACCGAAAACTTACCGGCAACCACTTCCATGTTTATATCAATCCGGGCCGCCAGATAGAGCAAGAGGCGATTGAAGTACACGGCATTACCAATGAGTTCTTACAAGATAAGCCTATTTTCGCCGATGTCGCGCAAGATTTCGTCAACTTTATTCGGGGTGCACAACTGGTTATTCATAACGCGCCATTCGATGTGGGCTTTATGGATCACGAATTTGCCATGAATGCGTCTACGTCGTCTGTGGTTACTAAGAATATGTGTGACGTTCTTGATACTTTGGTGCTAGCGCGCCAAATGCACCCAGGGCAGAAAAATAACCTAGATGCGTTGTGTAAACGCTATGGTATAGATAACAGTCACCGTGAATTACACGGCGCTTTGCTCGATGCAGAAATTCTCGCCGATGTTTATTTGTTGATGACAGGTGGTCAGACTAAATTAAAGTTGGCCTCAAGCGGCAGTACCGACGCCGACGCAAATGCAGTAAGACCTATTCAGCGTACCATAAATAAATTAAAGGTTATCAAAGCTACCGCCGATGAATTACAACAACATGAGGCCCGTTTGGATATTGTGCAAAATGCAGGGGGCACGTGTTTATGGCGGGCAGATAACAGCGATGCCTCTTAAAAAATAATCAACGGGAGTAATGTGCGTGAAGGGGAAGGGAATAGTGTGGTTTTTAGCCTATATCATGGTGCTGTTAGCCGCGCCCGTTACTGCTCAAACGTCGGCGGAGAATAATCAGCCGCCTGCAACGTCTTCGCCGCAAGCGGAATCAGAGCCTTCAGCGGAATCAGAGCTTTCAGCGCGATCAGAACCTTCAGCGTCGCCACTCACCGAGTTAGGCGATGCGTATGAGAACTCTATAAAGCTACTGCAAAACCGTTTTCGCGTAGATTATAACGTCAAAGAACTTACCATGGTGTTCTTTCGCGAATACGGCTCCTCACCTGTGGTGTTAGTGCGCCCCGATGGTTCCAAAATATTTCAGGGCCGCCACAACGAAGAAAAGGTTGAATGGCACGATGATGCAACCTACGACATGGTGAGGATTAAAAACCCTATGCCAGGGCCTTGGCAAGCGGTGGGGCAGGTTCTCCCCGAAAGTCGGTTGATGGTGGTTTCAGATTTACAGCTTATTGCTGAGCCGCTTCCTACAACGCTTTTTTCTGGTGAAATTCTCAAGTCGTCGGCTTATCTTACCAACGGCAACGAGGCTATAGACATCAACCTATTTAGTGATGTTGTTGACCTACGTATCGATTTTATTAGCACCAACGATTCAAACTTCGATAATTTCGGCACGCCTGATCAAGAAATTGCCCGTTTTGAAGACAATGGCCGGGGAATGGACGAACAGCCCTATGATGGCGTTTTCACCGGCCAGTTCAATTTAAATATAGCACCAGGAGAATGGTTGCCAGTATTTAGTGTGACGACACCCTTGTTTAGCCGGGAGCAACGAGGCGACCCTATTATTCTTCATCCTAACCCAGTGACGATTTCTGCAGAGGTAGATGGCGGTGGAGAGGGCTACCATAAGATAACCATTGACGTTGACCGTGAACTTGTGGACATTAATTCCCTCATCGTAGACGGGAAAATACGGTTTCCCAATACAGACGTGCAGAATTTTTCTATTACCGAAAGTACAAGTGACGCGAGAGAACATTTGATTGTTGCCTATGAGGAAGGCGTGTATCGGGTAAAACTTACCGCGTATGGTACAACGATGGACGGGCGCGACTTTATTTTAGATGTTCCAGAGTTTAACTTTGTCGCCACGGCGCCAGAGCCTGAAGTTATTGACCCGCTTATAAACGGTGAAGACCCCATTGTTGATGGCAGCGAACCTACCTTACGCTTTGGTGTAGACGGTGAAAACGCCGCTTCGAAGCCAGGTTTTAGTGATACTGATGTGGGCGAAACGAAGCGACAAGAGGCAATAGATGCAGATACCTTCACCACAATACTTATTGTGGCAAACGGTAGTATTTTACTTTTAGGCCTTATAGCTGCGGTTATCATTATTGTAATGCGCAAAAAACGCGCGATATCGCTAAAGACAGCACCTACGCCAACTAAGCGGCCCAAAAAAGCCATCACAGAAGAAGACTTGTCTTTAGACAATGAACCAAGTGGTTTGAAAAAGTGGCTTAGCGTGTTTAAAAAGAAGTGAGCGAGAGTTAATCGTAGCGCCAGCAATATGATGCTTTGTTGTTCACTACTGAATTTTATTTCGTCATTATGTTTATTTAACAGCCAAACAGTGCGCAGATGACAATTTTATTAATAAAAAGCGTTGACTCCACATTGGGGAATACGTATTATCTGCGCCGCAGTGAGGGCACGGGGTTACAGCAACCCAATCAACTCACTGATAACATTGAAAATGTGGAGCGGTAGTTCAGTTGGTTAGAATACCGGCCTGTCACGCCGGGGGTCGCGGGTTCGAGTCCCGTCCGCTCCGCCACTTTCAATGGTATAACTAAAATGTCTTCGGAGCGGTAGTTCAGTTGGTTAGAATACCGGCCTGTCACGCCGGGGGTCGCGGGTTCGAGTCCCGTCCGCTCCGCCATTTAGTTATACAACGCAATCTCGATTATGTGGAGCGGTAGTTCAGTTGGTTAGAATACCGGCCTGTCACGCCGGGGGTCGCGGGTTCGAGTCCCGTCCGCTCCGCCACTAATCGAAAAGCGTGTTCCCATAATGCGGAGCGGTAGTTCAGTTGGTTAGAATACCGGCCTGTCACGCCGGGGGTCGCGGGTTCGAGTCCCGTCCGCTCCGCCATTTATGTTTACAGTCCTTGTGCTAGTTAGATGTTCGAAATGTAATTTCGGCGTTTAGCCTTACCACAGCACACCTGCAGTATTTTTAAATCATCGTTAAGTCTCCTTTTGTCTTGTAGTAATGCCTTTTAGCCAATGTGTTTTCGTATTGCGCTATGCTATTTACTATGGCGTATTTAAATATTCATTGTTATGCTTTTAGGCCGCTAGCATTAACGCTTATGCGCCTTATAGGCCACTACTATTTTGCACGGCTAATTCTCATTTTTAACCGCTCTTTTTCCTGTCTGCGGAAAAGCAAAGCGCGATTGTAGATAAGCTATTGGCGCGGAAGAAATTACGCGCTAACATGCGAAGCCAAAATATGTTTAATAGACAGGTATCATGCAAGACGTACTATATTGCCAACATATCAGTAAAACTTATAACGACGCTGGAAACACCACCCCCGTATTACATGATATTTCGTTGGCCATTCATGGCGGTGAACATGTTGCTATTCTAGGAAGTTCGGGGTCGGGGAAAAGTACCTTGCTGCATTTACTTGCCGGGCTTGATAGCCCAAGCGAGGGAGACGTTTATTTTTTAGGTGAAAATTTGGCATCGCTTTCGCCCAGCCAACTTGCTGAACTTAGAAATAAAAAAATGGGCTTTATTTATCAGTTCCACCACTTGTTAGCTGAGTTTACCGCCTTAGAAAACGTTGCTATGCCATTACGTATTGGTGGTATGTCTGCCGAGAAAGCCAACGAGAAAGCCGCGCAGTTGCTAAACGATGTAGGTTTATCACATCGTAGGGAACATATGCCAAGTGCGCTTTCAGGCGGCGAGCGCCAAAGGGTGGCCATTGCACGTGCATTGGTAAATAACCCTACGGTTGTACTTGCAGACGAACCTACGGGTAATCTTGACGATTCTACCGGTGAGCAAATTTACCAATTATTGAAAAAGCTTAGTAAAGAGAAGCAAACCGCATTTGTTGTGGTAACTCATGATACCTCTTTGGCTGCGCGTATGGATCGCGTTCTTAGTATTAAAGATGGCGAGTTGCTTGCCAATCAAACAGGTAGGTAGCCCATGTCGCTTTCTTGGCAATTAGCCAGACGCTTTAGAACTACGAAGGCGCAAAACCGTTTTATCTCATTTATATCGCTATCATCCACAGTAGGGATCGCACTGGGGTGCTTCGTTCTTATTATTCTATTAAGTGTTATGAATGGTTTTGAGCGTGAATTAACCCACCGTATTTTAGCTATTGTGCCCCATGGGGAGATTTACAGTGTAGATAATCGGGGCATTGAAAACCTCGATGCGCAGCTGTATCGCCTTAATGCTGATCCTAGGGTTAAAAAAGTAGAGCCCTATACAGAACTTACCGGCATGTTGCAGTATAAAGGCACGCTAAAAGCCGTTGCCTTAACGGGGATCCTCATTGACGATAACCCGCGCTTTGCTGAGCAAGTGAGCAACGCAGACTGGCAAAGATTTAGCCGTGATGAAGACAGTGTGCTAATTGGTAAAGCCATTGCGAAGAACTTAGGTTTACAGATTGGCGACACTGTCCGAGCCCTTATCCCGGTGACGACCAAAGATTTACGTTTTTCCGCGCCCACTACAATAACCTTAACTGTCGCTGGGTTAATTAGTGTAGGCGGCGAACTTGATAATCAACTTGGCTTGTTGCATTTAAGCAAAGCCTCTGCAGCCTCAGGCATCACAGGGCAGGCCATGGGGCTAAGATTCACCCTAGAGGATCCCTTTTCCGCTTACGCTACTATGCGTGATATTGGCTACACTTATCCGCAAGCGGTTTATATGTCAGACTGGACCCGCACGCAAGGGCATTTGTATAACGATATTCAATTAGTGCGCACTGTGGTGTATATCGCCTTAGCGCTCGTTATTGCAGTGGCATGTTTTAATATTGTGTCCTCATTAGTAATGTCGGTAAGAGAAAAACAGCCCGCCATTGCTATTTTAAAAACCATGGGGGCAACAGACAGCCTTATTCGTCACACGTTTATGCTGCAAGGCGCACTAAACGGTGTAATAGGCATGAGTGTGGGGGTAGGGCTTGCATTGTTGATTGCGCCCAATCTCTCGCGCATAGTGCAAAGTATTGAAAATATCTTAGGTATTCACTTACTCTCTGGAGATATTTATTTTATTGATTTTTTACCCTCTGAACTTATGTGGCAAGACGTGGCGGTAACCGTAGTGATGGCTATTGTGCTATCTGTACTTGCGACTATTTACCCTGCCTACAAGGCGGCAAAAGTGTCACCGTCTCAGTCGCTTCATTAGTTCATGCTAGTTGAATTCAATATAGACAATGAGTTTGAGACAGCCTTTTAGCTGGCGAGAAACTGCCCGTATTACCCAGTACAATTTGTTCGTTATCTAGGGGCAAGGCAGCTACAAGGCTTCGATAAGACACGAAAAAGGGGATTAATATCCCCTTTTTATGGTGGTGTAAGGCATAACAGTGCGCTAACTAGCTGTTTCTGTCGAAGTGTTCGAAGTCTACATCTTCTTCTTTTTGCCCTGCATTAGGGTCGTTGTAAACCGTTTCATCTAAGGCTCCTTCACTTTTTGCCACCACACATGACACCATACAGTCACCGGTAATGTTAACAGCGGTACGTGTCATGTCTAATAGGCGGTCAACACCGATAATCAGTGCAATACCTTCTACTGGTAGGTTCACCTGTTGCAACACCATTGCCAGCATAATAAGCCCTACGCCGGGTACGCCAGCGGTACCAATAGATGCCAGTGTTGCTGTGAGAACGACCATCATATAATCGCTTAAGCTTAAATCTACGCCGTAAACTTGCGCGATAAATACCGTGGCAACGCCCTGCATAATGGCAGTACCGTCCATGTTAATGGTTGCACCTAACGGTAAGGTGAACGACGATACAGAGTTACCAATGCCCAGTTTATTACGCGCCGTTTCCATAGTGACAGGTAAAGTGGCACTGCTGCTTGAGGTACTAAAGGCGAAAATTGCTGCATCACGCATTTTTCTCAATAACATGAGTGGGCTTAAACCACTCAGCGCTTTAAGTAGCACAGAGTAAGTTAGAAGGCCATGTAAGATAAGGACACCAAATACTAAGAAGAAATACTTCGCAAGACTTAATATGGTGTCGGCGCCGATAGAAGCGAAAAGCTTTGCCATTAATACGAATACGCCATAGGGTGCCAGATTCATAATAATCGTGACTAAACGCATTATAACGGTATTAATATCTTCAAAAAAGGCGCTTACTCTTTTCCCAGCCTCGCCTGTCATTGCCATTGCGATACCGAATAAAACAGCGAAAACAATGATTTGTAGCATATTACCCTGCGCCATCGAATTAACAGGGTTGCTAGGCACCATATTTACAATAACATCGGAAAGGCTAGGCGCTTCTTTTGCTTGGTAGGTGGTTTCGGTGGCGAGGTTTATCCCTTCACCTGGCGAGACCAGCAAAGCCATACTCATAGCCAGTGTTATTGCGATTGCGGTTGTGACAATGTAAAGCCCGACAGACTTTAAACCTAGGCGCCCTAGCTTACTGGGGTCGGATAGGGTGCTGGTTCCGCATACTAAGGAAACGAATACCAGCGGCACCACAAGCATCTTTAAACTGGCGATGAAAATTTGGCCTAGAGTAGAAAATATACCTTCGACAAAAATGTCATACGTGGAGAATTCGAAACCGAATATCGAAAATTGAAAATCTCCGCTATCATCGAATAAGAACTGAAGAAGCAAGCCAACGATGAAGCCTGCCGCCATACCGAAAAATATTCGAGCGGTTAAACTATATTTATGTGCGGATTGAGACATCTATATTCCCTGTGCATTTTTATATTTTTAGTCATAGTTAGTGTGCCAGATTCTTTTGATTTTTAAACGTAAAAAACGACACAATTGTCATTTATAGAGGTTCAGGAACGGATTATGCAATCAATGATCAAGACATTTTGTCTATTTAGCACAATTTTTGTGCTAATGGCATGCGGTGGAGGCGGTTCTGTCTCTCGAGACGATAGCACTGATACAGGCGACACAGGAAGTGGAACCACTGCAACCGTAGAAGTGTCTTTGTCATTACAAAATAGCAGTGGCGAAGCAGATAAAAACCTCACCATCGATAATCCACTTACCTTAGTCGCGAGTGTTCAAAATACCTCTGGCGAAGCACAAGCCGATCGTTTACTTACGTTTGCTATTAGTGAACCCAGCTTGGCCAACTTCGGGAATGATACTGCCACTGCCCGCACCAACTCACAAGGCATTGCTACTATAACCCTTACTGTAGGTTCAGCGTCAGGCGATGGTGAAATAACGGCAAGCCTTTCCTCCGGGGAAAGCGGCACTACCACTTTTACATCGACAGGTAGCGGTAGCGCAAGTGTACAGCCAGCCTCGTTGCAGTTGTATACCGGTGCGGTTCAATTGGCGTCAAGCGGCTCTGATGAAGTGGAATTGATAGCACTCGTAAAAAATGAGCAAAGCGTGTTAATGGAAGGGGTCGATGTAAGCTTCTCGGCAAACAATAACGCCGGCGTAGAGTTACAAATAACTCAAGCCATCACGGCCGCAGACGGAACGGCGCGGGCGTTGGTGTCTACGGTGAACGACGCCTCGAATCGTTTTGTAACGGTAACCGCGCAAACAGGTGCGTTAACTGAAAAGGTGACTATTGAGGTTTCTGGAACTGAGGTGACTATTAACGGCCCTTCTTCGGTAACCATTAATGACACAGTAGAGTATACGTTAAGGGTACAAGACTCAGACGGTAATGCTATACCCAACCAAGCTATAACGTTAACGCCAGGCGTTGGAACTTTAAGCGCGGATAATTCAGTTCCGGGCGCTGACGGTACACTTGAAGTGACCACAGCAGCTGATGGTCAAATTGCGGTGCAATATACCGCTACCGCTTCCGGCGAAGATACTTTTATCGCCGAAGCGCTAGGCGATAGCTTAGCGAAAAACATACAAGTCCAACAAGATGAATTTGAATTTACGGCTTTTCCCGCCGAGGAAGTTGCTTTATTAGACGTAGCGCAAATTACCGGTAGATGGAGAAAAGATAATGCCCCGGTAGTTGGAAATACAATAAGGGTTACGGCATCACGGGGGACCCTAGTAACAGCAGACCCGATTATTACGAACCAAAACGGTGAGTTTACGTTCAGCATAAGCTCAAATAATGCAGGTTTCTCATCGATTACCGCATCTGGCTTAAACGCCGAGGGCGAAGAAGAAGTAGTCATTACTGAAGCGTTAGAGTTTATCGCTACCACCCCTTACTATTTACAGGCCGATGCATCGCAAGATATTTTGGGGCCCGACGGACAAACTAGCACTATTACCGCCATTGTACGGGATGAAAACGACAATTTAGTCAAAGATACTGTGGTTTCCTTTAGCGTTGACGATCCGTCTACCGGCACAATTTCACCCTCACAGGCAACCACCAATAGCAATGGTGTAGCATCAACTGTGTATACATCAGGGGCGGTATCCAGTCATGAATCGGTAGTCATTACGGCACAATCGGTAAATGCCCCGGCAGTACAGGATCAAGTGCTTGTTACTGTGGCAAACCGGGCGTTTGATATTTCAATTGGTACAGGAAATATTATTACCGATGCCGATGACAGCAGTTACCTTAAAGAGTTTGCCGTATTTGTCTCTGACAGTGCTGGTCAGCCGGTCAGTGGTGTCGAGCTCACTGCTTCACTAAGCCCCGTAAAATACGCTGAAAATGGAGGCTATTACAAGGGCGATTGGAGTTGGAATGGCACTATCTATACTAATTCAGGCAACCGCGCATTTTGCGAAAATGAAGATCAGAACGACAATGGCATTTTAGATATCGCGGTCGACCCAGATGATTATAATGAAGACACGAATAACGACAATGAGCTAACGCCAGGCATAATCGGTGCCCTTAACTTTTTATCGAGTTCTGTGAGCGATGAAAATGGCCAAGCTACACTGGCCTATCGCTATCCGAAAAATTACGGCGGGTGGGTGTCTATGGTCATCGAAATATATGGTCAATCTACGGGGAGCGAGGCTTCAGCGAAAATGATTTATGGGCTAGGTGTATTAAGCGACGACTTAACCGAAGAGGCGGTTAAACCGCCGGCAAGCCCTTTCGGGGTAGATACCGAGAGGACGGCTGCTGACCCATACTTACACTGTAGAACGCAATACTAATAATAAGATGCCGTAGCGCCCTGTAGCAGGCGTTACGGCAAAATAGACATCAGCGCAAAGTACGCACTACTGCGCACGAGGGCTTGGTAGAGGGCGGCAAGCCGTTACCGAGCCTCCTTAGCCTTGCTGGAAGGGGTAAACTGAGCCGATTTTAAGCAGTTGGGTTAGTTCATCTAAGGCGGTGCGTGATTCAATTAATAATTGAGGGTCGCGCAAATCGTCTTCGCTTAATTGATCGCGATAATGTTTATCGACCCACGCATTTAAGCGTGCGAACTGGGTATCATTGATAAGTGTAGCCTGGTTTAGGGCAGCTAATTCTTGGTCGTTCATTGCAACCCGTAAGCGCAAACATGCAGGACCGCCGCCATTTCGCATACTTTGTTTAACGTCGAAATAGTTTACTGACTTAATAGGTGTACCAAGGGTAACAAGCTTATCAAGATAGCGTTTTACGGCGTCGTTTTCTTGACAATCGGTAGGGGCAATTATGGTCATTTCGCCACTAGGTAGAGTAATGATTTGGGTGTTGAACAAGTAGGTTTTCACCGCATCTTGAACAGAGACTTCATTGGTTGGCACTTCGATAAAATGCAGCGGTGAGTCGCCATATTTCGCCTGTACTTCATCTAACACCCGCTGTGTATCGAAGAACGCTTGTTGATGAAAAAATAAAACGTTTTGGTTGCCCACGGCAATTACGTCGTTATGAAATACACCCTGGTCGATAACATCGGGGTTTTGTTGAATATACACCACGCTTTCGTCACTTAGCCCGTGTAAACGCGCGACGGCCTGACAGGCCTCTAACGTTTGGCGCGCTGGGTACTTCGTTGGCGCTGGCTTGCTTGGGTCAAACGCATGGCGACCATAAACAAACAGCTCGATACCCGCGTGGCCATAATCGCTGCATAGGCGGGTATGGTTCGCGGCGCCTTCATCGCCAAAATGGTCGTTGTCAGGTAAATGGGTATGGTGGGCAAAATGCTTGTCGTTGGCAAAGGTGCCTTTGAGTATTCTACCGGTAACTTGCGGCTCTAATGAACGATGGAACTTGTTTGTTAGATTAGCAGGTGTAAAATGCACGCGGCCGTCGGCTGTATCGGCGCTTGGAGATACGGTGGCGGCATTTGCCGTCCACATGCTACTGGCAGAGCAACAGGCTAAGAAAATCTCGCGAGATTGCTTTGCAGCGCTTTCTAGCACTCTCGCGTCAGAACCAGTAAAGCCAAGACGACGTAAGGCGGCAATGTCGGGGCGTTCTTGTGGAGCAAGTACGCCTTGCATCATTCCCATGTCTGACAAAGCCTTCATTTTTGCTAGGCCTTGTTTGGCCGCCTCTTTGGGGCTGCTTACTGCATTAGCATTATTTAGGGAAGCAACATTACCGAAAGACAAACCGGCATAGTTGTGGGTGGGGCCAACAAGGCCATCAAAATTCACTTCAAATTGCTTCATACTTTCCCTCTATTTGGTATTTGGGCGGTTGAACGCTACCCTATGAGTAAATAGTAGGTAGTTAACTCGCCCCACGTTAAATGCGTGTCTAACACGGCAGTTAGGTGTGGAATGGCTGGCATTATACGGCTTTTATACCGGTTGCCAATGCGGGCGGTTAAAAAGTGAGCGGGTTTTGCTCGTGATTAGCGCAATAGAAAGAATAACTATGAAGAAGATCTTGTTTTCCATTCACTTTGTAGATATATGTTAAAAAAGCACGGGCGTCGTAAGGGCACAGTTAGGTCGCCCTTTTATTTTGAAAATGACTAAAATAGTCTATTAAAATCAATAGGTTTAATTCAATTATATGGCAAAATCTCTAGTCATAGTCGAGTCACCAGCTAAAGCGAAAACGATAAATAAATATCTTGGTAAAGATTTTATCGTAAAAAGTTCGGTAGGCCATGTTCGCGATCTGCCCACTAAGGCATTGGGCAAAGTCGAACCAAAAAAGCCAGCTAAGGAACTCAAAACGCTGAGCGATGAAGAGAAACAAGAATACCTTCGTCGCCATGAATATTTAAAACTTGTAGACCGTATGGGTGTCGACCCAGAACAAGACTGGAAAGCACATTATCAGGTGTTACAGGGCAAAGAAAAGGTGGTTAATGAGCTAAAAAAGCTTGCTAAAGACGCCGACACTATCTATCTCGCGACGGATTTGGACCGCGAAGGAGAGGCCATTGCTTGGCATTTGCAAGAACTGCTAGGCAGTAAGGGCAAAACCTATCAACGGGTGGTGTTTAACGAAATTACCAAAAACGCGATTCAAGATGCCTTTTCCCATCCTGGAGAGTTGAATATAGCACGAGTGAACGCTCAGCAAGCACGTCGTTTTCTTGATCGTGTTGTTGGCTTTATGGTGTCACCTCTATTGTGGAAAAAAATAGCCCGTGGCTTATCAGCGGGCCGTGTACAGTCGGTTGCGGTGCGTCTTGTGGTGGAGCGTGAACGCGAGATTAAAGCGTTTGTGCCAGAAGAGTTTTGGGATGTACATGCCGATTTAACCAGCGCCCAAAAAGATGCGCTTCGCATGTTGGTGGCAAAACATAACGGCAGCGCGTTTAAACCCAAAAACAAGGCCGATACCGACAAAGCATTAGCACAGTTAAACGATGCCTCTTATGTGGTTGAAAGCCGCGAGTCGAAACCAACGCAAAGTCGTCCTTCTGCGCCTTTTATCACCTCAACCTTGCAGCAAGCGGCGAGTACCCGCTTGGGCTTTGGGGTAAAGAAAACCATGATGATGGCACAACGCTTGTACGAAGCCGGTTACATAACGTATATGCGTACCGACTCTACAAACTTGAGCCAAGAAGCCGTAGACAGTGCGCGTAACTATATTGCTGAAAACTTTGGCGACAAATATCTCCCCGATTCTGCCATTCGCTATGGTAGCAAAGAAGGCGCACAAGAAGCGCACGAAGCCATAAGACCTTCAAACGTAAAAGTGAGTGCAGCAACACTCGGGGATATGGAACGCGATGCACAGCGCCTGTATGAGCTTATTTGGCGCCAGTTCTTAGCGTGTCAGATGACTCCGGCTAAATATGATGCCACTACGATAAAAGTGGCTGCAGGTGACTATGAGCTCACTGCGAAAGGCCGCGTGTTAAAATTTGACGGTTGGACACGAGTACAACAACAATTGCGTAAGAAAGGCGACGAAGAGTTAATGTTGCCCGACGTACAAAAAGGCGATGTGTTAAATCTTAAAGCTCTCGAGCCTAAGCAACACTTTACCAAGCCGGTGGCGCGTTTTAATGAAGCGTCACTGGTAAAAGAACTTGAGAAACGCGGTATTGGTCGCCCTTCTACCTACGCCAGTATCATCTCTACCATTCAAGATAGAGGCTACGTTCGTTTAGAGAATAAACGTTTTTATGCTGAAAAAATGGGTGAGATAGTTAACGATAGGTTGCTAGAGAATTTCGATGATCTAATGAGCTTCGATTTTACCGCCAATATGGAACAACAGCTCGATGACATTGCCGAAGGAAATAAAAACTGGAAGGATGTACTTAACGAGTTTTATAGTGGTTTTTACGGCAAACTATTAAACGCAGAAAAAGCCCCTGAAGAAGGGGGTATGCGCCCTAACCAAGCTATACCTGCGGGTATCGAGTGCGATAAGTGTGGCCGTGAAATGAACGTGCGCACCGCGTCTACCGGCGTATTCTTAGGGTGTTCAGGTTATAATCTTCCGCCTAAAGAACGTTGCACCAACACCATGAATTTGGTGCCCGGTGAAGACGTAGTTAAGGTGGATGATGATGATGAAATGGAAACCGAAGCCTTAAGGTCTAAAAAACGTTGCCCGGTTTGCAGCACTGCCATGGACAGCTATTTGGTGGATGAAACTCGCAAACTTCATGTGTGCGGTAACACGCCAACCTGCGATGGTACGCTGATTGAAACCGGTACCTTTAAAATTAAAGGTTACGATGGTCCTATTATCGAGTGCGACAAGTGTGGCAGCGATATGGAACTGAAAAACGGCCGCTTCGGTAAATATTTCGGGTGCACGAACGAAGAATGCAAAAATACCCGTAAGCTATTACGCAATGGCGAAGCTGCGCCACCCAAAGAAGATCCGGTAGACTTACCAGAGTTACCGTGTGAAAAATCTGACGCCCACTTTATGTTGCGTGATGGGGCTTCGGGTATCTTCTTAGCCGCCCACAATTTCCCTAAGTCAAGGGAGACGCGTGCGCCGAAAGTTGAAGAACTTGCTCGTTTTAGAGATAGAATTTCGCCGAAATTCTATTATCTTGCCGATGCACCACAAAAAGATCCTGACGGTAACTTAGCTATAGTGCGTTACAGCCGTAAGACTAAGCAGCAATATGTGATGTCAGAAAACGAAAGTGGCAAAGCAACGGGTTGGTCAGCGTGGTACGAAAATGGTAAATGGCAAGAGCAAGCCGCCAAAAAACCAGCTGCGAAAGCAAAAGCCAAAAAGAAGTAACATAAGGTAAGAGTATAGATAATGGCCTCGTTACAGGATCAATTACTAAAAGCAGGCTTAGCAGACAAAGCGTCGGCTAAGCAGGCGCGCGCGGACAAGCGTAAAAAGCAAAAGCAGAAAACGAAGCAAAAGCAACCAGTGGTAGATGAAGCTACCATTGCGGCGCAGAAAGCCGCTGAAGAGAAAAAAGCACGTTCTCGTGAGTTAAATCAGTTGCAGCAACAAGAACGGGAAAAGCGCTCAATTGTCGCTCAAGTTCGTCAGCTTATTATTACGAATAAGCAAGCGCGCAAGGGCGATACCGTATTGAATTTTACCCACGACAATGTGGTTAAGCGTATGTACGTAAGTGATGAAATACACAAACAAGTAACAAAAGGGCGCTTAACGGTGGTGTTACTTGATGACGCTTACGAACTTGTGCCTACCCCCGTGGCAGACAAAATTGCGCAACGTGATGAAAGTGTGATTGTCTATCGTGCCGATTTAGACAAAAGCGGCAATGATGGTAAAGATCAAGACGAAGATGACTGGTATGCTGATTACGAAATTCCAGACGATTTAACGTGGTAAAAATGCAGGGGCCTAGGGTACATTACGTACCGTAAACCTATCGGCCCCTCTTTTTGTTTCCATTGTGCAATAGCTATCGTTTGAGAGAATACATGATCACTTGGCAGTCGCTGAGATTTGAAGCGTTAAATACCCATCAATTGTTTGAGTTACTCAAGCTTCGGGTGGATGTGTTTGTGGTAGAGCAAGAATGTGCTTACCCTGAGCTGGACGAAAAAGATCGTCACAGCGATACCCACCATTTGTTGGGCTGGGAGAATGACAAACTGGTGGCCTATGCAAGGTTACTGCCCCCCGGCCTGAGCTATCCGTCAGTGAGTATAGGGCGGGTTGTCATTAGTGGTGCAAATCGTAAGAAAGGAGCAGGGAAGGCGCTGATAGCGCAGGCTATCGCAAAATGCGCCCTATTATGGCCTAATCAGGCTATCGAAATTGGTGCACAGGCGTATTTGCTCGATTTTTATCAGGCCTTTGGGTTTGAGACAACGTCATCGATGTACTTAGAAGACGGTATCCCCCATGTAGATATGAAAAGAGCGCCTACTCAGTAGGCGCTCTTTTTGATCGTTGTTTTTAGTTAGTTAATAGGAGAAAGGGGTTAGTGGGCATTAGGTAGCTGCTTAACCAATTCATCCAACCCCGAAACCACTGTATCTGGCGCAAGTGCGAGGGGGTAAAGTACTTTACCGGGGCGCTTAATAAAGGCCGCTTGCCATCCGGCTTGCTTAGCACCCGCAATATCCCAGCCGTGGGCAGCTACCAGCATGGCATCCTTAGGCTCAATCCCCATTTTCTCAGCAGCCCATGCGTAGGTGCGTAAATCGGGTTTGTACAAATCAATATCTTCCACGCTTAAGCGTTGATCAAAATAATCCAACAAGTTTGCATTCTTAAATTGCGTGTATACCCCTTTATTTGAAGAGTTAGTTAAACTTACCAAAGTATAGCCTTTGGCTTTTAGGGCTTTAAGCCCTTCAACCACATCAGAATGGGGCGGTAAACTGCGCAGAGGCGTTACGATAGCTTTTTTTGCCTCCTCTGTAGTCAGCGCAATGTCTTCTATCTCTGCAACCATCATCAACGACGCCACCCCAATTTCTCCGAAGGTATGAAAACGTTGGGTTGTGGAGTCTACCAGTGAGTGATGTAACATGGTGGAAAACCACAGTGGGAGTAAGTCGTTGCGACCGCCTAGTGCTTCGCCTACCGATGTGCGCATAGCACTTAAATCGAGCAATGTTTCATTAACATCGAAAAAATAACTTTAGGGGCAACCAACGAGGAAGCAGGCTTAGCTGCGCTCTCATGCTCGTGCGCCGACACTGTCAGCGTTAAAAAACTACATAAGATAACCAGTAACCTTTTCATAAAAGACCTTTAAATTTTGAACGAGTGTTCAAGGTATGCTGCTTTCTTCTAACTGCCAATACCGCTTCGGCTAACAGCGTTATAGCGCGATAAACAACATATAACCGCCCATGAACGAGGGGCCGCTTTGTGGGTAATAAGCAAGGTTTTAGGCGAATGGTTTAATAGGAGGTTAAGGTGATGGTGAAAATACTCTATAGCGCCGATAGCGTGCTAAGAGCAATATGGGTTTGGGCGCAGAGTTCTTTATTTATCTTCCAGTGAGACGGGCTCCAGCCGGCTAAAAAACGATGAAAATCAGCGCAAGCAAAAGGATAGAGGGCACGCCACTCTTGCACAACATTGGCAATGTCGCGGCAGCTCAGCGACTTGATGTCTTTAACTGCGTAAAGGTGTCGCTCGAGTTCATTGAAGTACACAGTGAGTAGCGATTCGCGGTAACGGCTTTGTTCAGCTTCATTTATCGCGCTACCTAAGAAATATGCAACGTCTTTTATACCCACACCATGGCCCACATATTGAAAATCAATAGCTGCGCAGCGCGCAAAATTTTCGCTGAAACAAAAATTTGCTACTTTTGCATCGCCATGTACTAAGGTTTGATAGTTTGCATTACGTAACTTTTCATCAATTTCTGCGGCTTTTCGCTTTAACGGGCTATCTGCCATGACATTTAGTTCTTCTTGGCGCGTAGCAAGATGCCAATAGGTACCTTGACGCCATACATAGTCACTATTGGTTTGAAAAAAGCAGGCATGAAAGGCGGCTAACCATTTTAGTACTGTTTGGGCATGCTCCACACTCAACGAACTCGCGGTAGCAGAAAAGCCGTAATGCATGAGATCTTCCATTACCAATAATGTGTTATCGCCGTCACTATCAGTAGCGATACACCGAGGGATAAAACAATGGTTATTACTCAAAGGTTGCAAATTTAGGTAAAAGTCGCGTTCGATAGCAAAGGAGGCGCACTTTCTTGCATGACTCACTTTTGTGTGCCACCCACGGGGGTGGGTTGAGCGCGCCTCTGGCTTAGCACACTTAACTACTACGGCTTGTTTTGTTTCACCGAAACAAGCCCGAAAGCAGGCCCCGTAACCGCTCCAAAGCTCCTGGATAAGCGAGGTACTTGCTACCTTCTGGTTACAACATTGTTCCACCCAAGCGATAAACTGGGGATTAACCTGAGAAATCATAGCGTGCCTTACACATAGTTTTAAATGCTGTTTTTTCAGACAAAAAAGCCGCTAACAAGCGGCTTTTTAAGGTGTTGACTTCACGGGAGAAGCAGACGTATCGGTTAACTATTCGCTGAACCGTCCTGTGATGCTTCATGATCCGCTGCTGCATCATCGACACTCTCTGGGAGTGTTGCTGGCGCAGACGCTCTAGCTGAAGCCTGACTTATTACCGCTGACTTACCGCAATTAGCAAGAGCAGGGCGAGCGTCATTGGTTTTTGCCTGTAGGCTCAATTCTGCAAATACATCATCTACAGAGGCCGGTGTGGCCATAGGATGAGATGCACGAATTTTACCGCGGCTCGTTGCTGCTAGTGCCGTATTTAGCGGCTTATTGGCAACAGGCGTCTCAGCAATTACCGTAGGCTTAACGTTTGTCTCTACTGGTGCAGGGGTAGTTTCTTCCGCGTTAGCCGCTTCTTTAGCCGTTTCTACTTCCTTGCCAGTTGATGGTTCATCATCACTAGATGGCTCACTATCGCCTAAGTCAATCTCAACTTGTTCTGGCGACGCCTCTGCCTTTGGAGCAGATGTATCAACAGGGGCCTTAGCAGTTTCAGTGTCTGTATCGCTATGTGAAGCAGCGTCAAACTGAAGCTCATCTTGTACCGCAGCTGGTGCACTTTGCTCAGGCTTATCTGAGGCCGGCTCTGCCTTCTCACTAGACGTATCTTCACTCTTAACTTCGGTTTTAGCTTCAGCGTTAATTTTAGGCGTGGTTTCTGCTGGCGCATCTTCAGCTTCGAGTGGACCAGGCTTGGCTGCCTGAGTTTCTTCCACGTTAACCCCAGTGCTTTGTGCATCATCGCTTTGACTTGCATCGCTTTGCACATTAGCGTTATCTGCTGTCGCTTGTGGCGCATCAGATACCTCAACAGGGGCTGGCTTCGCTGTATTCGCTACAGCGGCGTCAGCGTTCGTTTCAACCTTGGTTTCCACGTTTGCCTCAGATGTATTCTCTGGCTCTAGTTTTCCAGGCATCTCTGCTTGGGTTTGCGCAGTAGTAGGCTCATCACCTTGGTTCTGAGACTCCTTTTTACGACGCTGACCAGCAGCACGCACATGACGTGGAGAACGACGAGAGCGACCACGGCTTTCACGTTTCTGGCCATTGTCGTCTTGTTCGCTGACCGTGTTCTCGCCATGACTAACCGGGCTTGTCTGCTGCTCAACATTTTGCGCTGCATCATTAGCCGTATCTGGCGCCTGTGTCACTACTGGCTTAGTTTCTGATTTAGTTGCAGGTTTAGTCTCAGGCTTGGTTTTTGGTGCCTTGTTCGACTCAATAGGCTTATCAGACTGGGTTTCAGTTTTGCTGCTATCACGCTTAGCATCGTCTTTAGCCGCCATTGCTTTTACTGGCTTTTGTTGCTTTTGCGTTTTCGCTGGCGCGTCAGCCTTATTGCTCGTTTCGTCTTTGCTTACGCGAACGCTTCGACGCGTATCTCTGCGCTTACGACGTTCTGCAACTTCACGTTTTTTCTGCGTCTGAGTTTCTTGACCTTGATTGTCTTTGGTCTCAGCAGGCGCAGCTGGTTTTGCTTTTTGCTGCTCATCGCGGGGCTGTTGTGCTTTACGCGGCTTACGATTGCGATTGTTCCGCTTCTCATCTTGCTCTTGGCGTGGCTTGCGTTGTTCTTGCTCGCCATCTTTGCCTTGAGCTTGGTTGTTACGACGGTTATTTCTACGCGGTTTGCGACGACGATCATCGTTGTTGCGGTTACGCGATTGATTTCCTTTGCGCTGAGCATCTTGCTGTTGTTTTTGCTGCTCTTGTGATGTTTCATCTTCAGAAGCGAAAAGGTTACTTAGCCATTTTCCTATGCGGCTGAACAAGGAAACCGCATCGGCTGATTCTTTCTCTTCTTTAGGTGCTACTACAGGCGCCGCTGTTGGTGCCACTAAACCTTTAAGAGCGGG
Organism: Alteromonas profundi; assembly: GCF_010500865.1. GTDB lineage: Bacteria > Pseudomonadota > Gammaproteobacteria > Enterobacterales > Alteromonadaceae > Alteromonas > Alteromonas profundi. The sequence continues at coordinate 178,642 of NZ_JAAAWN010000002.1, forward strand.
TTCTTCTCGTTTAACCGGCGCCATAGTAGCGGCTTCGGTTTCAGCTTCTACAGCAGGCATAAGCTCAACTTCGTAGCTTGCATCTGTTAACGCATCATCTGGGCGACGGCGCATTACTTGATAGTGCGGCGTTTCTAAATTCGCGTTAGGAATAAGTATAAGGTCAACGCCATGACGTTTTTCTAGCGTTTGAATTGATTTACGTTTTTCATTAAGCAAATACGTTGCTACAGGAACTGGAAGCTGCGCTTCTATCTGGCCTGTATTTTCTTTAATGCTTTCTTCTTCAAGTATACGCAAGATAGACAATGCAAGTGATTCAGTACCGCGAATGGTGCCATGGCCTGAACAGCGAGGGCAAACATGATGCGCTGACTCACCAAGAGATGGACGTAGGCGTTGGCGCGACATTTCCAGTAGCCCAAAGCGTGAAATTCGACCAAGTTGAACACGCGCTCTATCACTGCGTACCGCGTCTTTCATTCGGTTTTCAACTTCACGCTGATGGCGCACTGGCGTCATATCAATAAAGTCGATAACGACTAAGCCACCGAGGTCGCGCAGACGCAACTGTCGAGCAATTTCATCGGCCGCTTCAAGGTTTGTATTAAGTGCCGTTTCTTCAATATCGCCGCCCTTAGTCGCGCGGGCCGAGTTAATGTCGATAGACGTTAATGCTTCGGTAGGGTCGATAACAATTGAGCCACCTGAAGGTAAGCGTACTTCACGTTGGAAGGCCGACTCAATTTGGCTTTCAATTTGATAGTGGCTGAATAGAGGGACTTCACCACGGTAAAGTTTTACGCGGTTTGCGAAGTCAGGACGTACCAATTGAATGTGCTGTAATGCTTGTTCATATATGCTGGTTTTGTCGATAAGGATTTCGCCAATGTCGCGACGTAAGTAGTCACGAATAGCACGGACAATAACATTACTTTCTTGGTGAATAAGGAAGGGAGCTTCACGCTCAGCTGCCACACCAGAAATGGCATCCCAGTGCTTCAATAGCACTTTAAGATCCCACTCAAGTTCTTCAAAAGACTTGCCTACACCCGCAGTACGAACGATTAAGCCCATGCCATCAGGAAGATCAAGTTTGCTTAATGATTCTTTAAGCTCTGTACGCTCATCACCTTCGATGCGGCGAGAAATACCGCCTGCACGAGGGTTATTCGGCATAAGTACTAAATAACTTCCCGCTAACGAAAGAAACGTTGTTAGCGCTGCACCCTTTTGGCCACGTTCTTCTTTATCTATTTGGATAATGACTTCTTGGCCTTCTTTAATAACATCTTTGATGTTAGGGCGGCCTTCAAATCTGTAACCTTTAGGGAAGTATGTGCGTGCTATTTCTTTAAGAGGAAGGAAGCCGTGACGCTCTGCGCCATAGTCAACGAACGCAGCTTCTAGGCTTGGTTCTACGCGGGTAATTTTACCTTTGTATATGTTTGCTTTCTTTTGTTCGTGCCCAGGACTTTCAATATCTAAATCGTATAAACGTTGCCCATCAACGAGGGCAACACGCAACTCTTCTTGTTGAGTTGCATTAATTAACATTCTTTTCATTGTATCTAACTCTGTTTTATATACAGCCATTTAGACACAAAATTAAAGTGACATGTGCAAACCCTCACCGCGCAACCTCACGGCTGGACGGGGACCTTGTTGTAACGTCGCATTATCCTCGAACTTTCGGCGCTGATAGGTTGCCATTATAATAGACAGCCCAAAGGCTTCACGCATCTAAATGTTCAAATGGATGTCGGGAGCGACATGCCCTTATTTCTTACTTACTGTTAACAAGCATCGCATTGGCGTAGTGCTTGTTTTGTCAATTCAATTCTGTTTGCTAAACGGCGAACTTATTATGTGCTCGCGAGCGGCACTTGAGTTATCTAACGGCAGTGTAGTCGTTGCCTCTATAACTCGATTTTCCGATATATAATTGCGTGTTCGTTGAGCTTGTTTATTGAGCTTATCCATTGAAAAACGCAACCGGAAAGTGACGACGCTCCTTTGATCGTAGGGAGGCGTAAAAGCGGTATTTTTAAACCGAATGATGTGTGCAACCCTACGGGATTTTTGTTTTTACGGGGTTGTAGCCCGCCAAAAACACACCTGATTATCGCACCAATGGTTGCATTTAAGCAAGGTTTGTAACTTAAATAAGCCCCCTAATTGGTGCTTTTATTGCTAGGTTTTGCAGTCTACGCTCAGTTTAAGCAAAATTTTGCCAAAATTATCACGTTTTAAATTATTTTTCGTTTGTCCTCAGTTTTCTGTATCAGTGGCCTTTTGCTATGCGTTATACTGGCCGCTATGAAAGAACAAACATCTCAAAAAGTACAATTTGTTACCATAGATGCCGACATGGCAGGGCAACGAATAGACAATTTTCTGCGCACCCAGTTAAAAGGTGTGCCCAAAAGCATGATTTATCGTATTTTGCGCAAAGGTGAAGTACGGGTCAACAAAGGCAGGGTTAAGCCTGAATATAAACTCGCCGCTGAGGATATCGTTCGTATTCCGCCGGTTCGTGTTTCTGAAGGCGCCCCTGCGCCATCTCCAAAACTAGATAAAATAGCGGCCTTAGAGTCGCAAATTTTATTTGAAGATGAGCGTTTGATTGTTATCAACAAGCCTTCTGGTATTGCCGTACACGGAGGGAGCGGACTAAGCTTCGGCTTAATTGAAGGGCTAAGGGCGCTGCGCCCACAGGCTAAATTTATGGAGTTAGTGCATCGTTTAGACCGTGAAACTTCCGGGTGTATCCTTATAGCCAAAAAACGTTCTGCTTTGCGGCATATGCATGAGCAGTTACGTACTGGGAAAATGGATAAACGGTACCAGGCGTTGGTCGCAGGGCAGTGGCCTAGTACACGCTTTAAGGTAAAGGCGCCGTTACGAAAAAATGTACTGCAGTCTGGTGAGCGTATGGTCAGTGTTTCCGACGACGGCAAACCCTCAGAAACGCGCTACCGCATATTACAAGAATATAATGGTGCAAGCCTCGTTGAAGCTTCACCTATTACCGGGCGTACCCATCAAATTCGCGTTCACTGTTTACATGCAGGACATCCTATTGGCGGTGATCCTAAATACGGTGATGCCGAGTTTGACAATAAAATGCGTCAAATAGGTCTTAGTCGCTTGTTTCTTCATGCTCATAGCATTTCGCTAATTCATCCGGGCAGCGAAGAACGAATAAAGTTTAGCGCACCGCTAGATGCAACATTAACCGCAACGCTAAATGCGTTGACGGTAAAATAAAGGATAGACAAAGCAGTTATGCAACCCAAGTACAAACTTGTTATTTTTGACTGGGACGGCACCTTAATGGACTCAGCAGCGAAAATTATTAGCTGTATGCAAATAGCGGCACGTGAGTGCGCTATGCCTGTTCCCACAGCCGCCGAAGTAGGGCATATAATAGGAATAAGCTTAAAGCCTGCCATTAAACAGCTATTTAATATACAAGATGAAGGGTTGGCCGAGCGGCTAGTATTGGCGTACAAAGAAGCATTTGTTTCAAAAGACGATACGCCTTGTCCCTTGTTTGAAGGTGTAAATGGTTTATTGACCTCGCTGAAAGAACAAGGGTGTGTGCTTGCTGTTGCAACGGGAAAAGCCAGACGGGGATTAAACCGTGCATGGCAGCAAACCGACACTGGGCACTTTTTTACCACCTCACGATGCGCTGACGATGCTGAGTCGAAACCCTCACCGGATATGTTGTTGCAGATTCTTGATGAGCTAAACATTCGTGCTTCTGACGCGGTAATGGTAGGCGACACTACCTACGACATGCAAATGGCAAAATCTATAGGCATGGATCGTATCGGTGTGTCTTATGGCGTACACGCCCAAGTTCACTTAGAGGCGCTATCGCCAAAAACCATTGTCCACAGCATTATTGAATTACAAGATTACCTAAACGCACGCTAACCTTGAGGTTGCGATATCCAGTAAATCGATATCAAAGTGTTTGTCCAGTAGGTTGTGTAACAACATGATGGGCAAACCAATCAGGGTGTTAGGATCGCGACTGGTTATGCGCTCGAATAAAAGTACCCCCATTCCTTCACATTTAAAGCTGCCCGCACAGTCTAAAGGCCGTTCGGCTTCTACATAGGCCCGCAGTTGGGCTTCGCTGTGTTGACGAAAGAATACGCTGGTTTCTTCTACTTGAGTTACACACCTCGCTTCGCTATCAGTTTGTGCAAAACGACATACGGTTAACGCAGTATAAAATGAAACGGTTTTATTTTGGCACATCTTAAGCTGCGCTACTGCGTTTTCTACCGTACCGGGTTTGCCTAACAAATGTTTTCCGGTAGATGTTTCAACTAAAGCGACCTGATCGCTTCCAATAACAATATGCTCAGGATAACGATGGGCAACTTTTTGTGCCTTAGCAGACGCTAACCGGGTGGCGAGATCAATAGGCGATTCGTCGGGTAGGGGTGTTTCATCAATAGCGGGGGCATAGGTTTCAACGGGTATGCCTATATTGGCGAGTAACTGCTTACGATAAGCAGAGGATGAAGCTAAAACAAGTTTGGTCATACTACAACCCTTCTACAACACTATGAATACGCAACACGAGAGACCTCCCCGCACCAGAATATCCATAGCCAAATACATAAAGACCCGTCATTCAAAGGACTCACGACTTACACTAAGTCACCCTAAATCTGGTCTAATAATATCACGCAATAGTACACTACTAATACGTGTTTTCCTTTGGTCATTTTCCTTATAACATCACCAGTACATCGAGAGTGATTATTGCGTTTCCCATTGTACAGTATTTACGACAACCCGCTGGTTTACCAATAAAGGGACTAAATTTATTTTTCTTAGTTAGTTTTTTAGCTTAAAATTTACCGGTAATAGTGATTAATGCTTTGACACTCGCGGGATGAGGCTATATCATGCGCGCCCTATGCAGAAAGTGAAACTCCCTCATTCGGTTGAACCGACTAAAAGTGCTATGAAACGTTCCGATTATCGGGGCATCATGGCGTCTAAAGATATGGAACGATTGAGCGAGGCAGTGGTCAAATGCAGCGACGACGTGGACGTTGAAGTACAGTTTGAAAAAGACGCGCAGGGTCTTACTGTTTTTCACGGTCATTTAGGCATGCAGGTGACACTTATCTGTCAGCGGTGTAATGGTGAACTTGATTATCCAGTTGATGTGGATTTCTGTTTTACTCCAGTGCAGGGAGAAAGACAGGAAAATGAGGACAGCATTCCCGAGGCTTACGAACCGGTAGAGGTCAACGACCACGGAGAAGTCAGTCTGCTTCAAATTTTTGAAGACGAAATTTTGTTATCCCTGCCTATTGCGCCCCGTCATGCAGAGTCGGAGTGTACGGTTAAACGGGACGATATGACGTTCGGAAAGATTGAACCGGAACAAGAGCGAAAAAACCCATTCGCGGTTTTGAAAGAACTTAAGCGAGACCAGGAGTAAGTTATGGCAGTACAACAAAATCGTAAAACGCGTTCAAAGCGTGGTATGCGTCGTTCACACGATGCATTGACAGGCGCGACTTTGTCTGTCGATTCAACGTCGGGTGAAACACACCGTCGTCACCACGTAACCGCAGACGGTTACTATAAAGGCAAAAAAGTAATCGGCGAGTAACACGGCGACTACATTTTGTCTAAGCTAACCATCGCGTTAGATATCATGGGGGGCGATCATGGTCCCCCTGTTATCCTATCTGCAGCCGTAAAGGCTATCCAAAATTACCCCGACGTAAATTTCAATTTGTGCGGCGATGAAGCCGTTATTTCTCCTATTCTTAGCCGATTAACGCCAAGTGCGCGAGATCGTGTGGAAATAACCCATTGCGAGCAAGTCGTTGAGATGGGCGAAGCGCCTACCTCGGCCTTACGTCATAAAAAACGTTCATCCATGCGCCGTGTTATTGAATTAGTCGAACAAAAGCAGGCTGATGCATGCGTGAGTGCCGGAAATACAGGGGCACTTCTTACCTTATCTTTGTATCTACTTAAAACTTTATCGGGTATAGATAGGCCGGCCTTAGTTGGCATGATGCCTACGGCTAGCCACCATAAAGTAGTCTTGCTCGATTTGGGTGCTAATGTTAACTGCACACCCGATATTTTATTTCAGTATGGGGTAATGGGCTCTGTACTAGCGCAACAACTGGCAGACATCGAACGCCCCCGCGTAGCCCTACTAAACGTGGGTGAAGAAGACATTAAAGGTAATGCGCAAGTTAAATCAGCTGACCAGCTTTTTAAAGACGCGCCAGGTATAAACTATATTGGTTATGTAGAAGGCGATGATATATTTACCGACCACGCTGATGTGGTGGTCACTGACGGTTTTACTGGGAATGTAGCGTTAAAATCGAGTGAAGGCTTGGCTAAGCTTGTGATAAACGAAGTAAAACGCCACTCTCAACGTAATTTTTATAGCCGCCTGATGGCTAAAATAGCCTTTCCGCTACTGAAATCTATCTATAACAGTGTGAACCCCGACCAGTATAACGGCGCGAGTCTGATAGGATTGCGCGGCATTGTTATTAAGAGTCATGGAAACGCATCTAAAGACGCTTTTTATTACGCCATTGTACAGGCGATTACGGAAGCACGTATGCAAGTTCCAGACAAAATAAAAACCAAAATAGAAACGGTATTGTTGGAGCAGCTTTGAGCAAATATTCACGATTTATTGGTACGGGCAGTTATTATCCAACGGATGTGCGTACCAATGCCGACCTTGAGGTTATGGTAGATACCAGTGACGAATGGATCACCGACCGTACAGGAATAAAAGAAAGACGTATCATAGGTGCAGATGAAACCGCTGCAACTATGGGGTATGAAGCCAGTAAAAAAGCGATAGAGATGGCTGGTATCGACCCGAAATCCATCGATATGATTGTCTGTGCCACGACCAGTGGGCGATACGCATTGCCAAGTACCGCCTGCGAAATTCAGCGCTTATTAGACATAGATGGTATTCCTGCGTTTGACGTAGCCGCAGCGTGCGCTGGTTACTGTTACGCGCTTAGCGTTGCCGATCAATATATAAAGTCGGGCATGGCCAAACGCATATTGGTTATTGGCACCGACTGTTTAAGCCGCCTTATCGATCCCGCTGATCGCACCATGGTTATTCTTTTCGGTGATGCGGCAGGGGCGACCATTATTGAAGCGAGCGACGAGCCGGGCATTTTATCCACACATATTCATGCAGCAGGTTCATACGGCGACTTATTGTACGTAGGTAATCCCACCCGTGGTGACGAGCAATCTGTCCACGAAAATTGGGGGGTGATGCGTGGCAATGAAGTATTCAAAGTTGCGGTAAATAAGCTTTCAGAAGTGGTGGAGCAAACCTTAGCTGCCAATGATATGGAAAAGTCTGATCTAGACTGGTTAGTACCTCATCAAGCAAATTTCAGAATTATTAAAGCGACAGCCAAGAAGCTCGATATGTCGCTTGACCAAGTGGTGCTTACTCTTGAAAAGTATGGCAACACCTCGGCAGCAACTGTACCTACTGCGTTAGATACCGCTATTCGAGATGGCCGTATTAAGCGTGGGCAACACTTATTGTTAGAAGCCTTTGGTGGCGGCTTCGCTTGGGCATCAGCCCTAGTACGCTATTAATGAGTACGCCACTAAACTTGTCTTCCTTTTCTGGCTAATAACAAGTATTTAAGAATAATAAGGAATAAATATGACAAAAACAGCCTGCGTATTCCCAGGTCAGGGCTCACAAGCAGTGGGTATGCTTAATGAGTTAGCCGACAGCTACCCAGCTGTCATCGATACCTTTAAAGAGGCGTCAGAGGCGCTAGGGTACGATTTGTGGGAGTTGGTACAAAATGATGCCAATGGCAAGCTAAACGAAACCCATGTAACCCAGCCTGCGTTACTTACTGCAAGTGTGGCAGTGTGGCGAGTAATGCGAGAGCAGGGTATTGATGTTGATTATTTGGCCGGTCATAGCTTAGGAGAGTATTCTGCGCTAGTATGCGGCGGTGCGTTAAGCTTTACTGATGCGGTAAAGCTTGTTGAAGCCCGGGGTCAATATATGCAACAAGCCGTGCCTGCGGGTGCCGGTGCTATGTATGCCATTATTGGTTTAGACGATAATACTATTGCTGATATTTGCCACCAAACGGCGATTGCCACGGGTGATGTTGTTGCGCCGGTTAATTTTAATTCGCCTGGTCAGGTTGTCATCGCCGGTGAGAAAAATGCAACCGAGAAAGCCGGTGAAGCTTGTAAAGAAGCGGGCGCAAAACGTGCGCTGCCATTAGCGGTAAGTGTACCTTCTCATTGTGAACTAATGCGTCCAGCTGCTGACAAGCTTGAAGAAATGCTGGCTACCCTAAAGGTAGAAACGCCAAAAATTAATATTGTTAATAATGTCGATGTCACCATAGAGACAGATGAGCAAAGCATAAAAAATGCGCTAGTTCGCCAATTGCATTGCCCTGTTCAGTGGACGCGTACGGTTCAATATCTCGCTGACGCAGGGGTTGAACGAATAATTGAAGTTGGGCCTGGTAAGGTATTAACAGGCTTAAATAAACGTATTAGTAAGGGATTAACCTATCTTTCGGTTAATACACCTGAAGGTGTGGAAGCACTAAAACAATAAAGGAAAGGCTATGAGTCAATTAGAAGGCAAAGTAGCACTGGTAACGGGAGCAACCAGGGGGATTGGTAAAGCAATCGCTACCGAGTTGGCTTCGCAGGGTGCTACGGTAATCGGCACGGCTACAAGTGATACTGGCGCCACTGCCATTACTGATTATTTGTCAGCACAAGGTGGTAAAGGGCTTGCGCTTAATGTAACTGACAAAGCGAGTGTTGAAGCTTCACTTAAAGCAATTACTAGTGATTTCGGAGGCATTGATATTTTAGTCAATAATGCCGGTATTACTCGTGATAATCTGCTTATGCGTATGAAAGATGACGAATGGCAGGATATTATAGATACGAACTTAACCGCAATATTTACGCTGTCAAAAGCGGTACTTCGCGGTATGATGAAGAAGCGTTTTGGACGTATCGTTAATATTGGTTCTGTTGTAGGGTGTGCAGGTAACGCTGGACAAGCGAATTATGCAGCGGCAAAAGCGGGTGTTATTGGTTTTTCTAAATCAATGGCGCGTGAAGTCGCCTCTCGGGGGATCACTGTAAATGTGGTCGCACCCGGCTTCATCGATACAGACATGACCAAGGCGCTGAGTGACGATCAGCGTGAGGCAATTTTTAAAGATATTCCGGCTAATCGCTTGGGTGATCCTGATGAAATTGCCGCCACTGTTGCCTTTTTAGTGAGTAACGGTGCTGCTTATATTACAGGCGAAACCATTCATGTGAATGGCGGTATGTATATGGGCTAATTCGCATTTTTTGCGAATTTAACTTAGTTAGGGGTAGTATTTCCCCCAACTAGGATGTAAAAATAGAGTATTAAGAATTTGGGATGTCGCTGGTTTGACCAGACAATAAGTTTAAACTGGTGCTTGCAAGGGCGCACCTTGCAAAATAAACTAGCGACACTTTTACTATCTAGTGACGTTTAAGGGAAACCTAGAATATGAGTAACATTGAAGAACGCGTTAAGAAAATCATCGTTGAACAGCTTGGCGTGAAAGAAGAAGAAGTAAAATCAGAAGCTTCATTCGTTGACGACTTAGGCGCTGACTCACTTGACACCGTTGAATTGGTAATGGCGTTAGAAGAAGAGTTCGATACAGAAATTCCTGACGAAGAAGCAGAAAAAATTACTACTGTTCAGTCAGCTGTTGATTACATCAACGCAAACAAAGACGCTTAAGTCTTTCGTTATATGTAAAAACGGCTCTTTTTAGAGCCGTTTTCTGTATCTCCCCCTTTGGTTCCAATGCGAGGACTTATTGTGACAAAACGTCGCGTCGTGGTTACTGGTCTTGGAATGCTTTCACCTTTAGGTCTCAATAGTGATGAGACTTGGCGCCGGCTGCTTGCAGGCGAAAGTGGCATTGGTGAAATCACTCATTTCGACAGCAGTAATTATTCCACTCGTTTCGCTGGTCAAATCAATGATTTTGATCCGTTGGAATATATTGAGAAAAAAGAAACGAAAAAAATGGACCGGTTTATCCAGCTAGGTATAGCGGCGGGTAAACAAGCCTTAGTGAACTCAGGCCTTAGTATTACTGAAGACAATGCACATCGTGTAGGTGTGGCAATTGGTTCGGGTATTGGAGGTTTAGAACAAATTGAGCAAAACCACCTTAAGCTGTTAAATGGCAGTCCTAAGCGTGTATCACCCTTTTTTGTACCCTCAACCATTACCAATATGATCTCAGGTTTCCTGTCTATCATGGAAGGGTTGAAAGGGCCAAATATTAATGTTGTTACAGCCTGTACTACGGGTGTACACAATATAGGGATAGCGGCGCGTACCATTGCTTATGGCGATGCCGACGCAATGCTGGCAGGGGGGGCGGAAGCCTCTATTACCCCTCTAGGTATTGCCGGTTTTGCAGCTGCTCGTGCTCTCTCTGCGCGCAACGATGATCCTCAAGCGGCTAGCCGCCCATGGGACAAGGATCGTGACGGGTTTGTAATGGGCGAAGGTGCTGGCGTTGTAATGCTTGAAGAGTATGAAGCAGCGCAAGCCCGTGGTGCAACTATCTATGCCGAATTAGTCGGCTTTGGTATGAGCGGTGATGCTTATCACATGACGTCACCGCCAGCTGATGGTGAAGGTGCTGCAGCGTCGATGGAAAACGCATTACGCGATGCCAATATTGAAGGTAAAGACATCGGCTATATAAACGCTCACGGAACGTCTACCCCGGCGGGAGATGTGGCGGAAGTTGCGGCGGTTAAACGTGTTTTCAATGAGCATGCTTACGAGGTGTTGGTTAGCTCCACGAAATCGATGACAGGTCACCTTCTTGGCGCGGCGGGTTCGGTAGAAGCAATATTCACTATTCTTGCTTTGCGAGATAGAATGGCGCCGCCTACCATTAACTTAGATACGCCAGGTGAAGGGTGCGACTTAGACTTTGTAGCAAACAAAGCGAAAATGTTTACCTCAGATTATGCGCTGTGTAATTCATTTGGCTTTGGCGGAACGAATGGCTCGCTGATATTCAAGCGACCTTAGCGTACCAGCAAAAAGAATATGTACGTTTATCAAGGCAGCCTAATGGCTGCCTTTTCTTGTTTACACATACTAACTTGGTATACTTTAGCGCTGTTTAAGTAACCGTGGGTGTTTTGTGTACATACTAGCCAATAATGCCGCCATATCGCCGTCTGATAGAGCATTTAATTATGGTGATGGGGTTTTTACCACTATGCATGTGGTAGGTAGGCAGGTGCGATTACTCGACTATCATCTTCGACGGGTAAATCATGACGCACAAGCACTCGGTATCGCACTTAATTGTGTTGAGCTTGCCACTGCCATTAACCAATTTGTCGCAGGCCACGGGAGCGAGCAATATGTACTAAAAGTGCATGTTTGCGCTGGTGAAGGCGGCCGGGGCTATGCCCGCGATCCTAAAAAGCCTTCCCTCGTTCGCTTTTCTGTTCACGATTACCCTGTGCACTACGCCAATGTAAAACAGCGTGGGGCAAAACTTATTTGTGCCGACACGCGGTTAGCCATTCAGCCTGCCCTTGCGGGTATAAAGCATATGAACCGTTTAGAGCAGGTGCTAATTAAGCAAGAGGTGATAAACCGTGATGCCGACGATGCACTCGTGTTCGACACCAACAATCATGTTATCGAAGCCAGTGCAGGAAATGTGTTTTTTCATAACGGCGTACATTGGTGTACCCCTGAATTAGGTGGATGTGGTGTAAACGGTGTGGTGCGTCAATATTTACTTGATGCTGCAAACAAAGCGGAAAAGCCGATTGAGCAGGGGAGTTACACAATCGAAGATATTGCGTCTGCTCACGCCTTAGTTATTACCAATGCGTTAATGGGCGTTATGCCAGTAACTATAATACACCTTGGCGATGCAGGTCAGCTGTCATTTAACGGCACCGATGGGCAATGGTTAGACAGCTTACTATTAAAGAAGTATCAGGAAGAGAATGCGAATTTTACTTAGTATAGGCGTGGTACTCGCGTTATTTATAGGTGCCATAGGGGCTGGAATAATTTACATAAAACAACGTGTTGAACAACCACTTATGATTACAGAACCGCAACTGTATACCGTTGAGCGGGGGAGCAGTGCATATAGGGTTGTGAAAGATCTTCGTCAACGGTCACTTACCCGCATTTCGCCTTTTGTTGCAAAAGTATGGTTACGGGTATTTGCTACTGATACCGATATTAAGTCGGGCACTTATGCGCTTGACGAAGGCATGACGTTAACCTCTTTAATGGCGAAGTTAACCCGCGGTGAAGAGCATTATTTTTCTGTGAGCTTGGTAGAGGGGTTAACCTTAACCCAGTGGCTAGATACACTACGCCAACACCAAGAGCACCTTGTTTTTGATATTGATGCTAATCGTATTAGTGAATTAGTAAAAAATTCCCCATGGGCAAAGTATCACGATCAACCAGAAGGTTTATTTCTCGCAGACACTTATTTTTATACCGCAAATACCAAGGCCAGCGTTATTTTATCCCGCGCGCTTTCCGCCATGCATGAATTTATCAGTGTAGAATGGCAAAAAAGACAAGACGATTTGCCTATAGATAGTCCCTTTGAAGCGCTAATATTAGCCAGCATTATTGAAAAAGAAACAGCAGTACCAGCAGAACGAAGCCTAATAGCGGGGGTGTTTGTGAATAGATTGCGTAAAAATATGCGCCTGCAAACCGACCCCACAGTTATATACGGCATTGGTGAGGACTTCGATGGCAATATTACGCGCAAGCATTTACGTACAGCCACCGCGTACAATACTTATGTAATTAAAGGTCTGCCTCCAACACCTATCGCCATGGCAGGAAAAGAGGCCATTATGGCTGCACTGCACCCTCAAACGACAGAGGCACTTTATTTCGTCGCACGGGGGGATGGAAGCCATGCGTTTTCAACCACACTAGAAGCGCACAATAACGCGGTACGAAAATACCAGCTAAACAAGAGATAGATAAACGCAGCACATTATGAACGGAAAATTTATTGTTGTAGAAGGCCTTGAAGGGGCTGGGAAAAGTTCAGTCATTGGGCTGATTAAGGCGTATATTGAAAAGGCCGGGATAGGTGTAGAACAAACCCGTGAGCCCGGCGGCACACCTATGGCCGAAGCAATTCGAGAGTGTGTAAAACACGATTGGGAAGAAACGGTAGCACAAGAGACCGAACTACTTCTTATGTATGCGGCGCGAGTTCAGCTTCTAAAAAATAAAATACTTCCCGCTTTAGAAAAGGGCATATGGGTAGTGGGAGATAGACACGACTTATCCTCACAAGCATATCAAGGTGGCGGTCGACAAATGAACGCTAACACGATGAAAGAAATCAGTGCCATCGCCCTAAATGGCTTTAAGCCCGACCTCACTATTTATCTTGATGTAGAGCCAGCTGTTGGCTTACAACGTGCCCGAGGGCGTGGCGAACTAGACAGAATAGAGCAGGCTGGCTTGGCGTTTTTTGAGCGAACACGGGCGCGCTATTTGGCCCTTGCCAGCCAAGACGACAGCATTGTTGTTGTCAATGCGATGAACGAGATGGCTATCGTTCATGATGATGTATGCAATGTATTAAAGGAGTACTTGTCCTAATGCTTCCTTGGTTGCAGGCAACGTATACCCAGTTGGTTAATCGCTATATCAATAAAACGCTACATCATGCGTTGTTATTTAGCGGTCCAGCGGGTATTGGAAAGCAGCAGCTAGCAGAGACGCTTGCATTCGATATGCTGTGCAAACAGCCTACCCATGGCGGGGCATGCGGGCAATGTCAAAGTTGTCACTTGCGCCAAGCGGGTAACCACCCTGATTATCATGTACTTGAGAGCGAGAAGCAGTTAGGGGTAGATGCTATTCGAACGGGCATTACAAAGCTTAGTGGCACGGCACAAATGGGGGGCAGTAAAGTACTTATTATTCCGCAAGCCGACAGTATGACTGAGGCCGCGGCCAATGCCTTGTTGAAAACATTAGAAGAGCCCACAAATAACACCTACTTGTTATTGATAAGCGACAGTCTTAACCGATTGATGCCGACCATTTTAAGCCGGTGTGAGAAACATACGTTGTCGCTTCCCGATACTCAAAGTAGCTTGCAGTACCTTAATTCAAAGGGTATCGACGATGCCAGTGAAGCGCTATTACAAGCTTATGGACACGCGCCCCTTAGAGTAGAGGCGGCGATGAAAAGTGAAGATGAATTCTCATACAGACGTTTTTCTGACGGCTTTGGCGCTCTCCTTGCAAGTTCAAATAATGGAGGGCAAAAGCAGCAGGTATTAAGTTTGGCTAGCAAGTGGCAAGCTCACGCGATACAAGTAACTCAGTGGTGCCAGCAAGAAGCGCAAAAAGCGTATCGTAATGGTGGCCAACCACGAGACTATGCGCGCTATCAACATTGTGTGGATGCGCTTAGAACGCTGCAACACCCAGGCGTGAATAAATCTCTCGTGCTGGTAGGTGTATTGCAACAATTTCAATGTTAATGCGCAAGGTCGCGTTAACCTAAACGAAACAGGTGTATTTTGTTCGTAGATTCTCATTGTCATCTAGATAGATTAAAGCAGTCGCCCGAAGCGTTGGCAGAAACCTTACAGTTCGCGCGAACCCGAGGGGTAGAACATTTTCTTTGCGTGTGTGTGTCGGTAAACGACTACGATAGCATGCTTGAAACAGTGAAAGGTTTTAGCGATGTATCTGTTTCCTGTGGGGTACATCCGCTTCATCAAGATGAAGCATGTAGCTACGCTGAGCTGCTTGAAAAAGCGCAACGTGACGAAGTGGTGGCAATAGGGGAAACGGGCTTAGATTATTTTTACAGCCCAGAAAGTAAAGAAGTACAACTTACCTCCTTTGTTGATCATATTAAAGTGGCGAACGAAACGCGCAAGCCGCTTATCATTCACACCCGTGATGCACGCGAAGACACCATTAACTTACTGAAAGCGCATAAAGCACCTCATACCAAGGGTGTTTTGCATTGCTTTACCGAAACATTTGAAATGGCGCAAGCTGCGATAGAAATGGATTTTTATATTTCTATATCCGGCATCGTTACCTTTAATTCCGCTGATGAGTTACGTGAGGTAGTAAAAGCCATTCCATTATCACGTTTATTAATAGAAACGGATTCGCCTTGGCTGGCGCCAGTTCCTCACCGTGGTAAACAAAATCAGCCCGGCTATGTGGTTGAAGTGGCAGAATTTATTGCTGAGTTAAAGGGGGTCACCGTAGAAGAGTTAGCCCGCTGTACTACTGAAAACTTTTATAACCTTTTTTCGCTAACTGCACGTAAAGGTAACTAAAATAGCAGGAGTACCTTATGCCTCAATGGCGACAAGGATTGACCAAAAGTTTACATAAAACCCGTAGTGTACCGGAAAGTCGTTATTTTCAGCTAGCTACCGCAGATGAAGAGGGTACGCCTTACTGTAGAACGGTGGTGTATCGTGGGTTAACCGAAGACAACGACTTAGTCGTAATATCCGATACGCGAACGGGTAAGTACGCGCAACTGTGCGAGCAAAATAAAGCACAAGTCTGTTGGTATTTCGCGAAGACCCGTGAGCAGTACCGCTTTTCGGTAACGGCCCATTCGGTAACCACAGCGCACGCGCCTGTGTTAGTAAGATCGCATTGGGAACGATTATCTGATGCGGGGAAAAAGCAGTTCTTGTGGGGAGAGCCAACCACCCCTAGAAATGACGGTGCAGCCTTAAGCGTTACCGGTAGTTTCGATGAGGTACCCGCGCATTTTTGCGTGTTGCTATTGAATGTAACAAAAGTGGACTACCTAAATTTACGCGGTAGCCCACAGTACCGAGAATTACACTATCTCGACGGGCAAGGGAATTGGCTAAGCCAATCAGTTGTACCTTGATGGCGCCGCTTTAAGCGGGTTATTCAAACACCTTAGAGATAGGCGTATCGCCTTTAAATAAATGCACAATTAGATTGTCATCACTCGAGCGATTTAGGCTTTCAACAATCGTTGTTGCCACATCTTCCCGTGGAATAACTGCATCATCTCTATTATTGGGCATATCTGTGGTAACTAAGTGCGTCCCTGGTTCATTGAGCAAGCTGCCGGGGCGTAAAATAACGTAAGGTACGCCGCTATTTATTAGGTGTTCATCTGCCATATGTTTTGCTACTAGATAAGGCTTAATATCACCGTCAACCTCGTCAGGGTTGCCCGCGCCAATAGAGCTAACCATAATAAATTGCGAAACGTTCGCCTGCTTAGCATAGTTTACCGCGTTTCTCGCTCCCCATAAGTCGATAAGCAGTGTCTTGTCAGCCCCCGTGTTGCCGCCGCTTCCTGCTGCAAATACCACATTATCAACGCCTTCAAATGCAGACGAAAAATCGCCCTCAAGGTTTTGTTCGGCAATGGTAAGGTTGGCATTTTCAACGTCACTCAACTTTTCAGGGCTTTTAGTCAAAGCAACGACTTTGTGCCCGGCATCGAGCAATTTTTTAGTAGCTTGTTTACCAATTTGCCCGGTGGCGCCTATAACTAAAATAGTAGACATATGTAACTACTCCTTGAAATGAATGTATTGGTAGATAGTGTTAAACCAGTATTTAGATCACGGGGGGCTGGTCAGGGCAGGGTAAATTACATGTTTATGCGGTGAATAGTAATAAAGCAGGGTAAACGTATGTTGTTGCTAAGAGGCAAGGTTAGCAACAATATACTCTGTGGTAGTATTTACTACTGCATCGGCCCAATCGTAGTAACAAGGCTATGTTTTACACTGTATAGAGAATGCACCATGAGCCATTATGCGCGGTACTTTACCGGCTACCCCAAAGACATCGTTGAACAAGCACTTCGTTTGATTGAGAATAACAAAGTAAGGGATTATCTTATTAGCAAGTACCCCAATGCCCACGATGTTACCTCTGATAAACTACTTTATACGTACGCGACTTCGTTAAAAAAGCAGTATTTGAAAAACGAACCTCCTTTTGGACGTGCAGGGTTTAAAAAGCAAGGCGATATGATCACCAATGCCCTCGGTACTCATACGTACCGTATGCAGGGGAAAACGCGCAAGCACGATTTAGCAATAAGTAGCGATTTGATGTATGCGCCAGAACCCTTATTAAGAGCGTTGGTAGTGCATGAACTGGCACATTTTAGGGAGAAAGAGCACAATAAAGGCTTCTATCGACTTTGCTGCTACATGGCGCCTGACTATCACCAGTTAGAGCTAGACTTACGACTCTTTTGTGCCTCTCTCTCGTTAGGGGATAACCCTTACAGCCGGAAAAAATAACCGAATCAACGTTTCTTAACAAGAGCAGTTCCATTCCTATAAACCGATCTGTTGAGCATTAGTGCACGTATCTTTTTCATAAGTATAACTATGGACTTCGGGCACTAACATGGAAAAAAAGGAACTTGTCACCCCTGGCCTAGCCGTTGCGCTTACGCCTGTGGTGTTAACGCTGCTTATTTTAGGTACCCAGATTTTTTATTTTGGGGTGTTTGAGCCCCATATTCCCCTTGTAATCGGCTTAGCGCTAACCAGCCTGTTGGGGGTGTATTTAGGGTTAACGTGGGAGGATATTCGTGAAGGAATTTTCCACGTTATTCATGTTGCACTCCCCTCGGTTTCGGTACTTATAACAGTAGGCATGATTATTGGTGTTTGGATTGCTAGTGGCACGGTGCCTACAATTATTTACTATGGGCTCAACGCGCTTTCTCCGCAAATATTCTTAGCCGCAGGTATGGTGATATGTGCCGTTGTTTCGGTTTCTTTGGGCACAAGTTGGGGTAGCGTTGGCACGGTAGGGTTAGCGTTAATGGGCATTGGCGAGGGGTTCGATATTCCTATGTATTGGACTGCCGGGGCGGTGGTTTCAGGTGCATTTTTCGGGGATAAAGTATCGCCGCTGTCTGATACGACTAACTTAGCGCCTGCGGTTACGGGTACAGATGTGTTTTCTCACATTAAAAATATGATGGCCACAACGATTCCAGCTATGGTAATTGCGCTGGTTATCTACATCGCGGTGGGGTTCTTCGTTATAGATACACAAAGCGTTTCGTTTGCGAAAATTTCAGGTATTACCACGGCGTTAGAAAATAACTTCTATATTTCCCCATGGGCCCTTGTGCCCGCATTAGTAGTTATGGCACTGGCGCTTAAAAAGTGCCCGCCGCTACCTTCTCTTTTTGCTGGCGTAGTAGTGGGTAGCGCAATGGCGATGGTTACACAAGGTCAAAGCTTACAGTCGGTATTTGATTTTGCGAATAACGGCTATGCGATTGAAACAGGAATAGCAGAGATAGACAGCTTGCTAAATCGAGGCGGTATCCAGTCTATGATGTGGACCATTTCGTTAGTATTAATTGCATTAGGTTTTGGTGGCGCGCTAGAAACCACAGGCTGCTTGAGAAGTATTATTAATGCTATAAAGAGCAAAGCAACCACATTTGCCGGTACCCAGACGGCTGCCGTTGGAACGGCTTTCGCCACTAACTTGGTGGCCGGCGACCCCTATTTATCTGTAGCCTTACCTGGGCGTATGTACTCCCCTGTATATAGGGGGATGGGGTACTCTACGTTAAATCTTTCTCGCGGTATTGAAGAAGGAGGAACGCTTATGTCGCCCCTTATCCCGTGGAATGCTGGGGGCGCGTTTGTTATTTCGGCGCTTGGTCTTGGGGTCTCTGGGGATAACTTACAAAATCTATTATACATACCTCTTGCCTTTGCCTGCTGGACGGCGCCTCTTATCGGTATTTTCTATGCGTTCACTGGGCTGTATTCGCCTAAGGCCAGCGACGAAGAACGTGCAAGGTGGAAAGAATCGGGCGAGACTATCGCTAAGTTTAATAAAGATGGCTCGCCAAAAATCGACTAATTAGAACAGGAGGCTTGGCAGAAATGTTGAGCCTCGTTTGGCGTTAGCCCTTTACTGACCGCCCCAATGCCCACACTTATCGCTTGATTAAACTCGCAGTTCCCACATTAATTCTTTTCAACTATCAGCAGGGTGGAGGGAATTAAATACCGTCCTCTTTCAAACATACTTTTTTCCTATTAGCTAGAGTTTTTACCATCTATAAAAGCTATCACCTATATCAGATTTACTCGTTTTAATAGCTTTTGTGAATTGTGAATAATGCACACAATCTAAAAAGGAGAATGAAATGAGCACACTACTTAAAAAGCTAACAATGCCAAATGGCCATAGTGCGTCCACGACCCCCATTCAAACGAAATGCAACTACGCCAACAATTATTATGGCGATCAGGTCTGCGTTGCGGTGAAAACCACCCCTAATAGTGAAGTAAATAGTCTGTCTAGTCAGTTAGGAGCTGCATAATGAAAACCACCTTATCTAAAATTATATTAGGCTGCGTTACCGCGGGAATGTTGTCTATGGGCGCAGGCGCCGATACCCTTACACGACAAAATGGAGCGCCAGTAGGCGACAACCAAAATTCACAAACTGCAGGCCCTTGGGGCCCTGTTTTACTGCAAGACTCACATTTAATTGAAAAGCTGGCAGCGTTTGACCGTGAGCGTATCCCGGAGAGGGTGGTTCATGCTCGCGGTGTTGGTATTCATGGTTATTATGAAAACTACGTAGATTTGTCTGACGATACTGTTGCTGCACCTTTTCAATCCGAAGGCAAAAAAACAGAAGTGTTTGTACGTTTCTCATCCGTTGTTCACGGTCACTTGTCTCCTGAGACATTACGAGATCCACGTGGATTTGCGGTGAAGTTTTATACTGAACAAGGCAACTGGGATCTGGTGGGTAATAATTTCCCTGTGTTCTTTATTCGCGATGCGATTAAATTCCCAGATATGGTTCACGCATTTAAACCTTCACCGGTTACAAATAAGCAAGAAGCAAAACGTATTTTCGATTTCTTTTCTCATGTTCCAGAGTCGACGCATACGCTAAGTATGTTGTTTTCTGATTACGGTACGCCGGCAAGTTACTTAAATATGGATGGTTCAGGGGTGCATGCCTTTAAGTTTGTGGATGAAGAGGGTAACTACAAGTATGTGAAGTTTACTTGGAAAGCTAATCAGCCTATTAAGAACTTTACTAATGAAGAAGCGATGAAGATGCAGGGCGTAGATATGCAGCCTCACACCACGGATGTTTATACACGTATTGGTGAGAAAGGTGAAACAGCATCATGGGATCTCTATTTACAAGAATTAGCGCCTGAGCAGCTAGACGATTTTGAGTTTAATCCCCTTGATACCACGAAAATTTGGCCTGAATCACTTGTGCCAGCGCGTAAAATTGGTCGCTTAGTATTAAACCGTGTACCGGATAATTTCTTTGAGGAAACAGAGCAAGCAGCATTTGCACCAAGTAACTTGATACCTGGTATTGAGCCATCTGAAGATCGTATGTTGCAGGGGCGTTTGTTCTCGTATGCTGATACACAGCGTTATCGTCTTGGTGTGAATGCCTATCGGATCCCGGTTAACTCACCGAAAAACGCCCAGATAGACAATCATGAGCAACACGGAAAGCTACGTACTACAAGTTCGGCGCGCGACGTTAACTATCAACCAAGCCGTCGTCTTGATCTTAATGAAGACCCAGCGTTTCGTTATTCAAGCAAACCACTAGCGGGTATGACGCAACAAATACCTTATTACAAAGAGCAAAACTTCAAACAAGCGGGCGAGTTTTTCAGAGGCCTGTCGAGGGAAGGACAGCAACATTTAATAAGTAACTTAGGGGGCGCATTAGCTTCCGTACCTGAAGAAGAAATTCGTGTCATTATCAGTGCCTTTATGTACAACGCGGATAAAGACTACGGAAAAGGTGTTGCAAAGATAGCTAAGGCACCTATGTCGCGAGTACGTGAAACAGCCAAAGCATTAATGCAGCAACAAGCTGAACGTGCGGCAAAAGCTAAAAAAGTAGCTGAAAGCCTTACAGCGCTAATGCAATAACCGATGTAAAACGAAGGCGTGTTCAATCTGAACACGCTTTCCTCTTAATTACGTAGTTTTATCATTTTATGTAAGTCATCCAGCAGGAGAGAACTAAAGATGGGGTTAATGAAAACGATTTCGATGCTAGGTGCAATGTTAATTATCAGCTTCCATAGCTACGCTGATAGCACGCTAGATAGCCTAAAAACGCGCTATTTCGATGCCGCTCGAACCGGTAATCAAGCAGTATTGCAAACATTCTATGAGGCGGGGTTAAATGTAAACGTAGCCGATGAAAAAGGCTATACAGCGCTTATCCTTGCTGCTTATCATGGCCATAACGATACGGTAACATATTTAATAAAACACGCTCACGCGAACCCATGCCAAGAAGATGCCCGTGGTAATACGGCGCTGATGGGGGCCATATTCAAAGGGCATGTGCAGGTAGCAAAGCAACTTGTGTTTGCCGATTGCGACGTTGACGAAACTAACGCGCAAGGCCAAACAGCCTTAATGTTTGCCAGTTTGTTTGACCGTACTGATATTGTACAGTCCCTACTTGCTAAAGGCGCTAACCCTCTACATAAAGATAAATCGGGAAATTCCGTGGCCGATATCGCGTTGTCGCAAGGTAATTATGCGCTTGCCGAGACGCTCACTAAAGCAAACTAGGTACGACGAATCACGCTGTTAGAATCCGGTTTAGGCCATAAGGTTAACGCGTAGGTATACAAGATGCGCTGGTGTAATCGTTAACACTTGCGCCTTTTTTTACCGTTCTTGCCAACGTCTTCTTTTTACTTTGAAATTGAAATACTCCCACCACTTCGCTAGTGTGTAACGCCAAGATGATCACGATAAGCAATAGCAATGAAGATAGATATTATTCAAGCCGACTACCAAAATAGTCATCATCAGCAAGATATTCCTTTTTTATTGAATGAATATGCGAAAGATCCCATGGGAGGGAATAGCGCATTAGATACCGAGGTATACAGCAATCTGGTGTCACATTTGGCAAAACTACCCCACGCATTCACGGTTTTAGCCTACGTTGATGGTAAACCAGCGGGCCTCGCCAATTGCTTTGAAGGCTTTTCTACCTTTGCATGTAAACCGCTGGTGAATATTCACGATATGGGTGTAATAGCAAGCTATAGGGGAATGGGCTTAAGTCAAAAACTACTTGAAAAAGTTGAAGAAATTGCTAATGGGAAAGGGTGTTGCAAAATCACCTTGGAAGTTTTAACCTGTAATCACGTTGCAAAAGCGGCGTATCAAAAGTTTGGTTTTTCTGACTATGAACTCGATCCTAGCGCCGGAAGTGCAGTCTTTTGGCAAAAAAAATTATAATCGCTTTGTGAAAAATCTTCACAGGGTCTGAAAATAAGGAAGCTTTTGCCACTATCAATGCAGTCACATGCACTATGAGTGAGCAGAGTACTGTACAAACTGCATCGAAACATGCCATTAATGGCATTATCTAAACTAATATTGCCATTAATGTTGCTGCGTACAATCAATTAACGCAAACATGAGAAGCGTCCCGTAGGTCCCCCGAAAACATCCGCAATTAGCCTTAGGCGCAAGGGCGAAAACTGTATATTCGGGAAGTGAGAATAAGGGGGTAGGCATTCAAGAATAACTTGAGAACTAGAACCTGTTGTCTTAATGCCCTCGCTTGGGCCTCCATTGGTATAATCTATGCATTTTCTTTAACGTCAACGTGTTTGACGTCAATGGGATGGTTGTTATTGGTTTACCCATTTACCTACAGAGTGAACAGAAGAAATTACGCATTGCTATAGGTTCGTTCTATCCTTTACTTTTAAGTAACTTTATCAAGGACTGATAATGAAATATTGTATTCTGTTTAGCGTTGTTGCTGTGCTATCGGCATGTGGCAATGATAACGCGGTGGCTACTGCCCATGCTTCTACAAACGAAGGGCGTTCTGCTACTTTAGTATTTAACGGAGAGGGTTATACAAGCCCATTGCACGAGGCCAATATGCAAGCGTGGCAAAAGGCCTCGTTTCAGGCGAAACGAGAAGCCTGCAGTGAAGTTATACTCGCTTTATACACCCACGGTAAGCTTCCGTTGAACGAGCTCAATGATGTGCAACTTAAGCTATTAAGTGAAACCTTAGTACAGCAACTTAATACCCGTGCTGAGATGGCAGCAATGGCTCATCGAAAAAAGAAGGACTATGAAAACGAAACGGTTGCTACTGCTATCCTGGGTATCATTGAAGATAGACGTTGGCTAGTACGTTCATGAAATAGACGCCTCTTCACTTATCCGCTATATAAAATTAACGGTCTTATACATACATATCATCAATAGCGATGCGGTAGCGGGTTATATTCTTACCTCTATAGATAATCTCGCTTCTCAATTGCTAAACAAATACGGCTATTTACTACGTCTATACACGCAAATGCTGCGTTCTCATTGCTAACAGGTTCGCTTGACAAAAAAGGGACGTTGAATCGATCCTCGAAACCTTTACATTAAATGGTAAAAATTACCCGAATAAAGCGGATACGTATGATAGTGTAGCCGATGAGCGCGAAGCCAATGAACAGCTAGAAAAAGCTCTATAAAATGCGAAGTATAGTGCTTGAAGTGAGCGTGTAAGAAAACGTTAAAAACAACGCATTTAAAACGCGAAAAGCTAATTTACTTAGAAAATGAAACAGAATAATAGTTAACTTTTTTGAAAGTGGCGTTTTATTATGAACCTTGTACTTTTTGATTTTGACGGAACCATTACAAATAAAGATACGTTTACTAAATTTATAGTGTCAAGCGCAAGCCCCGCAAGGCTAATTGTGGGGGGGATATTTATTCTACCCGCTTTTATACTATATAAGTTGGGCGTGTTACCGGCGTCGCGTATGCGGCCTCTAGTTTCAAAAGTGGCGTTTGCCGGGGTTTGTGAAAAGCATATAAACGCCAAAGCACAAGGGTTTGTTTGCCACTACCTTCCCACTGTTATGCGCAAGCCGGTTCTCGATAAAATAGCGCAGCACAAAGAAAAGGGAGATCGCGTTATCGTGGTATCGGCGTCACTTTCACCGTACCTGAATATTTGGTGCCAGGGTTTGGGTGTAGAAGTAATTTGTAGTGAATTAGCAGTGCGTAAGGGGAAGCTAACCGGCTCTTACGTAAAGGGCGATTGCAGCGGAATAAGAAAAGTCATCCATATCAAACAGCGGCTAAATCTCCAGCACTATCACAATATTATTGCCTATGGCGATACAGAAGAAGATTATCCAATGCTTAATATTGCCACCACGCGCTTCTATAAAGGTAAACCTTTTTAACTACTGTGTAGCACAATTACAGTTTAGGCGTTGGTAATGAACTAAACGAGTCTGCACTATGACGGGCCTTTGCAATAAGCTCCTATGGCGGTCATATGCAAAATACATAAGCGAGAAAAGTGAAGGGTACGAGCATCCCATGGTACTATTGCTACTTTAAACGCCCCCAAGAGTCTCTAGTGCTATGGAAAAGGTCGCTATTTTTGTCGATATCCAAAACGTTTATTACACCTCTCGTCAAACCTACAAGAAAAATTTTGATTACAACCACTTCTGGCGTAAGGCTACCCACGAAAGAGAAGTAATTTGCGCTAATGCCTATGCCACCGATAGGGGCGATAAAAAACAATTAGAGTTTCAGAATATCCTTCGAGCGATTGGTTTCAATGTGAAATTAAAACCCTTTATTCAACGCGCAGATGGGTCTGCGAAAGGAGATTGGGACGTGGGCATTACCATAGATATCATGGATACAGCCCCTAACGCCGATGTTATTATTCTTGTATCAGGGGACGGCGACTTCGATATTCTGGTGAATAAACTCGTGCAAGATAAAAAGAAGCGGGTGGAGGTGTATGGAGTACCCGCACTTACCGCGGCGTCATTGGTAAATGCCGCTTCTTTCTACTACCCCATAGATGAGTCATTGCTACTCGCATAAAGCAGGCTCGGCGGGTAACGTGGAAGGGCCGCACTATGCAACGTGCAATTTATGGAGCATATTTTCCCCATCCTATTACATACCTTCTGCCAAGCCTTGTGCTAAGCTATAATTTATACGGCGCACCGCTATCGTGCTTACTTTCAATAACTACGCGCTCTATGCACTACACTAGGTTGTGAGAAATGGACTTTTTTATAACACTTAAATGCCGCTTTATTGCCCGTAAATTCCGTTCAAAAGATTGGCATATAATTCAACATATTCCTTTTAATGCGTTTGAAACTCTTATTAATGATTACGTTGAAAACGGCTGGGAAATAGAAAGCGACTATCATCCACTCAAACCTGAATGCAGCAAGTGGCAGTGCAAATTAAGAAAAGGAAGTACAGTACTTTCCTGTATTTGGAGAAAGAACGTGCAGGGCGAAGTCGTAGGCATTGCTCGCGTGGTAGATAGCATTGGCGCAGCATTGAATATACCGGTATATCCCCAGCCGCAATAGCATTTTAGTGTGAATCTATGCGCAGTATTTTCTCCGCTTCTAAATACTTTATGTTTACATTCTATGTATTTAAAAGCTATGTTTTAAAAGCGCTTTTGCCTAAATTAGCGTAATTTAGTTGCGCAACATTGTTTAAATTTTTTGCCGCTATTACATAAACAGGGAAGGTTTCTGCCATATTTTAATTTACCGCAATCACCATGAAGTAAACCATCGTGATAGTACCATTGGCCATTTTCCATTACGAAGTTTGATGTCTCATGAAGTTGAAATAGACTTCTCTCTTCAAAGTAATAGGCAGTGAACTCCACTGTACCTTGCATGGGGGTGTTTTTTTGAGCGTTGGCTTCTACACTGCCTGGCAAGGTAGAAAGTCTGCTGCTTTCAGACGATGTAGGCTGAACATATGTGCTATCTACAACCTGCAAGGCAAACCATTTTGCCTCTCCCGCACTCTTCGTTAACTGATCAATAGTTAATCCGCCTCGTTTTTCTCGACTATAGGTAGCAAGTACATACCCAAAATTGCGTACCGCATAAGCAGAAAATCGACTGCGCATAAGTTGCTCAGGTGTGCTGGGAAGCTCACGGTTAGTTAGAAAGGGCTCGCAACATGCCGAATAGGGCAACGCAGAACAACAATAACAACGCATATAATAAGACCTAGTTAACAACGCTTTTGAGGGCGGCTATGCTAACGAGAAATTATTCAAATTACCACGGCCCTACGGCTACTTTTGCACTGTCAGATTCAATACGTACGTTAATAAGTGAAACCGAATACAGCGTACATAGTTTTCTGATCATTTCACTATCTGTGGGCTGCAAGTCAAGGTCGAGATCCTCAACATAGAGGGTTTTGCACTGGCCCCCAGTGATTAAGCGACTTATCCACTCTGGCATCTTTTCTTTTTCTGGCTTTTGGATACGTATAGCGTGATGGACATCTTTTTTAAAAGAAACAGAACTAGACAATAAATAACTCCAGCCTTTGCCGCCATGACTATTTCCTTCACCTGGATAGCCTTCAAACGGTAAGGGCAACTGCACTAGATTAGACGCGCAAGCGCGCAATGCGTTAAGCCTTTCAAGTGATGATATATTCATTGGTTTGCCTCTTTATCTTTAAACAAAAGTGCCGGGTAACTGTTTTCACATACAGTATGTATGCATATACAGTAGTTTGAGTTGGCTGCTATTGCAAGTATAAATTGTGTTTTTTTCAAGCAATACGCAGCAGATATTGCTTTGTTATTGCCTATGAACTGGGCAAGTGTTTCTTTTGTCGACAAATTGCGTACTATTGGTCGCTGTCAAAAAGCCGTACTAAACGAGCGTGATTCTTGTGTCTTACTTTATCGAATGGGGTTATTGGGGAATGTTTTTGGCGGCGATGCTTGCCGCAACAATATTACCTTTTAGCTCAGAGGTGGTGTTAGCGGGCTTATTAACCATCGGGATGATGCCATCGCTTTTACTTCTTTATGCCAGCATAGGAAACATTTTAGGCGCTATTATTAATTACTTGCTAGGTTATCGCTTTGGAAAAAGCATCGCCTTGTCTGTACTTCGAATGTCGCCAAAGCAGTTTGCGCGTAGCCAAACGATATTTGAAAGATGGGGTAAGTGGAGCTTAATTTTGTGCTGGGTGCCTGTAATTGGCGACCCGTTAACCTTATTAAGTGGTGTATTACGTATAAATAAAGTGTTTTTTGTCTGTGTGGTGAGCATCGTAAAGACCCTTCGCTACGCAGCGATTATTTATTGGCTTACATAAAATACCCGCTAGGTTTCGCTTTACTTTTTGGCTCGTCTACAACCTCATCTTGTCCTACTCCCCTCCGTGCGGGGGGGCACTCGGACGCGTTGGAATATCCTTTTCTCTTTTAAGCGCATGCTAAGAATAATAGCCGTTACTATCCAATAGAAAACGGGCTCTTGCCAGAAGGTCTTTTGGGACCAGGTAAAATGGAGTACCGCTAAGGGTAATATTAAATAGATAAGGTTGTGTAGACGTTGCCAGTTTTTGCCCATCTTGCGCCGTAAAGCCTGTATTGAGGTTAGGGTAAGCGCTAGCAGTAAAAGTAGCGCAACCATTCCCACCATTATATAAGGGCGCTTAGTTAGTTCACCTACTACTAGTGCCATATCTAGCTGTAGCTCAAATAATATGTAAGTAGAAAAATGCGCCAAAGCATAAACAAACACATAAATGCCTAGCATACGCCTGAATTTTATTGGCTCAGGACTGGGTAACCATTTGGCTAGTGGGCTGAGAAACAAAGTAATAATAAGTATATGGATGGCCCATATGCCAGTTTCATTGAGTAAGGTTTCAACAGGATCTGGGCCTAACTGCCCCTTAATGCCAGCATAAAAAAGTAACCCTAAATAGCCACTGGCTAAAAGGTGTATCATGGCTTTCAGCCCACGGCGGGTGAAAGTAGAAAAGCGAAGAGGTGGGGTACGGCGTACTGTCATCAGTAGAATCTTGTTAAGTTCATATCTTTGTATAGTGAAGCCACTTCGCTATACCCATTGAACATTTGGGTAGGTATCCGGTTTTTTGCTAATAAACCCCCAGTGGTGATCCTACGTTCACTGGCTTGGCTCCAACGGGGATGGGCGACCTTTGGATTCACATTTGCATAAAAACCATATTCATTCGCTGCTAGCCTATTCCACGTAGTAGGAGGTTGTTTATTGGTAAGGCGAATACGCACAATTGACTTAATGCTCTTAAAGCCATATTTCCACGGTACAACTAAGCGTATAGGCGCGCCATTTTGCGGGGGAAGCGTTTTCCCATAAAGTCCCACCGACATTAATGTAAGAGGGTGCATGGCCTCATCTAGCCTTAGCCCTTCTACATACGGGTATGCTATACCACCCCCCACAAATCGATTCTTTTGCCCCGGCATTTCTTCTGGGTCGTAGAGAGTTTCAAATGCCACATATTTGGCCGACGACAAAGGCTCAGCTAATTTCAATAAACTGGCCAGTTCAAAACCAATCCAAGGTACTACCATCGACCAGGCTTCTACACAGCGAAGGCGGTAAATTCGCTCTTCCAGCGGAAATCGTTGGGTAAGAGCATCATGGTCGAGTTCGATAGGCTTGTTAACTAACCCATCAATTTTTAATGTCCAAGGGTTGGTTTTAAACGTTGATGCGTTTTCAACCGGAGCGTCTTTAGATGTACCAAATTCATAAAAATTATTATACGACACCACCTTTTGCTCTGGTGTTTTGGTGTCGGCAAGTTGATATTGGCTGGGTTGGGAATACGACAAGGCAGTGCGTTTTGCGTGTGGCTTGTCATCGCTCCACGGCCATATTGACGCAGAGGCAGAGGGTGCAAGTAACGTGGAAGCACCTAAAAATCCCATTGTTTTCAGTAATTGCCTACGGTTAAGGTATACCGACTGGGCGGTGACATCATTATCGGTAAGTGATACCGAAGGCTTAAAAGGTTTAGACATAACATGACCTAGACAAAATATTATCGTAATACCGATTATAACTACGTAATACGCTTGGTATCGCGTGTTAGTTCGTTGTAATGCGGTATCTTGGTAATAACACAAGACCGCGCTATGCCAATAATAATTTCAGTACGTGATATTAAATAGGCGAGGTCAAGTACCCGGGCGCAGGCTAAAGTAGTGCACGGTAGATGAAATAACTATCAATTAAATGTGGAATCCGTCTTGTATACCGCCATGTTTTGGCGCAAACATAGTGGCGTATAAGCGTGAAGCAAATTCATCGGTCATACCCGAAATATAGTCGGCCAGCACTCGCATACCATTGCCATTCTCGGCAGCTTTAACCCAGCGCTCCTGCGTGTTTTCAGGTAATAATCGTTCGGGGTCAGAGCTAAAGGCTTCGAATAACTCCATGACTACTAATTGACCTTTATACTCTAAAAGCTGCACATCAGGACGGCAGATAACCTTGTTCAATACAAAACGTTTGAACAGTTCTAATGCTTCATGAAAATCATCAGGCATTTTAGCGTTGTAGGCTAGCAGCGGGTGGGAGAACCCTTCTACCGGCACAATTTCAATAGCGGTAATAAAGCTATTCACCAGCGCGCCGATGGCATTTTTTCGCTCATGATGAGCAGAACTGAATAACTTCTGGGTTAATTCTTCGATATGCTCGGAAAGCCAGTGTATTTGTAAATCAATAAGGGGGGTGGTTACCGAGTGTATAAAATCAGCTTTATTAACCATATCCATTACAATGGCATCTTCTAAGTCATGAATACCATAGGCAATATCATCGGCTAACTCCATTATCGAGCAATCAAATGATTTATACTGAGTTTTATGGTGCTTGTCGTTCACTTCGTTATAAGACATGAACATTGCTTTGTCATGCGCATTGAAAGGCGCTAGCAGCCAATCAAATAAAGACTCATCGCAGCGAAATAGCCCTTTAGGAGGGTGCCATTGTGATGCTTTCACTTGGCGTAGCGATGGTGGGCGTGATCCATTTACGTGTGGGACACTAAGGGTATCTAAAAAGTTGGGGTATTTTACCAAACCTAGAATACTTCGGCGGCAAAGGTTCATGCCATGCTGAGCAGTATAGGGTTCAAGTTGGGTAATGATCCTAAAGGTTTGACCATTGCCTTCGAAACCACCATGTTCATGCATCATATAATTAAGTGCCACTTCGCCACCATGACCAAAGGGTGGGTGGCCGATGTCGTGAGCTAAACATAAGGTCTCGATTAACGTAGCATCCAAACACAAAGCATCAGTAATAGATGAGAATTTGCCACACAGTTGTGCTGTTATACCTGTGCCAATTTGCGCAGCTTCTAAGGAGTGGGTGAGCCGTGTTCTGTAGAAGTCACTCAGCCCTACGCCTAATACCTGCGTCTTTGCTTGTAATCGACGAAAGGCGGCACTATGAAGCACCCGCGCTTTGTCACGTTGATAAGGGTTTCTGTGGTCGCCATCTCTAGCAACACTGCGAGGTAAACGACGAACGTGTAATGCTTGTTCCCACTCAGGTAAGGGCATTGTACTATTCCTAATACCTTTTTGTTATGTATGGCTGTATTACATAAACTATTGTAACTTCATCAATAATTACTAAACTCACTGGTAATTGCAAGGTTTTAACGGATAGTGCATAAGGCATAGCTTTTAAGGTATAGCTCTTAAGGTACAGCTTTGAACGGAGATGCTAAGTCAATCTAAACTTAAAGGCTGTTATTATCTATACAAGTACAGTCACACGCGGCGTCAGGCGAATAGATTTTTTTAGCCTGCTTCGGGTAGTTTGTCACAATAATTGTAGCGCCAGCATTAAATAGCGCCTCATAGGGTACCTTACTTAATTGACCTGAATTTTTCATTTCTGCCTCTTCAAAAGGAAACACTGATGCCACGATAGTGATCCCTTTTTGCTTAAGGGTTTTCCACATTGCTGGCGGGGTGTCGGAGGCATATGAAATAGCGTGTAGCTGTTGCGGTTTAGCGCCTAATCTTTGTAATTCGGCTAGGCGAGCGCGTGAATCGATAACAGTGGTTATAGTAGCGTTAGGTAAACGCGTTAACAGCTTTTCAATATCGCGATTGTTAAACAACAAAAAAACAACCTGTTTCTCAACATTGTGCGTTATTACCTTTTCAATGACACGATGAAGATCTACGCCCTTTTTAATATCCAACTGCATGATGATATTGCTAGGTAAAGAAGAAAGCAGTTCATCTAATGTTACAGGGGAATATGATGTTACTTCGCCATTATCGAGCTTCAGGTAACTGCGTTTAATTTCACTCCATGAGACATCAGCGACGACACCTTTTGCAGTGGTGGTTCTGTCTAACGTATCGTCGTGATGAAGGAATAACACACCCTCTTTTGATTGCGCGATATCCGTTTCTGCCATATAAATGCTGTTGCTATCAATCTGAGTAAATGCATTCAACGAATTTTCGGGTAGTTTAAGGTCTAGCCCTCCGCCCCGGTGAGCACTATATAACCCCTTTCTTTGCTCCTTTAGACAACTAAATACTTCGCTCAGTGGCGAAGTGTTTTGTAGGGGCTCAGCGGTAAGAGAGAAGGGTATAATATTCATACACAACAAGATGATTATTGATAAGTGTTTTTTGCATTCTGGCAAAAGAGTACGTGTATTTGTCATGACTTTCCATCAGTTTAGCGCACAGCAAATGCCGTGCGCCTTCTTGTTAGTACATTAGTATTTATAACGCACGCCAACGAGCACACGTCGCTCTGTATCTATACTTGATGAGAGGGCGTCAACCACGCTACTGGAATATTCCAACGCTTCATCTGTTAAGTTAGACACTTGCATTTGTAGGCTTATTGCCGATGTTATGTTGTAATTCATTGTCATATCAAGTTGACCGTAATCCTCTTGAAAGGGAAAGTTATCTTCAGGATCAAGTCCGTCTTGAAGGAAACCATCTCGCCACGCGTAGCTAAGCTTGGCATCAAAAACACCGTTATCATAGTACAAACTGGCGTTGTAGCTTGAGGGTGACAGGTTAGGAAACGGTTGCGCCTGCGTACTGTTTTGAGTAGTAAGTTCTGCTTCTGAGTCGAGGTCAGTGTAGTTAACAGTGAATCCAAAATTTTCAAACTCTTCGCCAAGAAAGTAAAGTGACGACTGTAAAGTTAGCTCATAGCCATCTACACTGCCTTCCCCGGTATTAAAAGGTTGAGTAAATTCGACCTCCTCCATACTCGTACCCGTCTCGTTACTTACTTCACGTGATAAAAATACACGTTCAGAGCCAACTAAACTCGAGAAGTCTTTATTGAAATAAGTTAATGCGATCAAGCCCTGTTCGTGGAAGTACCATTCAACGCCGATATCATATTGGTCCACACGGAACGGATCTAGTGATGGGTTACCTCGAGAACCTTCTAAGGTAGTGAAGTTAAACGTTTCACGTGGTGCAAGGGCTGCGAGCGATGGGCGACTTAGCGCTTTAGAGTAGGCGCCGCGCAAGAAAAGATCATCGGTGAAGTGATACTTTATATTGATAGCAGGTAAGAAATAATGATAACTGTTACGTTCTGATACCCCATTGACGACGCCATCTACGTTTGCTGCGCCTTCTGCTGTTACATCTGTTTTTACGTATCGTACGCCAGCGTTGATATCAATATTTCTATAAACAAAATCACCTTCTACATAAAATGCCGTGGTATCTTCACCCACACTGGACTCTGCAAGGCGATTGCTGTCATCTGAACCAATTTTCAGGCCACTGGCAAACTGAGTATCCGCCGGGTCAAAGTTGCTATCAAGAAGATACTGGCCATTTAAAAGCGTGCTAGCTAACGCAGGAATATTAGTGAAGTAGAAGCCTTCGTTAACGCCTATATCGAAATCTGATAGTAGGGGGGAGGCACTAAAGTTAAGCATGCCGAAAAACGGCTCGGATACTTCAGAATCACGTTGGGAGTAACGTACACCAAATCTAATCTGATTTACATATTCTGAATAGTAAGAGCCCACAAAATTCAGCTCAGTGTCGAGTTGATCACTTTTGCCAGTATTGTCTGACTGATAAACATTAGCAATGGTGAACGCATCGGCTTGGTTGTAAAAGTTAGCGGCGCTAGAACTGTAACCTAAGCCTTCACTAAGGTCATAACTAAATGTTCCGCCTGATGCTAGCGCGTTAATTTGTGTAAATGGACGAGATTGAACGCGCGTTGTTATACCCTAAAAACGGCGCTATAGCTACCTTGCATCAGAAATTTCGTATAAGTAATCTACCATTGCTTCGGCATGTGGCCGTGTTACGTTTAAGTCTGGCATTAGGCTTTGCGGTTTATATTGGGTGGGGTTCATGATCCACTTAACAAGGTTTTCACGTGTAGTGGGCAACGTACCCGCTATATAACGTCGGTTTACCATATTATTTAATGGTGGGCCTACGTGATAACTCGCTGAAGCAATACCATCGATGACATGGCAACTTGAACAATTATACTGTTGCAGCGCCACCCGCCCCGATATTTCCTGTCTTGCTCTTGGCTGTGAAAATCTTTTTTCTAGTGGCGTTTGAGTAACATTTGCCTCAAGGTCTCTATGGCTTTCGGTTAACTGAGCGTATTGCGCTTTCGACAGGGTAGGGAGTACTTTAATAAGTGCAACTAACTCCCATATCTCAGCTTTACTTAGTCGATATTTCCAGGCGGGCATTCCCGACATTTTTATACCGTTTTCTATTACCCAATAGAGTTCCGCGGGTGAACGCTGGCGGGCAACACGAACAATGGCACTGGGCGGCGGCATCATTCCAAGGGAAAAAGGTTCGGGCGCCACGCCAGGGGCGCCATGACATGAAATACAGTGTCTTTGGTAATTTTCTAGCGCGGAATTTTTCCAGTCAAAGCCAGAAAGTTCCGGCACCTTTTTGTCTATGCGTGCGTCTACTGCCTGAATACGTGCATGCTCTAAGAATTTGTACACCAGCGTTGTGTGGCCGGTTAAAGCAGAAACGTTATAAACACCAAAATAAACCAAACTAAATGCACCTGCGCTAATTAGAAGCAATACTAATGCTGCAATAGAGTAGAAACGCTTGTTGAGCTTAATAATAATCTTTTTAGTCATGGGTATAAGTTACTCTTTCCACAGATAATCCGTGATGCGTTGAGCCTCTTGCTTTGAAAGGTTAGGCGTTGGCATCGCTGTGTCGGGGTGAAACGCTTGCGGGTTGAGCAAAAATTGAATTAAATTTTCCCGCGAATTGGGTAACACGCCAGCAATATAATTTTGCGCGGCCATATTATCTAAGGGCGGCCCTACAAGGCCTTTGGCTGCAGGTAACTTAGTAAGTTGATGGCAACTACTACAGCCCTTGGTAATCATGAGTTTTTTGCCGTCTTTTTCGAACGCAGTTAGCGCACGTCCATAGCTAGGGGTAGAGGCTAAGCCTATACCGATTAAGGCGATGAATACTGCCTTTGAAATATTCTTATTGTTCATTTCACGGCTCCTTTAACGGTTACCTTGATTAACCGTGGCATAGTAGCAGTGGGGTATGTTTGGCCCTTACTCATCGCTTACCCCCTCACGCATTCCACTTCTCTCAGTTGTTGACTGTAATAACCGCGCTAAGGTAACAAGCGCAGCAAGGATGAAAATAATACCGGCAGGCATCCACATAATAAGTCCACCTAATTGCTGATCTTCAATAGGAGATAGCCCCCACTGCTGAGTAGTGTGAGCATAGGGGCTATACCAAATTGAGGGTGAAAATGTCAGCAAAGCCCCTAATAAGCTTGCGTGTATACCCGTGGTAAAGAGTGAAATAACTGCCGACATGGAATTTGACTTATCAAGTCTGAATATGGAATACCAAAAGACCCAAGCAATCAGTAGGAACGTTGCATGTTGTAGGCTGTGAACCCAAGAGTTAGTTAAGCTGGCGTTTAATAAAAAGGGCAGATGCCACAACCAAAGGCCGAAAAAATGTATCAGCCAACCCCACAATGGGCTGGCTAATTTTCGGTAGAACCCGAGCATACGAGACGAACGCCCGGTAAAAGCGTGAATAATAGGCGTGATAAACCCTTGCCCACCTAGCAATATGGTTTGTTCTGGCCGGGATAAAACCAACAAAGGTGCCGCAATCATCATAAGCATTTCATGCTGCACCATGTGGACTGAAAAAAGCTGCTCTCCGATAGTATCGATAGGTGAGACTAGCGCGATGGCAAGGGTTAGCCAGCCCCCCCAAAACCAACGCGTTTGTCGACGGTACTGCTGCTGTTTTGATACTAAACGCTTACCTATTTTTCGACTGCCCCGAAAATAGCAGATGGCAATAATCAGCAATAACAACGCAGATACGGGATCGATCGCTAGAAAGCCGTATTGTGAAGATAAAGGCATGTTAACTACGTGGGCAAAAGCGCTATAGGGCACCACTGTTAACAACAAACATACTAACCTAATTGTCATAACTAACCTCCTGCACTGCTACACGCTGCAAGGAGTAAGCTTGGTAAGCCTTGCATCACAATTGTTACGGCAAGAAAGCCGCTCATTAAACATGCGCCCGCGGCC
Organism: Alteromonas profundi; assembly: GCF_010500865.1. Classification (GTDB taxonomy): domain Bacteria; phylum Pseudomonadota; class Gammaproteobacteria; order Enterobacterales; family Alteromonadaceae; genus Alteromonas; species Alteromonas profundi. The sequence goes on from NZ_JAAAWN010000002.1 coordinate 214,313, forward strand.
ATAAAAATTTGACGAGATTGATCGCTTTTATGTTGCTTAAGGCCACGATAGTAAAGGAGAGCATAGAACAAGTTGATCAGTGCGGTGGCTAAACACGCCACAGTAATCAATCCCACAATCCACTGCACAGTTTGCTCGCTAAACGCGTGGGGTCGGGCGCAGTACCATTCTACTAACGCATAGCTTATAAATAGCTGTACTGCCCACGCCGCAATAGCCACAAACCAAAATCGCCATAGGTAACCAGAACCCGTTTTGTTAACAGAAACATGTTTCGTCATTATTTATAACCTAGGGAAGAAATAGAGCACTAAATAAAACGGCAACCATGCAAACGCGACAAAATTCCAATACATGGTATCGACCACCACGCCAATTTGTCGTTGCTTGGTGTAAAAACCCGCCATACCGAAACAACCAATGGCGGCTGTTCCGATAGCTGCCGACACGATATGGATAAAGTGGAAACCTGAGATGGTCCATAATAAAGACCCATAGACATGTTCATCCCAGCGCATATCAAAGTTGTCGAACTGTAGCCAGCGTATCCAAAGTACTGACGACGCCATAATGACAGAAGCGAAGGTATAGATGACAAAGTGCCAAGATTGGTTTTTCTCAATTGATTTGCCTGCAAGATACATAGTCACGCAACTAAACAACATTAAAAGCATGGACCAGGTAGGTATAAGCAAGGGGGGAGCCGGGATATCTGCAGGAGGCCATTGGCCATGTTGCATATACAAATACAGATAGGTAACGGTAAATGCGGAAACCACACTCAGTTCAATTAAAATCAACCCAATTATTCCCCACCAAATTGGCGCATTGTGGCCATTTAAATGGCGCGAATAATTAGATACGTCCACATCTTCATAGGCGGTTTTACGTTCATTATTCCTCGGTGAGCGCATTACTGTAGCCCCCTTACTGGATGTCCGTCTTCGGGCGGCTGCTCGTGCAACCAAGGACGCGCCGGCCATAGCCAACCAACAATTGCAAAAAAGCTTAAAAAGAAACCAACCACAAATAAGATAGGTTTAAACATAAAGCCTAAAAAGCCAAACCCCACGGTGAGTGCAAGAATGAACGGCCAGTAGGTGGGAGTAGGCATAATACATACCCCTTGAGGCTTAGCATCAAGAAGGGTCGTGATAATGATTTCCCGTCTATCTGCGCGGATCCCCGTTACTTTTTGCAATGGCGCTTTTTGCCAAAGCGGTGTGCGGCTGTTGATAACCGGAAGATGTCTAAAATTAAAGTTACGAGGGGGCGATTCTGCCCACCATTCCAGGGTATCGGCATGCCAGGGGTTATTCCCAGCCGATCTAGATTGATAAGGGCTTATCAATGCATTGATAAAAGTGAGTAGGAAACCAAAGGCCATTAAAAAGGCGGCGCAGGTGACAAAGAAATTAATTTCACCCCAACCCATATTATGTAAATAGGTATAAACCCGTCTGGGCATGCCATCGAGCCCTAATTGATGCATCGGGAAAAACGTTAAATTTAACCCAATGAATATAAGCCAAAAGCTCCAACGCCCCAGCCGTTCACTGAGCATAGAACCTGTCATTTTCGGGTACCAATAATACAGTCCCGCAAAAAAGGGCAATACGGCGCCACCAATTAATACGTAGTGCAAGTGCGCCACCACAAAGTAGCTATCGTGGGCTTGCATATCAAATGGGATAGAGGCGGCCATTACACCCGTTAAACCGCCAATTACGAACACTGCAAAAAAGCCCATTATAAATAGCATGGGTGTGTTGAATTTGATTTTCGCGCCCCATAGCGTGGCTATCCAGCAGAAAATTTGTACGCCACTGGGGATCGCTATCATAGCGCTGGCCGCGGTAAAAAAGCTCAACCCAAGATGGGGTAAACCTGTAGTAAACATATGGTGTACCCACAAGCCGAATGACACGAAGCCGATAGTTACCATAGAAAGCACAACGGCGGTGTAACCAAATACTTCACGCTGGCAGAAGGTGGAAATAACCGTAGACACAATACCAAGGGCAGGTACCACAATAATGTACACTTCAGGGTGTCCGAAAAACCAAAACAAGTGTTGCCATAGCAGGGGATCACCGCCACCAGCGGCAACGAAAAACTGGGTTTCGAACGTGCGATCTAGGGCAAGCAGTACGCTTCCTACCATGACCGTGGGCATGGCAAAAACGATCATAAAAGACATAACTAAAATGGACCATACAAAGATAGGCATTCGATCTAATGTCATCCCCGGTGCGCGTTGCTTAAGTATGGTTACAATTAACTCAACCGCAGCGGTAAGCGCCGAAATTTCGATGAACGTGATCATGGTGGTCCAAAAGCTCACCCCTTGTCCGGGTGAATAGTCGATACCCGCCAACGGGACATAGCTAAACCATCCCGTGTCAGGGGCCATTCCTAAAAACAGCGCTATATAAAGGGTGATCCCCGCTATTAGGTAAACATAGTAACCAAAGGCATTTAGCCGTGGAAATGACATGTCCCGGGTACCTAGCATCAAGGGAACCAAATAAATGCCCAAACCTTCCATCGCGGGAACTGCGAAGAAAAACATCATCGTGGTACCATGCATGGTCATTATTTGGTGGTAAAAGTCAGCCCCCATGAGGGTATTTTCTGGCTGTACTAATTGTAAGCGCATTAGTAGCGCTAACAGGCCACCTAGGGCAAAAAAGATTAAGGAGGTAACTACAAAGCGAAAGCCAATTTGCCGTTGGTTAACATGGGTAAACCACCCAAAGAAACCGGGAGGGGACAACCAGGTTTTATCCAATATAGGTTCTGAACCTTCTTGGTCATCAAACATAGCTTGTTCAGTTTGTGAATGGTTTTTCAAGCCTAATTCCTTTTTATCTTGGGTTCATACACACGACTTAGTGGTTTGTCTTTTCTGCTTCAGTTCGGTCATTGAAGACTTTGCAAATAATCGAGCAGGTTAGAAAGCTGCTTTGGACTTAACTGTGCCATGGGCATTTTCGCACCGGGCTTTATCCCGTTAGGATCGGCAACCCAGCCGCCTAAATGGGCCCGACTATTTTTTCTCGTTACCGAGGCGATTGATTGTCGAGATGCAAGGTGCGTTAAATCAGGCCCGGCTGTACCCCTTGCTTCTGTACCTCTAATGGTATGGCACTGTTGGCAGCCCGATTCAAAAAACACCTGTTGTCCTGCTAACGTTTTACTATCAGAGGGTGAAGGTGCGGGGGCTTGTTGGTTTGCCAACCAAGCGTCAAATTTGGCTTTAGGTTCAGATACGACCAAAAAGCCCATTAGCGCATGCTGCAACCCACAAAACTCGGCGCACTGTCCACGAAACGCTCCCGGCCCATCCACCTGAAACCAACTGGTATTGGTGCGCCCCGGAATTAAGTCAGTTTTACCGTGTAATTGAGGTACCCAGAAGCTGTGAATAACATCACCACTTTCTAAATAAAGCATGACCGGCCGGTCTACCGGTACATGTAGCTCGTTAGCGGTGGTAGCGATGGTATTGCCGTTGTCATCAAGATATTCTATTTGCCACCACCACATCCATCCAGTAACGCGCACTTCAAGGGCGTTGTCAGGGGACTGTTGTGATAAAGAACGGCCTAAAAACAAACTACCTCCCACCAAACATATAACGGTGATAAGAGGCACTGCGATACCCGCAATGATGACTAAATTTCGACTGGCTAAGTAGCTTAATTGAGAGGGGTTGTTCGATTTTCCGCGCCATAGTCCCCATGCCAAGAGGATCATTACCGCAACAAACACAATAAGCGCCACCCAAAACATGCTCCACCAAATATAGCTGATACCTCGCGCTTGGTCGCTGGCGGGCTGGATGGCCGACTGGCTTTGGGCATACGCCATAGGAAAGTTGACTGTTAACAGCATTCCTATGTAAATGGCTTTATCACGAAGTTTTATCCCTAAATTCATGTTTACTAACCTATTTCCATTGGGGGCTCTATCCTAGTTTGATACCACATTGGTATCTTGTCTTAGTGTTTTCGATTCGTCGTTCTGACCCTACGCCACGTAAATTCGCGTTATACGCTTCGGTAAAACTTACCCAAGCGCCTTGTAATAATTACCCACGTTACCTTCAATACCTGTGTATAGCGCTGGGCTTGGCTTCGCAATCTGCACGCTGCATGATTCTCGCCAAATATTACGGTGTTACGAAATTTTTCTGTATTTCACAGGGGCGTAAGGCTGGATAGGCGCAAAGAGATAGCGCAACTGGCAGAGTAACTGCAAGCACTGATAGAACTACAGTTCTATTTTGGCATGTCGCGGGAATTTCGTAATGGATAATGAAATAAACTCTGATGAAAGTGGCCGTCCTATCGTGTTAATCACAGGTGCCTCTGGAAATATAGGTACGCAGATTTGCCGGCGTCTTAGTGAAAAGTACACCACTATTGGGCTAGACAGAGAAAAGAGTGAGAGCGCAGATGAAAGTTACAGTTGCGATTTAACCTCAGATGATTCTATCGAACTCGCGATGTATAAGATCCGCGAAAATCACGGCAAGCGGATTGCGGCGGTGGTGCATTTAGCCGCGTACTTTGACTTTACAGGTGAGCCTAACCCCTTGTATGACGAGGTGAATGTTCAAGGTACTAAACGGCTTTTAAAAGGCCTATCAAAGTTTAGCGTAGAGCGATTTATTTATTCTTCGACCATGTTGGTGCATGAAGCTGGCGTACCAGGCCAAAAAGTTGATGAAAACTCCCCCATAGCTCCCGCATGGGAATACCCTAAATCGAAAGCAAAAACAGAACAGGTGATAAAAGAAAACAGCGGGGATATGCCTTACAGTATACTCCGGTTAGCGGGTTTGTATGATGATGAAACCGCTGTGCCCACCTTATCGCATCAAATGGCAAGAGTGTACGAACGAGACTTTAAAAGTCATGTGTACGCAGGGGATCTTATGGCCGGCCAAGCGTTTATCCATCAAGAAGATATGATAGACGTATTCGATAAAGTTATTGCCCTTCGTAGCGCACTACCCAAAGCCCATACCCTGCTTGCCGGTGAAGAAGAGGTAATGAGCTATCAGGCGCTTCAAAACCGTTTGGGCAAGTTATTATTCAAAGAATCAGAATGGAATACTATTAATGTTCCAGACGCTTTTGCTAAAGCAGGTGCGTGGATGCAAGTTAAAGCAGAACCCGCGGTGCCAGATGCTATCGACCATGGTGAAAAGCCCTTTATTAAACCTTTTATGATCGATTTGGCATCACAACATTACCACCTTGATATTTCCCGAGCGAAAGCACAGTTAGATTGGCAACCAAAGCATAGAATATATGACAAATTAAAAACACTAACCAGTAACCTGAAATCAGACCCTTCTACTTGGTATAAGAAGAACGGCATTACGCGGCCTGACTGGGTAGAAATTAGTAGTGAAAAGAATAAAAATTCTCACAAGATACGAAAACAATACGAGAAACATTATCGTTCCCAGCATCAAGGCTCTTTGTGGGCGCACTTTTTAAATATGGGAATTGCTTTTTGGCTTTTAAGTGCACCCACCATTTTAGGCTATGTGTCTCAAGCCATGAGTGTGAGTAATTATATAAGCGCAATTGCACTATTTGTCTTTTCAAGTTTAGCGTTATCTTGGCGTATGGGATGGGCGCGATGGGGCGCCGCGTTAGTAGGTATCTGGCTTCTATGCGCACCTCTTTTCTTTTGGACTTCAAGCGCTGCGGGGTACTTAAACGATACGTTGGTAGGTATGCTAATAATTGGCTTCGCCGTATGTACTAGACCGACACCTGGGGTGTCGAATGTGGCCGCAGAAACAGGGCCGGCTATACCGGACGGTTGGGATTTCAACCCTTCTGAGTGGGTGCAGCGAATACCCATTATTGTATTAGCTTTCGTTGGGTTCTTTATTTCTCGTTATTTGTGCGCTTATCAACTTGGTCATATCGACGCTGTCTGGGACCCTTTTTTTAGTGGCTTAGCATCAGACCCACAAAATGGCACCGAGGAAATTATTACTTCGTCGTTTTCAAAGGCGTGGCCAGTCCCTGATGCTGGGTTAGGCGCAATGACCTATGCGTTGGAAATTCTTACAGGTCTTATCGGCTCTACCCGCCGCTGGCGCACTATGCCTTGGCTAGTTATGCTATTTGGCATTATGATAGTGCCCTTAGGGGCTATTTCTATTTTCTTTATTATCATTCAGCCTATTTTAATGGGCACCTGGTGTACGTTATGCCTCATTGCCGCGGCGGCCATGCTAATTCAAATTCCTTATTCATTAGATGAACTGGTAGCGACATCAGCATTCTTATATAGACGCAAAAAACAAGGGCGGCCTCTACTGAGAATTTTCTTTACCGGCGATACTGATGAAGGCGCTGCAGAAAAGTTGAATACGACAGAGTTTGAGCGTCCTGTGGGCACCATAATAAAAGACGTAGTGGGTGGTGGGGTAACCTTCCCAGTTAATTTGATTTTATGTTTACCCATAGGTATATGGTTAATGTTTACCCGAATTACTCTTGGGGCCGAGGGGGGCATGGCGAATGCCGATCATATCATTGGCTCGTTAGTCATTACGGTGGTGGTTATCGCGCTAGCCGAAACAGGGCGTGCGGCAAGGTTTGCGTTAATGCCTTTAGGCGCGGCACTTCTGGTAACACCGTTTGTTTATGGGGCGGGCGGTATTTCTATTGCCGCCAGTATTATTTGTAGTGCGTTACTTATCGGGTTAAGCCTACGTAAGGGGAATATACACAACAGTTATGGCTTATGGGATAAAGCCATAGTTTAAACAATAACAATTAGCGCCTTTAGTCAATTAACAACCTAAAGGCGCTATGGCAGTCATATTGACGGTGGTTAGGTTTCCGACAATTTGTCCAATGTTGTTGTGCAACTGTCGAGAAATATATCCATAAAGCACTTTACCTCTGGCATACTCGTTTCTAACGCTTTTAGCTTGCTGGTAAGGTGCTCTTCAACATGACAAAATTCATCGTTATTGAAGCGCAGTTCGTTTTTTGTTTTCACATAAGCTTGAAGAAGATCGGCAGCTTTGACAATAGCCTTGTATTCGGGGTCTACTTTCGACTGTACAATCAGCGATTCCATTTCATCGCGTAAATCTTCAGGCAAGGTAGCCAAGCACTCTTTCTCAGCTAAATTCTCAAGGGTCTTAAACGCTTTGGTAAACTCAGGGTTATGGTACTTGGTGTTAGTATTAATATCCTGGAGTTTGGTTTCTGACACTTCATGATATAACGCCAAGGTTGCCGCCCTTTCAGGGTTTAAATTGCCATTGAAGCGTTTATTTCTAATCACCGTAAGCAAATGCGCAATAACTGCCACTTGATGGCAATGCTCCGATACATTTTCTTCTTGAAAGCAATGCATTAATGCCCATCGTTCTAACAACGGCATTCTCGTTATCCATGCTAAAAATGTACTGGTTTGTTGACGAGGCTCTTGGTTTTCCGACACCTTATGCTCCCTGTTGGTAATGATGGAAGAAGTTACCAATACGGTGAAGCGCGGGAACTAGCACATCGCTATGAGGTAAAAATACCAACCTAAAATATACGCCATCGGTTAAATTAAACGCGCGCCCATGAACCAGTAGAATTTTTTCCTCACTGAGTAAGTCTAAAATCATTTGCTCATCGTTATGAATATTAAATTTCTTTTCATCTACCCGGGCGAAGCAATACATAGCTCCTTTTGGTTTTACACAGTGGATCCCTTCAATTCCGTTTAGCATATTGGTGGCCACGTCACGCTGAATGCGAAGTCTGCCATTTTCTTGTACTAAATCGTTAATACTCTGGTATCCCCCTAAAGCAGTTTGAATGGCACTTTGGCAAGGTACGTTCGCGCACATACGCATGGAGGAAAGAATATTTAGCCCTTCAATATAGTCATTAGCAAGCCGTTTATTGCCGCTGACCACTAGCCAACCAGAACGAAATCCGGCGATACGGTAATTTTTAGATAAACCACCAAAAGTAACAAAGAATACATCATCGGCAAGCGATGCAATGCAGGTGTGCTTAGCATCATCGTACAAAATTTTATCGTATATCTCGTCGCTAAATACCACCAACCCGTGTTCCCGCGCTATTTCTACCACACCTTGTAACAGCGCTTTGTCGTAAACTGCGCCAGTGGGGTTATTCGGGTTTATAAGCACAATTGCACGTGTTTTACTGGTGATTTTACTTTTTATGTCATCTAAGTCAGGAAACCATCCTGCTTGTTCGTCGCAGCGGTAATGAACAGGAGAGCCAGAGGATAGGCTAACAGCCGCAGTCCAAAGCGGGTAGTCTGGGCTAGGTATAAGCACTTCGTCACCATGATTAAGTAAGGCTTGCATCGCCATCATAATCATTTCGCTTACGCCGTTGCCGATATAAACATCGTCCACTCGGATATCGCTGATGTTCTGCTGTTGGTAGTACTGCATCACTGCTACTCGCGCCGCGTATATACCCGTTGAATCCGAGTAACCTTGTGACGTGGGTAAGTTATGAATAACGTCTTTTACTATGTCATCGGGGGCTTCAAAGCCAAACGGGGCAGGGTTGCCTATGTTAAGCTTTAAAATACGATGGCCTTCATCTTCCATTTTTCTCGCTTGTGCCGCAATAGGGCCGCGAATGTCATAACAAACGTTATCTAATTTGTGAGAGCGTGATACAGTTTTCATGGTCTATCTGGTTGATTTACGTACCATGAGAGTATCGCAAAGTGTATAGGGTTGCTAAGCCTTATTTGCCGCTAAAAGAGAAAAATTCCCCACTTGTATAATATATCAACACTTTCGTGCAGAATATGACCTCAACCAGGCATCTAGTGCAAAATTATTGCGTAAAATGGGGCCAAATATCGATTTATATTTTTTAGCGTTAACGGTTTTTCCGTGACGTCACGCTATCTACCCGCCATCTATGCTACTAAAGTTTAAAATTGCTGTTAAAAATTTGTGAAGTTGGCATTCTGTGCCTATCGTAATAATAAGGCGTAATGTTTTTACGCCCACTATTTACGGTTTAGGATTAGAGGTCATAGAGATATGTCGCACCAATTTAAAGAAACCCCCGAAAATGCAATTACCCAAAGCGGTATTGCCCGTGTAATACCTTGCAAAGAGCTAGAAGTAGGGGATCCAATTAAGTGGCTTTCCTTAGCGCTGCGAGATGCGTTACGTACCCCCGTACTTACCGCTATTTATGGAGTTATATTCGCTATCATTCCGTGGTTTATTATGTATCTTGTAGAAATGACAGGGTGGCATCTGGTTATTTTACCCGCCATAGTGTGTTTTATGCTGTTAGGGCCATTTCTCGCTGCCGGTCTTTACGATATAAGCTGGGAACTCGAAAAAGGGCACAAGCCTACTTTTATGCACTCGCTTCGTGCCATGCGCCGAAACGCTGTAAATGAATGGGGGTTTGGTATTTTACTTATGGTGATGATGATTTTTTGGCTGCGGGTGGCCTCGCTTATCCATGCGCTCTATCCCCCGTACTCTGAAAACACTTTAGAAACCTTATTACCTTTCTTGTTTTTAGGTTCAATAGTAGGGGCGGTGTTTAGTATAGGTATGTTATTTATTACCGCCTTTACACAACCAATACTAATGGAGCGAAAAGTAGACCTAGCCACCGCTGTGCTTACTAGTGTTAATGCAGTATGGGTAAACAAGGTACCTATGCTTATTTGGGGGGCAATTATATTTAGTGCGGTAGCCATTGGTTACATCACCGGCTTTGTAGGCTTTATTGTGCTAATGCCCCTAATTGGCTATGCTTCGTGGCACGCCTATATAGACGCAATTTCAACGAAACGGGCAAGAAAGTTCGTTTAAACTGTAGTTTTATTACACCATATTTGACATTTTTAATGTCAAATATGGTGAAGGATAATAATTTTTTTGTAAAACTTTCATTAATGGCAGCATTTTTAACCGCCATTTCGACTAAAGTATTAGAACAACTTTTCTTTAAAACTGATTGTTCTATACCTGTAAGTAATAATAAGATTTGCATTATCTTTACAAATCAGTAGCTTGGCGTGTTAAGAAGTTAGTAACATCTCCCTTTACCGCTAATTTACCTTGCCGATACAATCTTTCAACAGAAAAATTCTTATGTTTGGTGCATAACTAAAGGGCGTTCTGAATTAATCAGAGCGCGAAACCTTTGCTTGTTCCACTCATGGGGATTGAAAAATGAAACTGCTTAAAACGCTTTTTGCTACTGCAACTATTGCTTGCGCACTAAACGCAAATGCTGCTGGTCCACAAAAGAATGTTCGCTTTGTTGGCGACACTCAATATGCGGGTTTTTGTAAGGCTATTGTACTTGATGATATTAAAGTGCTTCGCTCTAGTCTTTCACGAGGTGTAGGCCGAATTGGTAGTAGCCAACGTGAAGTACTTCGTATGGTAACGTCTGAAGACGGTTTAACGTGTAACGGCGTTAATCTATTGGACTTCGCAGTAAAACGAGAAGCCAATGAAGTGCGTGAATACCTAACTTCACGTAGTTAGTTTAATGGGTTGCCTAAACAAGCGGGCGGTATCGTGTGTTCAACACAACCCCCCGCTTTAGCCTGTTTATCTTAGAATACGTATTAAAAGAACAGCGTTAACCCATTACACGCTCGTTATATTTTTGCCCACCTCTGTACCCGAGCACGACTTCGTAACACCATCCCTTGCGTATGAAACCGCAGCTTAAGCAGCAATATATAGGCAAGCGGAACTAAAAATAAACTCGTCAACGTAGAAAAAAGTAAGCCGCCGATAATAGCAATGGCCATAGGCGCATATGGCGGGCCATCACCGCCTATTCTAGTTGCCCCCATAGCAAGTGGCACTAAGCCTAAGACGGTGGTTGCCACTGTCATTAGAATAGGTCGAATTCTTGAAACTGACCCTTGTACCACCGCGGTATATAAATCAAATCCTTGATCGACAAATTGGTTGATTCTATCGACCAATACAATGCCGTTATTCACCACAATTCCCATAAGCACCAGCATGCCAATCATGCCCATAACTGACATCGGCGTACCAGTTATCATGAAGGCCCAAAAGACCCCCGTAAATGAAAATAACAACGACGTAATAACAGAGGTGGGTAATATCAAAGACTCAAATAGGGCCGCCATAACCACATAAATCATACATACCGCTAATAACATGTTCATTTGCATCACGCTGCTCGCTTCATCTTGACGGGTAAAACTACCGTCTAAGGTCCAACTATAGCCAGCCGGTAGACTTACATGAGCTAAGGCTTGTTCGATACGTTCCCGTGCTTGTCCTATAGTCGTGTCTTCATTTAAATTGGCGCCAATTTCAAGGGCCGTTTGGCGATAACGCCGGTTAATTTGTGACAGCTGCTGAACGGTCTTAAAGCTTGCCACCATTGATAAGGTTATAGTGCGATTATTATTTATCCCAATAGTGAGATTTTTCAGTTCGTTAAGTGAAGCCTGAAGGGCATCGCTATATTTAAGTTGTACGTTAATTTCACCTGCAGCCCCATAGCGAAACGAGCGAAGGTTATCGCCTCGCAATGCGGTTGCAACCAATTCACTTATAGCATCGATGCTAATACCCAACCTATTCGCTTTTTCTCTGTCTATTTTTACTTGCACTTCGTCGCGGGTAGCGCCGGTGTCGGCTTTAACATCAGTTAAACCATCGATGTTTTGTAAAATAGGGATAAGCTGTTTGGATAAGGTATTCAATTGTGCCGATGATTCGCCAAGTAAGGTGAGTCGCACACCGCCGCCATTTCCACTGTCCCACTCGAACGAGGGACGGGCGCGCACAAACGCGGGCATGGCGTTTCGTATATCTTCCTTAAGGGCTGAAATACTAATAGGAAGGTCTTCATTAAGGGTAATGCCGCTTACTGCATAGCCGGGTCTAAAGTAACTGTAAACTTGTTTAATGTGGAAACGTTGTTGGTTTTCGTATAAGAAAGCTTCCATCTTATTTACCGTTTGTTCAACTTCATCTAAGCTGAAATTCTGGGTCATATGATAGTTAAGCCATACCCTTTCCTCATTGTTATTGCCTTCATCATCTGAACTTACAACCTGCATAGGGATAGCGGTAGACAACAAGACAAGGATAGCCACGATGCTGGTCTTACCTTGGTTCTTGGTCACCCAAGTGAGTGCTTTTTCATATCTGCGCAGATAGCCTGATGGCTTCAAGGGGCTACGCTGGCCAATTGCTATCTTTGTGGTGAGCAGCGGAATAAGGGTTTTGGCGATAAGGAGTGATGCAAAAAGCGAAATACAAATAGCAATGGCCACGTGCTCTAAAAATACGGTGACATCTATTTTTACCCCCACAATATTGGGTAAAAATACGATGGCGGTGGTGGCTGTGCCAGCGATGACCGCCAGACTCACCTTATTTACGCCTTGTAGTGTGGCCGTAGTAATGTGTGGGTTGGTAGCGCGTTCCTGCGCGATACTTTCTGTTACCACTACGGCGTTATCCACCAGCATGCCAACAGCCAGCATAAGACCCATTAGCGAAAGAATGTTAAGTGTGTACCCCAGCATGTACATTACCCCTAAAGTAATGCAAATAGAAAAAGGCACGGATAATACGACGATTAAGGTGGTGGTAAACTGGCGCAAGAATAGATAAAGCACAACTAAAGATAGCAACGCGCCTAATAAGCCCGCGTTTAACAGATCAGATAATGACGATGTAACACTTTCGGCGGTGTCGTCCATAACAAATAAACTGATCCCTTGGAACGCAGGATCTGATTTTGCTGACTCGATAACCTTCATTACCGCAGCTGATACTTCAACTAAGTTGCTGTTAGATTCTCGAAATACGTTGAAGCCTACCGCAAATGTTCTGTCAAGATGTCGGCCTTCACTGCGCTTAGGGAGTTCATATCTCACCTCTGCGATATCCGATAAGCGCAGATTGGGGCCCACTGGCATATCTTTAAAGTCGGCAAGGTGTGTGAACTCACCTTGCGGATTCACTAGCGTCTTTTGACTATCGCCATACATATAGCCAGCAGTTTGAGAAAAATTAGCTGCTTTTAACCGCGCGCGAAGCGCTGCGACATCTACACGGTGGGCAGCTAGCTTCTTTGCGTCTAAACGCACGGTGATTTGGCGTTTCATGGTGCCATACAATTCTACTTTCGAAACGCCTTCCACCCGCTCTAATGGGCGCTTTAAATTACGTTCAAGTAAGTCATAGGCGTTCGATAAATCTCTATCGCTTGAAACTCTAAGCTGAAAGATAGGCATGTCACTGGTATTAAACTTGTACACGAGAATACGTTCTACATCGTCTGGCAGTAAATGACGGATGGCGTCTATTTTCTCTCGTGCTTCAATACTTTTGGCTTTTAAGTTCTCATTCCAATCAAACTCCACCACAATCTCTGCTCTATTATCGAAACTTCTGGCCCGTAAGTGCTTTATCCCCGACATCGTTGCGATGGTCTCTTCAACAGGCCGGGTGATCATAGTCTCAATTTCTACTGGCGTGGCGTCAGGGTAGGGGATCTCAATGACCATTTCGGGAATATCAATACCAGGAAATTTCTCCAACGGGAGCAGACGTCCTGCTGCAATGCCAAATATCAGCAGTGAAAAGAATAACATACCAATGGTAGTAGGGCGGTTAAGCGCAAAACGAGCAAGCGCGGCGCCTATTCCTTGAACCTTATTCATGGGGGGCCTCCCAAGCGGCATCATTTACCGCCGTGGTCATAACCTTGGTGTCTAATAAGCTATAAAGCACAGGAAGCAATACTAAGGTGAGTAAGCTTGCGAACAGTAGGCCAAAAATTACGGTGATAGCCATAGGGGTTCTAATTTCGGCGCCTTCGCCTACTCCCATAGCCATGGGCGCTAAACCTAAAATGGTGGTAAGGGTTGTCATAGTGATAGGACGTAAACGGGACTGGCACGCATCAAAAATAGCATCAGTTTTTTCCATGCCCTGTCTGCGCATCTGATTTATTCTATCCACCAAGACGATCGCATTATTCACCACTATGCCGCAAAGCATGATAAGCCCTATAAATACCACCACATTAAGAGGCGTATTTGTTATCCAAAGGCCATAGATCGACCCCGCTCCGGCTAGGGGCACAGCAAATAGAATTAACAGCGGATGTAGCAAAGATTCAAACTGCGAAGCCATGACGAGATACACCATAAATACAGCTAAGGCCAACGCAAGTTGTAGTGACCGAAAGCTATGCTGCATATCTTCACTTTGTCCACTGATGTTCGCCCTAATCGTTATTGGCAGATCAATATTGCTAAGTAATCGCGATGCTTCAGCCACCGCTTCATCTAAATTTCCGGTGGCGATATTGGTGGTAATAATTGCTACCCGCTGCTGGCCAATGCGGGTAATTTCGCTTGGACCCACACTCATGTAAACATCGGCCACGGCGCTTAAGGGAATAGGCTGGGAACCACCTGGGTTTATGATAATACCGCGCACATCGGCGGCATTATTGCGCTGACTGTCTTGGCTGCGTACCAACACATCAATTTTGCGGTCTTGTAAGCTGTATTGCGTTGCGACTTGCCCGCCTATTTTGGCGGTAACCAGGGCTGACACATCAGCGGCGCTTAAACCCAGTCGCGCCAGTTTGCCGTGATGGAATGCAATCTTTAATTCAGGGTTACCTTCACGGATACTCGTCGTAATGTCAGTAAAACGGGCTGATTTCTTTAATGCCCCGGCCACCTGTTCACCACTTCTACGCAGGTCAGTAAGGTCATAGCCTCTAAGCTCTATTTGCAAAGGCGCTGCAAAGGTGAATAAGGCGGGTTCAGAAAACTGTGCTTGTGCTTCAGGAAATTGCTTAAGCGCCTCGCGGATCTGCTGTTTTAACGCATCTATTTGCGCGTCGCTGGTTCCGACACGGGTTACAATGTTTAACCGGCCCCAATGGTCGCCCCCCTGATTAGGCGAAGCGCTAATTAAGCTGCCTGTTCCCGCCATGGCATACGTACGTTTAACCGTGGTGTCTCCGTGGGCGACATGTGCAAGTGCGCTAATGGTGGCATCGGTTGTTGAAAGCGGGGTACCCGCTGGCAGTGTTACGTCTACTGAAAACTCGCCTTGAGATAATACTGGAATGAGTTCCATGCCAAGCTTAGGTACTAAGACTACCGCGCCAGCGCTGGCTGCAAGGGTTAACGCTATCACCACTGTACGGGCCTTTAAACTAAGTACTAAGAGGGCTTGGTACCCGTTGGCAAGAAGGGTAAACCCTGCGTTGAACATGCGCGTTAGCGGGCGGAAAAATAACAGTAATGTTTTAGCCATTATGTGCCAGCCTCCGACTATAAGCGTAATAAGTGCCGCAGGGAGATAGACAAATAGGGTTCGCAGTAGCATTTTTATCGGCCAACTGAGATAGTACAAGGCCCACTGCCAACGGCTATTCGGCTTTGTTGACGGGGCATGTTCAAAAGCGCTGTAATGCTGACGTTGCTTACTCGTTTTAGTGCGCGCCATTGCTGGGATAAGGGTAAGTGCTACTATTAACGACGCCGCAAGTGCGAAGGAAACAGTTAATGCTTGGTCACGGAAAAGTTGGCCAGCTATGCCTTCCACGAAAATGAGGGGAACAAACACCGCCATGGTGGTTAACGTGGACGCAATTATGGCGCCTGAAACCTCACGGGTCCCTGTGGCTGCCGGTGATGAAGAGGCAGATATATTGGTGTCAGAAAGTGCCAGGTTTCCGCCCTGACGTCTTTTATGTCGGTCTATATTTTCGAGGACCACGATACTGTTATCCACCAGCAAACCTACCGCTAAGGCAATACCCCCTAAGCTCATCATATTAAGACTGATATTATTAGCGTACATAAGATTAAAGGTGGCGATGACCGAAACGGGGATAGACACTGAAATAATTAGAGTCGCCCGAAAGTCCCGCAAAAATAGATACAATATGAACATGGCCAATAGACCGCCAATGGCAGCTGCCGAGGTTACATTATCAATTGCCTGTTTAATAAAAACGCTTTGGTCATAAATTTGGCTTAAACGGTATTGGGCGGGCAGATTTTGTTGTATTTCTTGTAAGCGAATATCTATTTTTCGCGCCACATCTACCGCGTTGGCATCGCCTTCCTTATAGAGGGCGATTTCGATACCTTCTTCGTTGTCAAAGCGGGTAACCACATCACGATCTTTGTATGCGTTTCGAATTTCAGCAACGTCTTTTAATTGAATGTTCTTACCTTCGAAACGACCAATAAATAGGGTTTCTATGTCTTCAAGGCTTTCAAACTGGTTGAGTGTTCTTACCAAATACGCGTGTTCATCACTGGTGATCTGGCCCCCAGCAGCATTAACATTTTCAGCTTTAACACGCGCTATAATATCGGTAATAGGAATGGATAATTGGCTTGCCTTCCGTTGGTCCACCAGGATTTGTATCTGATTTTCCAGGCCGCCTCCCACACGTACCGCCGCTACACCGTCAACCGATTCTAAGCCACGTTTTATTTGTTGTTCTGCGTATACGCGCAGGCGTTTCATAGCACCTACAGATCGCGGTTCATTGCCAGTGGTGATTAGCCCCAGCTTAATAATTGGGTCTAAGCTTGGGTTAAACCGAAGGAGCCTAGGTTTATCGATATCCAAGGGGAGTTGTAACACATCGAGCTTTTCTCTCACTTCCAAGCTGGCAAAGTCCATATCAGTCCCCCAACGAAACGAGAGCACGACATCAGACTGCCCTGCGCGAGAGGTGGAGGTGACTTTTCTCACCCCTTTCACCACACCGATAGCCTCCTCGATTGGGCGCGAGACCAATTGCTCTACTTCCGCTGGTGCAGCGCCCGTATAATCAGTTCTTATCGTAAGCGTGGGATAAGATAAATCGGGAAGAAGGTTAACCGAAAGCCGGCTTAGTGACACCATACCAAATAGCAGCACCGCAAAGGTAAACATAGACACGGCCACGGGGCGTCTAACCGCAATATCAACAATACGCATAATTAAGTCCTTATTAGGGGGCGGCTAGCCGTTAACCACGCTAACGGGCGCATTGTCTTTCAAGTTTTGGTGGCCCGCGGTAACGACGAGCTCATTACCTGATAGCCCAGAAAGCACTTCTACTAGGTCATTTTGTTCAAAGCCGGTTCGAACCTCTATTTTTGCGGCGATACCATCTCGAATTACGAAAACGCTGTGCTGATCGTCCATACTAACAAGCGCACGACGGGGTAAAAGTGTGGCATTTTGATGGCGCGCGTATTCAAGGGCAACATCGGTAAACATACCCGCTTTAAGGGTGTGAGACTGATTTGGCACTGCCAGTGTTACTTTAAAGGTACCGGTGGTTGCATCAATGACAGGGCTTATACGCTCTATTTTTGCCATGATTGTGCGGTTGCCAAGGGCGGCAACGGTTAATTTTGCTGGTTGGCCCAAGGCTACATTTTGTAGCTCGTTTTCTGGAAGATAAACAATGCCTTGAAGGTTTTTTTGCTGCACAATATGAAACATACGTTCGCGCTGAAACGATTCGGTTAAGTTACCCACTTTAGCGTTCCTAGAGGCAACATAGCCGCTGATCGGGGCAGTAATGGTCGTCTCTTGTAAATCCAATTCTGCGAGCTGTACCGATGCTAATGCCGATTCGTATTGCGCATTTAATTTATCGTACGTGTCGTCGCTTACAAGCTGTTGTGAATAAACCTTATTAATCTTTTCCAATTCACGGGTTAACCCCATTAGGTTTGCTTTTGCCTTCGCAAGGTTTAATTCATAGCGGCGCTTATCTAAGTGAGCAAGGGCTTGTCCCTTTTCAACGTAATCGCCTTCTTCTACCAATATAGCTTCTATAATGCCCGACGCACGCGCTACGACAAATGCTTCTTCACGGGCTTCTAAAATTGCCGTAGTGGAGTAAGTTGATTGAATAACGCCGGTTTCAACATGCTGCGCTTCAACAGGAATTGCAATTTCGTCTTCTTCGCTTTGTTCAGCAAGCGCATTGGTAGCATCTGCGCCGGAACAGGCAGTGAGAAGTAAGCTACTAGTAAACAATAAAGCGAGGGCTAGGGCGGGGGTAGTTCGAATTTGGGTGTCCATGGCTACATACCTAATTAGTGTGGAATAAAGTTTATTTTTCTCTTTACCCTCATCAGCAGCATATATGCCAGATACGTAAATATATTGTAAATTTCTTATTATTCAGATAGTTAAAGTGATTTTTGACGATGTAATAAAAAAGGCTACTGAATGTCAGTAGCCTTTTTCGCTATTTGATGGCAAATAAACCCACTAATCAGCGGATTCTACTAAAGTATAGCTGGTGGTTATCTCAACGTTACCTTTTAGCATAAGCATCACAGAGCAATACTTCTCGGCAGACAATTGAACCGCGCGGGCAACGGTTTTCTCAGCCAAGTTTTTGCCTGTAACTGTGTAATGAGCATGGACTTTTTCAAAAACACGGGGAGGCGTTTCGCTACGTTGCGCCTCTAATTCGCATTCGCAGCCATCAATGTGGTTGCGGCCTTTTTTAATAATGTCGACAACGTCTATGCTTGAGCAGGCACCAATAGCCACTAACACCGACTCCATGGGCGATACTGCATCGCCGTTGCCATCCATAACTGTTTTATAACCACTATCTGTAGTGCCCGTAAAGGTAAGGTTTTTATCCCAAGAAACATGTGCTTTCATTGTGTACGCTTTGCCCTTTATTTGATTAAACGAATTGCATCTGGATTAATCGTGATTTTTTTCTGTTTATACAATGCACCTAGTGCTTTTTTATAGGCGGCTTTACTCACATTGAAGTGTTGATAAATGGCGTCAGGTGCACTTTTGTCGGTGAGCGTTGATACGCCGCCATGGGCCTCTAAATCATCTAAAATAGCTTGTTGTAACTCACTGCGCCCTGCCTTGTCTTGACGTTGCAATGACACATCAATTTTACCATCTTCACGAATATTTTTTATTATACCGTCCGTTTTTTCGCCGATTTTAAGGGGCTTAAATGCATCACTATGAAAGATAAGGCCTAGGTATTTTTCATTTATTACCACTTTGAAACCAAGATCTGATTTTGAATAAACCAGACATTCCACGGTATCGCCTTCGTTTAAATACGCGCTGCCTTCGGTGAGAAAATAGTGTAAGCGGGTAGCACCTAAAATACGGTTGGTCTTTTTATCAAAGAAGGCGTGAACCACGTAATACATACCCGGGTCGATAGGAATATCTTGATAGTCATTGGGTACCAGCAAATCGCTATCGAGCCCCCAGTCGAAAAATGCCCCAAAGTGGGTCGCTGATACGGCTTTTAACACTTTGGTTTCCCCCACGAGAATGCGCGGAGGTTGCACGGTTGCGAATAAATCGCCCCGCTGGTCGGTGGCGACAAACACATCTATCGTGCTATCCACAGCGAGAGACTCAGACACCTGATCATGAGGTAGCGTAACGGTGACAGCTTCGCTATCGCTCCACGGATCATCATTTTCGACCAATGGTGCTAATGCGTAGCCAAACGGGTATTCTGCTACCACGCGTAATGTATTAACTTTTCCAATATTTATCATTAAGACTGACTTTTTTACAAGAACAGGTAACATGATATCGGATTGAGGGTAAGAGCTAAACCATTATGAAGTTAAATTGCGATTTAGGTGAAAGTTTCGGCGCGTGGAAGATGCCGATGGATACACATATCATGGCCATTATTGATCAGGCCAATATTGCATGTGGCTTTCATGCTGGTGATCCTACAGCAATTAAAGAGGCGCTTAACCTTGCCACTGAGCATGGTGTTGAAGTAGGCGCTCATCCTGCCTATCCAGATTTACAAGGGTTTGGTCGACGAAGTATCGCCATGCAAAAAGACGAATTGGTGGCCTGCATACAATACCAGGTAAGTGCATTGTGTGGGCTGGCTGACATTGCGGGCACTGAACTACGTTATGTGAAGCCACATGGCGCGCTGTATAACGATATGATGCGCGACGCTACAATTATGCAGGCGGTAATGGAAGCGGTAGCTGCATTTAAGCGAGACCATAACTTATCTTTAATGGTGCAGGCCACCACGAAAAACAGTAGCCTTAGTCAAGCAGCGAAAGCATTTAATCTACCGTTAATTTTTGAAGGTTTTGCCGACCGGCGATATACCGACGATGGTTTTCTTATGTCGAGAAATTTACCTGGGGCAGTGTTAAGTGAAAAAGCGGCATTTGCGCAAGCTCGACAACTGATAGAAGAGGGCACAGTAACCACCGCCTCTGAAAAACGTATTGCATTGCATGTGGATTCTCTGTGTGTGCATGGCGATACGGCTGGGGCACTTGAGATTGCCAGCAATATTGCGCAGTTGATTAAGCAATAACACCCCAAGCCAGTATACGCTACCCAATGCCAGCATTTTTCGTTATGTTTCCATCAGGTGGCCATAATCAGGCCACATTGTTCAATCACACTACTAAGAGTTAACGACGTTATGCAACCTTTTGGCGCGATTAAACACATTGTACCTGTGAGTATAGATAGCCTGATGCTTTATTTTAATGGCCCCGATATGGAAGTGGCAAACACCCATTGCTATCAGTGGGCATTAGCATTAAGCGAAGCCCGCCAACAATGGCCATGGCTGCGCGAATGCGTGCCTGCTTACGATTCGCTCATGGTAGTATTTGACGCTCACGCAGTTGACATGCACCAGGTTTATTTAGCGCTAAAAGACATGGCGCCGAAAGCGCCGCCCAGGGGCGAGGGTAGCAACGCGAAAAAGACACTACCGGTTTGGTATGGGGCGCCAGAGGCGAATGATTTAACGCAGGTGGGGGAGCACACGGGCCTCTGTGTTGATGAAATTGTGCGTTTGCATAGCGAGACTACCTATAAAGTTTACGCGGTAGGTTTTGCGCCGGGGTTTGCTTATATGGGGCAGACACCCAAAGCACTTCATTGCCCGCGGCTTGCCACACCGCGCAAACAAGTGCCGAAGGGCGCGGTAGCAATTGCAGATAATCAAACTGCCGTGTACCCCTCGTCCTCACCAGGCGGGTGGCACTTGCTCGGGCTTTGTCCGTTATCTCTGGTTGACCGCGATTCGCATTCAGCCTTTTTAAAGGTGGGCGACGAAGTGAAATTTGAAGCCATAACAGAACACGCATACAGGAACCACTATGCGCATTAAAATACACTCACCGGGGATGCAAAGTTTACTTGTAGATGGCGGGCGAAGAGGCCATCAACATGAAGGGTTTTGTGAAGCAGGGCCTATGGACGAAGAAGCCTATTGGTGGGGCAATTATCTGGTGGCAAACCAAGCGGGTAGCCCGTGTATTGAAGTAATAGGCGAGCTTAGCCTGAGATGCGATAAGGCGGGTGTAATTGCAGCTACAGGGCGGGATGTAAAACTTAACGTTAACCACCAAAATGCCCAAGCTTATCAAACACAGTGGGTAAAAGAAGGTGATGAAATTACGCTTTCAAGCAATAGCTTGGGTAGCAAAACCTATTTATTTATTGGTGGAAATTGGCAACTGCCTACTGTGTTAGGAAGTGCATGTACTGTGGTACGAGAGCAATTAGGTGGGTTAACAAATTTAGGTGAAGGGCTGAAGGCGGGAGACGAGATAAATATTGTATCTTTTGACTCACCCATTCCACCCAATAAACCCCGGCATTTAGCACAACGACACTGGCCGAACTATGATTGTCAGACACCGCTTAATGTTATCGAAGGTTACCAAAGCGATTGCTTTAGCGCTGTAGCCAAGCGCACCTTTTTTTCAAGTGAGTATCAAATAACCTCTAACATTAACCGAATGGGATATCGCTTATCTGGCCCAAAGGTGCAGTGTGAACAGAAAAGTATGTTATCAGAAGCTATTCACATAGGTGCTATTCAAATTCCGTCTGACGGGCAGCCTATCGTTATGATGCGCGACAGACAAACGTTGGGCGGCTATCCAAAACTGGGCTGTGTTGACCCCCTTGACGTTAGCCGCTTAGCGCAAGCCGTACCTGGAGAAAGCGTGTCATTTACGCCAATACACAGTGACAATGCCAGGGCACGGTTTTTATTACATTGGCAACAACGCCGCCGTATAACAGGAGAAGTAACGTGACCATCGCATATTTAAATGGTGAATTTTTACCGCTGTCAGAAGCTAAAATATCGCCTATGGACAGAGGGTTTTTATTTGGTGATGGTATTTATGAAGTTATACCTAGCTATGCAGGGAAGCCAGTAGGGCTTAATGGGCATTTAGCGCGGATGAATGACGGATTATCGGCTATTTCTATTACTAACCCATATTCCTTTGAACAGTGGAGCGACATACTTACCCAGTTGCTTAGGCACAACGAAGCACGCTTTCCTGAAGGCAACATTGGTATTTACTTTCATATAAGCCGAGGCACCGACACTAAGCGCTACCATGCGTATCCAGATAACGTCTCGCCTACCGTTTTTGGTTTTGCGTTTGCATTGCCGCCTGCTCAGCCCCTTAGCAAAGATGCGGTAAAACCATTTAAAGTTGCGTTGCAGGAAGATAAGCGCTGGCAACGCTGTCACATCAAGTCTACCTCTTTACTTGGCAACGTAATGCATTTTCAAGCGGGTATCGATCACGGTGTAAATGAAACAATCTTGTACAATGAAAATAAGCAGGTGACAGAAGCCAGTTCCTGCAATGTATTTATGGTAAAAGATAAGGTTATTTACACACCGCCTTTAGATAACCAACTGTTGCCCGGTATTACTCGTAGTATTGCGATAGAAGCATTTAAACGGGCCGAATTGCGTGTAGTTGAGAATTGGTTTACCACCGAAGATTTACTCGACGCTGATGAAGTATGGCTGTCATCTTCGAGCAAAGAGTTGATGCCGGTGGTAGAAGTTGATGGCAATACTATTGCCGATGGCAACGTTGGAGATATGTGGGAAGCGGCAATAAAGGCGTATAACGCCTATAAATTTCTAGCCTAAATTCGAGCATTCGCTTGACGTCCGCGAGAGGAAACAAAAAGGCCCGCAAAATTGAAGCAGCGGGCCTTTTTTATTTATAACGCTTATCTTAACGCTTATTCGCCGGCATCGCAGTTACCGTCGGTGCATTCGCCGTATAGGTAAAGACTGTGATGGGTTAGCTTAATGTTATGTTTCTTAGCTACCATCTCCTGGCGCTCTTCAATAACATCATCTTCAAATTCAATTACTTTGCCACATTTTAAGCATACGAGATGATCGTGATGTTCTTTGTGACTGATTTCAAACACCGATTTGCCGCCTTCAAAATGATGGCGGTTAAGAATGCCGGCGTCGTCAAACTGGTTCAGTACACGGTACACCGTAGCTAAGCCAATTTCCTCACCTTGCTCAATCAGAATTTTATAAACATCTTCTGCACTGATGTGTTGATTCTCAGGATCTTGCAATATCTGAAGAATTTTGAGACGCGGCAGGGTAACTTTAAGGCCTGCTTTTTTTAGCTCTTTGTTTTGATCCATATCAACCTACTGAGAACAAAAGATTTAGTATTGCGGGTATTATAGGTAACTCATCAGGATTTAAAAGTAAAACCGTGAAATCTATTTCTACTCGGCGAAAAAATCGTCCACCCAAGGCGGCTATTAGCTTTGCTCCTTGCTGAGATGTGGACAAACCAGTTTGTAAGTGGTTATATTATATACAATAAAGCGAAATTAATTCAAACTCACTACTCACTCTGTTAACATCTTATTAAAGTTTGTGCAACGCGGTTTAAATGTGCCCGTGGCGCGATAAGTTAAAAGCGCAATGGAATCGCTTATGCAGTTAACAGTAGTAAATAAAATAAAAGTTGGCTTTGGTCTTTTTGGCTGTCTTCTCCTATTCACCAGTACCCTCTCATATATAGGGCTAAGCGATATACGCGATTCAGCCGAAGACGTGGTAAAGCGCAAAATGCCTGTACAGACCCAAATGGTGCAGGTAAAAACCGATATTTTGTCATTATCCGTGGTTACCGCCACCGGTTATCATGAAGTGACACCTTCGTCTTTAGCCACCAATAAACACAAATTTGATAGCTTATCGGCGCTATTTATTGACGATCTCGACACGTTAACGGCCTCACTTTCATCCGATCAGTTGGTGCAGCGCGCTGTTGAAGCAAGTCATGCCTATGTCACAAATAGCCGCGATATGTACGCATCACTGCAAGGAAAACTGGCAACAGAGACGAAACTGCAAGATAAGTTGGCACAAGTGCTGCGGGCAGCCGATGAGGCAAGTGCGCTGATGTTAGATTTAACTTATATAGACGCTCAAGGCCCGAGTATCGAAACCCTTATCGGTGCGGGAACCAATATTGACAACAAATTGCTTACCATGAATGACTCTTTCAGTGAGCTGACTACCAACAATGACGTAGACACAACAGCCACCATTGTAGAAGATCTCGAATATCAGTTAAGTAACCTTGCGGTAGATAAAGAGTATATAAACCGTTTAGTGGAAGATATAGATGACGGTGGCACAGTGGCGGCTTTTAATCAGCAGTACTATAGCTTGCTTGCACTATTAAATAACGAAGATGGCTTGATAAGCTTGCAACAGCAAAAGTTACACTACATCGGACAGGCGTTAGCTCAGCGCAAAAAAGCGAATGAGGCGCTGCAACTGGCGATCACCAATATAAATGCCTTATTTGAACGGGTGCAAAACGAGTCCATTGCTGGCCAATCGAATATCGTCGATACGGTAGAAAGCAATGTGATTAAAAACGTGGCCGTTGCTGCTGTTGGCTTATTTGGCGCAATCGCATTGGCTGTGATCTCCACCCGAAGTATATCGCGACCGCTAGATCGGATTAACCTTGGATTAAGCCAGCTAAGCAAGGGGGATTTGAGCCAAAAACTGCCCGAAGACGGCACTGATGAGTTTGCAGCACTGTCGGCAAAGGTTAATAGTTTAACTGAGAGCTTGCGTAGCCTAGTGGGAAACATCTTAGCGCAAGAAAAACGGCTCATAGAAATTACCAAAGAAAGCGTGGCGTTAGGCGAAAAAAGTTTATCTGATGTAGATGCTCAGCGCGAGCAGGTGAAACAAACGTCTACCAATACCCAACACGTTCAAGACACAAGTCGAAGTAACCTTAGCCAGATTAACGAGGCGATGGAGGCGTTACATACGGTGACCGAACAAAGTGTGGATATCGGAAAACTGGTAGAACGGAATAGAAGTCAAGTTATTAATCAGGCCAAACAAGCTGATATCTCAGCCGACATAATTCATCGTCTCGATGAGAACTCTCGCAGTATTGGCAGTATATTAGATGTGATAAAAACCATAGCAGAACAAACCAACTTACTTGCACTAAATGCTGCCATTGAGGCCGCTCGAGCGGGAGAACAAGGAAGAGGGTTTGCGGTGGTGGCCGATGAAGTGCGAACCTTAGCAAACAGAACCCATGATTCGACTGAAGAAATTGAAACTATGATTGGTAATTTGCA
This sequence comes from Alteromonas profundi, assembly GCF_010500865.1. Classification (GTDB taxonomy): domain Bacteria; phylum Pseudomonadota; class Gammaproteobacteria; order Enterobacterales; family Alteromonadaceae; genus Alteromonas; species Alteromonas profundi. The sequence continues at coordinate 239,853 of NZ_JAAAWN010000002.1, forward strand.
AAAAGATGCCAGCGATGCCGTAAAAGCAATAAAAGAAGGCAGGGCACAAGCGCAAGAAGGCGTGGAAATTACCGAGCAAGTGGCAGAGCAGGTAGAAAGTATTGGCGTAATCATCGACAGGTTAAGCCGTATTAATGAACATATTGTAAGCGACACCCGACAGCAAGATTTACTGTTGGCGGATGTGGCTAAAAGTTTAAGTACCATTGTTAATCTGGCCGATTCAAGCGCGACCAGTACTCGTCAAGCGAATGAGTCTACCATGCTACTTGATGCACAAACGGAAAGCTTACGTAAAGCAGTAGAACGGTTTCAATTGTAATAGTAGGCCTTAATTGTCAAAAAGTGTTCGCCATGCCTTTAACCGCAACGCTAACTTTATAGGCACAAAAAAACCTCGCATTACTTTAGCAATGCGAGGTTTTTGTATCTAAACGTATTTAGGCTAATTCGGCTAAGCAAAGCTCATCATGAATTTGCTTGCACCACGCTTTAACCCGGCTTTCAGTTAATTCAGGCTGGCGATCTTCGTCAATACCAAGACCAACAAAGTGGTTGTCGTCTGCCATGCCCTTTGATGCTTCAAAGTCATAGCTTTCCGTAGGCCATTGACCTACTAAAATAGCACCGCGTGCTTCAACAATATCGCGGATCATCCCCATGGCATCAAGGAAATACTCAGCGTAATCTTCCTGATCGCCACAACCGAAAATAGCTACCAGCTTATCGTTAAAATCGATGTCTTCAAGTTCAGGAAAGAAGTCATCCCAATCGCACTGCGCTTCACCGTAGTACCACGTTGGGATGCCAAAGATAAGCAGGTCAAATTCCGCAATATCTTCTTTACTGCTCTTGGCAATGTCTTTCACATCAATTAGCTGTTTACCCAATTCTTTTTGGATCATTTTCGCAACATGTTCGGTATTACCGGTGTCACTACCGAAAAACAGGCCAACGCTTGCCATATCAAACCTCTATTAATCGTTACTAATTATACGCCTGAGCTTAACCAGAACCACTCGATAATGCCTTTGGCTAAAAAGCCAATGGCACCTAGCCCTAATACCCCGTATGTCACAACGCGGCCTACTAATGGCACGTTATTCTTGGTCAGTACGTCATGTACTGCAAAAGCCATCAATACAAATAGTATAAACAGCCCCCCGTACAACATGATGGACTCGATTAGCTCAAAGTTTTCTGCAAGCATAGTGTTATTTACTCAAAAAATCTGGCGCAACTATATCACAGTATCTACGTGTAACGGAGTCCCAAAAGTTCAAAAATTGGTAATAATAGTCATTCGCATCTGAAAGTTGACGCAATGACTGATAAAAACCATTAACCTCAAATACTGTTTAGTGCGCGCTCGACTACCTTATTGAAGGCGGTGGGTTTTTCAGCATGCAGCCAATGCCCAGTGCCATCGATAACGTGAGCCTTTGCGTTAGGGAAATATTTGCCGATAGCACTACGGTGAGATGCCGTAATGTAATCGGAGTCGGCCCCCTTAATAAATAAGGTTACGCCACTAAATTGGCGATTGTCTTGAGGCCAATCAATAATATGTGAATAATGGTTAATTAAACCTTCTACGTTGAAGCGCCAGCGCCATTTATCATCATCACCTTTATACAGGCTCTTTAATAAAAATTGACGCACACCCGGCTCTTTAATATACGCTGACATGGCTTTGTCGGCATCGCTTCTACCGTTAATTTCGCCCAGTGATACTGCCTGAAGCCCGTCGAATACCGCTTGGTGTCTATGGCCGTACGCAACAGGGGCAATATCGGCAACGATAAGAGCACTAACCCGGTTTTCATGAAGCAATGCCAATCGCATGGCGACTTTACCACCGAGGGAATGGCCTAAAAACGCAGCGTTTTCAACCTTAAGGTTGTCAAGAATTGCAATAATACCCGATACTGCAGTGTCTAAATCAAAACCATCGCTCCAAGGCGACTCACCGTGATCGGGTAAATCCACACTAATGATATTGTGGCTATTCTCAAAATGGCGTCGTACAACGGATAAATTATCCGCACTGCCAAAAAGCCCATGTATTAATACCAACCAGGGAGATTCTAACGAGGCAGAGGATAATTTGTAATGCAATGACATGTCATACCTAAAAAGCAATTGAATGAAATGAACATGGGGCAGTGGTGGGAAAAATCAAGGTTAAAGGCTAGGGGATATTAGCCTTTAACCCTACGCGTGCTTTATCGCGCGCTTATTTTTCGATAGCAAAATCGCTTAGCGATTTACCGCTATCTAACGCATCTTTGTATACGCGAGGCATACGACCAATGCCTGTCCATGGGTGAACATCGCCATTGCTGTCTGTTAATTTATATTTAACAGGGCGCTTTTTACCGGTTTTTTTAGGCGCATCTGACTGTAGCGCTTGAAGGTCTTCTACATTTAGACCTGCTTCTTCCATTTGTTTCTTAATTGCCGCAAGTTTTTCGCGCTTTTCTATCTCAGCTTGCTCTTCTTGCTTCGCCTTTTCTTTTCGTTTTTCAACGATACTGGCTAATTTGTCTTGAACTGTTTCCAATTCTTCAATGCTTAATTCCTTTACTGCACCTTGTAAACGTCTTCCGTGGGTTAAAATATCTAAAAAATCGCTCATTTATTAACCTTTCGTTTGTCAGTGAATTAATTTTGAAGATAATAGTTAACTTTTAGGTAAAAAAAAAGCGGAGAACGTCCGCTTTTTAATTTAGTGCGATAATTAACATTAATTTACATGTTTGGGTAATTGGGTCCACCTGCACCTTCTGGCACCACCCATCGTATATTTTGCGACGGATCTTTAATATCGCAAGTTTTACAATGAACACAGTTTTGAGCATTTATTTGAAAACGTTTATTGCCTTCTTCTTCGATAATTTCATATACGCCGGCAGGGCAATAGCGCTGAGCTGGTTCTGCGTATTTCGGCAAATTAACAGTAAGAGGAATTTCAGCATCTTTCAATTGTAAGTGACAAGGCTGATCTTCTTCATGGTTTGTATTTGATAAGAATACCGAAGATAATTTATCAAAGCTTAATACCCCGTCAGGTTTTGGGTAAGAAATCTCTTTTGCATTATCTGCCAAATTTAGCTGTGCGTAATCTTTATGTTCATCTTTCATTGTAAAGAACATATTGCCGTTAAAGAAATTCTGCTCTAGCGTATTAAATGCGCCGCCCCAGAAATTCCCCAATTTATGAATGGCTGGACCGAAATTCCGAGAACGAAATAATTCATCGTAAAGCCATGATTCTTTGAACTTATCGGTAAAGCTAGTTAATTCTACTTGAGGCGATTCTGCATTTTCAGCCAATGCCTCTATAATAGATTCGGCGGCTAGCATGCCTGATTTCATGGCAGTGTGATTACCTTTAATTTTGGCGAAATTCAACGTGCCTGCTTCGCATCCAACTAATAAACCGCCGGGGAAAGTCATTTTTGGCAGTGAATTAAAGCCACCTTTGGCAATTGCGCGCGCACCATAAGAGACCCTTTTTCCCCCTTCTAAATACTGTTTAAAGACAGGGTGATGTTTAAGTTGTTGAAATTCATCAAAGGGGCTCAAATAGGGGTTTTCGTAGTTAAGATCCACAATTAAACCAACAAAAACCTGGTTGTCTTCTGCATGGTATAAATAGCTACCCCCGGTGGCGTCTTTAAGTGGCCAACCTGCGCTATGTACTACTAAACCCGGTTGGTGCTTAGCGGGGTCGATATCCCAAATTTCTTTGAAACCAATAGCGTAATGTTGAGGTGAGGCTTCTTTGTCTAAATTAAAGTGCGCAATTAACTCTTTGCCTAAATGACCTCGACAGCCCTCAGCAAACACTGTGTACTTAGCGCGTAACTCCATGCCAGGCATGTAGCCGTCTTTGTGCTCGCCATTCTCACCTACGCCCATATCGCCGGTAATTACGCCGCCTACGCTACCGTCTTCGTTATAAATAACTTCTGCCGCCGCAAAACCCGGGAATACCTCAACACCTAACTGCTCAGCTTGTTCTGCTAACCATCGACACACGTTGCCCATAGAAACAATATAGTTGCCACCATTGTGCATGGTTTTCGGGGTTATGCTATTGGGTAACCGTTTTGATGATGATTCATCATTCAGCAAATAAATATGATCTTCAGTCACTGGCGTGTTCAGTGGTGCGCCCTTTTCCTTCCAATCTGGGAAAAGCTCATTCATGGCTCGGGGTTCAAAAACTGCGCCTGAGAGGATATGTGCACCTACTTCAGAGCCTTTTTCCACTACACAGACCATTAGCTCTTGGTCGTTTTCATTGGCCAGTTGCATCAGTCTGCAAGCGGTTGATAGTCCAGCTGGGCCGGCACCGACGATGACTACATCAAACTCCATCGATTCTCGTTCCACGGGAGGCTCCTTATGTTCATTTTTTTATAGTGCACTATTGATGAAACAAATAATGCGAGGTGTCAAAAACATGTAAATTAATTGTCGCCTTGAAAGGTAATCCAGGTTGACGTTTACGTCAACAGTAAGTACATTGCAAGGACGTTTACGTTAACGTTAACTCGTCGCATTTTTTATACGTAGGTAAAAATGGTGTTAACGATGATTACGGTATAGCCTTTATATTAGCTCTACAGGGTTATAAAAATTAACGTAGTAAATATTGTTAAAGTTTCCGAATGCGTGGTGAGGTAAGGCGAATTCTTGGACACTAGCAACTCTCGCTAGGCAAGGTATTGGCACTACACACCGACGAACTCAACAATTGAGGTAAATATGAAAATACTCGTACCGGTCAAGCGCGCGATTGACTACAACGTAAAGGTAAGGGTGAAAGCCGACAATTCTGGCGTTGATCTTACCAATGCAAAAATGGCCATTAACCCTTTTTGTGAAATTGCCGTGGAAGAAGCGGTGAGATTGAAAGAGAAAGGCGTGGCCAGCGAAATCGTTGTGGTGTCTATTGGTGATAAGAGTTGCCAAGAGCAGATCCGTACAGCTTTGGCACTAGGCGCTGATCGCGGCATCCAAATAGACACTGACCAAAATTTAGATTCGCTGCAAGTGGCTAAGTTGCTCGCCAAAGTGGTAGAAGAAGAACAACCACAATTGGTTATTTTGGGCAAACAAAGTATCGATTCTGACAATAACCAAACTGGCCAAATGCTAGCTGCATTAACGGGCATGGGGCAGGGAACCTTCGCATCTGAAGTTACAGTGGAAGGTGATAAAGTTAACGTTACACGTGAAATTGATGGCGGTTTGCAAACCGTAGCGCTTTCACTGCCAGCGGTAGTAACCACAGACCTACGTCTTAACGAGCCGCGCTACGCATCTTTGCCGAATATTATGAAGGCAAAACGTAAGCCTCTAGATGTGAAATCAGCCGCTGATTTTGGGGTAGAACTAACGTCAAATGTGAGCGTATTAAAAGTGACCCCACCTGCACAACGTGAGGGTGGTGTTAAAGTGGCCGACGTGGCTGAGTTGGTAGATAAACTTAAAAATGAAGCGAAGGTGATCTCATGACAGTGCTTGTATACGCAGAACATGATAACGCGACGTTAAAAACAGAAACCAACAAGCTCGTTCATGCTGCAAAACAAATGGGCGGTGACATTCACGTGTTAGTTGCGGGTGAAGGCTGCGATGCGGTGGCGAAAAGCGCTGGCGACATCGAAGGCGTTAGCAAAGTGTTGGTGGCAGATAATGCGGCCTATAAGTACCAGTTGGCAGAGAACGTAGCTGATTTAGTGGTAGAAATGGCAGCAGATTACAGCCATTTGGTGGCGGCGGCCACGACCACGGGTAAAAACTTTATGCCACGCGTGGCGGCTTTACTTGATGTGGCGCAAATCTCTGACATTATTGATGTTGAAAGCGAAGATACCTTTGTACGGCCTATTTATGCGGGTAATGCTATTGCCACCGTGCAGTCCAGCGATAGCAAAAAAGTGCTTACGGTTCGCGCAGCCTCATTCGACGCCGCGCCAACCGGAGGAAGTGCTGAAATCGTCGCCGTTGATACAGTGAAAAGCAGTGACAAAGCCGAATTTGTTTCTGAGTCTCTCACAGAATCTGAGCGTCCTGAGCTTACTGCTGCGGAAGTAGTTATTTCCGGCGGTCGCGGTATGCAAAATGGCGAGAACTTCAAACTACTTGAAGGCATTGCTGATAAGTTAGGCGCAGCAATGGGCGCATCCCGGGCTGCTGTAGACGCTGGCTTTGTTCCAAACGATATGCAAGTAGGACAAACCGGTAAAATTGTAGCGCCACAGCTTTATATAGCGGTTGGTATCTCAGGTGCCATTCAGCATTTAGCCGGAATGAAAGACTCAAAAGTCATTGTTGCTATCAATAAAGACGAAGAAGCGCCCATTTTCCAAGTGGCGGATTATGGCTTAGTGGGTGATTTATTTGACGTACTTCCAGAACTAGAAAAAAGTTTGTAAGCGGTACTCAACGAAAAAAGGCTGCGTGTGCAGCCTTTTTTTTGGGCGCTATTTACACGCGCACCACAGAATTGTCTTCAAGGCTTATCGGTGAAGGCTGATAGTCATCGGCTGCCCAATCATTTGCCCATGTTTTGCCATCAAGTAGGTAACGAAAGTGATATTCATGGTCTTTTTCTAAATTGACCGTTGACGTGAAGTCGCCGCTTTTAAGGCGTTTCATTTCGATAGGTTCCTTATCCCATTGAGTAAAGTCACCAACAAGCTTGGCTTCAGCTGCATTTTCAGCCTCCTCTGCATTTATGCGAAACGTCACTTTACAAACGGGCTTTGATTTGAGGTATTGTTTTTTGATGCTCATAACTGGTTATCCCATTACTGTAGCGAATGCTTGATTTGGATACGGATCGTCTTCGCGATTCCGTTTAAATAATCAACTATTGTTGGGTAATTATCAATCATGAACTTGTATAATCGTAAATTATTTTCTCAAACTATTGACGAGAGGGTATAGTCTTTCGTCGATACACAAATTTTAACAATCAAAAGCAAGCACTAAAATTAGAAAGCCATTACACTGGCACTTATAAAAAAATAAAGATATTTGCTCGTGCCAACGCGCAGTTCAGATTGCACAGTTAGTTCTTTGTAGGACGGATTTCGCGTGGGGTAAAAGCGTTTTACAGGGATCATTAATGAAAAACTCAATCTTGGTTAAAAGTGGCTTACCGCTGCTAATCATACTTGTCGCTATTATCGCCGCCGCTGTGATGATTTCTTCCAAAAAGCCACCTGAACAAATAGACGTCGAGACGCCTGCCTTTTTGGTTGATGCCAAACCCGTTCACGCAGAGCCTGTTAAGTTTGTGGTAAAAAGCCAAGGTAATGTGGTTCCCCGAAATCAAACCTCGCTCAGCGCACAAGTGAGTGGACGTGTAGTTAGTATGTCAGAGGCCTTTATCGTCGGTGGCATATTCAGGAAAGGGGAGGTATTGCTTACCCTAGAACAAGATGATTATAAAACTGAATTAAAGTTAGCCGAAGCTGAATTAGCCCAAGCACAAGCAGCCCTTGAAGAAGAAATTGCCCGCGGTAAGGTAGCGGCACAAGAGTGGCGTTCGGTCAGCAATGTTGCGCCGCCTGAATTGGGTTTGCGTAAACCACAGCTAGCCAAAGAAAAAGCCAATGTAAAGGCCGCCGAAGCCAAGCTAGAACGCGCAAAGCGCAATTTAGCGCGTACACAAATTCGCGCGCCCTATAACGGTATAGTGGTGGCCCGTAATGCCGACTTAGGGCAGTTCATTGCATCAGGCGCTTCTGTGGGCACCGTATATTCTACCGATACAGCAGAAGTTCGATTACCCATTACCGATAGCGACTTGATGTTTGTGAATATTGGTAGCCAGTCTGATGCTCAGGCCACCGTGACACTCACTGCTACCGTAGGTGGAATTCAGCGTACGTGGCAGGGAAAATTAGTGCGTTCTGAAGGCGTATTAGATAGTGGAAGCCGTGTAATTTACGCTGTAGTGGAAGTACAAGACCCTTACCAGTTCAATAATCAAGCGCAAACGCCACTTCGGTTCGGCCAGTTTGTTGAGGCTGAAATAATGGCTCAACAAGAGCGCGAGCTTATAGTGTTACCCCGTAGCGTATTACGATTAGACAATACTATAGTGACAGTAACAGAAGACAGGGAATTGGCGATTAAGCCTATTGATGTTGCGCGTACGACTGCAACCCAGGTATTTGTTGCTTCAGGTATTGAAGACAATACATTAGTTGTAACAAGCGCAGTACCGAACCCTTACAACGGCATGAAAGTGCGTTTACCTGGCGATGAGCCTCAAATACCTGAAGAAGCCAAAAAGGATAAGCAGACAGACACGCAAAGCGTAGACGCTGCGAATGACGGCGCGGGGTCAACTAACGGCAGTGTAGCGGGAGATGCGTCATGAGTCGTATTGATACACAAACAGGGCTTATTGCCTGGTTTGCGAGAAATAGCGTCGCCGCCAACTTATTAATGTGGTTACTTATTGTAGGCGGCATTTTTGGCGCTTTTAGTATCCAAAAACAGGTATTTCCTAACTTTGAAATAGACGTGGTAAACGTACGTGTTCCCTATTTAGGCGCAGCACCGCAAGAAGTAGAAGAAGGGGTTATTGTTAAAGTTGAAGAATCGATAAAAGATTTAGAAGGCATTAAAAAAATTACCTCTACCGCCGTGGAAGGAATGGGTACGGTCACCATTGAGGTAGAAGAAGGCTACGATGTACAGCTAGTGCTGGATGAAGTAAAAGTGCAAGTTGATGCAATTCCGAGCTTTCCTGCAGATACAGAAAAACCGGTTATCTATCGGCAAAAAATACAGCAAGATGTTATTTGGATATCGGTATTTGGTGATGCAAGTGAACGAGAATTAAAAGAGTTTGCGAAGGTACTTAGGGACGATATTGCTAACTTACCGGGAATATCAAGTGTTCAGGTAGTGGGTGCCAGAGACTATGAAATATCGGTTGAACTATCAGAGAGGGATTTACAAAAATACAATCTTACTTTTGCCGATGTGGTAACACGCTTATCTCAAACCAGCGTTGACTTACCCGGCGGTTCTATAAGAACTGAAAATGGCGATATTTTGCTGCGTACAAAAGGTCAGGCGTATACGGGATGGGACTATTCACAAATAGTGCTTTTAACCAACGCCAATGGTACTCGGGTAACATTAGGTGATGTAGCCTATATTAATGACGGCTTTATTGAAAATAATCAATATGCCTTATTTGACGGCAAGCCAGCCACCAGCTTGCGGGTAAAAGCGGTAGGCGACCAGAATGCTCTGGAAATTTCTGAGCAGGTGAATGAGTACATAAACCAGGCGAAAGAAGGGTTTCCCGCCCATATTACAGCAGCAACATGGGGCGATAGCTCCTTCTATCTCGCTGATAGACTGAACATGATGTTAGAAAACATGTTTTTTGGGGCGCTGCTCGTATTCTTAGTACTTTCGCTGTTTCTAAAAGTGAAGTTAGCGTTTTGGGTTATTGTTGGGTTGCCAGTATGTTTCTTAGGCACCTTATTGGTAATGCCCATTGATATGCTCGGTGTATCTATCAACATGCTAAGCCTTTTCGCGTTTATCTTAGTGCTGGGAATAGTGGTAGATGATGCCATTATTATGGGTGAGTCTGCCTACACTGAAATAGATAAAAAGGGACACTCAGCAGAAAATGTAATTGCTGGGGTTAAGAAGGTAGCCATGCCAGCCACGTTTGGGGTGCTTACTACTATTGCTGCGTTTTCACCTATGCTCATGGTGTCAGGGCCATTTGGCGTTATATGGAAAACCATCGGATTAGTGGTCATTATCTGTTTGGTTTTTTCTCTAATCGAATCGAAATTGATTTTGCCTGCACACTTGGTGCACATGAAGATAAAACCGTATGACCCGACAAAAGCGAACCGATTTCAAAAATTCAGAGACTTTTTTAGCGAAGGGATAAAACGCTTTATTCAAAATAGCTATGCGCCATTTTTAGAAAAAGCAGTGAAGAACCGCTACACAACAGTGTCGGCATTTTTAGCTATGTTGATCCTTACCGTGGGGCTATTTCAAGGCGGTATCGTACGGTTTGTATTTATCCCCAATATTCCCAGCGATTTTATGTTTTCGAGTTTTGAGCTTGAGCCTGGTTCGTCAATAACCCAGCGCGACGAAGTGATCACTACGTTACGAGAAGCTATGCTACGTATGGATGAGAAAATTCAACAAGAAACCGGTGAAAGTGTTATTCAACATTCTATTGCCTTTGATAACGGTAATTTAGGTGGCGAAGTATTGGCCGAGCTTACCAAAGGAGAAGATCGTTCTCTGTCTGATTTTGAAATACATCAACGCTGGCGGGATGAAATGCCTGAAATACCGGGGGTAAAATCGTTTAATATCGGCGCGCCTGGTGGCCCCGGTGGTGGTGCAGATTTAAGCTTCGAATTTAACTCTAGTGATATTGGTGCGCTGCGCGCCATTAGCAATGATTTAAAAGATGCTTTAGCTGCATATGATGGTGTAACCGATTTAAACGATACCTTTTCAGGCGGTAGTGAAGAAATTCAACTGGCTTTAAAGCCACAGGCTGACGCATTAGGCATTACGCTTCGCCAGCTAGGTCAACAAGTTCGTTATGGCTTTTACGGCGCTGAAGTACAACGTATTCAGCGTGATGATGAAGAAATTAAGGTGATGGTGCGTTACCCGAAAGCCGAGCGGAGTTCCGTTGAGCACCTCAAAAATATGCGTATTCGTGCGCCAAACGGCCAAGAGATTCCGTTTGATCAGGTGGCGAGCTTTACCTTAGGCAAGGGCTTCGACTCAATTATTCGGGTTGATGGGCGTCGTTCAGTTACCGTTACCGGCGTGGTCGATAAAGGCTTAATGGACCCATCTGAAATTACCTACGAGGTTGTTGAGAAGATTATGCCAGACTTACTGGCCCGCTACCCTATGGTCGATTTTCAGTTGCAGGGCAATTCAAAAGAGCAGGCTGACGCTATGCTAGGGTTGGCCAAAGGGCTGCTTTTCGCGTTATTTGCAATTTATGCGTTATTGGCCATTCCTTTGCGCTCGTATAGCCAGCCCTTTATTATCATGTCGGTTATTCCGTTTGGTATTGTAGGGGCTATTATTGGCCACCTTGTATTGGGTATGGCGGTAAGCGTGCTATCTATTTGCGGCATCATTGCCTTATCAGGTGTGGTAGTAAACGATAGCCTTATTATGGTTGATTTTGTAAATCGCGCACGCAAAGAAGGCCACTCGCTGATTAGCGCAGCTATTAGTGCCGGTACTCAGCGTTTTAGGGCGATCATCCTTACCTCGTTAACTACTTTTATGGGCCTTATGCCCATAGTGTTTGAGCGCAGCTTGCAGGCACAAATTGTTATTCCAATGGCCATATCATTGGCTTTTGGTATTTTGTTTGCCACCATCATTACCTTGTTATTGGTTCCGGCGCTCTATTTAATACTCGATGATATAAAAAATGTGTTTAAGGAAAAGAAGCATGAGCACGTTGAGGTAAATGCGGAGTAGTTTAAATAGCAATACAACGTGATAGTAAATACCGCATCGGCGTGCCGCATGCGGTATTTTTTTGTTTGCATTATGACCAATTGGATATATACTGTATAAATAAACAGTAATTTTGAGGTTTGTTATGACAGGCACAAAATCTATTGATCAACTTATTCAACGTTACGGTATTTTATCAACACCTGGGAAAGATCCGCTTCAGCGACTAACGTATTTGTGCGGTGGTGATAAGGGGGCCAATGCGCTTCCTTATTGCATGTTTAATATTATTATGAATGCCCCAGTATCACGACGTTTCACCGTTCACCATTTCTATCACCCTACGAAAAAATGTCGGCTAGCCACCTTCCTGTTTGACGAAAAAGGTCAGTTAATAGAGCAAGTGTATTACGCGAAAGTAGCCAGGTGGGTTGAGTTATGTCGTAAGCTGCAACGCTTGGTCATTCAATCTAGAAAAGACATTCAGTTTGCCGCATAAAAAAGCGACAGCATGGGCTGTCGCTTCTGTTTATACTTTCACAGGCAATGGCCTTGTTAAAGGCTCGCTGCTATTTATTAATAGTAGGTGTACTTAAACTCAACGCCCCATATACGTGGCTCATTTACGATCCCTGTTAGGTTATTGAAGTCGATAGCACCTTTAACGTTGTCTTCATCGGTAATATTACGGCCGAATAAGGCAACACTATAGTTGTGCTCGAAGTTTTCGTAACCTACCCGTAAGCCGCCTTCAAAGTTATCATCTGTGGTAAATTCTACCGCTTCATATAAGAAGATATTTGTTTCACCTTGGAATGCCCAATCGGTAAATACGTAGAACTCACCATTGTCGCCCATAGGGATAGCGTAGCGTGCAGTGAAGTTAAAGATAGATTCTGGCGCCTGCGGGAACGGGTTGCCGTCAATAGACGCTGAGTAGCCATCTTCACGTGGGTCCAAGACAGTACAGTTTCCAGTAAAACCGCTACTCGCATCGGTACCACATGGTGCTACTGTTAAATCATCGTCTTGTATTTCAGTATGGTTGTAACTGTAGCCTGCGGTAAAGGTCAACTGATCTGTGGCTAACCATTGAGCATCTACTTCAAAGCCATAAGCTTCGCCTTTATCGGCATTAACCAATGCAGTAAAGTTGTTACCGCCACCGATAGCGGAGAATTGCATGTCATCCACCGTGTAGTAGAAGGCAGCAGCATTTAAACGTAACGTGTCATCAAGTAAGTCAGATTTAATACCTAATTCAAATGAGTTTATCGTTTCAGCATCGGCAACTGATGGCGCGCTGTCAAACGCAACATCGCGCCCTTGAATACTTTGCGCTCTAAAGCCATTGGCGTAGCGTGCGAAAACAGACATATCATCAGTTACACGATAGTTTGCACTTAGCTCGTAGCTCATTTGACCATCACTAACGTCAATGTCGTCATAATCTTCTATGCGTCCACCACCACCTACATTTTGCTCACCAACTACAAGAGATTTCGAATCGTGGGTGTAGCGTAAGCCACCGGTGATATTAAGCTTCTCGTTTACTTGATAAGACGATTGGCCGAATAGCGCCCAGGTTTGGTTTTCATGGAAGACGGTCGTCGCACCATAGAAACCATCTACACTGGTTACGTTAAAAGAAGCATCGTAATAAAATGCACCGGCTTGCCAATTCAGCGCATCCGTAGTGTTGCTTGATAAACGGAATTCTTGGGTGTATTGCTCTAGGTCGTTAAGACTGTCTTGCGTAACTGCTGAGAAAGGTATAAAGCCCGGGCCCGAGGTACCGTCTTGAAGATTAAAACCACCGTCGATATCCCCAAGGCTGGATCCTTCTGCTGTTTCCATAGCCGAAATTGAGGTAAAGGTTACTTCGTCCATATCGTATTCAAGTTTTAGTGATGTACCAAAAGCGTCATACTCTTGTGGATTATTGTCGATACCGTCGCCTTGAAGGTCGCCGTCGTAGTAAACTGTTTCCCTATCGTAGTTAGCGTTAAGTTCATTGCTACCTTTGTCAAAAATATTGGCGCGGAAAATAGAGGCAGTGCCTTCTAAGTCGCGACCATGCACATTCAGTAGTGCTGAGAAGTCAGCGGAGGGTTCCCAAAGTAATTGTAAGCGATAGGCTTTTTCGTCGTAGCCCCCAATCGCATCATTCTCACCAGTGAACGCATTATTTATATAGTCGTCTCGGTCTTGTGACAATAGAGAAAGACGGGCAGAGAGTGCGTCTGTAAGACCACCGCTAATGGCACCTTCGAAGTTCATTGTACCGTAAGAACCAAAGCCTGCTTTTGCATATCCTTCAACGTCCTGGGTAGGCTTAACAGTGTCGAATTTAATAATACCTGCGGTAGTATTACGACCGAAAAGGGTCCCTTGTGGGCCACGTAGTACTTCTACTTGTTGTACATCGAACAACGGGAAGCTTTTAAGTACTACGTTTTCCATTACCACTTCATCCATAATAATGGACACAGGTTGAGATGCTGCTAAATCAAAATCGGTGTTGCCTAAACCGCGAATATAAAAACGCGGTGCAACACGGCCGTTAGATGATTCAGCGTATAAACCAGGAACGCGTACAGCGAGCGCAAGAATGTCTTCGCCACCTGAAAACAGGCTTTCAAATTTTTCCCCACTTAGCGTAGCAACAGAAATAGGCACTTCTTGAATTGATTGAGTTCGCTTTTGCGCGGTTACCGTAATCTGTTCAAGTGCTGCAGGTTTTTGTTCTGTTGTTTGGGCTTCTTGTGCCAGAGCAGAAGTGCTTAACGCTGCTGTTATAGCAAGCGTTAATGACGCCATTTTGTGTGTTCTCATGTGTTCACCAAGAATTATAAATATACATTATTATCGTGTGTGGTGGTGCAAAATTAAACAGAATGCACGCGGCGTAATAGTCTACACAAAAGTAACCGCAAAAACTTAGTTTTTTTATTAACCCTTCGTCCAATATGTACTGTTTATTTACGTAAAAATTTTACTCGGTACTGAGAGGGCGAGAGCCCAGTGTGCCTTTTAAATAGACGAGTAAATGAACTTAGGTCTTCATAGCCAATTTGGCTTACCACCGATTCTAAAGACGCGTGGGAGGTTTCCAATAATTTTCGCGCGTGCTCCAATCTTACGCTTTGTAAAAATTGTAGCGGAGTAAGCTGGCAAGCTTGTTTGAAGCGTCTTATGAGAGTGCGTTCAGTCATGTTATGCAAACGGGCCACAGTGGTAAACGTTAAACGTTGAGAAAAGTTGCTCTCGAGATAGTGCTGTACCGCTAAAATATCTTTGTCTTGGTGAAATTTATGTTGTCGGCTACTGGCATAAGCCGTTTGGTTAGAACGAGATAGGTCTAGCACATGGGATTTCGCGGTATCACTGGCGACTTTATGGCCACAATAGCGCTCGATAAGTAATAGTGCTAAATCTATCCACGCCATGCCGCCACCTGCACAAAACACCGCTTCTTGCTCAGTCACCATTTTGTCTGGCTGCAAATTAACCCCAGGGTAGCGCGATTTAAAATTATCAGCATAGCCCCAATGTGTGGTGGCCACTTTACCATCGAGCAGACCTGTTTCTGCTAATAGAAAGGTACCTGTACAGTTCGCTGCTATATCAGCGCCACTGTTCTGTAGTCGACGAATATGCACCAGTAAATTTTTGTTATTTATCAGCACGCGATTAATGTCTCCTCCTATGGTAGGAATGAGCAATAAATGGGTGTGCGATACATCTTCTATTGCAATATTGGGCGTTATCGTAAGCTGATTTGAGCACAATATGGGCTGTGCATGGGCGCTTGCAACTTGTACACGAAACTTTGGTGAAGGGGGTTGTTGATGAATGCGCTGCCAACTTATGCCAGCAAACGCAAATAAATCGAGCGCGCCTGTGATGGCCGAAGCTAGCGCTTGATCGAAACCTAACACCGTTACTATAAAAGGAGGGGTATTCATATAAGTAATTTAGTTTATCCGTTGCAATAACTAATAGTGATTGATGGCGGGAACGGCCATAATTGTGTCATTTATGACAATAATGCCATGCTAACGAATATGACACAATGTGTTAACAAACTATTCGCGGAGTAACCCATGGCAGACCAACTCATTCCTCGTAGGGAAATGCAATTCCAACTCTATGAAGTGTTAAATACGCAGGCGCTGTGTGAAAAGGCGCGTTTTGAAGAGCATAACGTGGAAACCTTCAACGCCGTTATCGATATGGCCGAGAAAATGGCGGAAGAATTGTTTCTTCCTCATAATGCTATTGCCGATAAGAACGAGCCAACCTTCGACGGCACTAAGGTGTCAATGATTGACGATGTAAAAAAGGCCTTCGATACCTATCGAGAATCGGGCTTTATTGCTGGTCATTTCGATTATGAAGATGGCGGTATGCAATTACCTGTAACCATTATGAATGCATGTGCGGGCTATTTTCTCGCCGCTAACCCATCATCAACCGCCTATCCATTTTTAACTGCCGCCGCTGCTAACGTTATTAAACACTGCGCCTCTGATGAAATAAAAAACGCCTTTTTAAGTAAAATGCTAAGTGGCGATTTCACCGGCACAATGGCGCTAACCGAACCTCATGCAGGTTCATCTTTAGCTGACATTCGTACTAACGCAAAGCCTCAGGCTGACGGCAGTTATCGCATTAAAGGCAGCAAAATCTATATCTCCGGCGGCGAACATGAACTGTCTGATAATATTGTGCATTTGGTTTTAGCGAAAATTCCGGGCGGGCCTGCAGGCGTGAAAGGGATCTCTTTATTCGCTGTACCTAAATACCGGTTAGATGATAATGGCGAGCCAAAAGAACGCAATGACGTCACTTTGGCAGGGCTTATTCATAAAATGGGATACAGGGGCACTACGTCTACCGCACTCACGTTTGGCGAAAACGATGACTGTCACGGTTATTTAATTGGCGAACCACATCAGGGACTACGCTATATGTTTTTGATGATGAATGAGGCTCGTATAGGGGTAGGGTATGGCGCTGCCATGATAGGCTATCGAGGCTATCGATACTCATTAGAGTATGCCAAAGACCGAACGCAAGGCCGGGCCGCGCCAAACTTAGCCCCAGAGGATGATCCCACCCCCATTATTAATCACGGCGATGTGCGTAGAATGCTGCTTGCCCAAAAAGCTTACTGCGAAGGCGGTATGTCGTTGTGTTTATACGGTAGTACCTTAATTGATGAGCTAGAAACAGAAGAAGATAGCGATAAGCGTACGGAAATATCTCAGTTGCTTGATCTTCTAACGCCGGTCTTTAAAGCCTGGCCCTCAGAATTTGGCCCTAAAGCGAACGATTTAGCTATTCAGATTTTAGGTGGAGCGGGCTATACCCGTGAGTACCCCGTAGAGCAATGCTGGCGAGACAACCGCCTTAATCCCATCCATGAAGGTACTAATGGAATACAGGCACTCGACCTTTTAGGTAGAAAGCTTTGGCAACACCAAGGCAAAGGATTAGATGTATTGTTACGCCGTGTGACTAGCGATATACACAATGCGAAAACGCCACGCTGCCAAACCCTTGCTAAAAAGCTAAGTGGTTACCTAGATACACTCGGTGGGCTTATCGAACAAGCTGGCGTTGATTTGAAGTCTGATAAGCAATCGGTGCTACTTACTAATGCCAGCTGCTTTTTAAATGTATTTTCCAGTTGTGTAGTGAGTTGGATTTGGCTGCGTCAAGCGAATGTTGCAGAGCTTGCATTACAAGCAACTCCAGGTGAAATGGATGCAGATTTTTATCAAGGGAAGTTGGCCGCAGCAGAATATTTCATTAATTGGGAATTACCTTTGGTTACGCGCGATATTGAAATTCTTAAAAGCCAAGAGCCAAGCTGTGACAACGTGAAGCCCCAGTACTTTTAACAATAAGTGTTGGCGTGCTATGTCGCTCTTAGCTTTAGACGCTATTAATAGGACACAAAAAATGCGAATTAACAGTAAAAATTTTGGTAAGCCTATGCTTAACATGGGGTACAGATCATGAATGCGGCGAATGTAGAAGGTAAGCATATTTTAATAACTGGTGGTGGTTCGGGTATAGGCGCTGCTAGTGCAAAAATACTATGTGAACGGGGCGCCCTTGTTGGTATCGCTGATTTAAATATAGACAACGCGACGCAGTTGGCACAAGCCCTAACCGCGGAAGGTGGCAAGGCGTATGCTATTGCGGTGGACGTAACCGAATCACAACAAGTAACGGCAATGTTTACAGGCGCAATGGCGCAAAACGACAAAATTGATGTAGTTATTAACAACGCAGGTATTGATCATTTTCCTGCACCGCTGACCGAAGTTGAAGACGCCATGTTTATGAAAAACATTCAAGTGAACTTGGCGGGCGTATGGTATTGCATGAAAAACGCGCTCAATCATATGACGCGCCATGGCGGCGGGCACATTATTAACATCGCCTCTGTGGCAGGGCTGCGTTCCGCACCTATGATAAGTGCCTACAGTGCCTCAAAACACGGTGTTATAGGCCTAACAAAATCGGCGGCAGTAGAATATGCCCGCGCAAACATTCGTATTAATGCAGTGTGTCCAAGCTTCGTTGATACCCCTATGGTACAAGGGGTGCTTTCAAAACTAGACGAACGTGGACAAAAGAGTTTAGTAGCGGCTAACCCTATGAAACGCTTGGGTAAGCCAGAAGAAATTGCTAACGCCATTGCGTGGTTATGTAGCGATGAGTCATCGTTTATGACCGGACAGTCTGTTGTCCTTGACGGTGGCATGCTTGCCTAACGGCAATACAAATAAGGAACTAATGATGAAAGATTTATTCGATTTAACCGGTAAAGTAGCCTTAGTAACCGGCGCAAGCCGTGGTATTGGTGAGTCAATTGCACGTTTACTTGCGCAATATGGAGCGCACGTTATTGTATCAAGTCGTAAAATTGACGGCTGTGAAGCTGTAGCCGCGTCTATTCGCGATGCAGGTGGTAAAGCCACGGCGCTTGCTTGCCATGTTGGGGATATGGCACAAATAACAGCAGCGTTTGAAAGCATTAAGCACCAATTCGGCAAACTGGATATTTTGGTTAATAATGCAGCCGCTAATCCTTACTTCGGGCATATTCTAGATACCGATTTAGGTGCGTACAACAAAACGGTAGACGTTAATATACGCGGCTATTTTTTCATGTCGATTGAAGCCGGTAAAATGATGAAAGAGCAGGGCGGTGGCGTTATCCTTAATACGGCATCTGTGAATGGCGTGACACCTGGTGACATGCAGGGAATTTACTCTATTACGAAGGCCGCTGTTATTAGCATGACAAAGTCGTTTGCCAAAGAGTGCGGAAGCTTGAATATTCGTGTAAACGCACTTTTGCCAGGTTTAACCGATACTAAATTCGCCTCGGCGCTTACCACTAATGAACAAATTCTTAAGCACGCGCTAAAAGTGATCCCATTAGGCAGGGTGGCAAACCCAGATGAAATGGCCGGTACCGTATTGTATTTAGTCTCTGATGCGTCTAGCTATACCACAGGCACGACAGTGGTGGTAGATGGTGGTATGCTAGCGTAAAAACGCTTACGAGATACAGCTATGCATATATGGGTAGACGCAGATGCGTGTCCCAGTGTTATTAAAGACATATTATTCAAGGCAGCCAGGCGAACTGGACTGCCTTTGTCTTTAGTGGCCAATCATTCAATGTCGGTCCCCCCCGACAAACATATTACCCTTACTATTGTGCCTTCAGGGTTTGATGCCGCTGATGATTATATCGTGGAAAAAGTAACTCCCGGCGATTTAGTGATAACCTCTGATATTCCCATGGCGGCAGATGTGTTGGCGAAAAAAGCTATGGCGATGAATACGCGGGGCGATGAATTTGACAAATCGTCTATTCGCGCAGCGTTAACCATGCGTGACTTCATGGATACTATGCGCTCTAGCGGCGAGCACACTGGCGGGCCTAAAGCGTTTTCTCAACGAGACAAGCAAAACTTTGCTAACGCCTTAGATAGACTTATCACTCAAGGGCTGCGCGCAAAACGAAACTAGGGGCATTCAGCCCCTTTTAACTCCCACCAACTAATAACAACTAATAAGACAGGCATACAACGCAGTAACGAACATGACCAACTAATAAGACAGGCATACAACGCAGTAACGAACATGACCAACTAATAAGACAGGCATAAAACGCAGCAACGAACATGACCGCAGCAACGAACATGACTGTCATGATTAGTAAATCGCTACAAATATATGCCTGTCTTGTTTAGTCAGTCCACCAACTAATAAGACAGGCATAAAACGCAGTAACGCATGCCTGTCTTGTTTAGTCAGTCTTAATTCTTGTTGCTTTGGCTATGCACTCTCTCTGGCGCGTGGCTATCCCACACAAAAAACAACGAAGTCGAGCCATCCATACATGAGTGTTTTTCATTGGTTGATGAGAAACTATCATTTTTATTCATGAAATAAAGTGCGTATAAAGTGCCTTATGCTCTTAAGGCTTAGTAGTAAATACACCTATTGCAACGCCTACTTACTTCAAAGTTAACGAAGAGCAATACGGACATTTGTCTCAACTTTTCAAAATAATACGGTAGAACGCCATGAATAAAGACATCCATTTTAGCCTTAAACGTATTACTTTCGATGAAGACTACCGCCCGTCGCCTAATACACGCATTACAACCAATTTCGCTAATTTAGCCCGCGGGGAAAAACGCAGAGAAAATCTCCGTAACACCTTAACGATGATCGATAATCGGTTTAATGCACTAGCTCACTGGGACAACCCCAAAGGCGATCGTTATTCTGTAGAACTAGAGATTGTGTCGGTAGATATTGACGTTACCGGCACAGGGGACGCATTTCCAACCATAGAAATGTTGAAAACGAATATAGTAGATCACAAAACGAATAAACGTATAGAGGGAATCGTTGGGAATAACTTTTCCTCTTATGTGCGCGATTATGACTTTAGCGTTGTGCTAACTAATTACAATAAAAATCAACCTAAGTTTGGTATACCTGAAAACTTTGGGGCTTTGCATGGCAAGATTTTTAAGCATTTCGTCAATTCCAGCGTGTATAAAACCCATTTCAGTAAATCTCCTGTTATTTGTTTGAGTGTATCGGAAAACAAAACCTACCAACGCACCGAAAACCGTCATCCGATATTGGGGGTAGAGTACCAAGTTGATTCTTCTTCTTTAACCGAACGCTACTTTAAAAAAATGGGCTTAGAGGTTCGCTATTTTATGCCGCCTAACAGTGTCGCCCCTTTAGCGTTTTATTTCTTCGGCGATTTGCTTAACGACTACACGTCGCTTGAGCTTATAAGCACAATTAGCACCATGGAAACGTTCCAAAAAATTTATCGTCCTGAAATATACAACGCCAATAGTGTGGCTGGCGCCTACTATCAACCTTCGCTCAATCAACACGATCATTCACTTACCCGCATTGTATACGATCGCGAAGAGCGTAGTCAGTTAGCGGTAAAGCAAGGTAGGTTTGTTGAAGAACATTTTATTAAACCTTACCACTCTACGCTTGAACAATGGACGGCCAACAGCGCCCTATAATTCACTTAACTAAGCAGCAGTATTATATATGAAAACACTTTTACCTACTTCTATTGCAGGCAGCTTGCCAAAGCCCGCATGGTTGGCGCAACCCGAAACATTGTGGTCTCCGTGGAAACTACCAGAAGATGAGCTAGCCGAGGGCAAACTAGATGCATTGCGTTTAGCGGTACAAAATCAATTACTATCGGGTATCGATATAGTCAGCGATGGAGAACAATCTCGCCAACACTTTGTCACCACCTTTATCGAGCATCTCAATGGCGTTGACTTTGAGAAACGTAAAACGGTAAAAATTCGCAACCGTTATGATGCCAGTGTACCTGTAGTGGTGGATGCAGTCACACGCCCCGAAGCGGTGTTTGTAAAAGACGCCAAATTTCTGCGCCAGTTAACTTCACAACCAATAAAGTGGGCGTTGCCAGGGCCCATGACTATGATAGATACGCTTTATGATGATCATTATAAAAGCAGAGAAGCACTAGCATGGGAATTTGCAAAAATTCTTAACCAAGAAGCCAAAGAACTGGAAGCCGCCGGGGTTGATATTATTCAGTTTGATGAGCCGGCGTTTAATGTATTTTTTGACGAAGTAAATGATTGGGGGATAGCTGCACTAGAGCGCGCAGTAGAAGGATTAAAATGCGAAACTGCGGTGCACATTTGCTATGGCTACGGTATTAAAGCAAATACTGAATGGAAGAAGACGCTAGGCGATGAATGGCGCCAGTACGAGTCTGTGTTTCCAAAGTTACAAAAATCAAGCATCGATATTGTATCGCTAGAATGTCAAAATTCCCGCGTACCTATGGATCTTATCGAGCTTATTCGCGGTAAAAAAGTAATGGTAGGGGCGATAGATGTGGCCACTAGTACGATTGAAACACCGCAGGAGGTAGCGCACACATTAAGAAATGCTCTGAAATTTGTAGATGCAGACAAACTTTACCCCTCCACAAATTGTGGTATGACGCCCTTGTCCCGTAGAATTGCAGCGGGAAAAATGCAGGCGTTAAGCGCCGGCGCAGCTATCGTGCGAGGTGAGTTAGCTTAAGGGTATATGCTAAAAGCGCCCCGCTAGCTGCAGACTGCCAGACGCGAGATTATAATTATGCTCAGTTCTGGTAGTCTCATAGTTTTGAGGGCGCAATTAAGAAAGTTTGAACCACGGATTATTCTTCGTTAATCTGAATTACTGGCGCTGCTTTGTTCGTTTTTTCTATCCAGATGAAGTGCAACCATTACAATAGTGGTGAATAATTCGTCATTATCGTCACCATGCACGTGAATATTATGCGTGTCCCGTATGCTCATTATCTTTCCTTTTGCTGAAGCCAGGCATTTTCCATTATGAGAAATATTGAATTTTAAATCCCAGAAGTTACCGATGATAGTAGCACCATCGTAATTTCCCCCGATAACCTGGTAATTACGAACCCACGACAGAAGCTTTCGCTTTATTATGAAATCGCCAAAGTCAGATTTGATTATCCAAGTTGGCGACCACGACCAGAACTTGCTTTTAATGGTGGCAACAATGTTACCTTGTTTACTCAGCGTCCAGGTTGGGCAGAAGAGTGCAAACTCGCCACATGCTTCGTAAAGCGCTTGTTCGCGATCATCATTAATTAACATCCGTCCTCTAAAGCTCATTAACTTGTTGCTTATAGATAATACTGACGACATATACTGTTCCCTGTAACTGTTGACTGACAGCTTTGTTTTAACTGTCTATTTTTCTGAGACAGGCAATTTTACAGCTACCTTTTGTTACTATCAAAAAGTAAATGCAAAAGTAGGCAAGGGCAGAATTTTGGTTTTAGTTTTATGCCTGTCACGTTAAGCTCCGTCTCGTTAAGCCCTCCAACTCGTGTGACTGTCTCATTAAACTTAATGTGTGCTAGGCTCTAGTTTTATGCCTGTCTCAATAGGTTTCGATGACTGTCTTGCTTAGCGTATTGCTACTTAAGCGCGCCGGGAAGCGTAAACCGGGTACTATAAATTGGGGCTACTTAGGATATCTTCCAATGATATTTTTTGACGAAGTAGCATGTTGCTACCAAAAATAGAAGATGTAAGGGGGGAATATTTGCTGCTCCCAATATTTTTGAAATCCAAATCAACGGTATAGTGTCTGTCCATTACACGAAGCGCTCAAAACTGATTGGGGGTAATTTGTATAACAACCAGCTTTGAGTGATTATGATTTACCTCGTATTAGGCTATGGCATCTTTCGGGTTTTGGCCGTAATCATTTTCACCTGGGGTACTGTCTTGAATCATGAATATCAACAGCACTAAAGCGCCGATAATTGGAATTAGACCAAGCAGTACCCACCAACCTGTGCGGTTAGTATCATGCAAGCGTCGAACCGATACGGCTATGCCCGGAATAAGTAACAACAAACTATAAACACCGCCAAGCAGCCCCATACCACTTTCCATGTGAACGTTGCCCATCATTCCGTCGATGAACCCCAATACAAAACTGAAAATGACGTTAAACAAGACGAAAAACCAATATTCCTTTCTTCTCGATCGTCCGCTAAACACAGCATACTTTTTTAATGCCTCTATGTACCAGTTCATGTGCTCTCCTTATTATTTTTGCTCACATGCGAATGCTTTATTGCCCACCGCGAAGGTGACTTTCACCTTAACGATACGGTAAAACTGTTAGTCTAATTGCTAAGTTTTAATGCCACGGTACACACTTTTGAGTATTCAATGGTGTTGATGACACAGGTAGGAGTAGTAAGGAAAAAATCCTTTTTAAGAGGAGTGCTTCCATACATGTTTAATTCCTACTGATACTTTCGCATGAAAAATAAACATGATCAATGGGTTATAATTGACCAATTAATAATCCTCTTTGGCTACTTTTCTGGGTTTATGCGCTTTTGTTGTACAAGGGAGCGCAGCCTTTTACTAAGGCGCATTACGTTCAGAAGGCGCGGATTTAAAGTCTTTAATTAAACTGTGCGGATCAACCTGTGCACGTTGTTCTTTAGCGGCCTCTGCCCACCAAATTAACTGATTGAGCGTGCGTGAAAAATAGCCAAACCATGATGTTTGATCTTGTTCAGGCTGCATAGCCCCGTCTTCGGTAAAAACATCTTGTGCTTTTGGTATATGTATCATCGACGAAACAGGTAAACAGCCCAACTCTGAAAGAAAGGTGCGCATTGCCACAGCGGCACGCATGCCACCCCATTGCCCTGCTGAATAGGTTACGATGGCACTAGGCTTATACGAATATAGAGAACTACCAAAGTGATTTAATAGGTGAGCAAGAGCAGGGCTCATGGAGTGGTTATATTCAGGGCTTACCATTATATAGCCATTGGCCTGTTTAATTTTCTTCGCTAAACTATCTAACTGACTAGGTGCTTGACTTGGTGGGTATGCAAAATGGGGTTTGAACACTGTATCAAACGAATAATCTAGTGCATCAATAAGTTCTATGTCGTGGTCATTATAACGACTATTTAAGCAACTAAGTATCGCATCGGCTACCCGTGCACCTAAACGCGCGGGTTTTGGCGGTGTGCTATCGCGTACAGATCCCAAAAAGACCAACAACTTCATATTTGTACTCCTTGTTTTTAGCTAACGAGTATAAGGGGCAATATGCCCCTCATAATATGTTCATAGACTGCTTACGTAACACCATTCGTTTGGGGCTAAATCGTTTTGACTACGCGCGTAATGAACGGCTTCTATCATCGGCGAGTTTCAAACAAACATATCATAGTTTTTATTGGCGTTAAGCGTTTGCACGTTTTTTGCTCCCCATTAGGCGGTGCTAACCAAATGTGAAGCAAGAGGATGAGAAATTAAACGTACGTAAGGGGCGGGTGGCAAATAAAAAAGCTGCTGTACCTCTTTTAGGGGCACAGCAGCTTTTCCGTTAATTCATTTAATGTAATTACAGCTATGTTGCTTAGCTACAAGTAAGTAATACGCTTACAATACAGATACCAGCGCTTTCGCCAAGGTTTCAACGTTTTGTTGGTTAATACCTGCAATGTTAACGCGGCTAGAGTCTACAAAGTAAACACTATGCTTTTCACGCACTTCGCGCACTTGCTCTGGCGTAATACACAAGAATGAGAACATCCCTTTTTGCTCATTTACAAAACTGAAATCTTTTGGCGAGCCATTGTCATGCAGGTTTTTCACCAGCATAGCGCGTAAGGTCTTCATGCGCTCGCGCATCTCGTTAACCTCAGATATCCATTCTTGGTTTAGCGCGTTGTCTGATAAAATAATGTCAACCAAGGCACCACCGTAGCTAGGTGGCATAGAGTAAATGCCACGGGCAATGGATTGAATTTGCGCTTGTGCGATATTACGGGTTTTGCTGTCTTCGGTGATGATAGCGGCTAAACCTACGCGCTCACGATAAAGACCAAAGTTTTTAGAGCACGACGCGGCAATAATAACTTCAGGCAAGTTTTCAACCAACAAGCGAAGGCCATATGCGTCTTCTTCTAATCCTTCACCGAAACCTAAATAGGCCACATCAATAAACGGCAAGAATTCACGTTCTTTTGCTACCGCTAAAACTTCATCCCACTGTGCATTGGTAAGGTCTGCACCCGTTGGGTTATGACAGCAGCCATGCAGTAATACGATATCGCCTTTGTTTGCGCTACGTAACGTTTCCATCATAGCATCAAAACGAATACCCGCTGTCGCCTTGTCGAAGTAGGGGTAGGTTTCAATTTTAAGGCCTGCCGAACCGATAAGCGGTATATGGTTCGCCCATGTAGGATCGCTCACCCATACTTTTGCGTCTTTGTTACAACGCACAAGTAGCTCAGAAAGAATGCGAAGTGCACCACAACCACCAGGCGCTTGTACCGCCGCTACGCGATCGGCCAGTAATACGGGGCTGCTTTTGCCTAACAGCAACGAAAGCATACCGTCGATATATCCCTGATTTCCCTGCGGGGTAATATAGGTTTTGCTAGTTTCACTTTCCAACAGTAGCTTTTGCGCTTTAGCCACACTGGTTAGAATAGGGGTATTACCTTGCTCATCTTTATATACGCCGACACCCAAGTCTATCTTGTTGGGGTTGGTATCTTCACGATAAGCAGCTGATAGGCCAAGAATTGGATCTGGGGCGAGATGGGGTAATACTTCAAACACGATATGTCCTCACAATGCAATGCAAAAAAAAGCAGGCTGGCATTATGCCACCGATGGTAGAAAAAACGACCCCATATGTTCAAAATATTTGAATAAACCCAATATAGGGGCAGAGGTAGGAGCAGACACCTCTGGCTAGGGGCTAATATTGAAGGAAAAGGTGTTGGTATGGGTGGTTTTGCCTTGCGTATTAAACGTGCGCTCTAACCAACGTAATTTACCGTAGTTATCCACTAAAACCAACGTAGAAGTGCGGGTGCCGTACGTGGGTATCGTAATAAAAATAGATGATAAGGCTTTCTCCCACTCATGGGGCACTCCGGTTTGAGGAAGAAGGTGGTCGGGGGCCTTATTGTCTTGGCGCAAAATAGCGAATAAATCTTCTGGCGCTATATTGGTGGCGTTTTTTACATACTCACTTAATGCGCCTGTACCTTGTTCAACCTTAGGCCAAGAAGTATTTATATCGGCATTTGATAAACCAAACACGCCCTTTGCTAGGGTATCTAGGGTGTCAGAATAATTATTGTATACCTGTAATTGATGGGGGTAACCGAATACCAAGTTATAGCCGTTATATAAATGACGATGCTGGCGTAACTGCTTACTAAACATATTCACCGAGCGCGCGCTCCCTGAGTTGGGAAACATTGTAGCGGTGTTC
Organism: Alteromonas profundi; assembly: GCF_010500865.1. Lineage (GTDB taxonomy): Bacteria > Pseudomonadota > Gammaproteobacteria > Enterobacterales > Alteromonadaceae > Alteromonas > Alteromonas profundi. The sequence goes on from NZ_JAAAWN010000002.1 coordinate 266,796, forward strand.
GTAGAAGAGCGAGGTTGTATTGCTTTATCGGCCCACGCGCAGCTATTGGTCATAGTATGGCTGGGGTTTTGCACTAGCCATTGTTTAACCAATTCGCCACGCGTTTGTGCATCTTCATTATTGTGCTGCGGAGCACGGATGTTGGTAAGTGCGGCTATAGCGCCATTATGGGTAACCCCCATCCACGTGCCCCCCGCTTGCAGATCTTTTCCTGCTAATATATGAGGGTGCCGATCCCAAAATGTAGCGGGAGCAGTAGGCCGCTCATAAAATTCGTCACGATTGGCGGCTATAATTAACGGGTAATCGTAATGTTGTTGGTGCGCAATAAATAAAATACACATGGCATGCCTGAGGTTAAATCTGGGGGCTGAATATACATTTTGGTTTACCACGCTGAAGTAGAAAACTCTCGTGGTTAACTCTATGGTAACATCAATACGCATGCATAAACGCGTATAGGCATTACCTAATTGCCGAACAATAAGTAGTCTGAGAATAACAATAATGAAAAAACAAATACAGCAGGTGGCCGTGGGTAATCTAATCGAAAGAAAATGGCCTAATTGGTTATGTCGCTTCGGGGGATTCATGCTTACGCATCGCGGTTGGCGGGTGGAAGGGGAACTAATTAATCGCAAGAAAGCCATTCTTGCCGTAGCGCCCCATACCTCCAACTGGGACTTTTTCATCGGCCTAATGGTGGTATTCGCATTCAAGCTTAAAATAAGTTTTTTTGGTAAGCACAGTATTTTTGTTCCACCGTTAGGGTACGTGGTGAGAAAGCTAGGGGGTATACCTATTGAACGCAGCAAAGCCCACGGCGTGGTACAAAACATTGCCTTACAAGCAAAACGGGCAGACAGCATGTTATTGGCTCTAGCACCCGAAGGAACTCGAAGCCCCGTTTATCCGTGGAAAACTGGCTTTATGTATATTGCCAAAGAAGCTGAAGTTCCCATTCAACTTATAGGCCTTGATTATGCGCAAAAAACCATCGTTTTAGGGCCGATTATTGAGAAAGTAGAGAATATAGAAGAACAAATGCAAACTATTTATGGGTTTTATGCTACCGTTTCTGCAAAATACCCCCAAAACTGTATTACCAACGTTACACATTAGTATTTTATTATTAGGTGAGCGTTGACTGGTCAACGTATCGGAGCTTTATTCGTGTCAAAACAGGGATTCACAACCCGTCAGGTTCATGCTGATCGCATGTTAAATAAACCTGAGCATGGCGGCGTGCACACCAGTACGTCTAATTCTGTTCTTTTTGAATTCGCGGATGCCCAAGGCATTATAGATGCTTTTCAAGGCAAGCGAGCAGCACATGTTTATTCGCGTTCTTCTTCTCCCTCGGTTGCAGCATTGCAAAATATGCTCAACGACTTAGAAGGTGGGGTAGGTGCGGTATGCTTTGCAACGGGAATGGCGGCTATAAGCAGTACGCTATTTTCGTTAGTAAAAGCCGGTGATCACCTTATCGTTAGCCAGTATTTATTTGGCAATACCCGTAGCTTTTTTCATACCCTAAGTCAGTTTGGCGTTCAGATTAGCTATGTGGATGTCACTGATATTCAAAACGTTAAAGAGGCGTATCAGCCAAATACCAAAGGGGTTTATACCGAAACGGTAGCTAACCCTGTTACCCAAGTTGCCGATCTTCAGGCCATTGGCCAATATTGTGAAGAACGTGGCATCTTGTATATGTTAGATAATACCATGACACCTCCTCCTGTTTTCTATGCCAAAGCGGTTAAGGCGTCACTGGTGTTTTGTTCCTTAACTAAGTACATAGCTGGCCACGGTAATGTACTAGGCGGTGCGGTTATTGACACCGGTGAGTATAACTGGCAAACCTTTGAAAATATTAGCACAGACTACCAAGTGGCCGATACGGCGCAGTGGGGTCTTACACAAATAAGGAAAAAAGGGTTGCGAGACCTAGGCGCTACTTTATCGCCTTCGTCAGCTACCTCAGTGGCGTTAGGTCTAGAAACGCTTGCAATGCGTTTATCACGTAGTTGTCAAAACGCATTGAAACTGGCCAGCTTTTTAGATAACCACCCCAAGGTGACGAATGTTTTCTACCCTGGCTTAGCGAGCCATCCGCAACATTTTATGGCTAGAGAGCAAATGGATAAAGGGTATGGTGCGATCCTTAGTTTTGACCTTGTAAAAGATATCGATCCCGTGGCCTTTATTAATTCGTTAAAGCTGGTGATCTGTGCCACTCACTTGGGTGACAACCGCACATTGGCACTTCCCGTAGCGCCTACGATTTACTTTGAAAATAGTGCCGAAGAAAGAGAAATTATGGGAATTTCAGACACTATGATCCGCGTATCCGTGGGCATAGAGGATACCGACGATTTAATCAGCGATTTCGCGAATGCTTTAAATAGCCATTGCGTGAGTTAATTCTCTTTCGCTATTACTTAGCGCTATAAAGTTACAAACTGCCAACAATAAAAAAAGAGCGTTACGCTCTTTTTTTATATTCGTTGGGTGAGAAATTTTAACTACGACGATTGTTTGGATAAAGCAATTTTCCTTGCGCAACAATAAGCTAGCTTACGACACTGAGCTCAAGCAAAAAATAGAGGTAAATCGCTTTTTTAATTTGTGAAATACCGTTGAAAAAGAGTTGAACTATCAGCCTAGGCTGGTGACTAAATATATGCAGTTAGCAAAACCGTATCATCTACGATTTAGCTAATAGTGTGTTCCAAGTTGAGTGTGCTTGTTGCCCCGCGTATAACGCGGGGCTTTTTTTTGCCTAATCAATAACCCAAGTACTTATAAAATGGCCGTAATGCCATTGCACTTTAACTTTTGAGCGTAGAGTAGGGAATGTATTACAGATGTATGTTTAGCTCCGATGCGGTTGGTAAACATAGGTAAGCGTTGGTTGGCAAATTACACTAACAGTAAAAATGGGTATAATAAAAACATTCTAAAAACTAAAAAAATAAGTGTTATCTATGAAATTAGCACCCTCACTACTTTTATTTACTGGCGTTAGCATAGCTTTGTCAGGTTGTATATCTACAGAAACGCTCAGTGAAGCACCTCAGGCGGCGGAAGAGAACGCCGCTTCAGTCACAAAACAAAGCGCCTTACATTCAAACGAACCGCATATAACTGCCCCACAGAAGATACTTGATGTCTCTATTGACGGTGAAAATGCACATAACACAATTACACTAAAGCAGATAATGGCCGATCCCCAATGGATTGGGCGTACCCCCTTATCTATAGGCTGGTCGGTAGATGATAAGCATTTTGTGTATGAAATAAAACGTAACGACAGTAACGTAAAAGATGTTTACTTCAGTGATGTTGTTAATCCTTTCGACGCGCAGAAAGTACCGCTTAATGACTTACAGCAATACCGTTATAAGCAGAAAGTGGAGCGAGATGACGGAGTTATCGCATATACCTACAAAGATAGCGTCTACGTTCAATTTACTGATGGGAATACCGTACAATTGACCCGCGGCGGGGCGCCATTATCGAAATTATCATTTATGACCGATGGTCGTTTATTAGCACTCAGCACTAATCGGTTCATTGCGATTGACTTAGATACAGGCGAAAGAGAGGAAATTTTAAGTTGGAACTTTGCAGATAAACCTCAGGCAGTAGCGCCACCTAAAGATTACGTTGCTGAGCAACAACAATCTTTGATTGACTACATTAAAAAGAAACGACAGCAAAAACGTGAAAAGCAGCAATACAACGACGATATTGCCCACCACAACACCAGTGTGTCGCGCCCCCCTTTTTATTTCGACAAAAACCATAAACTGGCCGGGGTGAGTGTATCTCCTAGTGGCGACTTCGCGATTGTAGCTACAAAGCCTGATATACCTACTCGCGCTAGTTCTGACACTATGCCGCACTATATTCAAGAAGACGGCAGAATTGCTGCAATCTCGGTAAGACAAAGGGTGTCAGACGCAGAACCTGTTAACCATCAATTATGGTTACTTAACCTTAAAAACGGCGAAAAAAGTAAGCTTAACTATTTTACGCTGCCTGGATTTAATGACGATGTATTGGCTGATGTGAAGCGTGAAAATGCGGCCGCACGGGGTGAAACCTACCAGGTGAATCGTCTGCCACGCGCTATTAGGCTTATGTCTAAAACATCCTGGAACGCCCCCACTATCCGCTGGAACCGGGATGGTTCACAAGTGGCCGTGATGTTAGAAGCGTGGGACAACAAAGACCGCTGGATAGCGACAGTAGATTTTGGTAAAAGCCAACTAGTTAATCAACACCGACTTCATGATGATGCGTGGATAAACTATCGACATAATACATTTGGGTGGTTACATACTAAAGATGTCTTGTATTTTCAGTCGGAGCAATCAGGTTATGCCCACATATACTTGCAAACGCCAGGGCAGCGCGCAGTAGCTCTTACTGAAGGTGAATTTGTTACAAGTAGTTTGACGTTAAGTGACAACGATAATTGGATATATTTTAAAGCGAACAAACCTCACCCAGGGATATTTGAAATTTATCGCGTTAACCTTGATAGCAAAGAAATACAAGCGCTTACTCACTTAGGTGGAATGACCGACTACAAGCTGGGAAACAGCAAAACAACGTTACTGCTTAAACACAGTAAAATAAACCAGCCTCCAGAACTGTTTGTCAAAAAAGTAGGGGCTATTACCCCCGCTACCCAAATTACGCATACAGTAAGTGAGACATTCAAGTCATTGCCTTGGGCTCTACCCAGTGTTATCGCTATTCCGTCTTCTCATACTAACGCGCCTATTTACGCGCGGGTATATCTTCCAAATAACTATAGAGAGGGCGAGCCAAATAAAGCGGTAGTGTTTAACCATGGCGCTGGTTACAAGCAAAATGCGCATTATGGTTGGTCTGATTACTTCAGAGAGTATATGTTCAATAGTATGTTAGCTCAGCAAGGTTACGTAGTTTTAGATATGGATTATCGTGCATCTGCAGGTTATGGGCGCGACTGGCGTACTGCAATTTATCGAAATATGGGGCAGCCCGAACTCGAAGATCTACGCGATGGCGTTAATTGGCTGGTGAATAATGCTAACGTAGACAGGGAGCGCATAGGTACGTACGGCGGCTCCTATGGCGGTTTTTTAACCTTTATGGCGATGTTTAAAATGCCTGATCTCTTTGCTGCAGGTGCTGCACTTCGTCCTGTGACAGACTGGGCTCACTATAATACCGGGTATACCTCCAATATTCTTAACACACCTGATATAGACCCAATATCCTATCAGCGAAGTTCGCCTATTTACTTTGCGGAAGGTTTAGAAAAGCCATTACTCATTAATGCGCCTATGGTAGACAATAACGTGTTCTTCCAAGACACAGTCCGTTTGGTACAGCGCCTTATTGAACTTGAAAAAACCGACTTTGAAACTGCCATTTATCCCGTTGAGCCCCACGGATTTGTGCAGCCTAGCTCATGGTTGGATGAGTATCGAAGAATCCACACATTGTTTGAAGAGAACTTGTAGGGTATACGAGTGTTCAATCGTTAAAATACGCACTAAAGCCTTCTTTATGAGAAGGCTTTTTTATATCCGCTGGATGAACTACCGGTAACTAACTAACGAGACAGTCATAATAAGCTAATAATTAGCGAGACCACGCTAACAAGCTAAAAGCTAATGAGACAGGCATAGAAAAAAGATCTCAAAAACCTTTACCGAGTGCATAAATATGCCTGTCTCATTTTGGGCCGCTTTGCGCTGAGAGGAGAGGTGTCGGGAGACCACAGCAAAAGTTTCATTATCGTAAGTAAACAATACAACACGATGGCCTACCAAAGCTGGGTTTGGCTCCGGTGAAAAACTAACTCATTGTTTTATCAAGCGAAGACTCTCCTACATCCCCCCTCGGCATTTAATTTGCTTTATTTTATATACTAATTTCACGATACGATGGCTCAGGGGGACGCATGGCAGGTGGTTGGGCAAAAGACGGAGCAGTACAGGATCAGATAGACGCAAGCGTTGAAGATGCCGTTGCGCGCGCAAAAAGCAGTATGTACAAAGGCGAAAGTGCCGAGTTCTGTGTAGAGTGTGACGCGCATATTCCAGAACGCAGACGTGTTGCAGTGCCTGGCGTTCAGCTATGTATAAACTGTCAAACAGAAATGGAAAAAGAAGCGAAGGTAGAATCGTCATTTAATCGCCGAGGTAGTAAAGACAGCCAATTACGGTGATAACCATGGTTCCAACGGACTCTACCCTGCCTCTCTTAATTAATTCAAAAATCATTGAATGTCTTTTTTTAGTCTGTTTTTTTTAGGACATGTCTTTTTTTAAGACAGGCATAAAACACGGCACCAAAACTGTACTTCAGTACACTTTCTTTAACCTTGTTAGCCATTCACACTGTTAAAGAAGTAAATTAACGTTTGAAGGCCCCATGCCTAAAGCCAGAAAGTCGCAAATTAGTTTATTGGATACACCGTATTATCACTGCGTTTCGCGCTGTGTACGCCGCGCGTTTTTATGTGGTGAGGAAAACGGTAAAAGCTTTGAGCATCGTCGCCAATGGGTAGAAGACCGCATTCATATTTTAAGTGAGGTGTTTGCTATTGATGTGTGTGCCTATGCCGTGATGAGCAATCATACCCACTTAGTGTTGCATGTAGCCA
>NZ_JAAAWN010000020.1 GCF_010500865.1 Alteromonas profundi
AGGGCTGTCGCTTGCCGAATACGATTCACTATGCGACAGTGGAAAGCTGCACTCAAATGGTACAGCTCTATAGTAGACGGGGCCTGGGCCGGATGTGCATGAAATTAAATTCGTGGGGATCCCTCAGACTCTGACCCCATTATTTATTTCTTTGAAAGCAGAAGATAAACGCCGCTGGCAACGAACAGGCCGACAAACCAAGCGTAAGCGTAGAGGGTATCAAAGATTGCAGGGACCGAATTCACAAAACCCGCGGCATGGAGAAAACCTGGGATATTCGGCAAAACGCCAACAATTAAGGCTATCACACCTGCCATGTTCCAGCCGTTTTTAGCGGCGTATTCCCCTGTATGCTGGAACAGCGCGTCGATATTCAACGTAGACTTTCTTAAAATAAAATAGTCAGCGATCAAAATGCCCGCAATTGGGCCAAGTAAGGCTGAATACCCTGTTAGCCAGGTAAACAAGTACCCCCCTGCGGTTTCCAGAAGCTTCCAAGGGAAAATAGCGACGCCGATACCTGCCGTAATGTAGCCGCCCATTTTAAAGCTAATTTTTGCAGGTGCCATGTTTGAAAACCCATATGCAGGCGCCACCATATTAGCTGCTAAGTTGGTGGTAAGTGTCGCCAGCGCTAACGCTGCCAAGGCCAGTACAACGCCAACGCCGCCCATTCTGCCCGCCAAAGCAACCGGGTCCCATATGGCTTCGCCATAAATGGTAACCGTGGCCGAGGTAACTGCAACGCCTATAAACGCAAACAATGCCATAGGTAATGGTAGGCCAATGGCTTGCCCTAACATTTGATCTTTTTGTGATTTTGCAAAACGTGTGAAATCGGGAATATTTAACGCCATGGTGGCCCAAAAGCCCACCATAGACGTAAGGCCGGCAAAAAAGGCAGGCCAAAACTGTCCTTCCTTTGCGCCCCCAACAACAAACTGTGACGGTGTTGAAAGCATTTCTCCGAACCCTCCGGCTTGAACATAGGCCCAACCAAGAAGCGCTAAGCCCATTAAGATCAAAAATGGTGCAGCGAAGGTTTCAAGCCAGCGAATAGACTCCGTGCCAAATTTGATAAATACCAAGTGCATGGCCCAAAAGGCGAAAAAGCACAACGTTTGCGTGAGATCTATACCTAAAAACGGCAGGGCTTGGCCCACGAATGCATCGCCGCTAACGCTATTTAGTATGACGTAAATAGCGCTGCCCCCAACCCAGGTATTAATGCCAAACCAGCCGCAGGCTACAAGACCCCGTGCTAGCGCGGGAATTTTTGCTCCCTTGGTGCCGAAGGCGCTACGTAGTAAAACGGGGAAAGGCAAGCCGTACTTTGCCCCCGCATGGCCAATTAGCATCATGGGGACGAGTACGATTACGTTACCCAACAAAACTGTGATAACGGCTTGGTACCAGTTCATTCCTTCAGACACCAAACCAGCCGATAAAAGGTAGGTAGGTACACATACCACCATGGCTACCCACAACGCCGCGTAGTCTTTCCAGCCCCAAGTGCGCGCTGCGTTACTGGTTGGTGCTAAATCCTCGTTCCATAAATCGCCATCGTAGTGGGGAGGCTTCGCCATGTTATGATTATTAGAGTTGTCCACTATGCATTTCCTTTACAGCTTCAGTATGGTTTTTTGGTAATAAAGCAAAAATATTGCCGTTTTGTCATTTGCGCACTTATCATTTGTGCTTTTACTAATTGCACAAAAATAGGCGCACTAAAACCGGTCTTTCAAGAGAATGATTTTAGCTCGCCTTTATTGTATTGAGTTCGCTATATCGCATTGGAATAATACAGTATAACAACCCACTGTTATTAAAATTACCTCTAGAAATTACGTCTTACTGTTAAACCGTAGGTTCTTGGTTTTGCGTAGGATATCTGCGAGGTGCCGTAAAACCCTGACACATCAAAACCTATCAATTCGTGATCGGAATCGAACAGGTTATCCACATAGGCCGCGAGGCTCCATTTATCGTTGCTGTCATTCCACGTTAAGCGCGCATCGGCTGTGGCATAGCTATCAATCTCATGAGCAGTAAAATTACGCGCATTATGGAAGGTTTCAGACTGATAATTAGCCGACAATTGCGCCGCCATATTGCCTTCGAAGGCATCCCAGTTGTATCTCACCATGGCAGAAGCCTGATACTCTGGTGTAAACGGAGGCGTGGTATCGGCAAAGTAACCCGAAGCAACTTCTAAATCTTCTACCACGGCATCGGTATAAGAGAAATTCAACATCACGTCTAAGCTGTCTGTGGGGGTGAGGAATACTTCTAACTCTATGCCGCTGAAACTAGCTTCTTCATTGGTTACCACACCGGCATTATTTACCCATGAAAACGATTGATAATCGTTGTAGTCGTAGTAGAAGACATTGGCATTAAATACCCCGCTTCCCTGCATGAAGCTGTGCTTTAAACCGGCTTCGTATGAGGTAAGCTCTTCGGGCTCATAAAAACTAAACCCGCCGAATAATGGTGCATTAAAACTGCCCGCTTTTACGCCTCGGTTAATACCGGCATAATACAAACTATCGCCCACGCTATATTCTAGTTGGAGTTTAGCTGACCATAAGCTTTGATCGTTTTGTTCGTCCATCACCTCTAACGAGGCCGTGCTAGTATCTATTTCAATAATACGATCATTGGTATTTTCGTTTTGATATACGTTACCGACAAACGCTTTATCTTCTCGGGTATAGCGCAAGCCGCCTACTAAGACCAGGTCATCGGTTAAGCTATAGTCTACCTGCCCGAATAGGGAGTACGAGTCGGTCTCAAGTGACACTAAAGTATTGTTTTCCTCGCCACCTAGGAAAAATGTGGTAGGCGACCCCGCTAAACCCTGGCTGTAGTCGGTGCTAACAGACAAGTAATAAATCCCGCCAACCCATTTTAGTGCAGCTGTTTCACCTGAAAAACGAAACTCTTGGCTGAACTGCTCAATGGTACTGTCTGATTGAAAAATTAGCTCTGGCGACGCCGTTTGGTCGGAATCAAGGCCCACCGTGCGCGTAAATTCTTTGTAATCAGACATAGCGAAAAAATCAAAATCTTCAAACGCGTAATCTAATGTTGCTGCAAGCCCTTTAGATTCAATTTTATTTTGATCGTCAAAGGCAAAGTCTTTGTTTACCTTATTACCCGAACCATCGGGGTCGAAGTTACCGTTAAAGTCGCCACCTTGAACTGGGCGTAGGGGATCGCCATTAAAGTTGCCATCAACACAAACGCCGGCTTGAATTGTGTCGCAACCTAGCGGGTCATCAGCGGCAAAAATTACATCAATAACATTGCCCTGCGCATCTTTCACTTCTGTGGTATTCACTACCTGGTAGGGGCCTTCACTTTTAGTGGTATCCGACCAATTACCGCTTAACAATAGCGAGCCTTCATCGCCAATATCAAATAACAGCTGGGCACGAAACGCTTTAGTATCATCGTTATAGCCATCTTCGCCGCCACCTACTGATCCTAGCCGCGTATCGGGGGCAGCGCCGTCTTCATAAATATTTTCCAGTATTTCGCCCTGCTGATTGGTGAAACCAGAAAAGCGCCCATAAACCCCCTCTGTTATTTCGCCAGATATAGCACCTTCAAAGCGATATTGGTCAAACCGGGCGGCGGTGAATTCTCCGTAACCTTCGGTTTCTGCGGTAGGTTTTGCGGTAATGGTATTTACCAAGCCTCCCGTAGCATTACGACCAAAAAGTGTACCTTGTGGGCCTTTTAGTATTTCAATTCGCGCTACGTCAAATAACCCAAAGGTTTGTGCCTGGGTACTGGCAAGATAGCCGCCATCTACATACACGGCAACGGGCGCTTCGGCTAAATCGGCATAGTCGTTTTGCACCACACCCCGAATATTAAAAATAGCGCGTTGCCCGCCAATATCGCCGGCTAATGATACACCGGGGGTAAACGCGATAAGCTCGGTACTGCTTTCAAGACCAAGGGCTTCTAGTTGCTCGCCTGAAAAGGCGGTAATCGCAATACCCACATCACTGATATTCTCGTTGCGCTTTTGCGCGGTTACTTCAATACTTTCCCAAACATTCTCTGCAGCAAAAGCCGCTGGCGCACTTAACGCCGTCGCTACGGTTAACGCCAGCAGCCGCTTGTGTGTGTTTAACGTATGCATGTTTTACTCTCGTTTTAAGGATCTGTTTATATTTTTTATTAACAAGCCTTGCGGCGGTGTTGTCCCGATATTTTTATTTAAGAGTAACTGTCGACGTGAACTGCTTATCGAAGGCCACTAGGGTGCAAGCCTAAGGCAGGACTGGAGAGGAACTGCCAAAGGCTTGCGGTTTTAAAATTGTTATTATTAATGGCTTAGTATTAAGCCTGGTTTTGGGCTTAATTTTGTGCTGTTATTTACTTGCTATTTCATACCTTTCGGCCATGAACAAATAGCGTGCTAGCAACTTCTTTAAGGAAGCTTGCCCCGCATACTAGCTAGGAAACGAAAAGCTCACTCCTTCGCGCACGCCGCTTGAGGGCCAGCGCTGAGTGATAGTTTTACGTTTGGTATAAAAGCGCACTCCGTCTGGACCATAGGCATGAAGGTCGCCAAACAGCGAACGCTTCCATCCACCAAAGCTATGATAAGAAACCGGCACAGGCAGAGGTACATTAATGCCCACCATGCCCACTTGAATGTTGTCAGAAAAATAACGCGCAGCTTCGCCATCCCGGGTAAAAATACAGGTACCGTTACCATATTCGTGATCATCGATTAACTGCATGGCCTGCTGCATGTTTTCAACGCGCATGACTTGGAGTACAGGGCCGAAAATCTCTGCTTTATAGCTGGTCATTTCAGGGGTTACTTTATCGATAAGCGTAGCGCCTAAGAAAAAGCCCTCTTCATAGCCTTCAACATTAGGGCTTCGACCGTCTACAACAACATTGGCTCCCTCTTCTTTGGCACTGGCTATGTAACCCTCTACTTTTTGTTTGTGCTGCAACGTGATAAGCGGGCCAAAATCGTTTGTCGCATCTTCATAGGCGCCTACTTTTAAGTCCATCATGGCGGTTTGCATCTTATCCACAATGCGATTAGCAACATCATCACCAACCGCAACAACCACTGAAAGCGCCATGCAGCGCTCACCTGACGAGCCGAAAGCCGCGCCTAGTAACTGGTTCACCGCGTTGTCGATATCGGCATCAGGCATAACAATAGCGTGATTCTTAGCCCCGCCTAACGCTTGGCAGCGCTTACCGTTAGCGTTTGCTTTTGAATAGATATATTCAGCAATAGGCGTAGAGCCTACAAAACTCACCGCTTTGATGCGTTCATCATCAAGAATTTGATCAACGGCTTCTTTGTCGCCATTCACCACGTTAAATACGCCGTCGGGTAGCCCTGCTTCTTTTAGTAGCTTCGCTAAGTAAATGGCACAACTTGGGTCACGTTCAGAGGGTTTAAGTACAAAGGTATTGCCACATACAATGGCTAGGGGAAACATCCACAGCGGCACCATCGCAGGAAAATTAAACGGCGTAATACCAGCAACTACGCCTAAGGGCTGAAACTCACTCCACGCATCAATATTGGGCCCCACATTTTTACTGTGTTCGCCTTTTAAAAGTTGTGGCGCAGCGCATGCAAATTCCACATTTTCAATACCACGCTGTAATTCGCCTGCAGCATCGTGACTGATTTTTCCGTGTTCAGCGCCAATGAGCGCAACAATTTCTTCGGCGTGTTCTTCCAATAAGCTTTTAAATTTAAACATAACCCTGGCACGCTTACTTACCGGCGTATTGCGCCAGGTCGAAAATGCGTTTTGGGCACTGACAATGGCGTCGTTCACTGTGGCTTTAGATGCCAACAAAACTAATTTCTCGGCTTGCCCGGTTGCCGGGTTATATACGTCTTGCATTCGCCCTTTGGGCGTACAAGTTTCACCATCGATAAAGTGGCCTACTACTTTCATTTAACGTCCAACCCTTGTTGTTATGTGTTTTTACACGCGCTGTTATATCCGCGTTGGTAATACAGCAACGCATCTGCGTCTTCGTCCTGTGTAATATCAACCACCTGGCAAAATAGTACGTCGTGCGTCGCCACACTTTTCACGTCCGTTATTATGCAATCAAAACTCACCGCCGCATCTTTAAGCATCGGTGAGCCGGTTTTAGAGGTTAGCCACTCACCACTTTCAAAACGCTCTGCCATCGGCGCTTTGCCGCCAAATAAATTTGAAATAGGCTGATGTTGTGATGTCAGCGTATTAATGACTAAGTGCGTGCTGTTTTTAAACACTTGGTGTACCGATGCACTGCGATTTAAACAAACAAGTAAGGTGGCAGGGTTATCGCTGACACTACAAACTGCAGTGGCGGTAAAACCGGCAGGGCCGTCTGGGCCATTGGTGGTAACAATATTTACCGCTGCTGCTAGGCTGGACATTCCTTGGCGATAGGCTTCTGGCGTTACCGGGGGGAGCACTTCTGTTACTGCGTTTTTCACTGCTGTAATAGTCATACGATTATCCTTTGTGTTGTCGTTACAATATTTGACAGGCTTGCTCAAAACTTAAGCGAGGAAAACGTTTATGCACTTTCTCGCCGTCGCCATAGCCAATGTTAAGTAAGAAATTCACCTTCCACGTGCTATCTGAAAAGAAGGTGTCATTAAGTAATGTGGGATTAAAACCAGACATTGCGCCTGTATCTAGACCTAACGCCCGAGCAGCGCTAATTAAATAGGCGCCTTGCATAGAGCTGTTGCGCATAGCCGTTTCAAGCGCCGCTTCTGGGTTAGAGGTGAACCAGCTTTTCGCATCGGCGTATGGAAATAACGTAGGCAGTTGTTCGTAGAATTCTTCGTCATATGCCACTATAACTGTGCACGGGGCAGACATGGTTTGCTCTACATTGCCACTTGAAAGACACGGTTTTAGCTTTTCCCGCGCTTCATCTGTTGTTATAAAGACAAATCGCGCAGGGCTGCAGTTTGCTGATGTAGAACCCACTTTAACAAGATCGTAAAGTTGCTGAATTATTGCTTCATCAATCGGTTTTTCCTGCCAGCTTGTATGGGTATGCGCGTCTAAAAAAAGTTGCGCTAGCGCGTTATCGTTAAGTGGTGTTGTCATATAAATAATGTTCCAATTTGCAAAGGTTACTGGGGCGTTTTTGCTATTGCGTCTGCCGCGTTAAGTAACCGAGGATTAAATTATTAAAGGTGCGTGGAATGGTAATACTCGATGCATGCCCGCCATATTCCATTACCGCTAACTCTGCATTAGGCATTTCCTCGGCCAAATGCTGCGAATTCTGCCACGGCACCAAAGTATCGTCTTTGTTAACAATGGCTAATGTGGGTGTTGTTATTCCTTTAAGCCTGGCAGCAACATCAAAGCTACTAAGCGCACTAATACGCGCAAGCAAGTTACTCACATCGGGAAAATGGCCAAGCAAATGGGCCTCTTCCTGTTCTAAATGTGCGGCATTTGCTGCAATCCAGTCCGGCGGATACAAAAGCAATGCCTGTAGCTGCAAGTAGGCTTTTTTTCTGTCATCGGCAAGCAATGTTTTACGAATATTGAAGCATCGTGTGGTATGGGGGTTTGGACTACTCCATGCATTTACCAGCACTAAACTTTCAAGCAACGAGGGGGTTGTAAGCGCAAGTTGCAGCCCAACTAACCCGCCTAATGCATGACCAATGAAGTGACATTTAGCGATACTGAGTTCGCTTAATAACGCAGATAATTCTTCGGCCATATGCGCAATGCTGTAATCACTAGGCAAATTCGCTGGACTTTTATTTGTGCCGAGTTGGTCATAAGTTATAACGCGGTAAGATTGACTAAAGTCACTTAACTGAGGTTTCCAAAACCCACTCGCGCCACCTAAGCCTGAACTCATCACAATGGTAGGTGCATCTTTTGCCTTAAGCCCATGCACGTCAAAATGCATAAAGCTCACCTAAGTAGAACCAATGGGCGCATTCGGTAGATAGTCCAAACATAGCCACCTACCCAATATGCGCAACGGATGCGATTTCAATTAAGGCTTCTGGTTTTACTAAGCCTACTTTTATGCAATAGCGTGCGGGTTTCTCGCCCGGAAAGTATTCGGCGTATACTTTATTAACCGCAGCGTAATCGTCCCAGTCAGTAATAAAAATAGAGTTAAACGTCACGTCATCCATAGTGCCCCCGGCTTCTTGAATAACACTTTTGATGGTTTCTAACACGTGGCGTGTTTGCGCTTCTGCGTCGCCCACATGAACTACATCATTGTTTTCATCAAACGGTAAAGTCCCCGACACGTATAAGATGTTGTCAGCCATAGAGCCTGGTACAAAAGGCGCAATGGGGGTTGACGTACCTGCTGGAATAATCGCTTTCTTTGGCATCTTCAGATTCCTTTTCGTTGTTCTCTTTTGCGTTTTCTTAATTGCGTTCCGCTTAATTTGTTGAAGGCGTTTTTGCGCTAAACACTTCACAAAACTGCGCTGTAGTAGACACCCACCCAAAAAATGTTTGAATATTAAAAAGTGAGGCCTCGTGTATTTCAGGCGGGCCTGCTTGGTAAGCCGCATCTGCCAGCACCACACCAAAATATTCCAAGTGAAAGCCATCACGTAAGGTAGACTCCACGCACACATTGGTAGCAATGCCGGTAAACACCAAGTTGCGAATACCACACGCGCGCAACATGCTGTCTAAATTGGTGTTGTAAAAGCCGCTATAGCGGGTTTTAGGAATAACAAAATCGCCCTTCTGGGGTTTAAGCGCATCTACAAGTTCGTAATCCCACGTACCTTTTGCTAATAAGCTGCCTTTTAATTCAGGTTGCTTTCGCATGGTTTTAAGAGCGTTAGATTTGTACCAGTTAGGCGAGCCCGGGCCGCCGGCTTCTTTGTAATCTGCATCCCAACCATTTTGTAAATAGAATACCGGCATGCCTGCGCTTCGTGCGGTATCTAATACCTTTATGGTATTGGCTATCACAGGTTCGGTGGTCGATACATCAAACCCAGCTTTGTCTAAATATCCCTCTTTGCTGGCATAAGCGTTTTGAATATCCACCACAATTACTGCGGTTTCACTCGGGTTAAGTGTAAGCGGCTCTGGCGTAGCGGGAAGTACGGGTTGACCGCTCTGCTTCGCTTGAAAACAGCCAGAAACCTCAAATATTTCACCTGCTGACATTAGGCCGCTCCTGAGGTTTTTAAGTGCTGACGAGACTTCATAAGAGGCTGAATCTTGGTGCCGAAATCGTCCATACCTTTTAAAAAGTCATCAAAGGTAAGCAGCACCCCTTCACAGCCCGGTACTGTCGCAATGTCATCGAGCATTGAAGCTACCGACTCATACGAGCCCACTAGGGTACCCATGTTAAGGTTCACTGCAGAAGTTGGGTTGGTCATATCGCGGATATTTGTATCCTTACCCGACTTCTTATCAGCAGCGCCCTGCGTTGCCATCCAATCAAGCGCCGATTGATCTTTCCCTTCTTTATAGCTTTCCCATTTCGCCATGGCTTTCTCGTCGGTGTCATCGGCAATTACCATCATAAGCACCGCAGAACCCACACTACGTCCGTGCTTTTCAGCCGCTTCAGTTAGCCGCTCTGCAGTGGGTGCAAACGCGGTAGGCGTATTGACACCTTTACCAAAACAAAAGTTGTAGTCGGCGTGGCGAGCGGAGAAATCCATGCCCGCGGCACTTTGGCCTGCGCAAATAAGCGGTATTTTACGCTGCGGTTTTGGCAGCATTCGACAGTCATCCATTTGAAAATGCTCGCCTTTAAAATCGCTTTTCCCGGTTTCCCACAACTCTTTTACCACCTTGATATATTCATCAAGGTACTCATAGCGGTTACCGAAAAACTCGTCGCCCGGCCACATCCCCATTTGCGAATATTCGGGACGCTGCCACCCAGTAACTAAGTTCACGCCAAAGCGGCCGTTGGAAATTGAGTCGATGGTAGTTGCCATACGGGCCATGATCGCC
Source organism: Alteromonas profundi (assembly GCF_010500865.1). Taxonomy (GTDB): domain Bacteria; phylum Pseudomonadota; class Gammaproteobacteria; order Enterobacterales; family Alteromonadaceae; genus Alteromonas; species Alteromonas profundi. The sequence goes on from NZ_JAAAWN010000020.1 coordinate 9,996, forward strand.
GGAGGTAAAACTAAGGTCGCCGCCGTGGCGTAAAGCTGAATTTTTGAAGTGACCGCAGCAAGGCCAGCCATTAGGGTGAAAGATTCTAAGTTGTAATCCCAAAATTCCGTTTCCCCGCCAAACCCTCGCAATTTGATCATAGAGAGTGCGAAATCCATGTCGTACTTTTCAGCCTTCATCACAATTTCTTTATTGAGATCGAAAGTTGGTTTGAACTGAGGAGAATTTTTAGAAATTAACCAGCCGTTGTTACCAATCGGAATAAATACACCAATATCCATGTTGTTCCCTCTGCTTGTATGCGTTTTGAGCTGCTAGAACAGCTTTTTGTCAGGTTGCCGAGTTCAAAAATTTGAAGAGGCGGTACACAGATTAGACAGCATAAAACAGGCCAATATATGTTTTTTAATCTAATCAATAACTTACAAAATAGCATGAATGAAATTGGACCTGTTGGTTCAATTTGAAACATCAAGTCCAGTGCAAATGAACTTAATTGGTGCAATTTTGTTCAAACAGGTTTATAGCGGTTAAAACAACGCGTAAACTACGTGGGAGAATTAAAATTGCTGCAGTTTAAGAAGTGACGATGGCAGAAAATAAAGTAAATGAAAAAATAGCGCGTACATTTAGCCCTACCGCGCAAAGGCGGCGTGATAAGGCGCTACAAGAAAAACGCAGTCGTATTATGCAGTCTGCCCTAGCGCTATTTTCTAAAAATGGCGTAAATGGCACCACAGTAGAGCAAATTTCCGAATTAGCGAACGTGTCTAAGAGTAACCTGCTTTATTACTTTAAAAGCAAAGACGGCTTATATTTAGCCGTTATCAGCCACCTGCTCGATGTATGGTTGAGCCCCTTACACCGCTTCTCGGCTGAACAAGATCCTATGGTTACCCTAAGTGAATACATTAAGTTAAAGCTTGAGATGTCGCGGGACAATCCAGCGGAATCAAAGCTCTTTTGCATGGAAGTGGTTCAAGGCGCCCCGTTGTTAATCAAAGAGCTAGGTACGCCCCTTAAAGCCTTACTCGAAGCTAAAAGCGCAGTAATAAACGCGTGGATAGCAGAAGGCAAGCTCAAACCCGTGGAACCTGTTCATTTAATCTTTAGTATTTGGGCTGTAACCCAACACTATGCCGATTTTAGTGTTCAGATTAAAGCTGTAACCGGTACCGACTTGAGCGATCCAGTTTTCTTTGAAAGTACCTTAAAGAACATCCAGCATATTATCTTAGATGGCTTAAAGCCTTAACAATAATGGGGTCAGAGTTAATTACCGCCGAAAGCCCCCTAAGGGAAAGTACTCTGACCCCACGTTTTCGTGATAAACTAAGACACTATTTTTATAAAGTAGCGATCTTAAATGAACCAACAACCTAATAACCCGCTTCACGGCCTTACTTTGGAAAAAGTTGTCACCCAACTGTATGAATACTATGGCTGGGAAGGGTTGTACTACCGCATTAAAATAAATTGTTTTGATAACGACCCGTCAATTAAATCATCGCTAAAATTTCTGCGTAAGACCCAGTGGGCGAGGGAAAAAGTAGAGCAGCTTTATATTCAGACGTTTTGCCAATAGTCGGCTTTAAAAAGCGGTTGCCTTAGTAGTACTGCGCTTAGTATTGAAACAAGCATAGGTGATTTAATTCAGCCCGGTTAGCTGTGTCGGATCAGATTTATATATTCGGTGGTTGGTAATATATCCAACCACCTATCGTCGCAAAAAAAAACGTCGCTAATCTCATGTCGTTCGCACAAGCTTGGCAGTTCACTGGGGTAGCGACACATGACACCATCTATATCCGTGTTGTACTTCCAAGGGTCGTCTGTAATGAAACAATGCACCTTATGCCCGCGACTAACCATTAAGCGAAACAATCGATACTCGGTATAGTCGGTTCCCACGATAATAACCACTCTTAGGCTTTCAAGCGTTTTAAAACGCCTGAAAATACGTGGCAAACGTGACCGCGCCACTTATTTGTCAGCCTCCCACGCAGCCACATCATCATAATATTGCAAACCATGTTCTTCTAACCGCGGGCGCATATTATATATATCAAGCCCCAACACTCCTTTTGCCAATAGCTCGCGCTTTTCTTCTTCTTTTTGCTCTCGCTTATTAGCATTAACCAATGCCATATCTGCATTTTTACGTGCTACAACGCAAACACCATCATCATCGGCAACAATTGCATCACCTGGGTGTATAAGCTGACCTGCACACACGATAGGAACGTTTACACTGCCGAGGGTATTTTTCACCGTGCCTTTTGCTGAAATGGCCCGAGACCATACGGGAAAGTCCATTTCTTTGAGATCGCGCACATCTCGAACTCCCGCATCAATAATAAGGCCGCGTACACCTCGCGCTTGCGCAGATGTGGCAAGCAAGTCACCAAACATGCCATCTGTGTTATCGGTGGTACAGCCCACGACCAAAATATCGCCAGGCTGACATAACTCAATTGCCACGTGTAGCATCCAGTTATCACCAGGTTGAGCAAGCACGGTTACCGCGTTACCGGCGATACCTTAAGGTATATCAAACCCAAAACGTGTTGGGCGAAGATGAGGTTAACCGTGAGGAAAGTAGAAGTGAAAGTAAATTCACGCCCTCATTCACCGTTCAATGGCAAGCATCTGACGATATGAACCTTTTTGCTACCTACGCTAAAGGGCATAAAACCGGCGGTTTCAGTGACCGCATAGAAGATCCAGAGGGCGATATTGAATTCGATGCAGAAGAGGTTTCCAGTATTGAATTAGGTGCTAAAACCACATGGCTAGATGGTGCCTTGAGCCTAAACGCTAACTATTTTTCGATGGACATTGAAGGGTTGCAGCTTTCCACACAGCTTGAAGGTACCGTGGCAGCATTTACCGTAGACAATGCAGCCGACAGTACCAGTGAAGGTATTGAAATTGAGATGAAATTTTATGCGCATGAGAACTGGAATTTAGGAGGCAACTACTCGTATACAGATGCCAGTTATGATGAGTTTATCGGGGGAGCAGACTGCGCCGAGCGCCTACGTAATAGCGATGGCGTATGTGACCTAAGTGGTGAACCTTTAATATTTGCACCTAAAAATAAATGGTCATTGTTTGCTGAATACTATCATGATGACTTGTTTGGTGACTGGGATTTCAATGCAAGAACTGACATTGCGTTCACCGATGAACACTACACCGACATTTCCTATTTTGATGGCGCTAAGCAAGGTGACTATACTACATACAATGCCAGTATGCGGGTCGTCTCTCCAAACGAAGATATTACTATCTCGCTTATCGGCAAGAACTTAACTGATGAGAAAATAATGGCATGGGGCCTCCCTTCTGGCCCGAATATTTTAGCGGCTATGGCCCCTCCTCGTGAACTAACGCTGAAGGTGAGTTACCGCTATTAAACGGCAGTCTGTTTAACACAACAGCCAACATGCCTCTAAAAGGCCAGCGTTGTCATTAGCGCTGGCCTTTTTTATTTGCCTTAATAATTTATAAGTACTACTTGAAGCGTATTTATTATCTTGCCTAACAATAATGTTTTTACATACGTTTTTCTGTTGGTATCCCACTGTTGGGAGTTGATATTCAAAAAAATTACCGTTAAATTATCTGCATGAAATACTTTTCAACGTCTACATCATCCTTCTTCTGGTGGCGCTCTATATAGAGCGGCGCTGAATTCTTACATTCTTAAGCTGCTGGAAGGTAGCTAAGACTGTAATTTCTTTTATATCTCCAGTAGCGATCTGTTCAACCTAGGAGATATACCCATGAACACAAAACAAGGTGCTGATAAGCCGGAGATTATTCTGACCGGAGACAGAGCGACAGGGCCGTTACATCTCGGTCATTATGTCGGTTCTCTAAAGCAACGCGTAACTTTGCAAGAAATTCACGAGCAAACGATTCTTGTGGCTGATATGCAAGGTCTTACTGATAATGCGTACAATCCGAAAAAAGTATCATCCAACATTTTAAATATCGTTGCTGATTATCTAGCTGTTGGTATCGCCCCCTCTAAAACAACTATTTGCCTTCAGTCACAGCTCCCCGCCCTTGCTGAGTTGACTATGTATTACAACAACCTTGTAACCATCAGTCGGCTAGAGAGAAATCCGACCGTTAAGAGTGAAATCCAAAACAAAGGATTTGAACGATCTATCCCCGCAGGTTTTCTAACATACCCTATATCGCAAGCAGCTGATATAACGGGGTTTAATGCATCTTTAGTGCCTGTTGGAGATGACCAGTTACCCATGCTTGAACAAACTAATGAGATAGTGAGAAAGGTTAACTCACTAGCAGGACGTATTGTCCTAAGTGAGTGTAGGCCTTTACTAAGTAATGCGCCGCGGCTTCCTAGTACAGATGGAAAAAATAAGATGTCTAAGTCGTTGGGCAACGCAATTAACTTAGGGGCTACTGAAAAAGAGATCTCCGCAGCTGTAAAATCCATGTATACCGACCCTAATCACCTAAAGGTTGAAGACCCCGGTAAAGTCGAAGGAAATATCGTTTTTACTTATCTCGATGCCTTTCATCCTGATGAGGGCTATATCAGCCAGTTAAAAGAGCACTATCGTCGTGGAGGTCTTGGTGACGGTACAACGAAAAAAGTACTGGAAGAGTGTTTGCAGGATATGCTTCGACCTATAAGAAAAAGAAGAGGCGAGTTTTTAAATGATAAGGCTCAACTAGTAGATATTTTAATCAAGGGAAGCCAAATTTCTAGAGAGAAAACAGCGAAAGTACTTTTCAATGTTAAAGATATTTTTGGATTGAATATTTTCTGAGTAACTTATTTTCAACAGCCAGCTTTTAGAGGTTCGATACCCGAATTTCTAGAAGAAGCTGTTTCTGTAAACGTGATAAGAATAAATTATTTGAGTGTAGTAGATATAGGTTAGACAAGTAATAAAAAAGCTGCATGCCATCATCGGCCATGCAGCTTAGCAAACATTCACTTACAGCTAAATATTAGGGGCGTTGTTCTTGCTTCGGGTATTTCCCCATAGCCAAGAAAAGTAGAATACAAAGAACCATCATCCCTATGGATATCATTAATATTGTACTGTATCCACCCGCACCAGCCTTACCATAAATTGGAGGCGCAACACCTGCTCCTACCGCAAAAAAGGCAAAGATGCCGCCAAATACAGAAGAGTAATGACGTGGACCAAAATATTTTCCGGTGAGATACGCGAGCAAATCTAACTCGGCGCCAGCTGCCAACCCCAAGGTAAGTGCTACCATCACCGCCACCGTCACTGATCCAGGCATCCAAACCAGAAGTGATATAGAAATAATAGGCAAAAGGAAAATCACCGACGCTACACCGGGAGCCCAAAAACGGTCTACCAAAGCGCCGACAGCTAAGCGGCCAATGATAATGGTTACTCCTAAAACAGAGGCCACCCACGCAATTGTGCCGCCTTGCAAGCCTTTACTTAGTAAAATAGGTTTGAAGTTAGACAATAAGCCAACAATGACAACCGCAGTTAAAAACAACACAAACCCGAGGATCCAAAACTGTTTGCTTTTCATGGCTTCTCGGCGAGATACTCCCCACACACCTTTGTCACTAACGTTCGCCTCTTTCGCAACAGCATTAGGAGAGCGTTTAAATAAAGCAATAACAAAGGGTAAGGAAATCACCACCAGGCCAATACCGATAGCTTGATAGGCGGTTCTCCAACCGAACTCAGCAATTAAGTAGCTTGCTGAAGGAGGTAGCACCAATGCGCCTAAGCCAGTCCCCGTCATGGTCAGGCCAATGGCTTTACCTTTGTGCTCAACAAAGTAATCGTTGAGTATGGTTGTCCAAATAATGGGCAAAGAACCTGCCCCAAGGATGGCTAATAGGACAAAACTGGCATACCACAATACAAGAGAGCCATTATTCATGGAAATTGCGATATAGCCCACCGCGTGCCTGGGAGAGAATAAAAAACCAGAAGTGCTGCTTACCCTTTCAGGGGGGAGCATAGAACAAAGGGGTCAGAGTTAATTTTACTAAAAAATACTCTGACCCCATTTACTCATTTACTCTAGAATGAGTAATTAAGGTTGAGTAAATACGTTGGGCCAAACTGGCGGCGTGAAGAAACAACGCCGGTGGCATCATCGGTAGTTTCTTCGTCTTCGTCCGCAAGGTTAGTGCCCGATAGAGAAACTCTTAAACCTTCAAGGTACTCCACCCCAGAATCAGCAAAGTCGTAACTGATTTGCGCATCAACTAGTGTGACGTCACTGCGCGTTGCTTCTTCTATTTTGTTAGAACCACCTCGCTGGTAGGTAAGGAAGTCTGTGCGATGGGTTGTCGCTACGCGTACTTCAAAGCCTTCATACTGATAATACACGGTCAAAGAGTACGATTTATCAGACTGACCAGGAATACGGGATCCATCTTCAAGTTCAGCATCGACATAGGTAAATGACGCTGCTGTACCAAACCCATCCAATACCGTACTAAATGTATTAAAAGGTACGTTTGCGGTTAACTCTATACCTTCAACTTTTCCTTCTAACCCATCTTCAAAGAAAGAATAAGTACCTAAGTCAGGAGGCGTTGCTATATCACCGGCCTCGTAATAGACATTTGCCGGCCCGTAGATACCGTCTGTTTCAATAACGCGGTCATGGAATCCAGGAACGAAGTAATTTGCTCCGCCATTTGTTTCATCATTAGTAAAATCAATTAACTGATTCCCATCACGGGTCCAGTTCACTAGATCTTTATAAAAATAGGCTAGCGCAAAGTACCCTTCGTCACTGAAGTAATTTTCATATGACAAATCAATATTATTCGATTCAAGTGGACGCAATTGCGGGTTACCGGTGAATTTAGACCAAGGCGAGCCATAGTTTTCAACTGCTTCTTGTGAGTTTGGAATAGTGATTTGATCGATATTCAGCGTAAATTTGACAAAGCCCGACGCCTTCATTTGATCAATACGCGCGCGGCTGATTGTCTTGTTCGCAGCAAACTTGAAGAACTGCCCCTCTGCAAACTCTAGACTTAAATTCAAACTAGGTAATATATGGCTATAGCTATCACCCATACTCACTAAGCATGACTCGTCGACCACATTATCGTCATTATCATCGCACACTTTAAAGTTGCTACCGATAACCGCAATAGAGCCGACGGATGACTGATCGGTATCAACGTATTGAACCCCTAGATTACCGGTCAAAAACATATCATTAAAGCCGTATTCAAAATCGGCTTTAGCGTACAAGGTCAATACTTCTTCTTCGACCTCGTACGTATCTCCTAATCTATCTGGCTCTAACAGACCCGCGTCATTTTGCGTATAAGTACCATCTTCATAGGGACGAAAACCATCATAGGCTACCACTTCGCCTAACCCCATCCACGTTAGATCCGCGGTACCATACACATACTCGCTAGGGATAGATTCGCTGTACGGGTATGATTCTGCCGTGGCAAAAAAACCTTTGTTTATTTTATCTTTATAGCGGTCTGAGTAGTTAACCCCAGTAGTAATTTTAGTGAAAATTTCGCCATCTAGAAGCCCCGACAGTTCCAATTTAACTGTGGTTAGCTCTTCACTAAAATCTGCGAAGTTTAAAAAGCCATCTTGTCCATTGAGGTAGGAAAACGGGTTGCCGTTCGCTTGTAGAACGTCAGTTTCAAATTGCTCAGCTAAACTGGCCATGCCCCCACCCCAGCTTTGTGGGCCAGCTAACTGCAATAATGCTGGGTCTGAAAAGCTATCGAGTCCTGTGGAATCGGTAAACTCTATGCCATCTGGCGACATAATGAACTCACGGCTTCCGTATTCAGAGGGATCTAAAGCGCCAGAGCGCGCAAGACCTGCATAAGACTCCCCGCGTAGGTCACGTTTTTCTGATTCACTGTTTGCCGCATCTAGTTCGATGGACCAGTTGTCGTTAAGGAAGTAAGTCGCATTGATACCAAAGGTACTTAATTCACCGTCTTTTTGTCGAGGATCAGTTCTAAGTACCGAATTAGCATTAACTTGGGTGCCTGTAGAATTAGCGCCACTACCAGTAACGTTTATGGCAGTAAAGGGGTCGATGATACCCCGTCTTATGCCTGAATCTGAATAGTCGATGGAGAGCACATCTAGCACTATGTCTAGGTTGTCTGAAGGACGGTATTGTAACACTCCAGATATAGTATCCCTTTCTAACTCAGTACTTATTACGTGGCTGCTAATGCCTGTTGGGAGTATTTGTCCTTCTTCATTAGTGCCATATCCCCATACACCGTAGTTTCTTTGATTGTTTGGTGAGGTTGTTGTCGCTAATGCAAGCGCGAAGCCCACTGTATCATCAGCAAATTTTTTATTTATGGAGACGGCTAGACGGTGTCCCTCATTACCAAACTCAGGGTTATCTGAATCACGTTCCCCAACTTCATAGCTGGTATTAATGGTATAGGACTCTTCTGCCTGCAGTGGACGCACAGTTTGTAAATCTACTGTTCCACCAATACCTTGAACCATTAAATCGGCTTGGGTGGTTTTGTAAATGGTTGCGCCTGTCATAATTTCAGAAGGATAGAGGTCGTATTCTACGCCTCGGTTGTCACCAATTCCTATCAGCTCTCTGCCATTTAGCGAGGTACCTGTGAAGTCTTCTTTAAAGCCTCGAATGGAAATACCTGATGTGCGACCGCCACTTCGTTCACCGGCAAGGCCAGGCAAGCGCGCCAACGACTCGGCAATAGAAGAGTCGGGTAATTTACCGATATCTTCAGCAGAGATAGACTCAATGATCGATGCCGCATCCATTTTTTCAGCTTGTGAACGCGCCAACGCGCCACGGATCCCTGAAACCGAAATCACTTCCATTTCTTGCAAATTAGCTTCATCGCTTTGCTGCGCCATAGCGCCAGGTGCAGCGAATACGGATGACACTGATATTGCGACCATACTCGCTTTAAACATCTTTAAATTCATACAAGTCTCCTAAATGTGTAGTGTGTAGTGTGTTTTGTAGTGCATTGTGTAAAACGTTACTTCGCGCTTGCCTGTGGCTTTCCTAGCAGTCGGTAAAATGCGAGATCAACGCCATTGGTCCAACCAAATCCATCTTGAGTAGGGTATTCTCCGCCACCGGCCTTTAAGGTGGTGTCTACCACATTGTATTTTTCCATCATCTTGCCTTCGGCTTTGTAAACTTTCTCGTTAAGCGCAAGCCATCTGCTCATTGCTTCGTGAGCAACGTCGCTTTGTTGATAGTTAAGCAAGCCTTTTACCCCGATGTATTGCAGCGGCGCCCAACCATTCGGGTAGTCCCACTGCTCACCCGTTTCGACCAAGGTTGATACAAATCCCCCTGGCATAAGAAAATGTTGTGCGAGGTAGTCTGAAACTCGTTTAGCGGCGGTGTCGGTTGCTGCGCCTACGTAGAGGGGGTAGGCCATTGCCATGGACAGGCGTCCCGTATGTTGTTTCAGCTTAAAATCATAGTCTTGGTACGTGCCTGTTTTTTCATCGAAATGATATTTGTGAAGTAGTGATTTACGGCGCTCTGCTACGGCGAAATAGTGTTTACTTTTTTCAGTGTTCCCTGCATGTTCGAACAGTAACCCTAGCGTATGCTCTAGTTGAAAAAGTAAACTGGTTAAATCAACAGGAATAATGTCCATAGCATGAGTAGTCGACTTATTAACTCCATCTTTAAACCAACGACTGCTAAAATCCCACCCTGATTCGCACACGGCTCTAAGATGTCGGTGATAGTCGCCTCGTTGCGCTTCCGGCAGCGCAGAAGCCCAGCGTAATTCTTTTCCATATGCTTCGGCTCGAGGCTCTTCTTTTGCGCCTGCATAGCGATTTAGATAATCACCGTTTTCCAATACGATAAGGTGACGACCTTGTGTCGCCTGGTTTGGAATTTCCTCATTTCCATCCATCCAATAACCATATTCAGCTTCCAACTGCGGCAGGTAAGAAACGACAGAATCCATGCCATGCTTATCGGCATAAGCAAGTAAACTGGCAGCGAATAGAGGTGGTTGTGAGCGACTTAGAAAATAGCTGCGATTACCGTTTGGTACGAAACCAAACTCATCAATCATGTAGGCAAAATTATCAATCATTCCGCGTGCTAGCGCGTCTTCATCCGATTCTAAAAGCCCAACAATAGTAAAGTAGCTATCCCAATAGAACATTTCTCTGAAACGCCCGCCTGGCACAACATACGGGTGAGGTAAAGCAACCAGCGATGAATAATTAGATGTTTTTTGAGGGTCGCGAACCAAATTTCCCCAATGGTTATCTAGATGAGTTTTTAGCTCCGATTCATGGGACACTGTGGCCGCTTGGGCTTTCTCTGGCAATGTGAAATTAGCAAGTACAAACTGCTTTAGGTCAAAATCTGCTGTGTCCTTTTGTTGGTGGTACTTTTGAAGGATAGCTTCTGGAGAAGAATTAGGGATCGCATCGACAAAGGTTTTATAGTCGCCTAAAACCTTAGTAGTTTGTACCTGAGTAAATAGCTCACCCAATTCAGCGTCAGGGTGGTATTGCTCCGCGTGGCCAGAAGATTCGCCACTTGCGTGCCCTGCTACACCAGCCATTAAAATTAACGCCATCCATTTTCTCGAAGTGGCTTTCTTAACACCTTCACGCCAATAATTCTTTATCACAAAAACCTCCAAAATTTACAACCAGACAGGAAACCGGTTTCCATAGTATTTAAAAAATAGGGTGTGTCTGAAAAAGATCAGACGAATAGCCCTAGGATTAGCACAAGTGCGATACCGATAAATCCGATGAGCGTGGCCATACACGTCCATGAGATAAAGGTGTCTTTAACAGAGATATTGAAGTACCTATTGATGATCCAAAACCCTGTATCGTTGACATGAGACATAGCGGTTGCACCTGCCGCGATGGCGATGGTCATTAACGCTAAAATAGCAGGCGAGAACGCTAACTCTTGAACCACTGGCCCCATCAACCCTGCTGCCGTTAGCATAGCTACTGTTGCTGAGCCTTGAATTATTCGTACCGAAATAGCAATTAAAAACCCAGCGGCTAAGGGGGGTAACGGAGACAGTGCCACAACATCCGCGAATGCTTGACCCGCCCCAGAGTCTATAAGTACCTGCTTAAACATGCCCCCCGCCCCGGTAACCAAAATTACCAGTGCAACCGGCTCTAATCCCCGTGAAGCAATATTTCTAATTTGATCGTTCGATAAACCTTGGTTTTTACCTAACACTTTAAAACATGCAATTGTAGCTAAGGTAAGGGCGATAAATGGGTGACCAATAAACATGACTATTTGTTTAAAATAGCTATCAGGAAGTGCGAACTTAGCAAGCGTACCAATTAAAATTGCAAGTAATGGAAACAACAGCAAGCCTGCCACAGTCATAAAACTAGGCATGTTTTCCATGCGGTTTGTGGAAGCGGAAGCCTCAAGGGCATGGGGTGGCACAGGCACATGTAAGCGTTTGGCTAGAAACGTGGCGTAAATTGGTCCGGCAATGCACGCACAAGGAATACCCACAACAAAGCCAAATAAAATAACAAGGCCGATGTCAGCGCCCAATATCGACGCAACGGCCACTGGACCTGGGGTTGGTGGTATAAAAGCATGGGTGACAGCTAACCCCGCGGTTAGCGGAATACCATAATAAATAAGCGACTTGCCGGTCTTTTTCGCCATCGAATATATAAGCGGCATGAGTATAATCAGGCCCACTTCGAAAAACACGGGTATTGCCACTAAGAAGCCGGTTAATACCACGGCCCATTGGCTATTTTTCTCGCCAAAGCGCTTATTAATAGTTTGTGCTAAGCGGTCTATCCCCCCAGACTCTTCTAGGAACTGGCCGAACATTGCACCCAGGCCGACGATGGTGGCCACAAAGCCCAACGTATTCCCCATACCTGACTGCATAGACGCCAAAACGTCAGAGGCCTGCATACCCGTTCCAAGCCCAACGAAAGCGGCTGCTACTAAAATGGCCACAAAAGCATGCACTTTTCTTACTACCACCAAGTAGGTAAGAAGTACGATGCTACATATGGCGACAAAAAGTAATGAAAAGGTATCTGTCATAGTTTCTCTCTAGATAAAGTCGGCTGAGATCTGCATAAAAAGCGCTGTTGTTCTAAGCTTGCTGGCTATACCCGTGCACCTGCCACACAACCCAATGTTAACAACTTATTAATTACACTAACTTTTGGTAACAATATTATAATCATCTCTTGAACGCAACCGGTTTCCAAACTATTATTTGCTGGTAGTCAACTTGAACCACACGTCGAAAAGCATCAAACCCTGACCCTTAAAGTGAGAAGTGATTTTATGACCCAACGCCATGTATTTTTTGTTTCAGGAGTGTCTGGCACAGGTAAATCCACCTTAAGCCGGTATCTTGCTGATACATTTTCGTTGTCTTTTGAGGAGGGTGACAGCTATCACAGCCCGAGTAATATCAAAAAAATGTCCGCTGGTATTCCATTGCAAGATGCCGATAGATGGGAATGGTTAGAAACCTTGAATAAGGTTGCCAAGCAACATTTAAATGCCCAGCGAGATGTCATTGTCAGTTGTTCAGCGTTACGCGCTACGTACCGGGATGTGCTCACAAAAGACATCAGTTCACGTTGTCACTTTATTTATTTGCACGCGTCTCAGCAGGTGTTAAGTAAGCGGTTAAAACAACGAGAGCATTTTTTCAACGGTGATGCTATGCTCGATAGTCAATTTTCAGCGTTAGAACTCCCTTCAAAAGAGAACGCATTTATCATCGATGTAGCGCAGAGCTTCGACGACGTTGCCAAGCAGGCCGAAAGTTATATACGCCCAGTAATAACGCAGAACAAATAATTGATGAGTGCTTTCGGGCAACATATCGGTGAAATTGAAACCAGATTGTAATAACAAAAAATGACCATGGCTAAAAAACCCCGTACAAAAATTTCTGATGTTGCCGATTATTTAGGTGTTCATAAAACAACCGTTTCTAGAGCATTGAACAATTCCAGTGGCATTTCGAAATCGTTAGCGCAAAAAATCAAACAGGCTGCGCGAGAGCTAAACTATATTCCCAATCGCGCTGCTCAATCTCTTTCTGCAGATAGCAATCGTACAATTGCACTATTGCTCCCCTCTTTTGGCAACAATGTATTTAACGACGTTATGCTAGGTGTGAAAGCGGTTGCTGATAAAATGAATTATTCTTTGATGATTGGCGATTCCACTTATACTGAACTTGGTGAAGAACGCATTGTTGAGTCTTATATTCAGCAAGCTGTCAGCGGGTTTATTCTCACCTCAACCCGCCATACCCAAGAAACCCGAAAAATGCTTTTAGCCACGGGGACGCCTGTGGCTGAAATTATGGATATTTCAAGCGAACCGTTTGATATTAACTACGGGGTTAACAACGAGCTTGCCGCCAAAGAGATGACACAGTATTTAATTAATAAAGGGCGCCGTAATATTGCTTTTTGTTCGTTATTTCTAGATTGGCGGGCGCTACTTAGAAAACAAGGTTGGTCTAGCGCGCTCTATGAAGCGGGCTTATCTTCTGAACTGTGCATAGCTTCAAGGGCGGAACCCTCTTTTCAGGCTGGAGCTGAGCTGCTTTCTGAAGCCTTGCATAAATGGCCAGATTTAGACGCACTCTTTTTTGTTAGTGACGAACTCGCGGCAGGCGCTGTTATGGAGTGTAATAGACGAGGCATTAAACCCGGCAGAGATATTGATATTTGCGGGTTTAACGATTTGAGTTTCGCCCGCTCAATATACCCCTCGTTAACTACCGTGTCAGTGCCTCGTCGAAAAATGGCTGAAATGGCAACCGCCTCTTTAATTGCTCTTATTGAAGGTGAAGAGGTAGAAAAGACCAACACCATTTTACCTTTTGAACTTAAAATTAGAGAAACTGCGTAGCATACGCGCTATTTTTAATCTTCTGGTATGTCACCTATGTATTCAAAGCGAGCCAGCGTTTGCCCGTCTTTTACTACTGTTTCGAAAAACATTTCTAGCGGGCGCACCCACAGCGCTTTTTCTCCGTAGCACGGGCGATAAACCACAAGCTTACTTTCGTCTTCTGAATGCGTAGCCACTTCATAGACGTCATACAAGTTACCTTTATAGTGTTTGTAACGCCCCGGTGTTTTTAACTCATTTTTGTTCACTATTGCTCTCCAAATGGTAACGGTAATTGTTGCGACGATTGCTGCTCGGCTAACCCTATGTGTAGGCCTACCAAACGAATGCCTCGGCCTTTGCCGCGCTCATAAGCCTCTTCCATAAGCTTATGGAAGTAACTTTCGCTCAACTGGCTTTGACGATGCTCCACTGTCGTTAGCTGAAAGTCATTAAATTTAAGTTTCACCCCTTGTGTACGAATGCGTACAGGCTTCCCCGTACGCTTTTTGTGATTTTCCATACGCTCTTGTAGCTTCTCAAACAAATGGGGTAAGAAGTCTATGCATTCATCAAGTGTATGAATGTCATCACTCAATGTTCGCTCTACGCCAATTGACTTACGTTCCCTTGAAACTGAAAGCTCACGTTCATCAATACCATGTGCTCTTTCCCATAGCACACTTCCAAATTTACCCAGCGCTTTTTGAATACGCTCAAATGGGTATTGGCGAACATCGTTGCAGGTTGTTAACCCCATTCGCTGAAGTTTTTGCATGGTAACCTTCCCTACCCCGGGAATTTTTTTAAGTGGCATAGTGCGCACGAATGCATCTAACTTATCTGGGGTAATAACACAAATGCCATCCGGTTTATTTTCATCACTTGCTACCTTAGCCACAAATTTACATGGGGCCACGCCTGCAGACGCGGTAAGCCCTAGTTCACTTTTAATTCGCGCCCTAATTTCTTCTGCAATGAGGGTAGCACTGCCCCCACAAAACTCACTATTGGTTACATCAAGATAGGCTTCATCTAGCGAAAGTGGTTCAATTAGGTCGGTATAGTCATTAAAGATATGCCGAATCTTTTGTGATTCGCGGGCATAAACTTCCATACGCCCCTTTACGAGGGTTAGATTAGGACATAGCTTCATAGCATAGGCGGTGGCCATGGCTGAACGAACACCGTATTTTCGTGCTGGATAGTTGCAGGTAGACACTACGCCTCGCCGCTCAGAACTGCCGCCTATTGCTATAGGTATATCGCGCAATGCCGGGTTATCGCGCATTTCAACGGCGGCATAAAAACAATCCATATCAACGTGGATAATTTTGCGCATATGAACGATAAACCCTAAGCAAAGAATGGTAGAAGCGTTTGTTATTGCTAACTGTATAAACAGACAGTATAAGGTGAATGCGAATAAATTTCACCCATTTGATCTATACCTTTATTTATCTGCAAAAAACAAAGTGCGCTGAACCTATCGCGTATAAAACGAAAAAAGCGCTGAGGCCAATGACGCCCAGCGCTTTAGATAAAAGGCTTCCACCTTTTCGTTAAAGTGCGATGATCAGATGATCTGGTTTTGTTTCCACTCGTCCAATTTTTTCTGGCGAGCTTCTTCTTTTTCCATACGAGACTTTTTACGATCGCATGGCTCTGGGCAATCGCAGGCTTTTTCGATACCAAGCGCCCCTAAGCCACCGCAACTACCTGAAATTGATTTACGTTGCACTAGATAACCCACCGCCATGGCGGCAACCATGGTAAGAAAAAAACCAAATGCGAGAATGAATGTGGACATAATGTACCCCTTAATCTTTTACATCGACAAGTTTATCAAATTCTGGCGATGCATACTCCTCAAATCCGTCCTCTGTGCGACGAATGAGAAAAACGGCTAATTGCTGCTGCTGTGCTAACGCCTTCGCTCTATCCCACCCCATCACATTTAATGCCGTGGCTAGGCCATCTGATGTCATGGACGAGGGATGAACAACGGTAGCTGAAACCAGGTTGTGCGTAATAGGTTTACCCGTCGTTGGATCTATAAGATGCGAGTAACGTACCCCGTCCTGCTCATAGTAATTACGGTAATCCCCCGAGGTGGCAACGGCGTTTGTCCCTATTGAGACAACCTTTTGGATAGCGCGTTCAGTGGTAATGGGCTTTTCGATGGCGATAAGCCACTCGCTGCCATCTCCCCGTTCGCCTTTCACACGCATTTCACCACCTATTTCTACAAGGTAGTTTTGTAAGTTATGCTGTTCAAGAATAGCCGCAACTTCATCTACACCAAACCCTTTTGCAATGGTAGATAAGTCTACATAAAGCATTGGATTGCGCTTTTTAAGGCCGCTAGCAGTAGTAGCTAACTTATCGTAGCCTACATACTCGCGTACTTGAGCTATTTGCGCCGGTGTAGGGCTTACTTCGGGGCGCTTATTAGGGCCAAAGCCCCATAGGTTTACTAAGGGTCCCACAGTTACATCGAGAACACCGTCACTTAATTTAGCCAACCGTAGCGCTTCATTTACAACTTTTAAGGTATCACTAGACACTTCAAAGTTGTCGGTATACCTATACTGATTAAAACGGGACAATTCAGACGTTGCATCATAGGTAGACATCATCTTATTAATGGCGACCAATCTTTCGTCTATCTGAGCTTGTAAACCCTCTATAGCCTCTTCGCCCTCATTAAGAACATATTTAATATTGTACGTGGTACCCATAGTTTGGCCTTGCAAGTGCACTACAGGCGAAGGCTTTTCACTGCAACTTGCCAATATAAGAATGCCAATAGCAACCACGGCCAGTAGAATTCGGGCAAAAAATCGAATCACTTTGTTATCCTTTAGCTAAACAAAAAGGGGGCTAATGCCCCCTTTTTTTATCTTATTGCTACCTGCTTAACCACCGAAGTCATCAAGCATGATATTGTCGTCTTCAACACCTAGGTCTTTCAGCATGTTGATAACAGCTGCGTTCATCATAGGTGGACCACACATGTAGAACTCACAGTCTTCTGGCGCTGGATGATCTTTAAGGTAGTTTTCAAGAAGTACTTGGTGAATGAAGCCTGTCTTTCCTTCCCAGTTATCTTCTGGTTGCGGATCAGAAAGTGCAACATGCCACTCAAAGTTTTCATTCTCTTCAGCTAGCTCATCAAAATCTTCTACATAGAACATTTCGCGTAATGAACGTGCACCGTACCAGAAGCTGATCTTACGATCTGTCTTCAATCGACGAAGCTGATCGAAAATGTGTGAACGCATAGGAGCCATACCAGCACCACCGCCTACAAACACCATTTCAGCGTCAGTATCTTTCGCGAAGAATTCACCGAACGGACCAGAGATAGTTGCTTTGTCACCCTCTTTCAGGCTCCAAATATACGAAGACATCTTACCCGCAGGTAAACTTAGGTTATTAGGCGGCGGCGTAGCAATACGCACGTTTAGCATAATAATGCCTTCTTCTTCTGGGTAGTTCGCCATTGAATAAGCACGGATGGTCTCTTCATCCACTTTAGATTCGATATCGAAAAAGCCGAAACGCTCCCAGTCACCACGGTATTCTTCTGGAATATCGAAGTCTTTGTACTTAACGTGATGCGCAGGTGCTTCAATTTGAATATAACCACCGGCACGGAAAGGTACACTTTCACCGTTAGGAATTTTAAGCTTAAGCTCTTTGATGAACGTTGCTTTGTTATCGTTAGAGATAACTTCACAATCCCATTTCTTAATACCAAATACTTCTTCTGGAAGCTCAATCTTCATGTCTTGCTTAATCGCAACCTGACACGATAGACGACAACCTTCACGCGCTTCACCTTTGGTAATGTGGTCTAGTTCGGTAGGTAGAATTTCACCACCACCTTCTTTAACGTCCACACGGCATTGGCCACATGAGCCACCGCCACCACAGGCTGAAGATACGAAGATACCGGCTTCAGCTAATGCGCCTAGCAGCTTACCACCAGGTGCTGTTGTAATTGTATTCTCTGGATCATCATTGATAACAATTTTCACATCACCACTAGGTACCAATTTAGACTTGGCAAACATGATGATGAATACCAGCGCCAATACGATGGCAATGAACATGCCGACGCCTAAAAATATTTCTACTTGATTCATTTAAATGCTCCCGAGCTCTATTAAAGCTGAATACCAGTGAATGACTGGAAGCCCAGTGCCATAAGTCCAGCAATCATAAAGACTGAGCCAAGACCACGAACACCATCAGGCATATCTGCATATTTCAGCTTTTCACGTACAGCGGCCAACAACACAATGGCAATTGCCCAACCCATACCACTTCCTACGCCGTAAACAATACTTTCGGTCAAGTTGTATTCACGTTGAACCGCGAATGCAACACCACCGAAAATGGCGCAGTTAACCGTGATTAGCGGAAGGAAGATACCAAGTGCGTTATATAGCGCTGGGAAAAACTTATCCAAGCTCATTTCCAAAATTTGAACCAAAGCGGCGATAACACCGATAAAGGTTAAGAAGTTCAGGAAGCTTAAATCAGCGTCAGGGAAACCCGCCCAAGCCAACGCGCCTGGAGCAAGAATATTTACGTAAATGATTTGGTTTACCGGTACTGAAATACCCAGTACCACGATAACCGCCACACCTAGACCCATAGCAGTTTTTACTTTCTTAGATACCGCTAAGAAGGTACACATTCCTAAGAAAAGTGATAACGCCATGTTTTCAACAAAAATTGAACGAACAAACAACGATAAATAATGTTCCATGACTTACTCCTTAGGCTCAACTTGCTCAGGACGAATTGTACGGATAAACCACACCATACCGCCAATTAAGAAGAACGAGCTAAATGGAAGAATTAACAAACCATTACCCTGATACCAACCACCATTTTGAACCAGTGGAAGAATTTCAAACCCTAAAATAGTACCGAAACCAAATAATTCTTTGATTGTACCAATAACAATTAGGATGAAAGAGTAGCCTAGGCCATTACCAATACCGTCTAAGAAGCTCATAAGAGGTGGACTCTTCATCGCATAAGCTTCTGCACGACCCATAACAATACAGTTTGTAATAATCAGACCAACAAACACCGAAAGCTGCTTCGATATTTCATACGAATAGGCTTTTAGAATTTGGTCAACAACAATTACCAACGAGGCAATAATCGTCATCTGAATAATAATTCGTACACTAGATGGAATCTGGTTACGAATAAGTGAAATAAACAAGTTTGAGAACGCTACTACGCTGGTAAGCGCAAGCGACATTACCAAGGCTGTTTCCAGCTTAGTGGTAATTGCCAGTGCTGAACAAATACCCAATACCTGAAGGGCGATAGGGTTATTGTCCAGGATTGGCCCAAAGAGGGCCTTTTTCATTTCTTTAGTATCTGCCATGAGACTTCCCTTATGAACGCCATGCTTGGTTCTTCAGGAACTGGCCGAAGCCTTGCTCGCCTACCCAATAACGAATGGTATTTTCAACACCGTTACTGGTTAGGGTAGCACCTGAAAGTGCATCGATAGTGTGAGGATTGCTTGGGTTAGCATTTTTTACTACACGAATAGCGACTTCGCCATTCTCGTAAAGTTTTTTGCCATCCCATTTGTCCTGCCATGCAGGGTTTTGCACTTCACCACCTAATCCTGGCGTTTCTTTTTGCTGATAGTAAATAAGCTCGCGAACTGTTTGTCCGTCTGCGTCTATCGCTAAGAAACCATACATAAGATCCCAAAGACCGCTGCCGTGAACAGGTAAGATGATACGTGATACATCACCTGCTTCGTCACGTACTAAGTAAACACTGGCGACGTTAGGGCGGCGTTGGAAACCTACCTTACTGCTGGTTACTTGAGTGCTGTACTCAGTCTGCTTAGCAGCTTTATACATATCGTAATCTGGCTCAGGCGCCTCTACAAAGGTACCTTCGTCAAGATCAACATAACGTGATTCAACGCGTTCGCTATAGGTGCTTTCTATTTCGCTGTTGCTCATACCTACTTCATATAGGCCAGCAGCAGTAAGGATGTTGCTTTTCTTATCTAGCGTGGCGTTCGTTTGCTGAAGTTCACGCAAGCCTACCGCTGCGCCAGAAACGACAATTGAACACACCAAACATACAGCGACAACAACACCGATTGTTTTTCCTAAAGATTCTTTCTTAGCCGACACGTGCTACCCTCCGCTTGATATTGCTTTGTGCGACGAAATAGTCGAACAGTGGCGCCCACAAGTTTGCAAACAAGATTGCCAACATTACACCTTCTGGGAAGGCAGGGTTTAGGACGCGGATAAGTACCGTCATAAAGCCAATGAAGATACCGTAAGCCCACTTACCTTTGTTGGTGAACGACGCAGATACAGGGTCTGTCGCCATAAAGAACATACCAAAGGCTAGACCACCCACCACGAAGTGCCAATGCGCAGGCATAGCAAACATAGGGTTAGTTTCGCTTCCAATTAGGTTAAGCAAGGTTGCGAAGAAGGCTACACCTATCGCCACACCAGCCACAATACGCCAGCTTGCTATGCGCATGTACATTATGAACAAGCCACCAAGGATAATAGCTAGCGTAGACACTTCACCGGCTGAACCAGCGATAGTACCCATAAAGCTATCCATCCACTGTGTCATATCTGAATAGTCAAGATTGCCCCAAGCCGCTTGGCTTAGAGACGTAGCACCAGAGTAACCATCTGCCGCTACCCATACTTGGTCACCTGAAATTTGTGCAGGGTAAGCAAAGTATAGGAATGCACGACCAGACAATGCTGGGTTAAGGAAGTTACGACCTGTTCCACCGAATACTTCCTTCGCAATAACAACGCCAAAGGTAATACCTAGAGCAACTTGCCATAAAGGAATCGTGGCCGGAAGAGTAAGTGCAAAGAGTACTGATGTAACGAAGAAACCTTCGTTTACTTCGTGCTTGCGCACTGAAGCGAAAAGTACTTCCCAAAAACCACCTACAGCAAAGGTAACTGCATAAATAGGTAGCCAGAAACATGCACCGTAAAAGAACAGCCCCATCATACCGGCATTCGTCAAATCACCGCCTAACGCTGTGAAAAGACCTGCTTGCCATGTATCAGGCAGTGTACCTGCACCCATCGCAATGGCGTCTTGCGCCTGCAGACCGATGTTGTACATACCAAAGAACATTGCTGGGAATGTGGCCAACCACACCATAATCATAATACGTTTCAGGTCGATGCTGTCACGTACGTGGGTGTTGGCTTTGTTTACTTTACCTGGCGTGTAGAAAATAGTCGCTGCAGCTTCATAGAGTGCATACCACTTTTCGTGCTTACCACCTGGCTCAAAATTAGGTTCGATTTTTTCTAAATACGCTTTTAAACCCATGACTTAACCCTCTTTCTCAATCGTGGCCAAACAGTCGCGTAAAATCGGACCATAGTTGTATTTGCCAGGGCATACGTACGTACACAACGCCAAATCTTCTTCGTCCAACTCTAAACAACCCAACGTCTGAGCACTGTCAGTATCACCAGAAATCAGGTCTCTAAGCAGAAGCGTAGGAATGATATCTAGGGGCATAACGCGTTCGTAATTACCAATTGGAACCATAGAACGTTCAGAACCATTGGTCGTTGTTGTCATATCGAATTTCTTGCTACCACCTAGGTGACCTAGGTAAGCACGAGTCACTGAGTGTTTGTCTGAGCCTGGCGTAATCCAACCTAAGAACTTCTTCTCGCGACCTTCTTTTAATAGCGATACTTGGTTATGGAAACGACCTAAGAAGCCGTGAACGCCCTGCGCTGTTGTACCGTTCAATACTGAACCAGAAACAACACGAACTTCGCCGTCGGCCTGTTCTTTTTCCATTAACTCAGTTAAGTCGGCACCGATTACTGTGCGAACCAAACGTGGGTTAGTCGCAGCAGGTCCACCAATAGCAATAACACGACGGTTATCAAGCTCGCCAGTAGTCAGCAATGCGCCTACTGCCATAACGTCTTGATAGCTAATGTGCCATACCGTTTTGTTAAGACCTACTGGATCCAAATAATGGATATGCGTGCCGGCAAGGCCCGCTGGGTGAGGACCACCAAACTCTTCTACATCTACCGCTGCATCACCGGTCGCCACTGAGGCTCCCGCCGCTTTACAAACGTAAACCTTACCGCCGCTAAGTTGCGTTAGCGCTTTTAGGCCGTTTACAAAGTCGTCTTGACGCTCAGCAATAATCAATGCTGGATCGCCAGCTAATGGATTAGTGTCCATCGCGGTAACGAAGATTGAATTTGGCACTGAGTCTAAGGCAGGAGATTTACTGAATGGACGGGTACGAAACGCTGTCCACATGCCTGACTCAACAAGGATTGACTGAAGTTGCTCTCGCGGTGCACTGGCAAGTTTTGCGGCATCAATTTTGTCAAAATTAACAGCGTCATCGCCATTAACTTTCACTACTACTGATTGCAAAATACGTCTTGCTCCACGATTTACCTCTACCACTTCGCCAGCAGCCGGTGCAGTGAATTTAACGCCAGGATTCTTTTTATCTTCAAAAAGAATCTGGCCTTTCTTCACTACGTCACCTACTTGAACGTGCATGGTAGGGCGCATACCCACATATTCTTCTCCCAGAATGGCAACGCGCGATACAGCAGATGCTTCAGCGATCTCCTGTTTCGGCGCTCCCTCTATTGGGAGGTCGAGACCTTTCTTGATTTTTATCATATGTAATCGCACTACTCTAATAGAAATACCCTTTTGCATGACCGCAAGAATCCTCGCCTGTCTGCATGCAAAAGCATACTTTTAACAGATGTAACACACCTTTTATTTATGTAATAGATAGACGGCGTTTTTATGTAGCTACAGTCAGCCTGTTATGAAGCTGTAGGAATAAACACCTAATATTAGCGATGTAAATCGCCTATTCTTTTATAGAGCAACACCAGAAATTCACGCTTGTTATTGTTATTACGCGGCTACAATTTATGCTGTTGTTGGGTAGAAGACGAACAGCCCCCCACTTAATTTCGGGATTTTAGCATTAACCAAAGCCTTTGTGCCATGCAAATCATAGATAAAGCCAAATTTTTCTAGAATTTAATGTAAATCTAGGCTACCGCGTTTATAAAAATGCCCTTTGCCGGCGAAAAAAAGCCGTCATCATGACGGCTTACTCACTATTTGTTTTACAAACAAGTTAGTTAAGACTTACCAGTTGACTAACGGGTCAACCTCTTGTTCGTAGTCGACACCTTCGATATCAAAGCCAAATAGTTTCAAAAATTCGTGGTGGTAACCTTTATAGTCACTAATTTCATGGAAGTTTTCTTGTGTCACTTGATCCCAAAGCTTTTGAATTTTTGCTTGGGTAGCGTCATTGGTTTCTTTATCGTCCATGCGATAACGATTTTTTTCATCCAGCGTTGCCGTATTGCCAAACAGACATGAACTAAACAAACCATAAATTTGTTCAATACACCCTTCATGGGTGCCCTCTTCTTTCATTACTTTATAGATAAGTGAAATATATAAAGGCATGACAGGGATAGCAGAGCTTGCCTGCGTAACCAAGGCTTTCAGTGAGCTTACGTTTGCTTCTACAAGCAAGTCTGTGTTTTTACCGATAATAGCTGCAGCGGCTCTATCAAGGTCTTCTTTCGCTTTACCTATGGTCGCTTGACCATAAATAGGCCATGTAAGGGCTTTACCAATATACGTATAAGCGGTGGTTTTACAGCCTTCAGCAAGCACGTCAGCGGCCCGTAGTTGGTCCATCCAGCGCTCCCAATCTTCCCCGCCCATTACCTTAATGGTGTTAAGGATCTCTTCATCGTTCGCCGGCTCTAACGTTACGTCATGCACCTTATCTTTATCGGTGTCGTAGGTTTTTGTGGTGTAAGATTCACCTACTGGCTTAAGCGTAGATTTGTAGGTAATACCGCTTTCAGGGTCGGTGCGTCGCGGCGAAGCAAGGCTGTAAATGACTAAGTCAACTTTGCCCATTTCGGCTTTAATCTTTGCTATTGTCTCAGCTTTAATCTCATCAGAAAAAGCATCGCCATTAATGGTATCGGCATATAGCCCTTCTGCTTTTGCAAATTGATGGAAAGCTGCAGTGTTGTACCAGCCGGCCGTGCCGGTTTTACGTTCTGTAGGTGCTTTTTCAAAACATACGCCTAGTGTTTTGGCACCATAACCGAAAGCTGAGGTAATACGAGACGCTAAACCGTATCCGGTTGAGCTTCCAATAACTAACACGTTCTTAGGACCATCACCTAAGTCGCCTTTACTCTTTATATACTCTATCTGTTGTTCTACAGACTTCGCACAGCCAACCGGGTGTGCGTTTGTGCAAATGAAGCCTCTCACTTTAGGCTTGATAACCATAATAATTTTCCTTTTATGAGCGTGGGGCCATTGTAATGGTGCTAAGGCCGATAACAACTCGGAGCAGATAAATAAATTTATCATTACACCTATTACGGCTTCAAGTATATACGAAGAGGATGGTAGGCGCGTTTACTGCGTCGAATAAAACACAGCAAAAAACAGTAATAAAACAAAGAGAGGAGAAAGTAGAGAGGGCAGATACAGTGTGTAAAACACTGTATCTGCAGCGGCTTACTAGCCTAAGATGTCAAGCAACTCAACATCAAATACTAATGTGCTGTAAGGCGCAATAGCTGCGCCAGCGCCTTGCTCACCGTAGGCGAGATCGTGTGGCACGTATAAACGCCATTTAGCGCCAACTTTCATTAGTTGAAGCGCTTCAGTCCAACCTTTAATTACGCCACCTACTGGGAACTCAGCAGGTTGCCCACGCTCATATGAGCTATCAAAGGTTTCGCCGCCAATAAGGGTACCGTGATAGTGTACGCGAACGGTGCTTTGTGCAACAGGAGAGTCACCTTCGCCTTCTGCGATAACTTCGTATTGAAGACCTGATTCAGTAACATTTACTTCATCGCGTTTCGCATTCTCTTCCAGGAACTTAACGCCTTCCTCAATAACTGCTTTACTTTCTTCTTCTTTAGCAGCTTGTAAACGTTTGTGAATTTCACCAAACGCGTCGCGAAGCGTATCGTTGTCTACTTGGGGTGCTTCACCACCAAATGCATCTTTAAGTCCAGCAACCACCGCGTCCAACGCCAGGCCGTCGAAAGGGTTTGATTGCAATTGTTGACCCATTTGAAACCCAATACCATAACTAGCTTGAGATTCTACTGTATTAAATGTATCAGTCACATAAACTCCTGAAAGTAAATTACAAATGCAGTACGAATTTCATACAAACACAAGACGCGAGTTTGTTTCTGCATTTTCCAGTCTATCAGTGTACCACAGCAGAATTTATCTTGCTTTGCGCTTTGCTTTATAGGGGATAAAACTACCAAAATATTGTAAATTATAACTGAAAGAGGTTAGACAAGTTGGCAAGGAAACAGTATGGTAATCGCCATATATTTGGGAGGATAGCATGCAAACACACTACGATGCTGAACTGAAAGACACCGTTCGATACCTTGGAAAAACCCTTGGTGAAACTATTAAAAACCAGTTAGGCCAAGAGTGGCTCGATCGGATTGAAAACATCCGAATAGGGGGTCGCGCATCTTATCAGGGCGATGCTAAATATAGCGAAGAACTGAAAGAAACTTTCAAAAGTATGTCGGACAGCGATTTATTAACTGTCGGACGCGCCTTTGCGCAATTCTTGAATTTAGGCAATATTGCTGAACAAGAATACAATGCGGCAATGAATGTAGACGCCTCTATTGATGCGTTATTTAAACACCTTGATAAAGCCGAATTATCTACAGAAAAAGTCCAACAAGCGGTGGGCAAACTAAATATCGATTTAGTATTAACGGCACACCCTACAGAAGTTACCCGCCGTACCCTTATTCACAAACACAAAGAGCTAGCAAACTGTCTACAAGCCGTTCATCAAGAGTCGCTTAGCGACGTTGAGCGTAATAAAGTAGAAACCCGTATTGCTGATCTTATCAGCCAAGCATGGCACACCGAAGAAATTCGCTCGGTTCGCCCTACTCCGGTTGATGAAGCGCGTTGGGGTTTCTCTGTTATTGAAAACTCATTGTGGGAAGCGGTGCCAGATTTCCTTCGCGAACTCGATGACCGACTTAATCAAGACTATGCTGTGTCGCTTCCGCTTGATGCATCACCGGTACAGTTTAGTTCATGGATGGGTGGTGATAGAGACGGTAACCCATTTGTTACCTCAAAAGTTACCGAGCAAGTGTTATTGCTTGCCCGTAAACGTGCTGCCAAACTGTTCGCCACCGACCTAGATCGCTTGCAAGTTGAGCTTTCTATGTACGATTGTAACGATGCGCTTCGTGAAAAAGTGGGCGATGCCAACGAACCCTATCGCGCCCTACTGCGCCCATTGGTTCAGCGTTTTATAGCTACCCGTGACGGAATTGCAGACTATTTGGCAGGTAACAGCCCAGACACCTCGCAGTGGATTGAAAGCGACGATGAGCTTATTGATGCACTTATGCTGTGTCACCAATCATTGATTGATTGTGGCATGCAAGTAGTCGCGAATGGGCTACTTCTGGACACCATTCGTCGTGCACGTGTATTCGGTATTCACTTACTTCGCCTTGATGTGCGCCAAGATTCAGAACGTCACTCAGACGTATTTAGCGAGCTTACCCGTTACCTTGGCCTTGGCGATTACTCGCAGTGGAGCGAAGCGGATAAGCAAGCCTTCCTACTTCGTGAACTCGGCTCTAAGCGTCCGCTTTTCCCTGCACAATGGGATGCCTCTGACGATGTTAAAGAAGTGCTTGATACCTGTAAGGTTATTGCTAAGCATAGTAAACATGGCTTTGGTATTTATATTATATCAATGGCCAGTGAGCCGTCTGACGTATTGGCAGTACAGTTGTTGCTACAAGAGAGTGGCGTAGATTGGCCAATGCCAGTGGCGCCCTTGTTCGAAACACTCGACGATTTGAACAACTCACCTGATGTCATGCGCAAGCTACTATCCATTGATTGGTATCGTGGCTATGTAAAAGGACGTCAATTTGTGATGATTGGCTACTCAGACTCGGCGAAAGACGCCGGTGCACTAGCCGCTGGTTGGGCGCAGTATCAATCGCAAGAAGCACTTGTTGCGATTGCTGAAGAATACGATGTTTCGCTCACCCTTTTCCATGGTCGTGGTGGCACAATTGGCCGTGGTGGCTTACCTGCGCATGCTGCTATCTATTCACAGCCTCCAGGCTCGTTAGAAGGCGGGTTTCGAGTTACTGAGCAGGGCGAAACCATTCGCTATAAGTTCGGCATGCCCAAGCTTGCTAAACGTAGCCTAGGCATTTACGCCAGCGCAATTATTGAAGCTATGCTATTCCCGCCGCCGGCACCTAAAGAAGAATGGCGCGAACTCATCAGTGCTATGGCAGCGAAAGGACGTGATAATTATCGCGCTACCGTTCGCCATGACGAAGAGTTTGTTCCCTACTTCCGTGTAGCAACGCCAGAACAAGAATTGGGCAAACTGCCACTAGGTAGTCGTCCTGCGAAGCGTAAACCACAAGGTGGGATTGAAAGTCTACGTGCCATTCCATGGATTTTTGCGTGGGCGCAAACCCGTTTGGTATTGCCAAGCTGGTTAGGCGTGATGCGTGCGATCGACAGTGTGAAAAACGAAGAAAACGAAAAAGTGGTTAATGAAATGTTCAGTGAATGGCCTTTCTACCGCTCTCGTTTATCTATGCTAGACATGGTTTTCCACAAAGCCGACCCGCGCATTAGCGAAGCATACGATGCGCGCCTAGTACCAGAGGAATTAAAACACTTTGGCGAAGCACTGCGCGCTGAACTAAAGGAGAGTATTGCTTCGTTACTTGCCATCACAGGTGAAGAAGGCATTATGAAAAACGATCCACAGGGCAAAGAGTCAATGGAGATACGTGCAGGCTACCTACAGCCGCTACATTATCTTCAAATTGAATTGCTAGATCGTATTCGTAAAGCCGGTGATGACGCACAAAATACCGATCTTGAACGGGCCATGATGGTGACTATCGCAGGTATCGCCATTGGTATGCGTAATACAGGTTAGCCCGTTACGCTTACCGGTATGGCATGTGACTTAGTGCCTTATTACACCGGCCTTGAAATAGGCGAAAGCTTATTTCGATTAAAACCCCCGATGAGGTTCATCGGGGGTTTTGTAATTTAAGCCAGATAAAAAAATGCCAGTTAGCGTGACTAACTGGCATTTTCGTTAAAGGGGCCGCGTTCGCCCCCGTTTATTGTTTCGCTTATACTTCGTGCTTAGGCTAGGTCGAAGCGATCGGCATCCATGACTTTTGTCCAAGCTGCCACAAAGTCTTTAACGAATTTCTCTTTGCTATCATCTTGCGCGTACAACTCGGCATAAGCGCGCAATACAGAGTTAGAACCAAACACGAGGTCAAAGCGCGTAGCAGTAAAGACTTCGTCACCAGACGCTCTATCGACAATAGCATAGCTATTTTTGCCTGTTGGCTTCCAGGTATACTTCATGTCAGTAATGTTAACGAAGAAGTCTGTGGTTAATGCACCAATATTATCGGTGAACACGCCGTGTTGCGTACCGCCATAGTTGGTACCAAGCATACGCATACCGCCAACTAACACCGTCATGTCTTTCGCGGTTAACCCTAGTAGCTGGGTTTTATCTAGCATCAACTCTTCAGGCTTCACCACATAATCTTTTTGCAGGTAGTTTCTGTAACCATCAGCAAGGGGCTCTAGGGGCGCGAATGACTCCCCATCTGTCATCTCATCAGTTGCATCGCCACGGCCAGGTGAAAAGGGAACTGGCACACTAAAACCAGCCGCTTCAATGGCTTTTTCTACGCCTACATTGCCCGCCAGTACAATGGTATCAGCAAGGCTTGCCCCTGCGTCGTTAGCAAGAGGTGCTAACACATCTAATACCTTGGTTAAACGTGCCGGTTCATTGCCTTCCCAGTCTTTTTGCGGAGCTAAACGAATGCGTGCACCGTTAGCGCCCCCACGTAAATCTGAACCACGGAACGTACGTGCGCTGTCCCAGGCAGTGGCAACCATTTCGCCAATGCTCAAACCAGCGTTTGCAATGTTCGCTTTTAATGCACCCACATCGTAAGAGGTACTCCCCGCCGGTACTGGGTCTTGCCAAATAAGTGTCTCATCAGGCACATCTGGGCCTATGTAACGTACTTTAGGGCCAAGATCACGGTGTGTTAATTTAAACCATGCACGGGCGAATACGTCGCTGAAGTATTCGTGATCGTTATAAAACTTCTCAGAGATCTTTCTATACTCCGGGTCCATCTTCATCGCCATATCGGCGTCGGTCATTATAGGGTTGTAACGCTTTGATGGGTCTTCAACATCAACGGGCTTATCTTCCTCTTTAATGTTTATAGGTTCCCATTGCTCAGCACCGGCTGGGGACTTTTTCAATTCCCAATCGTAGTTGAGCAATAAATGAAAATAGCCGTTATCCCACTGGGTTGGATTGGTCGTCCACGCACCTTCAATACCACTTGATACTGTGTCTCGCCCAATGCTACGGCTTTCATGATTCATCCATCCAAGACCGGCCTCTTCAATACCCGCGCCTTCTGGATCTGGGCCTAATGCCTCAGCATTACCATTACCGTGACATTTACCCACGGTGTGGCCACCTGCCGCTAATGCTACGGTTTCTTCGTCATTCATTGCCATGCGCGCAAAGGTTTCACGCACATGGGCTGCGGTTTTAAGCGGATCAGGCTTACCGTTAACGCCTTCCGGGTTTACATAAATAAGGCCCATTTGCACCGCGGCTAATGGGTTTTCCATGGTTTCGGCACTGTCTACGTCTTCATAACGCTCATCGCTAGGCGCCAACCATTCTTTTTCTGCGCCCCAATATACGTCTTTTTCAGGGTGCCAAATATCTTCACGACCAAACGCAAACCCATAGGTTTTAAGGCCCATGCTTTCATAGGCAATCGTGCCGGCGAGGACAAATAAGTCAGCCCAGCTTAACTTGTTGCCGTATTTCTTTTTAATCGGCCAAAGCAGGCGTCGAGCTTTATCAAGGTTAACGTTGTCAGGCCATGAGTTAAGCGGTGCAAAACGCTGGTTGCCCGTAGATGCTCCTCCTCGACCATCAGCAATACGGTACGAACCCGCCGCGTGCCAAGACATACGAATCATCAAGCCTCCATAATGTCCCCAGTCTGCAGGCCACCACGGCTGCGAGTCGGTCATCAGGTCGGTTACATCTTTCTTAAGTGCCTGAAAATCTAATTTTTTGACCTCTTCACGATAATTAAAGTCTTCACCCATAGGGTTAGTTTTTGTATCGTGTTGATGCAAAATGTCTAAGTTTAAGGCTTCAGGCCACCAGTCCATTACGGTTGTACCCGTGGCAGTCATACCACCATGCATGACCGGGCATTTTTTTACCGAGTCATTTACATCACCTAACTTTGCATTGCTCATATTACTTCCTCTTTGCATACCGCCTATTGTTTCGTGCCGAACAAGCGTTATTTAAACTATGATATTCACGCCTTCCTAGGCATTATGAAGTCGACCTGAAACGCGTCTTGAAAGCGTAGACGAAAAAAAAGCAATTACCAGACGCTGAGCAAAAATTCATACTTAAGTCTTATGCCCAAAGCTTAATGCAGCGTACCCAAGTATGGAGTAAACGTAAAAAACGCCATATCTTAGAAGGTAACCGACCGCAAAAGATAAAACCTACCTAGTAATGGTAAAAAGATATGGAGAAGATATACGTTGGAAGAGTTTCAATAAGCAGGCTCTCTCCCCCCCCCCAAAAAAATGCGGGGGCAACACGAATTCAGCCACACCTAGAAACAGAAAGGCTGGATACGTAAGGACGTAACAGACTGTCTTTGGGAAAATCTATCTAATTAGAGAACAGGCTAAGGGATGAAGTGTAGAGTTGGAAGGGCTTTATAAGCAGGCTCTCCACCGCAGGAATGCGGTGGCGAAGCCTACAGGGACGTATTCACAGCGGGCCTGCGTTTAAAGGCCTACCAATGATGTCATCCACTTAGCCGTTGACGAAATCAACACCTAGCTTGATGTCGCCACGTAGGCCTTCAAGCATGTCGTTTTTCGCTTTTTCTTCAAATGCGCTTAGTTCACCGTAAGGTAGAATTTCAACAACACCTTCTGCGCCTAAACGTACTGGGTGAGCGAAGAATGCTGCATCATCGCTGTCGTCAGTTTGTACATATGTGTACTCAACTACATTCTCGCCTTGCATTGCAGAAACAAGAGACAGACAGAAACGTGCTGCAGCTTGGCCCATAGAAAGGGTTGCAGAGCCGCCGCCCGCTTTCGCTTCAACAACTTCGGTACCCGCATTCTGGATACGTGTTGTTAGGCTAGACACTTCTTCGTCTGTAAACTCAACGCCTTCAACTTGTGAAAGAAGAGGAAGGATAGTAGTACCAGAGTGACCACCGATTACCGGTACATGCACAGAAGATACGTCTACACCTTTAAGTTCAGCTACAAAGGTTTCTGCGCGAATAACGTCAAGCGTAGTAACACCGAACAATTTATTCTTGTTGTAAACACCTTTCGCTTTAAGCGTCTCAGCTGCAATAGCAACTGTAGTGTTAACAGGGTTGGTGATAATACCAACACATGCATCAGGACAGTTGTCAGCAACACCTTCAATAAGGTTTTTTACAAT
This sequence comes from Alteromonas profundi, assembly GCF_010500865.1. GTDB lineage: Bacteria > Pseudomonadota > Gammaproteobacteria > Enterobacterales > Alteromonadaceae > Alteromonas > Alteromonas profundi. The sequence goes on from NZ_JAAAWN010000020.1 coordinate 41,644, forward strand.
ACCTGCATTGATGTTGAACAAATCAGAACGATCCATACCTGGCTTACGAGGCATACCCGCTGGGATAAGAACAACGTCTGCACCTGTTAGTGCATCAGCTAGGTCATCTTTACCGTGACCGGTTACCTTTACTGCTGTAGGGATGTGGCTCAAATCAACAGCGACACCAGGAACTACTGGCGCAACATCATATAGCGCTAAATCAGAACCTGCTGGCAATTGCGTTTTTAACAACAAAGACAGCGCCTGGCCAATACCACCGGCAGCACCTAACACGGCTACTTTCATACCATTTCTCCTATGGGATTACTCTCGTATTTAAACGGAACGTCACACTAATGCAACGCGGGGGAAAACTCAATCACCGTATAGTCTTATACAGCCTATTTACGACGATTTTTAAGCAATATTCATTATCATGAATGATTATGCAAAAAAATTGCGTATAGTCTACCTGTGGGGCACAATATATGCTAATGAAATAACCCCAAAGACGTAAAAAAGGACAGCATGGCAAACGTAAAGCAAGAGCAGCTAATAAAAGCCTTTAAAGAAATTTTAAAAGCTGAAAGTTATGGCTCACAGGGAGAAATTGTTGACGCATTAAAAGCCCAAGGCTTCGATAATATAAGCCAGTCTAAGATTTCACGAATGCTAAGCAAATTTGGCGCGGTTCGTACCCGTAATGCGCGAGGAGATATGGTGTACTGCTTGCCTCCTGAACTTGGTATGCCAACAGCCAAAAGCCCTTTAAAGCAGCTTGTATTAGATATTGTTCACAACAATGTCATGGTAATCATTAGAACCAGCCCGGGTGCTGCGCAACTGATTGCCCGCCTACTCGACTCTCTGAGTAAAAAAGATGGCGTACTAGGCACAATCGCAGGCGACGACACCATTTTTATTGCGCCAGCGGATGTCTCAAAAATTGAAGACTTGCGCCAGCGCGTTGAAGATCTCTTTGAAAATGTATAGTTCGCCTTCTCACTAATCTTTTGCAGGTGCAAAACCCCACCTACTGACTATTTTAGATATAAAAAAGCCGCTAACCAAGGGTTAGCGGCAAGGGAACTTGTACCAGGGAGATACAAATAAGAAACAGGGTTAACCTAGCACGAAGGCGTGTAAAACGTCTGTCATAAACTGTAAATTATCCGACTAGATGCGTTAGCACTACAAAGCTCGCAAAAAAAAGCCGCCAATCGCAATGCGTATAGCGGCTATGGGAACTGCCCAAGAGATACATGTTTGATATCACGACGTAAAGTTAACACACCCGTGTTTCACTTATATGTCAATAAAGGTAAGTTGTGTGTAAATAACGATTAACGGCGTGATAACATAATTTCTATCGCCTTGGCGAGTAGCCCAAGGTTATGTTACCCCAGTAGTTTCATAAGCGCTTCTGCTGCTGGACGAGATGAAGGTGGATTTTGGCCAGTCACTAACAAGCCATCAGTACACACCTTTACCGCAAAATCATCTGCACTTTCATAGTTGCCGCCCTTAATTACTAATTCGTCCTCCACGAGGTAAGGCACAACGTCAGTAAGCTCCATGGCTGCTTCTTCACTATTGGAAAAACCCGTAACCGACTTGCCTTCTACAAGAAACTTTCCGTCAGGCGACTTAACGTCTTTAAGTACAATTGGAGCGTGACAAACCGCTGCCACGGGTTTCTCGGCGGCAATCATATCTTCGATAAGTTTGATAGAGTGGGCATTATCCGATAAATCCCAAAGCGGGCCGTGACCGCCAGGGTAAAATACCGCATCAAATTCATCTGCCTGTACGTCTTCTAAGGGAATAGTGGAAGCGACTGCGCTGCGTGCCACTTCATCTTTAGTGTAGCGCATAGCATCATCTGTCATCGCATCATCGCTGAGACTGTTTGGGTCGATAGGCACCTGCCCGCCCATAGGTGATGCCAACGTGATGGAATAACCTGCATCTTTAAAGGCATAGTAAGGTGAAGCGAACTCTTCAAGCCACATTCCGGTTTTGTTACCGGTGTCACCCATTAGCTCGTGTGAGGTCATTACCATTAACATTGATTTAGCCATTATTTCTCCTATGCTCAAAAAGCGTGATCTGTTGCTTTCTTTTTCGTTGAGCAAGGTAAATAGGATCAGAACAATGGTAGGCTTTCGGCGAGTACCATCTGCATAAGATAATTAGCAGACATAAAAAATGCCACTTTCCTTAAAGGAAAATGGCATTTTACATTACATGTCTTTCAAATCATTTGATTAGAAACGGTAGTTAACACCTACACGCATTTCCCAAAGTGACGCGTCACCCTGGCGTGGCGTAGCATTGGTAGAACCAATAGTAACAGTGTTAAATGATGCTTCTTCAAGAATACCCCAATCATCGTTCAGCATGTTTGTGAAGTTATCAATCACAAATGATACTTGTGCAGTATGGTCTGGGTGGAACGCTGGAATATCTTGACGAACAGCGATATCTACCTTCGCCCACCAAGGGCTAGATTCTTCGTTACGCTCTGTACCCATAGGAAGTACACTTCCGCTATCCAAGTACGGAGTGAAACCAAAGATAGCGTTACCATCGTCTTTTGAGTAAACAAGACTGTAAGGACGTCCAGATTGCGCAACAGCAAAGGCTGAGAAAGTAGTATCTAAGCCATCAAAGAACGACGTGGTGTAACGTAAATCCAATGTAAAGCGGTGCTCAATATTCCAATCTGAAAGTGAAGACACTTCTTCGTTTGGATTAGTGAACGCTCTGTATTGGTAGTTTGAAAACGCTACCGAGCTTGTCATTGGCTGTACATCTTCAGCGTGGCTGTAGTTATAACCAGTCACTACAGAGATACCGTTATCCCATGCTTTATTCATGGTCGCAGTCAATGAGTACGAGGTAGATGTTTCGTCAGAGTTAGTTAATTCAAGTGAACCGTAGCCAGTTTTATCGTAGTCAATGTAACCTGCGTCAGTGAAACCTACTTCTTCAATACCTACGTACTTAATCATCGCTTGATCTTGAGTAACGCTTACTAATAAATCAAGATTGAATACGTAGTCTTCTTCGTTGATATGCGTCATACCCGCAGAGATTTTCCACTCGCTAGGCATGTCGAAATCTGGGTCTAGGTTGTTACTTTCGAAGTTGCTACCTGCGCCAGACGACATAGCTTCGTCTAAGTCTGAAGGCACTGAGTAACCTGGGCCTGCAGTAACGCCGTCTTCAGTGTTTACCCAAGTAATGCTACCGTCGAACAAATCAGCATAAGTATTGTCTACTTCACCGCCAGTAACGTTGGTGTTCTGGTAGTTGTTTGTCATCCAAACGTTAGGGTTACCACCTGAGAACAAGCCGATACCACCACGAAGCTCTGTATCATCGCTAAGCGTATAGTTAAGGCCGATACGTGGCTGAAGTAAGCTAATGCCATCAAGGTTGGCGGTATTGCTGTAGTTGTTTTGAGCTAAGAATTCAGCATTTTCAACAGGCTTATCAGACGTTGTGATCCAGTCGTAACGTAAACCCGCAACCACTTTCAAATCGTCAGTTAGATAAAACTCATCTTGCGCGTAAGTTGAATGCGCAGTGTAACCCCACTCAGCGGCACGGTCATTCAGGTCACCAGAGTATGCATAGCCGTATTCGATTTCTGCATTTGTACCTGCAACAAAGTCTTCTAGGCTTTCAAACAAGATACTGGTTTCAGCATGCTGAACGAAAAGGTTATAAATTTCTAGCTTATCGCTTTCGTAACCAAAGGTTAACGTGTGACCATTATCGAAGTAATAGTTACCACGAAGCATGATGCTGGTTGCATCCCAATCTAGGTCGTTTGCTTGACGGCTATCGTCAGAACCTAAATAAACAGTTAAATCATCATCTTCACTTTCGGTTTCGTTACCAAGCTCAATTTTGATCTCACCAAAATCGTTTCCGCCCGGAGTGCCGTCACCGTACATAGAACGCTGTGTATTGTTAAGCTCAGTACGAGAAATACGAATCTCAGTCGAGAACTTATCTGTCCAGTCTGAGTAAAGCACGCCAACAAATGATTCTAGTTCTGCACCGCGCTCATACAAGTGGCTAGTCAGTTCAAATTCATCAGAGTCTCCATCAGATTCTGCGAAGTTATTACCATCGTTATAGTTATAGGTAAACGCAAAACGGTGACTATCGTTGATGTTCCAGTCTAGCTTAACAAGAAGCTTTTCATCTTCATTAGGCATGCTTAATGGCGTTGTGCCTGCATCGAAGTTATAAAGAGACTGAGAAACTGACTGAATTTGTTCTAGTTGCGCTTGTGAAATTGCTACTTCGTTGATTGCGCCAGTGCCAATTGCGCCACGGTCAAACGTGTTTGCACCTTCAAGTTTTTCATAAGCAGCAAAGATAAATAGCGTATCTTCAATTAGCGGAGCGCCAACACTAAAGCCGTAACGCTTTTCAGTGTAAGAGCCTAGGTTAACATCATCACCTTCAAGTGAATCACCACGTAGGCTGTCACTACCGTAATCGTAAAACGCTGTACCGTGTACTTCATTAGTACCTGTTTTACTTACTGCACTGATGTTACACGCTGAGAAACCACCGTAAATAACGTCAAAAGGTGCGATTTCAACAGAAACACCTTCAATGGCGTCGTAAGAGAAAGGCATTCTTTCAGTAGGGTAGCCATTTGAGTTAAGGCCGAAAAGGTCGTTCATACGAACGCCGTCAACAGTCAAGCTGTTAAAACGAGGGCTTTTACCCACACACTGGATACCACCTGAGCCACCTTCGTCAACATAGATACGTGGGTCGATACGTACAATGTCGGTGATATCACGGTTGATTGCAGGCGCCTGTTCAAGGGTTGAAAGGTCGAAGCTAGCAGAGGGGCCTACTTGACCGAATGAAAGGCTGCTAACTTGAGAAGCAGTAACAACGATATTTTCGTAATCAGCGGCGCTTTCTAAAGAACGCTCAATAGATGATGCTTCACCTAGTTCTAAGTATACGTCGTTGATAGTTTGATCAGCATATTCATCAGAATCAATTTCGATAGTGTACGGACCACCAACGCGAAGACCGCGAAGGTTAAATGTACCACCATTATTTACTGTTACTGTTTTAACTGCACCTGTAGGTAAGTGAGTTACTTTAATTACAGTACCAACTGCTGGGCTGCCGTTAGGAGCAAGAATCTGACCGTTAAGCTCAGAAGAGGTAACTTGCGCCATTGCCGTAGTGGATAGACCAACCGACAAAGCAACAGCCGCCGCGATGCGGCTCAACTTAGCTGAAGTTTTCATGTGTGTTTCCCTTTTTGTTTAGAATTATGTTGGCGAGGGTAGAGATATTCCTTCCATCGCCTTTAATATTTTAAAGCTGTTCTTGCTAGCTCGTTGACGGCTGAAATTGTCATTGAGCTTCATGTCAAATTTATTACAAAGTTGCTTTTTTTATTGTTGCCTCAAAACTTCTGAGACAAGTTACCGCTTTAATTTCTTGACCAGATGGTCAAGTTAAATTACTTATTATTATTATTGTTAATCACAGGCAATTGACTGACTCTATTCTTGGCACATACACGACTAATAAACACCGTTTAATCAAAATCAGGTTTACCCATAAAAAAACCTTAATTTTCATATTCTTGACATTAAAAAGTAAAGTTACCTATTGCATTAAATAAACTTAACTGGTGAAATCACCGCATAAATCGTTAATTCATTTGGTCTTTTTTTTGACGAATTTCAGAATTATTGCTTCACGAAAATGGTTATTAGTGTTCATTGCAGCGTTAGTCTGCGGTGCGACGAACTTTTTTCTTCAAAATAAAACCTACACTGACATACCGCCTCAAACTGGTCAATATTCAAGCTGTTCTACGGGGTCAAACGGTAATCAAGACGTTTTCTATGTTTATGTTACCGATGCGAGAATTGCAAATATGGCAAGCGAGCGTTTGTGCAAAGACGCCACAATTAAACGACAATATGGCGAAGTAAAAGTAATTGTGGGACAAAGCGACTACGATACGTTTCGTTATGTTAATTATGGCGTGGTAGATTTAGCGCTAGTGAAACGAAATGTGGTTGACGCATTCGGCGCCGATCAAATCTACGGCTTCACCCCTATTGCTTCACACCCTAACTACAGTGCTTATTTTATCGCCTTGCGAGAAAAGCCTTGGCTAAATAAAGAATACTTACTGGGCAAACGGATTGGGCTGCTAGATTATCCAAGTAGCCGTTCGGGCCACATTCTTCCGAAAACCGTCTTACAGAGGCTAGGCCTTACCAACACTAATGTCGATATTGTGTACTATAACTCTCACCAAGATTTGAGGCGTGCGCTTCTTGCTGGCGAGGTTGATATCATTTCCTCGTACTGGGCAGAAGAAGATGCAAAGAAACTTTCTCGTAATTACGCTGTTCCCTTGCAAGAAAGTGTTAGCGGTATGCAGTGGTTTTTGAAAATGGAAACCAAAAACACCGACCTATTTTGTGCCACACAAGCGGTTGTACACAAATTGGCCGTAGACCACCCTCGCCCTTACTACAAAACAATAATATTAGAAGAAGGGTGTGACTCATGAGTACTCCCCCGTTAGCAATGAAATCAAAAACCCGTATTGGTCTTTCTTGGCTACTACTGTTTGTAGGTTTGCAATTAGTCGCCTTAATAGGTCAGTATTTTTCATTGTCTAGTACCACCCACCAGGCAATGGACAAAGTAGAACGACGGGTAAGCTTAGATAGTGCCTTTCTTGATGTGGGCAATACCACGCTAAATACGCCGGTCAATCAATATGCAGTGTCTCGTTATTTAAACCGAATTAACGAAACCCTTCGTCAGCAAGGCTACCCGGTAAGGGTGAGTAAAATACAAGATATTACCGCCGAGCAGGATATTGCACCGCACTTTAATAACAGCATAACGACTGTTTTTGACAATGCAGAGCAGCGCATTGAAATTGAAATACGTGTTGCCTCAATAGAAAGCAGTTTATCGTTTAGTTGGGTTGCACTTATAACCACGCTACTTATTGCGCCTTTCTTTATGCTGTCATCAACACCACGCAAACGAACGCAAGTGGCTGACATTGAACAACCAGTGGTGCCTGTACCTACGTTAATTATTAACCTAGAACAAAAAACCATTTCTAACGGCGTCGATGAAAAGGCTATTACGCTCCAGAATAAGCCGCTTTGTTTTTATACTGCCCTTGTAAGGTTTTGTATTGAAAACCCCACCGTTCCTTTGTCGCCGCACAAAGATGTTCCTTATGAACTAGTTGCACTTGCCAATAAAAGCTTTGCGCGCTTAATTGAGCTAGGGCATACCAAGCGTAAACGCCCCGACTTTAATGCTAATTTAGATAAAACCCTAAGTGAAATTCGTGCTGCGCTCGATGAAGTATTCTCAAGCTTCCCAGAAGAGAAAGAGATTTATAGCCCCCCTAGAGCGCAAGGTGAAGGCTCTCGCTCTAAGCAACACTCTTATGCGTTAGCTAAGATAAAACTCGAGGATGTCCAAATTATTGGAAACTAATGAAAAGTTGACCACATGGAAGATTTAATCTTAGGCGGGTGAGACCCACGCAATGCATTGAAATTACGACAATCTTCTTGCAAAGTTGTAGCCGAAGTTCTAGCAAAGTCCGATCCAAAATACTGACTTACATGAATATATCATTGATTCATGAAGCCTAAACGCGTATCTTTGCAGCAATAAAAATCAGCTTTTTAGTATTATGCAATCGCCTTTAATTATTGCCATTTCCGGTGCTTCGGGCTCCGGGAAGTCGTTATTTACCCAGAATTTGTTTAATGGTTTTGAAGCGCAAGGCCGCCCTGTGCAAGTGCTTCGTGAAGACCATTACTATCGTGCGCAAGACCATTTGCCAATGGAAGCGCGTGAGAAAAATAACTACGATCACCCCAATGCGTTTGAGCACGAGTTGCTAAAAGCACACTTGAAAGCGCTACGCGAGGGGCAACCGATTGATTACCCTCATTATTGCTTTAAAACACACACGCGTCTGCCTGAAACAGAACGGTTAAACCCCGCGCCTGTTATTATTCTCGAAGGCATCATGTTATTAGCGCGGCCTGAACTACTGCCGCTTTATGATGTGAAAATATTCGTAGATACGCCGTTAGATATTTGCCTTATGCGCCGCATGATGCGTGATATCAAAGAGCGTGGCAGAACGATAGACTCTGTGGCTAAACAGTACGAAGAGACAGTAAAGCCAATGTACCATCAATTTATTGAGCCCAGTCGCTTTACTGCCGATGTCGTTGTTACACAAGGCGGCAAAAACCAAATTGCACTCGATGTGATTAAATCTCACATTCAACAAGCGCTTCTTTAAGGGATTGATAATATGGTAGGTTTACTGGGCGTTGCCGTCCTTCTAGGCATCGCATTTGCGCTGTCATCAGCGAAACGCAGTATTAACTGGCGTACCGTTGGGGGTGCATTTGCAATTCAAGCTTCTGTTGGAGCTTTCGTCCTGTATTCCGAACCTGGCAAAAACGTACTGTTAGCGGCCACTAAGTTTGTGGCTAACATTATCGCGTATAGCCAAGAAGGTATAAATTTCCTTTTCGGCCCTATTGGCGATAAATCTATCGCTTTTATATTTGCGTTCAACGTTCTTCCCGTAATTGTCTTTTTCTCTTCTCTTATCGCGGTGCTTTATCACCTTAGAATTATGGGTCTTATCATTAAATTGATAGGTGGGGCATTACAAAAACTACTGAACACCAGTAAACCAGAATCTATGTCTTCGGCGGCCAATATCTTCGTAGGGCAAACTGAAGCACCACTGGTTGTTCGCCCGTTTATTCCCCATATGACAAGTTCTGAGCTATTTGCCGTTATGGTGGGTGGCTTGGCCTCTATTGCCGGGTCGGTAATGGCAGGTTATGCGGGTATGGGTGTTGAACTAAAGTACTTACTTGCAGCCAGTTTTATGGCGGCCCCAGGTGGGCTGTTAATGGCGAAAATAATTTTGCCGGAAACCAGTACCCCTAACGAAGAGCTAAAAGAAGTTAACGCAGAAGAAACGGGCTATGCCAATGTCTTTGATGCTGCCGCTAGTGGCGCCGCATCGGGTATGACCCTCGCTCTTAATGTGGGCGCTATGCTACTTGCTTTTATCGCTCTAATTGCCATGCTTAATGGCCTTATCGGGTGGTCTGCTGGGCTTTTCGGTTTTGAGAATGTTACTTTTGAAGGCATCTTAGGCTATATTCTTCAACCTCTTGCGTGGGCCATTGGCGTTCCATGGGAAGAAGCACAACTGGCCGGAAGTTTTATTGGCCAGAAAATGGTGGTTAACGAATTTGTGGCCTACCTCAACTTTTTAGAGAATCAATCTGCCCTATCTGCGCCATCGCAAGCTATAATTACATTTGCATTATGTGGGTTCGCTAACTTTTCATCCATTGCCATTTTAATGGGCGGCATAGGTGCTATGGCCCCTACCCGTCGCAAAGAAATTGCGCGCTTAGGTATGAAAGCGGTTATCGCCGCTACGTTGGCCAACCTTATGAGTGCCACCCTAGCTGGTATCTTTCTATCGTTAGGTTAATTAATTTACAGTAGACTAAGCGGTCAACTTTTACTACATTATATAACTTCAATCGCGATGATTGATTTAAGTCAATCATCGCGTCTTTTTTGGCGGCCCGTCTACCTTTATAATGCCGCAATCAAAATACACGGGATAACATTATGCAATTAGTAGCTGTAGATTACACGGCGCCAAATGCCCAAGAGGAATTTGTAAAGTCGCTAAGAGAGACTGGTTTTGGTGTACTTAAAAATCACCCTATCCAACAATCGTTAGTTCAAGGGATCTACGATAACTGGCAAGGCTTTTTCGATAGTGAAGAAAAGCACGACTACCTATACAACAAAGGTAAGCAAGATGGCTTTTTTCCTCAAAGCGTATCTGAAGTAGCCAAAGGCTTTACCAAAAAAGACATTAAAGAATATTATCATTATTACCCTTGGGGTCAGTGTCCAGAATCGTTACGTCCTCAAATTTCTCAATACTATGAGGAAGCAAATGCATTGGCGAAAGACTTACTGGGATGGATTGAAAAGCATTCTCCTAGCGAAGTAAGCGATAAATATAGCCAACCGCTTGGTGATATGATCAAAGATTCAGATCAGACGCTATTGCGCATACTTCACTACCCTCCTCTTAGTGGCGATGAAGAAGTAGACGCAATTCGCGCTGCGGCCCATGAAGATATCAATCTAATTACTATCTTGCCAGCAGCTAACGAGCCAGGTTTACAGGTTCAAGCAAAAGACGGAAGCTGGTTAGATGTTCCTTGTGATTTTGGAAACTTGATTGTAAATATTGGTGACATGCTACAAGAAGCGTCGGGGCATTATTTCCCATCCACAACGCACCGTGTGGTAAACCCTGATGGTGCAGATATGACCAAGTCTCGTATCTCACTACCCTTGTTCCTACATCCACGCCCTGATGTTGTACTGTCTGAACGCCACACCGCAGGTAGCTACCTACAAGAGCGCTTAAGAGAACTCGGTGTCATTTAATTAATACCCCGTTTTATAACAATTAGCCACGCCCTAACGCGTGGCTTTTTTGTTAGTTGCTGGCAAGGGTAGATAGCTTGCTCATATAACGCACTTCATCTTGTTGGTTTGGAGCAAACTTAGCAGCCCGTTGCAAGTAGCTCTCGGCCTTCGATATATCGCCTAGTTCCCAGTACACTTTCGATAAGCCAAATAACACTTCGTGTCGTGAATTATCAAGCTTAAACGCCCGTTGATAATACGTTAGTGCTTGTTCGAAGTTACCCTCATCAAAGGCCTGCTCTCCTAGGATAAAGTGATAAAATGGGTTACTTTTACGGCGTGTTTTAACCATTGCCTGAATTTCCTCTGCTTTCTGTTTTTGGCCTTTGTGATGAAACAAAATAGAGAGGTTTTCCCAAGCGGTTAAATTGTCATCGTTAAGGGTTAACGCATATTCATAACTTTGCTCAGCTGCATCAAACGCATCCACCATACGATACAACACCCCTAAATTTACCCAACTTTGTTGCAACTCAGGCGCGAGCATGGCGGCAGCGCGAAAATAGCTGTATGCCCGTGTGTAACTATTTGCAACTAACGCATCAGCGCCTTTATTGTTGTAAAACATAGCTAGCACAAGTGTTTTGCTTACCTGTATACGCGGAAAGTGCTTTCTCATCATTTGCGGGTCAAAATCTACATCTGCACTCTTAGGCCCAATACTGGTTACTGTTGGGTCATCAGGTATAGAAATACGCAGGTTTACATGGCCGTTCAAAAAGCTAAAACCTTCTCTACGTGTCCAGTATTCAGGTATATCCACTTCATAAAACTGGGCTTTAAACCCGGCATGCTTTGCCATCGCGTAGGTCATAATGGAAAGTGATAGACAATTTGCCGCCCGATTGGCAAAGGTGCTTTCGGCGGTAGAATTTGCATTGCTGCGATACAAAAGCCCCATTTCCGAGTGATCGAAAATAGAAGAAATTAAGCTTTTTACGCTCCTATGGTGGGTGTTGCCGCTAATGATAGTGGTAGCGCGTTTAACAAATGCTTTAGCGTCTTCGCCAAGGGCAAACACGTCTTCTTCCGTTTCTACAGGAAACAATTCATAGGTAGGAAATAACTCATCATGCAGCGCTGGGTAAGGGTTTAGTGTGACAGGCTCGGGGGTAGACGTACACCCCACAAGCAGAACGCTCATTACTACCGCAATGGCTAGGTGTCTCATTTGGTGTACCTCACAACTGTCTCAACCAACCATGAGTATAGACTATTTACCTATTTTTAACATTTGGTTAACCCTACTAAATGGCTCACTTATCGCGAAAGGCGGTTATTTAACGCACGTCTTAGCCCTTTATATTGGTCACCCCGCATAGTAAATATTGCTGGCGTTATAGCCTCGCCGTCACTCTATAGCTTTAGCCTATGTCGTTAAAAAATGGTGAATTATTAAACTTTAGGCCAATGCCATTTACCGCCTTGGCAAGGTATTCTTACTAAGTAATTTTGAGAGCGTGAGACTGATTAAGGAAAGTCTATGGTGGTAATCTATGGTAGTAAATAGCGTAACTAAACGAAGGCTGAGTGATTGCAAAATTTTAATTGTCGATGATCAAAGTAGTAGCCGTTTAGTTCTATCAACATTGTTGGAAGATATAGTAGCCTGCGACGCCGTAAAATCGGGCCAAGAAGCGATAGATTATTGTGCTAATTATCGCCCCGATCTTATATTGATGGACGTAGTTATGCCGGAGATGGATGGCCACGAAACAACAAAAATACTCGCCTCAAACCCCGATACAGCCACAATTCCTTTTATGTTTGTTACCTCGTCTAACGCCGATGACGAACAAGCAAAGTGTTGGGCGTCAGGTTGTGTCGATTTTATCGAAAAACCGATTAATGCCTGTACAGTGAGAAACCGTGTTAAATCGTACCTTCAGCATAAACTAAAAAGTGATTTTTTAGAGCGTCTTATTTATATTGACAGGCTAACCTGTGTGTATAATCGCCATTATCTAGAAGATCATTTGCCGAACATAATCAAAGACGGCACAAGAAATAATACCGCTACGTCACTCATCCTCTTCGACGTTGACTATTTTAAAAAGTACAACGATCACTATGGCCACCTAGAAGGCGACAATTGCCTATTTAAAATATGCCAAAACGTAAGTAAGTATTTACTAAGACCTATGGATTGTATTGTACGTGTGGGGGGTGAAGAGTTTTTAGTCATTCTGCCTAATACCGATGAAAGTGGCGCACGCCAAGTAGCTAATCGCCTATTAGGGTGTGTGAACGAACTACACATCAATCACAGCGATTCCGAATTTAAGCATGTCACTATTAGTGCAGGTGTTTCTACCAAGCTAGGAAACGAAAATAAATCTATCGATTACCTTATGCTTGAAGCGGATAGAAATTTATATGTGGCGAAAAATGCTGGGCGAAACCGCGTGGTGTGTCGAGACGGCAAAATAAGTTCTGCTTCCGCTGAAATTTCATTCGCTTAGTGTATAGGTGGTTTTTCTCGGCTAGCCCAGGTTAGACCGCCCCGTTGCCCGCGTATGTCTTAGCTTTTTTAAACAGCCGTGACGACTAGCGCCAAGCTCATGTACCTGCGCAAACCACAACTGCAAGGTGGCCAATGCATCGTCTAACGCATTATGAGCAGGAGCCACGGGTAACATTAACCGTTTCCGGCAAGCACTAAGCGTTACGCTCCCCTCTGGCAAAACACTATGGCGCTTTTTCAATTGATAAACCGCCATTTGCAAAGTATCCACAAAGCATATTTCCACCCTAGGTTTGGACAAACGTGCGATTACTTTATTTAACACGGCTAAATCTAACGAAGCATTGTGAAACACCAAGACATTTGTGCTTAATTTATCGAATAAGTGATTTATCACATCTTCTAACGCACACCCTTCACGCAACACTTCAGGGGTTAACCCGTGAATAACTGGGCTTTGTCCTAAGGGTTGCTGAGTATCTACCACACAATAAAAAGCACTGTTTAAGTCAATCTTTCCATGGCTCCCTGCTACCCAGCCGATAGAGGTAATCTCTGCATTATTACTGTCTAGCGAGGTTAACTCTAGGTCGATAGCTAAAAAGGGAACGTGACTAAGCGGCGCCTCAAATAGTGGCGCTCGCGTGCTTTTCCAACCCCGGAATAAATAGTTCCATAGCGTAGTGAGCACTAACCCACGCCTCCAGAAAATTTCACCACCATTGCTTGCTTCGCACGGTCAATTGCTTTAAATGAAGCTTTTAATTGGTGTTTTTCAATGGAGGATAGCGTAGAGATGGACACGGCATTATCAGTAACCTTATTGAGTAGTTGATGGCGCCAACGAAGACGGTTTAGAAACAGCCATATATCACGTAAGTTGTTCGCATCTTCTTTCGCTAACCCTACATTCGCTGGAAGCGAGGCCAGCCTAGCCAAGGTAGAAGGCGTATGTACGCCTGCCGCAAGCGCATAAATTCTAGCGATGTTATTAACCAGCGCCACCGCCCGGGTTTTAAGATCTATCGTGTCCTTTAGCTCACGCCCTTTCTCATAGGTAAATGTCTGAAATAAAGATAAAGGTATTGCAAGGTCGTTAGTGTGCCTTGCCAAGGCAGCTAAAAATAGGCTTTGAGCCAACAACGGGCTGCGTGCTTTTTGCATGCGCTTAAATAAACTGCTATCGCCCGCCGCACATCGAACATCAAGGAAGATATTAAAGTGCATAATGGCATCTTTCGTTGGTGCGTTTACCCATCCCCTCGCCTGCTCTATCGCCTGATCAATAGATAGTCTTAATTCGGGGTTACTCGCCATAATATTGCCATCACACAACCTAATTCCGCATTTCGCCAAGCCCTGACAAACGTATTCAGACATAGCAGCAAAATACGCCGCTTGCGAACTATTCGGTTCGCTGGCAAGCAGTAATCCGTTGTCTTGATCTGATCCCATCGTTTGGTCTTCGCGGGCTTGCGAACCGTACACAAGCCATGCAAACATCATGGGGGCTTTACCATGCGCTTGCTGATAAAACGTAATCAACTTTCGGGTCATGATATCAGTAGCTTGCGATAACACTTTACCTGCAATATCAAAGTCGCCCACACGTTTCGCATGACGAGAAAAATAATGGGGTAACTGCCAAGCTAAACGAGTAAGCGCATATAAGCTTTCTGCTTTTGCTAACTCGCCAATAATGAAAAGCACATTCCCGCGCTGCTCTCTCACCATATCCGTCGCGGTCACCATACCTACAGGTGATACTCCTTGTTTATCTACCACGGGCAAATGATGAAGGTTTTTCTCGGTCATGACCGAAAGTGCATCAAAAACAGTATGCTGATGGGATACAGTGGTGGGCGATGGCGTCATTATGCTGTGAATTGCCTGCGTATATGAAAGCCCCTTTGCCACCACTCGGGTACGAAGGTCGCGATCGGTTACTATCCCCACCAGCTTCCCCTTTTCAGTAATAATAAGCGATGACACCCGTTCGCTAGACATCTTAAGGGCAGCCTGTTGAATGGTGGTAGCCATATCCACATGAATAGGTTCACGCGTAACCACATCTTCTAAGCGTTTATACAGCCACATAGAATGAGAATCTTTTGCCGCCTGATTATGTAACGCGTTGCTTCGTAAACCTTGGAAAAAACGATGGACCTGAGGAATGGTTAGCAGTTCGCTAAACACCTCGGCGGTAAAACGGAATATTAACCCTGGATTTTCTATATGGATTGAAACTGGATAGACAGTATTTTCTAGTATGGCCGGGTAGCCAAAGTAATCTCCTTCGCTAACGTGGCGCTGAGCATCTGCGCTATCTATTACTGAAAACTGACCACTTTGAATAAGATACAGGGCCATGGGCCCTTCGTTAATTGCATTGGCGTTATCGTCACTTAAGTAAATAAGTTCTGCGCCTTTTAATAGTCGGGCGCGAACTGCTTCTGATAAGCTGTCGAAGGGGGCCGACGCTGCGAGAAAGTCGCTAACTTGCTGTGCAATTGCCGCCATGCCCACGTCTCCTGTTATTCACTTAGTGTGCTGATGCTTCACCCGCGCCTTTAGGGTAGCGTATACTTTCTACTAGCTGCTGAATTTCTTCAGGTGCATCATCCGTCGCCTTAAACACAATAAAGGCAACCACAAAGTTCACTACCATACCCATAGTGCCTATCCCTTCAGGCGACACCCCAAACCACCAATTATCAGGTGTATTTGCCGCAGGGTTGATAAACTTAAAGTAGATAATGTAGGCAGCAGTAAATGCAATACCCGAGACCATGCCGGCTATCGCGCCTTTATCATTCATACGTTTACTGAAAATACCCATAATGATGGCGGGAAAGAAACTCGATGCAGCCAAGCCAAAGGCGAAGGCGACCACCTGGGCGACAAAACCGGGCGGATTAATACCAAAGTAACCTGCAATAACAATAGCCACGGCCGCGGCCAAGCGGGCATAAAAGAGCTCGGCTTTGTCGGTGATGTTAGGCATAAAGTTACGCTTTAATAGGTCATGGGACACCGAGGTAGAAATAACTAATAGCAAGCCTGCGGAGGTAGACAATGCTGCTGCTACGCCCCCTGCAGCCACCAACGCAATTACCCAGGCGGGCAAATTCGCAATTTCGGGGTTTGCCAATACCATGATGTCGCGGTCTACCTTCATCTCGTTGCGCTCATCACCCGAATAGAACATTTTGCCATCGCCGTTCTTATCATTAAATTCAATAAGCCCTGTTTGCTCCCAGTTTTTAATCCAAGACGGCGCTTGTTCATAGCTGGTTCCCGTTAATTCCGGGCCATTAATTGTCTCAATCATGTTAACCCGGGCAAATGCCGCTAACGACGGTGCCGTGGTGTACAAAATAGCTATAAAGGCAAGTGCGTAGCCCGCTGATTTTCTCGCATCACGCACTCTAGGTACGGTAAAGAAACGCACAATAACGTGAGGCAGCCCCGCGGTTCCCACCATAAGAGCAAAGGTAATAAAAAATACGTCTATAGTACTTTTAGTGCCCGATGTGTATTCATGAAAACCTAATTCCACCGACAAATTATCGAGTTTCTGCAACAAGTGCATGCCAGAGCCATCGGCGATAGTTGCCCCAAAGCCTGTTTGTGGAAGGATATGCCCAGTTACCATGATTGAAATAAACACCGCCGGTACAATGTAAGCGAAAATCATGACGCAATATTGGGCGACTTGGGTATAAGTGATCCCTTTCATGCCACCAAGAACGGTATAGAAGAATACGATCACCATGCCAATAACCACACCGGTTACAATATCGACTTCTAAGAAACGGCTGAATACCACACCCACGCCGCGCATTTGGCCGGCTACGTAAGTAAAGCACACAAAGATGGCGCAAAACACGGCCACCGTTCTGGCGGTTTGTGAGTAGTAGCGGTCACCGATGAAATCCGGTACAGTAAATTTACCGAATTTTCGTAGATAGGGGGCAAGGCACAGGGCCAGTAGTACGTAACCGCCTGTCCACCCCATAAGGTAGACTGCGCCGTCGTAGCCCATAAACGAGATAAGCCCCGCCATGGAAATGAAGGACGCGGCAGACATCCAGTCGGCAGCCGTAGCCATACCATTCATAACCGGCGGTACACCACCACCAGCAACATAGAAATCGTTGGTTGAGCCCGCTCTTGCCCAAATAGCAATAGCAATGTACAAGGCAAATGAAGCGCCGACAATAATAAAGGTGAGTGTTTGAACATCCATGGTTTTACTCCTCGTCTACGCCGTAACGTTTATCCATTGCATTCATTTTTGCCATGTATACAAAAATAAGTGCTACAAAAACATAAATAGAGCCTTGCTGAGCAAACCAGAAGCCCAGTTTAAAACCAAAGAATTGAATATTATCTAATGCATCGACAAACAATATGCCTGCGCCAAAAGACACCACAAACCATACGACTAACAGCTTGGCAAGAAGAGATAAATTCTCCTTCCAGTAAGCTTTTTTATCGTCTTCATTTCTAAATGCCATTGTTTCACCCTCACATAAGGTTAACGAGTTGTTATATTTTTACATACCTCCAACACTTAACTTTACTTACGTTTTTCGTATCCATGGGGTTGGGTACGAAAAGCAAACATCAACGACAAAAGTCAAGCAATTAGGAGCTCTTAAGTTACTCTAGACTGCAATAGCCAATTTCCAAATGCGACGATGGTCGTAGTTAGACCAAAGATAAAAACGTTATAATGCGCGTAAAAACACGCCAAATGTAAAAAATTAGTTAAAGGTAAAGTATGACTTTTGGGTGGGTAACCTTAGCAATTGTGTATCTGTTTCTGCTGTTTTCCTTGGCCAGTTGGGGAGACAAAAACTCGCCTAGAGCCCGTGCGTTAACATCGCATCCGGCAATTTACTCGTTGGCGTTAGGCATCTACTGTACTGCTTGGACGTTCTTCGGCATGGTAGGGCAAGCAAGCCGCGATGCGTGGATCTACCTTCCTATAATGCTGGGCCCTATCTTGGTCTATGTTTTAGGCTACAGGTTTATTTATAAACTCACGTTAGTGAGTAAAAAACAACATATCACCACCATTTCCGACTTTATCGCTTCGCGTTACGGTAAACGTCAAACCGTTGCCTTATTAGTAACCCTTATCGCGCTTCTCGCCACTATTCCTTATATTGCGCTGCAGCTAAAAGCCATTGGCGCTACCTTTCAGCTTCTTACACAACAGCCCAATAACAATGCCATTATTATTGCCGCCACGGCGTTTATTGCCGTATTCGCTATTTACTTTGGCACCAAGCAAACCGATGTCACTGAGTATCGCCGAGGGCTGATGCTTGCCATTGCATTTGAATCTAGTGTCAAGTTGCTTGCCTTGGTTTTGGTGGCATTTGTGGGCTATAGCGCGTGGAAAGCGAAAGCCACCACACCGCTTTTCGACAGTTTTTTAAACGATGCAGCTTTATCTCAATTTAGCTCGTTCTCGTTTATTGCCCAAACTATTATGGCGGCCGCGGCAGTTATTTGTTTACCTCGCCAGTTTCACGTTGCCATTATTGATAACTTAAGTTTGCAGCATTTAAAAACCGCTCGCTGGCTGTTTCCTCTGTATCTCACCGTTATTTCAGCGGTTATTCCCATTATTGCTGTAGCCGGAAACACTATCTTTATGGGTGGGAATGTTGAGCCTGATTCGTATGTATTGTCTTTAGCTATGTTCTCTGAATCGGTACTTTTGCAGGTAATAGTGTTTGTGGGCGGGTTATCTGCCGCCACTGCCATGATAATTGTGGCTACCCTTACCTTAAGTACCATGTTAACTAACGATGTGATCCTCCCTCGCTATCTCGCAGTGAAAAATTCGCCAGAACAAAAACGCGACTTCACTAAACAGATACGTTTAATTCGACGTATTGTGATAGGCGTTATATTGCTACTGGCGTTTCTCTATCATCAGCAAATGACCACTAGTCGGTCTCTCCACTCTATAGGCTTGATTGCATTTTCTCTGGTTATTCAATTATTACCGGCTATTGTGGGCGGCCTATATTGGAAGCGAGCCCACGCCCATGGCGTGTACGCCGGTTTAATGGTGGGGCTGGTTATCTGGGTGCTATGGCTTGTACTTCCTATTATCAGCGAAGAGATTTCTCGATTAGAACAAAATGAGTTAATTAGCCAAGGCGCTATGATAAGCCTAACTGCTAATACGCTTATGTACGTGCTCTTTTCTTGGTTTGCCCCAGCCCGTTTGGTCGATCGCATTCAAGCAGAAGCTTTCGTATCCCCCGCGGTAGCCAAAACCAATGTGGGTAAAAATCAGCACACTAGCGTGACCGTATCCGATCTTGTCACCTTGCTCTCAACCTTTATGGGCGATGGCCGCTGCACGCAACTGTTAGAGCAGTATCAGCAACTGCATCATTGTGAATTAGCGCAAGATGCCACCCCCGATGAAAACTTTTTAGCCTTTTGCGAGCGTGCATTAGGCGGTGTTATTGGCGCCTCAAGTGCAAAGGTTCTACTTGATAGTGCATTACGTGGCAAGAAGATGGATTTTACCGAAGTTATCAACTTTTTTGATGATACCACCCAAGCCATGCAATTTAATATGACAGCGCTACTTACGTCTCTTGAGAATATGGATCAGGGGATAAGCGTTGTCGACAAACACCTTAATTTAGTGGCGTGGAATAAGCGCTACGCCACCCTTTATACCTACCCAGACGATCTTCTGGTGGTAGGTGCACCTATAGAAAAGGTTATTCGCTACAACGCCGCGCAAGGCGAATTCGGCACCCCTGATGTTGAGGCGGAAGTAGAAAAACGATTAGAACATTTGCGTTCTGGCACACCTCACCGCTTTACGCGGCAGCGTAAAGATGGGCGCGTAATAGAAATGGTGGGTAACCCTTTACCCGGTGGCGGCTTCGTTACCAGTTTCAATGACATAACAGGGCATATTGAAATTCAACAAGCATTGGAAGAATCGAACATAGATTTGGAAGCGAGAATTAAAAAACGTACCGAAGAAGTTCACTCTATTAATGCCGAGTTACGCCTTGAGATTGAACGGCGTTCTGGTGCCGAAAAAGAATTAATACGCGCCCGTAAAGCAGCCGAGGACGCCAACGCCAGCAAAACCCGTTTCTTGGCATTGGCAAGCCATGATGTGTTGCAACCATTAAATGCCGCGAAGCTGTATATTACTGCGTTACAAGAGCAAGAATTACCAAATAACGTGAGTGACATTGTTAATAAACTAAATCACAGTGTTACCTCAAGCGAGGCCTTAATTGGTACCTTGCTAGATATTGCCCGGTTAGATCAAGGTGAAATGAAACCCGATTTAGAGGCGGTAGATCTTAACGAATTGCTATCGCCTTTGTTTGATGAAACACGGATGAGAGCGCGGGAAAAAGGGTTATCGCTCAACGTGAGAATGCAACCTGTATGGGTAAGGGCAGATAAAACATTTTTGTATAGAATTACCCAAAACTTGCTGTCAAATGCGGTGAAATACACTGAAAAAGGAAAAGTACTTTTTATTGCGCGCAAACAAAAGGGACACGTGAGAATTGGCGTATTTGATACCGGCATTGGCATTTCCAAAGAGAAGCTTGATGCGGTGTTCAACGACTTCTATCGTACTAATCAAAGTAACGAACACGGGTTAGGTCTTGGGTTAGCGATAGTGCGCCGTTTAGGCAAACAAATGAATAGCCAAATTTGTGTACAATCAACGCTAGGCAAAGGCAGTTATTTCCATTTCGACCTTCCGTTAGCCGACGCAAAGCAACATACCCCCATCAACAAAAAAGTAAGAAGTACCACCTTTAGTGGTTTAAGAGTGATGTGTGTGGATGATCAAAAAGAAAACTTAGACGCCATGCAAACCCTATTAGAAAAATGGGGCGTTGAAGTAGCGTTAGCCGATAATTGGGAAGATGCGCTTAAAACAAGCGAGCAATTTTCGCCCCATATCCTGCTGATGGACTATCAATTAAGCCATATAAAAGCGCGTAACGGCTTAGCACTTATTGAAGCCATACGACTAAAACAAAACGTAGTATTGCCAGCGGCGCTTATTACCGCCACCCAAGATGAAGACTTAATGACAAGAAGCAAAGAGCAAGGCGTAAATTATTTGGCTAAACCGCTTAAACCCGCCAAGCTACGTGCCCTTTTACAGAGTATGACCCGCTATATACACGATGCGAGCAATACCCCTGATTAGCGCCCTTGGCTACGCAAGCTTACGTACAAATTACCTTATAACCCTGGCTATAAACCGGACGCATGGGTAACAAACCATGTTTAACGCTTGCCTTTAACCGCGGCATTGGCGACGGACTTTGCAGGGGCCGCAGGTGTTCCATCGGTTGATTTTGCCGCCACTTTACCCATAGTGCCCCACGAAGACTTAGGGTTTATCACTACGGGCCGGGTGAGTATAAGGTTATTGGGGTACATTAAGGTTTCACGCTCGCTGGTGAGTAAGCGTGTACTAAAAGGGCCCACATCTGCGATATAGCCCTCTATGTAATTGTCGCCATCTAAGATGCGAACGAAGTTACCTCGTTGGTACGCCACATTTGTCAGTAAGATAAAATAGGCGGTTATGTTACTAATTAACGACCAGCTGGCAAAAAGTGCCACACCAGTAACCGTTATTATTGACGTAGAGAGTACCAGCAAACCTGAGAAATCTATGCCCCACGCCAATAACAGTAGCGATAGAGATAATATGGCCACCAACATACGCGCGGCAAACAAACCTTTTACTGCACTGGCAGACTTAAGCTTGGCTTTCTCAATATTAGCTTCTAGCTTAGGAAATACCTTGCGTGATACAGCAAGATAAAAAAGCAATACCACAATGCTCCACACTAAGTTAGTCTGATACTCAGTTAACCATTCTATGCTGCCTTGCCACCATGTCATTATTTAAGCCCTTCACTGTATTTTAGGTGTTGTAAGAGGATGCGGTTTAACAAGCAACGGCTTGCCCTTTAGGGCGGCATGCTAACGTGTAACTTCTCTGTCTTCATGCACTTATTAAAATCGACACCACAAAAATTTTTATAAGACAGAACGCTAACTGTCCATTACTATGCGCGCAAATTAAGTGGCCAAATTTCATGCTACCTTCTAAGCTAGCACAAGTCTCACTGTTTCTAACTTTACACACTAAACCAAATTTTAAGGTATTTACCTATGCGCATTGCGATTTTATCCCGTAACCCTCGTTTGTATTCCACTTCGCGTTTAGTGGAAGCTGCGCGTGCACGAGGACATGAAGTGGATGTTATCGATACCATGCATTGCTACATGGATATAACCAGTGCACGCCCTTCTGTGCGCTACAAAGGCAATCGTCTTCCTTACTACGATGCGGTAATTCCACGGATCGGTGCTTCAGTAACTTTTTATGGCACCTCGGTGGTTCGCCAGTTTGAAATGATGGGTACCTACAGCTTAAACGAGTCGGTGGCCATTAGCCGATCCCGCGACAAGCTGCGTTCTTTACAATTGCTATCACGCAAGGGAATTGGCATGCCGCGTACAGGGTTTGCGCATCACCCTGACAAAATTGACGATGTAATAAAAACCGTAGGCGGCGCGCCAGTAGTCATAAAACTACTGGAAGGCACCCAAGGTATAGGCGTGGTATTGGCAGATACCCACAAAGCGGCCGAATCGATTATTGAAGCATTTATGGGGCTAAACGCCAGTATTTTGGTGCAAGAATTTATTAAAGAAGCCGGAGGCAGCGACATTCGTTGTTTCGTGGTGGGAGGTAAAGTTGTTGCTGCGATGAAGCGCCAGGCTGCGCCCGGCGAATTTCGTTCTAATTTACACCGGGGTGGGCAGGCAAGCTTAGTAAGGTTAAGCCCAGCCGAACGGAAAACCGCCGTAGATGCAGCAAAAACCATGGGGCTAAATTGCTGTGGGGTAGATATTCTTCGTTCTAACAACGGTCCGGTGGTAATGGAAGTTAACTCTTCTCCTGGCTTAGAAGGTATTGAAAAAGCCACCAACAAAGATGTGGCGGGCATGATCATCGAATTTATAGAAAAGAGTGCTAAACCCTACAAAACAAAAACACGAGGAAAAGGTTAAGTGTCATCTGAACCATTTGTTATTGGTGGACAAGCTATTGCGCTGGGCGAAACGGCGAAAATTGACTTGGTTATGCCTCCCCTATATACCGCAACGAATATGAGTATTCCGGTGTATGTAAAACGGGGCAAACGCCCTGGCCCTGTTATGTTCGTTAGTGCTGCGATACACGGTGATGAACTCAATGGTATTGAGATTGTGGGCCGTCTTATTCGTTCAAGCACCATTCAGCGCTTACGGGGCACGCTTATCGCTGTGCCTATGGTAAATGTTTATGGGGTATTGAATCAGTCGCGCTATTTACCGGATAGACGGGATCTTAACCGCAGTTTTCCCGGCAGTAAAAAGGGCTCTTTGGCGGGACGTTTAGCTAACCTTTTCTTTAAAGAAGTGGTAAGTAAGTGTGATGTGGGTATCGACCTTCATACCGGTGCCATACACCGCAGTAATTTGCCGCAAATACGAGCAGATTTAGACGACCCAGAAGTATTAGAAATGGCTAAGGCGTTTGGGGTGCCTGTGTTATTGAACGCGGAAATTCGAGAAGGTTCACTACGGGAAACCGCAAGCGAAGCGGGCGTTAAAATTTTGCTTTACGAAGCAGGACAAGCACTTCGCTACGACGAATTCTCTATACGCGCGGGGTTTCGCGGTATTATTAATACTATGCGCCACCTTGGCATGTTGAATAAAAGCCGTAGCAAAGGCCATAGCATCGAGCGCTTTATTGCCCGTCAAAGTGGCTGGGTACGCGCACCGGAAAGTGGTTTTGTAACCCACTTAGCCCAACTCGGCGACCATGTAAATAAAGGCGATAAACTGGCCAACATAGCCGACCCGTTCGGCACCTATTTAACCAGTTTAATTAGCCCAGCCGAAGGAGTGGTAATTGGTAAACAAAATATTCCATTAACCCAAGAAGGCGAAGCTGTCTATCACATCGCTTATTTTTCTCAGCCTGATAGTGTGGCTGAACACGTTGAGTTATTACAAGATAACCTGCTGCCTAGCGAACAGAATGTGGTTGAATAATGTGGTTTAACAAGGTGTCATTATGACAACGAAAAAAATTGTTGGTGCGGTAGAGTTATGCGACCTACCCGCGTTTATGATCCATGACCTTAACGTGAGAATTGACACGGGGGCTGCAACATCGTCACTTCACGTAGACAACATTGAAGAGTTTGAGGTTGATGATGAACTATGGATACGTTTTGATATACACCCTGATATTTATAACGTAGATAACGTTGTTCGCAAGAAAGCAAAAGTAGAAGGTAAAAAGCGTGTTAAAAGTTCTACCGCGACAAGAGAAAAAAGGTATGTCATTCTTACTACCGTTGTAATGAGTGATTTAGAGTGGGAAATTCAACTCACCCTTACCGACCGTTCAGAAATGACCTATATGATGTTATTAGGTCGAGAGGCCATGTGTGGGCGTTTTTTGGTTGACCCAGAGCATGACTTCTTATTAACTAAAAACTAAAGGAAACGTTAATGTGGCGTAGCATAGACATACCTCGGATTATCGCGGTACTGGCAATACATGTACTCACATTATGCTTTTGTGTCCAAGTGCAAGCCTCAGCGCAAGTAAGTTCTGAGGCCGCGCAACCTTCGAATGTTTTGCCCCATAGCGTGCTGCGTTTACCAAACGTTCACCCAGGCAGAGACCCAGTATACGCCTATGCAAAAGCGTTGTTGTACCAAACACTAAAGGTGACCGAAGCTGAATTTGGTACGTTTGAATTAGTGATTACCGAACAAGAAGCGCTGCAAGCACGGCAACTTAGAAACTTAGAACATAGCATGCTCGACGTTACATGGAGCGTAACTACCAAAGAAAGAGAGCGGCATCACCAGCCAATACGTATTCCCATTATGGAAGGCTTATTTGGCAAACGCGCGTTGTTTATAAACAGCGATGATACCCGCTTCGATCATCCCCTTTCTCTTGCTCAGTTAAAAACCATGCGCGCTGTACAAGGCTACGACTGGCCAGATACGCGTATCTTTCGGTCTAATAACATTCGCGTATTAGAAACCACCTACGATGCGTCGTTTAAAATGGTGGCCGAAAAGTTTGCAGACATGTATCCGCGCAGTGTGATGGAAATTAACCACGAAATAAAAAACGACAATAAAACCGCGAACCTTAAAATAGCGCCAAATATTGTCATCGCCTACCCTAGCCCCATGTTCTACTTTGTAAGTTCAGATAGGCCCGATCTTGCCGAGCGCATTCAGCGCGGGTTAGAAAAGCTATTGGCTAATGGCGAGTTAAAACGCCTGCTTGAAGCGCAAGAAATTTACCAACAAAGTATGACGTTATTAGAGGGGCGCGAAATTATTAACCTTGAAAACCCGCTCTTAAGTGAACAAAGCAAACAAGCGCTAGATACTTACCTGCCATACCCATCGCCAAGCCCAAATAGCCAGGTAGACGGTATGCAAAATAAACAGCCTCAAAGCAGCGATACCACTCCTTAAGCACTAGATGCACTGCCTTAGATGTACTGCCAAAGAACAGCCAATCTGAACGCGCCCAGCGTGACAGCGTGGGTCGTCACGCGCCGAGGGTGTAACGCCACCGGGTAAGAGAAAGTAGAAAAAGAGCGTTATTTATTAGGGGGTTCAAGTTCTAACTGGGTAGCGATAAGTACCGCTTGGGTTCGATTGTTTATGCCAAGCTTTTTAAAGATAGCAGTGACATGGGCTTTTACCGTTGCTTCTGCGATATCTAGGTTGTAGCCAATTTGCTTGTTAAGCAAGCCGTCTCGCATATAGCATAAAACCTTGTACTGCGAAGGTGTAAGAGAGGCAACGTTATCGGCTAACGCCGAAAAGGCTTCATCAACTTCCTCCACACTGTCGCTAATGCTTGCGGGAATCCAAACGTCACCATCAAGTATAGCTTGTACCGCATTGGCGATGTCACTTGAACTGGCCGTTTTGGGGATAAAACCCAAGGCGCCAACGCCGATTATTTTCGAAATGATCGCGCTATCTTCTGTACCTGAAACAACCGCCACCGGAACATCAGGAAATAACTTGCGAATATGCAGTAGGCCAAAGAGATCGTTACTCCCGGGCATATGCAAATCTAGCAGCAATAAGTCGATATCCTCATTAGAAAGGATATCGACTGTGGCAGTAAGGTCGCCTGCCTCTTTTAAAGTAAGTTCAGGCAAGGACAATGATAGCGCCCCTTTTAAGGCATCCCGATACAACGGATGGTCATCGGCAATTAGAAGCGTTATCACTGTGTTTCCTTTTTTATTTGTTAAGTCTCTCCGCTATGAGTGTATCAACAACCGAAGGATCAGCCAATGTTGATGTATCACCTAATTGGTCATGCTCGTTGGCCGCAATTTTGCGTAAAATGCGGCGCATAATTTTACCCGAACGGGTTTTAGGTAAGCCATCTGACCATTGAATCATGTCAGGCGTAGCAATGGGGCTGAGCTCTTGGCGCACCCAAGCTTTAAGTTCTTTCGTTAACGCTTCGTCGGCAACCACGCCTTCATTAGGCGTAACATACACATAAATACCTTGGCCTTTAATGTCATGAGGGAAACCAACGACGGCTGCCTCGGCTACTTTGGCATGGGCCACCAGCGCACTTTCAATTTCTGCCGTACCCAAACGGTGCCCCGATACATTAAGTACATCATCTACGCGGCCGGTTATCCAGAAGTAGTCGTCTTCATCTCGACGTGCACCATCGCCAGTAAAGTATACGCCCTCATAAGCGCTGAAGTAGGTATTAATAAAGCGCTCATGGTCGCCATACACAGTACGCGCTTGTGCTGGCCAGCTGTCTTTAATAACCAAGTTACCTTCAGCTTCTCCCTCAAGCTCATTGCCATCAGCATCAAAGAGCGCAGGCTGAATACCAAAGAATGGGCGCGTAGCTGAGCCAGGTTTAAGCGATGTAGCACCTGGCAACGGCAAAATCATATGCCCGCCTGTCTCTGTTTGCCACCATGTATCGATAATAGGGCAACGGCTTTCCCCTATCACGCGATGGTACCAGTCCCACGCTTCGGGGTTAATCGGTTCGCCTACCGTGCCTAAAATGCGCAATGAAGATAAATCGCAGCCTTCTGCCGGTTTATCCCCATGGGCCATTAGGGCTCTTATCGCTGTGGGTGCAGTATACAGGCTATTTACCTTGTATTTTTCCACCACCTGCGCAATACGCTTAACGTCTGGATAGGTAGGTACACCTTCAAAGAAAACTTGCGTTGCCGCGTTTACCATAGGGCCATACACCATGTAACTATGGCCTGTGATCCAACCCACATCAGCAGTACACCAATAAATATCATCCTCTTGATAGTCAAAGGCGTATTTAAAGGTCATTGCGCTATACAGCAGGTAGCCACCCGTTGTATGCACCACGCCTTTAGGCGTACCCGTAGAGCCCGAGGTATACAAAATAAATAGCGGGTCTTCTGCGTTCATTACCTCGGGTTCACACTGACCCGAACAGTCTTCAACCGCGTCGTGCCACCACACGTCATGCTTTTCGTTCCAATCAACGTCGCCGCCAGTAAGCTTATGAACAACCACATGAGTAATAGACGGGCATGCATCATTCGCTAAGGCTTTATCTACGTTAGCTTTTAATGGAATACTGCGGCCCGCACGACGCCCTTCATCTGCGGTAATAACCACTTTTGCTTTACTGTCATTAATACGATCGGCAATAGCATTAGGTGAGAAACCACCAAAGATAACTGAATGCACAGCGCCTATACGGGCACACGCCAGCATAGCGTAAGCCGCCTCAGGCACCATTGGCATATAAATGGCCACTCGGTCGCCTTTGGCTACCCCCATCTCTTTAAGTGCGTTGGCTAGTTTACACACTTCGTAATGCACTTCTTGATAGGTGACATCTAAGCTATCTTCAGGAGAGTCACCTTCCCAGTGAAAGGCGACTTTTTTAGCATTGTTGGCAAGGTGGCGATCGATACAATTATAACTTGCATTAAGCTGGCCATCTTCAAACCACTTGATAGATACTTCGTTTTTACCAAAGTGGGTGTTTTTAATTTTAGTGGGCTGCTTGTACCATTCAAGCATAGTGGCGCTTTGCGCCCAAAACGCTTCGGGCTCTTCGATTGAGCGGGTGTACATTTCGGCGTAGGTTGCAGCGTTAAGATGAGTAGAAGATTTAATGGCTTCGGGTACCGGATAAGTTTTGCTGGCGGTCATTGCTTTGCCTCCAATATCAATAGGGTAAGTTATCATTTCTATGGTTTACCACTGTAATCATTCACCACCAAAGAAAAATGAGACTTTGGTCTTAGCAACATGATCCTTAAGGCATAATACTATAGTCTTATACGACCATTTGCGCATGGTCAACGGTTAAGTTAGTGGCAAAAATACACTTGCTAACGTTTCATTTACATACATTTAACCACATTCTGGAATTAATATAATGAAAGCGACGATAAAAACTTCAGCGCTAGCAGTTTCTCTTTGCTTAGCAAATGCTGCGCACTCGGCTTCACTCAGTGACACAAAGGTAACCTTTACCGGTTATGTTAAAGCTGACGCGATGATAAGCGATTACTCAGAAGGTACGCTAGACTCTGGGAGTGTTGGTCGCGACTTTTACATCCCCTCACTGACACCAGTGACGGGAGGCGATGAAGGAGCGCAGTTTGATGCGCATATTCGCCAGTCGCGGTTTCGCTTCGCTACCGATACACCTACCGAAGGTGGCGACAGCATAAAGGGCGTGTTAGAGCTTGACTTTATCGTCACCAGTGGCGGCAATGAAAGAGTGAGCAACTCTTATGTTCCGCGCATTCGACATGCTTACATCCAATATCAAAATTGGTTGATAGGCCAAACGTGGACCACCTTTATGGATGTAGGTTCGCTTCCTGAATCGCTAGATTTCATTGGTGTCACCGATGGTATCAGCTTTGGACGCCAAGTAATGGTGCGCTATACCAACGGCGGTTTACAGTTGGCGTTAGAAAACCCTGAAACTACCGTTACCCCAAATGGTGGTGGCAGTAGAATTGTGGCAGATGACAATGCGGTGCCCGATTTCGTAGCCGCATACACGATGAAACAAGACTGGGGTTATGTAAAAGTGGCCGGCCTATTACGCCAGCTTTCCTATGACAATGGCGAGGACATAGATGGCGATGACACCAGTATGGGCGTTGCGGTTTCGGGTAAATACATGTTCGAGAATGGCGATGATGTAAGATTTATGGTTAATACCGGCTCGGGCATGGGTAGGTACGTTGCCATTAACGCCAGCAATGGTGCGGTGATCACACCCGATGGCGACTTAGAAGCCATTGACTCTACAGGCTACGCTATTGCTTATCGCCATAAATGGAACGAAAAAATGCGTAGCAATTTAATGTTTTCAGCCTATGAAGCAGACAACGATATAGCTTTAACTGGCGATGCGGTAACAGACAGTACTTATAGTACGCGGATTAACTTACTTTATTCGCCGGTAAAAGCCCTCACCTTTGGCGCAGAATACGCCTATGCTCACAGAGAGGTGGAATCTGGCCTTGAAGGCGATATGAACCGTGTGCAGGTTTCGGCCAAGTACGCGTTTTAAGCCAAAGGTGCGCCTTGCTATAGGTTAAATAGCGCTACTTTATAAACATGGCTTAGATAAAAACAGGGCCCTCCTACGGGTGCCCTGTTTTATTCTAGCAGGTTAATATACGCCACTTACCGCTGCCTCCCGCTATTAGCGGCTTGCTAATAGGTAGCTAAAAGCCCAGTGGATATTCACGTAGCACATCATGTACCTTTGCTAATACTTCATCAGAAAGTGCAATGTCGAATGCGTCAATATTTTCTGACAGCTGCGACACACTGGTAGCACCAATAATTGTAGAGGTAACGCCAGGAACTTGCTTACACCACGCCAGCGCCAACTGTGAAGGCGTAATACCCGCAGTCTCGGCAATTTGCATATATTGAGCAGTAGCAGCTTGGGCGGGCGCTTTATCTCTAAACAGCCCCATACGCTGCGATAATGTCCAGCGACTTCCCTCGGGGCGCGCCCCCTCTTGATATTTACCGCTTAACATTCCGGTGGCTAACGGCGACCACGGTAAATAAGCGATGTTTTCAAGTTCACACATTTCAATAAGGTATGGCCAATCTTTGGCATGCAGTAAACTAAATTCATTTTGAATAGACACTGGCAAGGGAATATTCATATCCTTACAAAGCGTTAAAAAAGTATGAATGCCCCACGGGGTATCGTCTGAAAGCCCCCAATGTCTGATCTTCCCTTCATCAAGCGCACGCTTAATGCCTTGCAATATATCGCGCATACCGTCAACTTCACGTTCACGGTCGGTTTTTGTTGGGTTCGCGCCATCAGGCCAGTGCTTACCAAAATGCGGAGTAACACGGTTTGGCCAGTGCAACTGGTACACATCAATGTATTCAGTTTGAAGGCGCTCTAATGAATTCGTTAACGCGTTATCAATAGCATTGGCAGTAATAGGGCCCGCATTACGAATATACTTTAAGCCGCTCCCCGCCACTTTGGTCATTAATACTATGTCTGCACGCTTCGCTTCGTTGCGCGCTATCCAATTACCTATAATGCGTTCTGTCTCGCCATACGTTTGTGCGTTTGGTGGCACAGGATACATTTCTGCGGTATCAACAAAGTTAATACCCTTATCAAGGGCGAAGGCTATTTGTTCATCAGCATCCTGTTGCGTATTTTGAATGCCCCATGTCATGGTGCCCAAACAAATGTCTGATACTGACAAGCCACTGCTGCCCAACTGATTATATTGCATATTTACGTTTTACCTATTTATCGACAACGCCATGATTACTGTTACTATTTCACCGCTATGGCAACAGTGAACAATAACCCGGTTTATTGCTTTGATGAGGCCATCAAAGCAAACCTAATTTATAAAGTATCTGTAGGCTCACCATACCATTTAACGCCGCAGAAAGAATTACTTCGCCGTGGGTTTGGGCCTTTTTACCGCATCAAACAAGCGAACCGAAATGTCACTAGATATAGGCCTATTGCAGTTCTCAGATATTTGACTTCAATTGATGAAGAATAGAGCAATTTTCAATTTTCTGGTGGGCAGAGCAAGATAGAGCTAAAGACGACAACGATTCTTCTAAAAGCGCCAGTTCTCGTTGCGTTTTGCGTATTCGCTCAAGTTGCTTCTCAATAACCTGATCAACCAACTCGCAGGGAGCGTGGGGGTTTTGTTGAATATCTAATAACTGCTTAATATCACCAATAGCGATATTTAATTCTCGGCAGCGCCGTATAAACACAAGGGTGCTAACATCGCTTTGGTTATATTGCCTATAACCACTATGGTTGCGCTGTGCTGGCGCTATCAAGCCTACTTCTTCGTAGTACCGAATAGTTTTAGCTGGCACGTTTGACGCGCTAGCCAGTTCACTAATTTTCATCTTGACCTTCCAGTCGCAGTAACCTTTAAACTCAATATATCATTAATTACCGACACTAAACGACCCTATGAGCTGTATATCTCGTTTAACTATATTGGCCGTGTCTTGTTGCGCTGTTAGCCAAAGCCTAGCTAATCAAGACACCGCTTTAGTGGCTGAAATAAAAACCACGTCGCACACCCACGATGCCCATCAGCCAGATAAAACCCATCAGCATGATAACGCCCACCAACAAGATAAAAGCCATGCTCAGGCTGATGAACACGAGCACGAGCACAAACACGAACACAGCGATGAGGTAGAACGCATTGTTGTACAGGCCACGCGTACCGGTAGAATTGCAGATGAACAACCTACCCGCGTTGAAATTATTAACCGCGAAGAAATAACTGAAAAAGCCACCATGCGCCCAGGTAATATTTCTATGTTGGTTGCAGAAACCGGAGGGGTTCGAGTACAAACAACGTCACCGGCGTTAGGTAGTGCCAATATACGCTTACAAGGTATGGACGGCAGATATACCCAATTACTGGCCGACGGATTACCTTTATATGGCAACCAAGCTGCATCAATTGGGTTGCTGCAAATACCGCCTACCGATTTAGGCAGGGTGGAAATAATTAAAGGTTCAGCGTCCTCTTTGTATGGCGGTTCGGCGCTAGGGGGAGTAGTAAATTTGGTGTCACGCCGCCCCGGCGAAACATTTAAGGGTGAAACATTAATAAACCTTACCACCCAAGATGGCCAAGACCTAACTACCTACTTAGCGTCTCCACTTGTTGGCGCGCTAAAGGGCTCGGTAACCGCGGGCGCTCACCACCAGAAAAGTGTTGATACTGACAATGATGACTGGATAGATTTAGCTGGTTATGAACGCTATACCGTACGCCCCAGATTATTTTGGCAAGGTAGCGACGGAGAAAGCTTGTATGTCACCGCTGGTTACATGACAGAAAATCGTGAGGGTGGCACCACAGAAGGTGGCGTAGTGGCTGATGGAAAACCTTTTGTGCAGACTCAAGACTCTGAACGTACCGATGGCGGGTTAGTTTACTCTATGCCCATAGGCGCACAGTACACTTTTTCTAGTAAAGCCTCGGTAATGATCCAACAACACGACCACCGCTATGGCGATAATACCGATGACGACCAGCATGAAAGTTACCTTGTTGAAAGCAGCCTATCGGGTTACACCGAAAAAAGTGATTGGGTAGTCGGTGTGGCATATCAGTCAGATGTCTTCGATTCAACGGCCTACCCTGAATTTGATTATACCTATGAAGTACCGGGAGTATTTGCCCAACTTGATCATGAAACTACGTCTGAGCTTACCACCACGTATAGCATCCGAGTAGACGAGCACAGTGAATTCGGCATCCAGGTAAGCCCTCGTATCTCGTTATTGTACCGCCCTGGCGATTTGACCATTAGAGGCTCCTATGGACAAGGTTATTACGGGCCTACGCCGTTTGTTGAGGAAATAGAAGCCGCCGGCTTATCACGTTTAGCACCTATCGAAGCCTTAACAGAAGAACAAGCCGAAACCGCATCACTAGATTTCACTTATACCTTCGACGATATTGAAACCAGTGTTACGTTATTTGGTTCGAATGTTGAGAACGCCACACGGCTTGACGCATTTTCTTCTAGAGACAATGGGGTACTAGATAGCGTTAGGCTGACAAACGCAGACGGTGAAAGACAAATTCGTGGGTCTGAGGTACTACTGCGTTACTATTGGAAAGACGTTAAACTTACCGCCAGCTATCTTTATTTAGACGCAACAGAGATGTCGCCGGAAAATGACGGACGTCGCGAAATTGCGTTAACACCACAACACTCTGCTGGCTTCGTTGCTATGTGGGAACAGCATGGTAATTTTCGGGCGGGGTTTGAGGCCTATTATACTGGCCCACAGCGATTAAACGACAACCCCTATATGGATGAATCTAAGCCTTACTGGCATTTAGGTTTGATGGGCGAAATCACCCATGGCAGCATTAGCTACTTTATCAATTTGGAAAACCTGTTAGATGTAAAACAAAGCGATGAACACCCGTTGTTGCTTCCTTCTCGCGCCGCAAGTGGTCAGTGGACAACTGATATTTGGTCTAGAAACGATGGCTTTATTGCCAATGGTGGGGTAAGAATTACTTTCTAAGCATCAGTATTAAAACCAAGGGTATTTTGCAACCAATGATCTACCGTTTTAGGTTTAGAAAAATAATAACCTTGGAAGCGGTCGCAGCCTTTTTTAGTTAAATATTCAAGCTGCGCTTTGGTTTCCCCCCCTCGGCAATACAGGTGACCTCTAGAGCCTTTGCCATTTCGATAATCGCATCGACAATGGGAGAGGGCGCACTATAACGGTTACTAAAGTAACTAAACTTGTGTTAGGTCAATAGTGTTGGTGATGCTATTGATAAATTCAGCTTTTTGTTGCGTGAAGAAGGCTAACCTTAGGTAACTTGAGCGAAAAAACAGCACTCTGCTATAACATAGTGATTAAAACACCGGTTAGCCTTTATAGGCAGCTATGCCTTACGCCAAGGGCCGCGAATTGCTAAAGTTTGCGCAGGCGAATATACGTTAACGAACAAGATTTCGCCGTCGGGAGAAAAGCAGGCGCCAGCCAGTTCTGTTTGCGCATGTAATCGCGCAAAGTTATACACCTCACCTGCGGGGGTAACACCACGAAGATGATTATCAACAATGTCGGTATATTGGTCTTCGCAAACCAATAAATGCCCATTAGGGCACACCGTTAAGTTATCGCCAAAGTTGTAAAGGTTCTTATCTTCGCTTTCTAAGAACAATTGTAATTTATCGCTATCTCCATCTTTAGACGGCAATAACTGCATTATTTGGCCTAGTTGCTTACTGCCGCCATTGGTACAGCAGAAATAAAGTTCATCTTCGCCCCAGTGTATGCCTTCACCGCGAGCGAAAAGCGCAGCACCTTTATCATACCCTTGCACGCGTAAATCATCGTTAGGGCTTTCTGGGTTTTCTAACGCGACCCACTCAACGTCGAACCAGGTCGCTACAGGCATAGCATTACCATTCCAGTTACGTGTATCGAACTGAGTTTTGTCTTTTACCACCAAAGCTTCTAACTGCCCCCCAGCAGCTAAGTTGCCGTACTCTTTAGGTACAAAGCGATAAAGCAAACTATCGCCTCTATCTTCGGTTAGATAAACTATTCCGGTTTTAGGGTCGACACACGCGGCTTCGTGGTTAAAACGCCCCATGGCTTTAAGCGGCTTAGCTTCTATCAGTGAATCGGCACTTGCAGGTACTTCAAATATATAGCCGTGATCTTTGTTTACCACATCGCCGTTAGGGCCATGAGGACGGTCTACCGATTCTTCACACGTTAACCAAGTGCCCCAAGGCGTAATGCCACCAGAACAGTTTCTTACCGTTCCAACAAGGCTAATAAACTCCCGCTCTACCTTTTGTGTGTTTAAGTTATACACCATGGTAGTTGTGCCGCCGGGTAACGCAACGCCGTTAGCGTAATTGTCATAGGCCAGTGTACTGGCGTGTTTTTGAATTGACTCGGGCTGAGCACTTAAATGCTTAGGATGCAGTTCGTGGTTACGCACCAAGGCAACTTTATCAGTACTTCCTTCAACAGGTAGGCACCCCATACCATCAGCTCTATCAGGTACGTGCATACCGTCTGACATCGCATTACCAAGGCGAGAGATAACCTTATAACTAAAGCCTTTCGGTAAATCCAGAAGCTTTTGAGGGTCGGTCACAAGCGCGCCATAGCCTTCACTAATTGGCATAGACGCCAAATTCATTTTCTTACCTAAAGCACTGGAAGCTAGGCCACCAAATGCCAAAGAGCCTACTAAAAACTGGCGTCGTGTAATCATAAGAATCTCTTAGAACTGATAAACGGAGCAGAGTAACCTTCAATTGTTACAGTATAACAACACTGTTATAAATTATCCGCAAGTGACATTCGCACTTTATAGATTGGCAAACTGGGGAGAACGGCTAATGACGGGGATGCTCTAGCAAGGATTCTAAAGCTTTTCAGCCAAACGAGGCGGGTAATAAAAAGGTTTACAATCTATAACTTTAAAATGCTGAGCATCAATATGTTCGGGGTTCAATACAAAGTTAAATTCACCTGGACAAACACTTGATGGTACTTGCAGTACGGCTGAGGACTTATTTTGAAGCCAAGTAGTGCCGAGTTGCTGAGTATGCTGCGAATATGGCATAGCATCCCAACCAGCAGGTAGCTCGTTAAGTGATAAACGTTTTATACGAACTTCTTCCGACAATAGAACTGTGGTGATAGTGAGGTCCTTTTTTAACACTTCAGAGGAGTCATTAACTAATCGCTCTAACATCGCTAAAGCCCGACTGCTAGCAGTATAGACAACAGACTGCCCCGTATAGTGCCAACGCCCCTCACAATAATGGCCGCCTATGCCATTGAGCGCGTTCTCTCTAGAGTTGTTCTTTCTTGGTGCTATACGATAGACAAGCACTAGGCTACGAAACCGTGTTCTAAGCCAAGCACAATACGCTTTATCAAGGCGCGACCACTGGCTGACTCTAACACAGAGACAGGGGCTGAATTATTGAATTGGACGTGAGGAGTGTTTAACCAAAGGTTCCAACGTTCTACGCTTTCAAAATAAGCGATACCAAGGTTCATTAGTCGGGCCACATCAAGTGTATTTTCACTCACCTGTGGACTGAGATGCTTGTTATCCCTAGCATATCTTTCCAGCGTCTTAGGTGTAGTGCGTATAAACTTAGCAAATGCTTTTCGGTCCCATCTCATTATGGATTCAAGACGCTTTATTCTATTGACGGGAAAACCTTTTCGGACTGCCTCAACTTCGTCAAACGGTGACGATAGCTTGTTTAACAGGCCACCGCTAACGATTTCAACCAAATCGACCTCGTTATCGTAAATCCCGTCTCTCTTGTTTTCACTTACTTTCATAGCGCCTCCGATAGACATATAAACCTAAATATAGAGACAAATGTCGCTTCTTTCAACTGAACTTGAGATCGGTTCCCTCTCTCCCAATAGCTTTCGTTTTACATAGATTAAAAGAAGTGAGTGTATGCCCTCTGAAACCCTACACCGCATGGAAGTGTTGTCGGAGCTGGGCCTATGAGAGAAGGGATGGCCTCACGCGGCGATTAAATGCCGGGGCCTCATACGCATCTGGAGCCCTCAGCTGCAGGGATGCAGCCGCGAAGCCGCTAATATAAAAGCGGGAACGGGTTTACGATGTGCATCCATTCTCTTTCGGTGGTTAGAAATGCTGAGAGGGGGGCGCTTGTTCAATCGAGAACTCTCAGCTGCAGGGATGCAGCTGCGAAGCCGCCATGGATGGCTTCACGGCGTGTTCTAGATTGAACAAGCGCCCCCCTCTACAAACCAGCAGGCATAAAAAAAGCGCACCTAAGTGCGCTTTTTTTGGCTTGTGTTGCTAAGTCTAGATTAGTCTAGGATCTTAGATACAACACCAGCACCAACAGTACGGCCACCTTCACGGATAGCGAAGCGTAAACCTTCGTCCATCGCGATTGGTGCAATAAGTTCTACTACGAACTTAAGGTTGTCACCAGGCATTACCATTTCTACGCCTTCTGGAAGCTCTACAGCACCAGTTACGTCAGTTGTACGGAAGTAGAACTGTGGACGATAGCCTTTGAAGAATGGAGTATGACGGCCACCTTCATCTTTAGACAATACGTATACTTCTGCTTCGAACTTAGTGTGCGGGTTGATTGAACCAGGCTTAGCTAGTACTTGACCACGTTCAACGTCTTCACGCTTAGTACCACGTAGAAGAACAC
>NZ_JAAAWN010000021.1 GCF_010500865.1 Alteromonas profundi
CTTATTATCTTCAATTGGGTATATTTCACCAGCTCAATATGAAACAGACTACTATGATAATTTAAACGAGTCAGGTAAAGTGGCCTGACTTAAACAAACTGGTCTCCGATGAACTCGGGGCGATTCAATACAAGACGTACAAACGGGGCAGCTTGCTCCTTTCGATAAAGGGTATGGTAATGAACTCTTTGAGAACCCAGAAGCGCTAAGTTGGATTTTCAATTATACAGCTTTTACAGAATCCGTGATAAGCGCAACATTAACGTTTGGCGTGTTTGATATTGATACTGCATCGCCAGGTAGCCAATTAGACGCCTTTGCGGTTAATGGTGAAAACTTAACTTCATTACTCGATGGCCTATTTGAAAGTAAGGCCAGTGGTGACAACGTTTACAACGCGTTTACTATCAATTTAGACTCTTCATTCTTCGCGGCGTTACAAACCGGTTCAATCGGCGCTTCACTTGATGTTGGAGGCAGTGGTTTGCAAACAAACCTTTTATTAGGGGGCGTTTCATCCACACTAAACAACGGTTTTCACCTTCTTTTCTCAACCCTTGAAATTACGACGCAGGATGCGGGAGGTTCAGGCCCAAGTACTTCTGTGCCAGAGCCAGGTATGTTTGCCCTCTTTACCATCGCACTATTGGGCATACTTAGAAAAACCCAGTTAGGCAAATAACGTCACAGAAGGATACCTTCCTATGTTTAACAGAAGACACTTTATGCTAGCGGGCAGCTCGGCCATTGTCTCGCTATCAGCCATGCCGCACGCGCTGGCATCATCTATTGGTAACGCAATTGATTTTAACGATTTGCACCTTGAAGGAAAGGGTTCTTATAAAGCGAAGTATGCCGCTCGCCTGAAGCAGAACTTTTACGCTCGAAGTGAAAAGGGTAGCGGATTTTTGAAACTAGAAAGCATAATTGATGGCCCTGATGAGAACAAACTAGAACAGTTTACTTTAGTTTTTTCTGGTCGTTCAGGACTTCCCGATAGCCTATATACGTTAACCCACTTGTCATCATTTGAGTCAAGTTATCTTCGGTTAGATAAAAGTCAGTTAACCTCTAATAAATACACAGCGTCGTTTAGTTTGTTGAGCTAAGAAGAACGATAAACCATTTAACATTCGTCAATACCGACGACTAACAGATAGTTGCCCTAGTTTCCCAGTGCCGTTGTAGGGATTTGCACCACTGAGGCAAAACTATTAAGGAGTTACTATGTCTGAACCATTTTTAGGTGAAATTCGCGCATTTGGTTTTAATTTCACGCCCAGGGGCTGGGCGTCATGTAATGGCCAGCTTTTAGCTATCGCCTCAAATACTGCCCTTTTTTCATTACTGGGAATCATGTATGGCGGTGATGGGCGAACGACGTTTGCATTGCCTGACTTACGTGGACGCGCAGCTATGCACTATGGCAATGGTCCGGGGCTAAGCGACCGCCGTTTGGGAGAAAAAAGTGGCATTGAAACGATCACACTGGATGAAGCTAATTTACCCGCACACACCCATGAGGTTACAGCAGTTGCTAAATGTGTCGGCGGTGCAGGAAACTCAAACGATGCAATAAATAACGTGTGGGCCGACGATTTAGGCGCCGCGTCAGCCACGTATAGCACTAGCACGCCAACCAGTGATATGAATGCTAGCGCTGTTGAAGCCACCTGCGCCCCAACCGGAAGCGGTCTTTCAATAAGCAATATGCAGCCATATCTTGTCGTTAATTATTGCATAGCAACACAGGGGATATTTCCTTCCCGCAACTAGCTTATTGATCGCTGGGTAACGTGTTTTTTGCGTTACTCAGTTGTCTATTGGGTGTTCGATAGTATTATAAAAAATGGCAATTATATGGCCCTAGTTGAACCTACGTTAGTGAGTAAACCTGCCGCCTCTAAGATATTTCGCTCGTTATTTTTTCATTTATTGCGTGAGCGTTTTGCGTTTATTTCTGACACTCAGCTCCACCCAAAAGCCGACATTCAATTTAACGCCCGACACCAAAGCTATCACTTCCAATGGCCAAACGCGCTCTGGAGTGTTATTTATTTACCCGAAAATCTAACGGTTAAGCGCGTAGACAATGGCTCTTCGGTAAGTGAATGCACGATTAACAACACACCTGTAGGCTATGTTGTGGTGAATTACGCAGAGAGTGAAACTCGCATAATAGACTTATATGTTAGGCAAGAATTTAGGGGCCAGGGCATCGCCTCGCAGGTTTTAACGCAGGTTATCCAGCAAAGTCACAAAAATAACCTTCCTTGCATATTAACCGTAGGTGTTGAAAATTCAGCTATTACACTCTATGAAAAACTTCACTTTATTGAAGTCGCTCGCACACAAACTGACATCCTGATGAAGGTGGCAGCACCTGGCTCTCAATAAGTAAAGAATATTTGATGACGCTATGGAAATACTCGGTTTGGAAGAACGGGAGGCTGATTAGCGGGCAATAAACACTCTACAGTTTTCGTTTCATATATTCAATAACGCCTGTTTGTGGTGATGATTTGGGAGCAACTAACAACGACTGAACTTGCTCAGTTAGTAGCGGGCTATAAATACCGTTTAGCCCCCCGACCAGGCTCAGTGGTAAACGATAATTATCTGATAAGCTAGCCGCAATCGTGGATAAATAGCTGGCACCTTTTGTAATTAATGCCGTTGCTATAGAACAGTCTTTATCAAAGGCGTCTACGACCACCGGCGCTAAAACGCCATAATCCCCCCCTTTAAAACCCTTAACTTGTGCGGTAAGTTCGGCTGCTGTTTTTAGGTTAAAATGAGCACACACTGAGAAAAATAATACACTCTTTTCCTTTACGCCATCAAAGGCCAACAACGTATATTTAATTGCCTCTAAGCCTAGCCATGCACCACTGGCATTATCCCCTACAGCAATGCCATATCCTCCCCTGTCGAAAAATTCACCATTTTGGTATGCAGTACCTGCGGAACCAGTACCGCAAATGACAAGTGCGCCAGGGCTGCCATTATGAGCCCCTAAGCACGCACTATGTAGGTCGCTCATAACATGAACCGCTTTAAAAGGATTAGGTAAGGAATGAAACTGTTTTACTGCACTTGGAATGTTAGCACCGGCTAAGCCCGCTCCTAAATACACCTGATCGAGACTTATTGGACGCCCCGCGCGATACACGGCTTCTTCACTAGCACTAATAATCGATCGTAAAGCTTGCTCAGCGTTCGTCATAATATTAGCTGAGCCCGATTCAGCTTGCCCAAGAATATTGCCGTGCATATCTTCTAACTGTGCCCGGCAACGGGTACCGCCTCCATCCACGCCAATAATATATGCTTCTTTAGTCATGTCGATTTTTTGCTTCTTAATCAGCCTATTAACCTCATATATTAGCGCATCACAGTGTTAATTCCCGCACTTTTTTTACTCATCGTACCCTGCTTATCTAAACACTCTCATAATAGAGGTATTACTGTTCATAACGTATGAGCCCCTCATTCAAATGCTTCTAGCTGCCGTTATTTAAAGCGAGTATTTCAACGATACGGTGGTAAAGAATGTCAGTTAAAATAACTAAGTCATTTCCTGTGGTACTGACAAATTGAATAACCACAGTGGCATCTTCTTCGTGATACTTCGCAATACTTTGATAACCTAACACCCACCCCGAGTGATTATATTTGTATAAAGTTCGATAAACCTGTTGCTCATATTCGGTAAAAAAGGTGCCTTCGTTCAACGCTCTAAGAAAAATAGCCACCTCTTTAGCAGTGGATACATACCCTTGATCTAAATGGCGTACATCTTGTTCGTAGCCAAGATGATACCCGCTCATAAGTGCCTCTTTCTCAACCTGGTTCACAGAAAAGAATGTCTGGGTTAGGCCTAGTGGCGTAAGCAACGTTTGTTGAATATATTGCCCATGAGGCGCCCCGGTTATAGCTGCGATTATTTTTTGCAGTAACACATAATTACTATTGGAGTACGCATAATCGCTGTCTGGCGCAAAATCTGCGCGCTGATCCAGCACCAAATCCATAATATCTATATCTAATTCGCCCCAGTGAAAAAGCGCATGATCGGTAAAATTGGGGATGCCACTTCGATGCTGTACTAACATTCGAACCGTAATATCTTGCGCATTTTCTATACGCTTTTCGGTAAAGGGCAGAAGGTCTGATAATTTACTCTCTAATGATAGCCTGCCCTCACCGATAAGCTTAGTTATTGCGGCAGCGTCATAAAGTTTTGCAATACTGGCAATTTTAAATAAGGCGTCATGACGAACAGGCGCTTGGGTGACACGATTATCTACCCCGCTAACGTAGTACCTAGGCTCTGCCCCTTTTTTATCAACATAAATAATTACCCCATCTACACCTTGTTGAATAAATTCATCCAACTCTTGCTGCACTGTGTTTGGCAATGGTCTTAGGTAGTACAACCCATATTGCCATGGGGCAAACAGATAAATACTGGTAAACGTAACGACCACAGCCAATAGCCGAAGTACGTTGGTTTTACTTATTGTCATTTACGCCACCATTTTACAAAGGGCTAAAGGGAGTTATTTGCAATTAAGGCAAGTGATAAGTCGCATGGCCAATATGAGTAGTAGCTTACTTAAATATGTAAGCAAAAAGAAATAGCGTTGTGCACTTTTTACTCCCCCTTTTGTTTCAAAGTATTTTTGAACACCTTGCTAACTTGGCAAGAAACTTGTTTAAAGCCTTATGAAAGCTTAAGAATTGACATGCATATTACTATTAAACAACGAGAATTTGACGCTATGCGCTTACCGACTAATCAACTTATCAATAAAATAGAAACCTTATCGAATGGTCTTACTCCAGAACAACTGTCAAAATTTCTTGATATCATCGATGCCATGACAGCGCTAGTAGAAGAAGCTGGCGACTTAAAAGAAGAAAAGAGTAATTCATCTTCTTTGAGTCCGGCCCCTATAGCAAGCGTACATTAACAGCCGCGGGTATGGGTTTGTTTTGAGTATCTAATGTTCCTCGCCAGCCTACGTTTAATCAAGTAAACACCTAGGGGCTAAAAGTATGGTCTTAATGAATGTACGTTTAGTATGAGTGAGGACAAAAGCCAGTCATAACCCGTGCAAACGATTGATGTGCCAGTAAACCGTCATTCACCTTTTCGCCTTGAAAGCGAAAAAAGGGTTGCTTGGTTGATAAAACCGGTTCAATGCAATACTTTACTGCAGCATTAAAATTTAAGTAGAGTGACGCGTGGTTTATTTAGTTGCCGTAACAGTATTATGGGCCTTTTCTTTTTCATTAATTGGCGAGTATTTAGCCGGTGAGGTAGATAGCTATTTCGCTGTATTAACCCGCGTTACCTTAGCCTCATTGATATTCTTGCCGTTTCTTAAAGTCTCCTTACTTTCGGCAAGACAAAAGCTAGCGTTAGGAGCGTTAGGGGCAATTCAGCTGGGAATGATGTACATCTTCTTTTACCACTCCTTTTTATATTTGTCGGTTCCAGAAGTGCTCCTTTTTACTATTTTTACTCCTCTTTATGTAGCCATGCTTAACGACGCTTTATTTAAGCGCTTTACTCCCTTTTATCTTCTTTGTGCACTTATCGCTACTGCGGGGGCGGCTGTCATTCGCTTTCAGGGCGTAAGCGAATCCTATTGGACAGGTTTTTTCATCGTTCAAGG
The DNA here is from genome assembly GCF_010500865.1 of Alteromonas profundi. Lineage (GTDB taxonomy): Bacteria > Pseudomonadota > Gammaproteobacteria > Enterobacterales > Alteromonadaceae > Alteromonas > Alteromonas profundi. The sequence goes on from NZ_JAAAWN010000021.1 coordinate 5,685, forward strand.
TGCCAATATTTGTTTTGCGCTAGGCCAGGTAGGCTATAGAAAGCTAGCATTCGGGTTTCCACCTGCGGTGTCAAACCATCATGTATTCGCTTGGTTTTACCTTGGTGCCCTTGCGGTAGCTTTACCGGCATTTTTTATTTTTGGTAACCCTCATCAACTTCCCGATGCGCATAATGAGTGGGGCGTTCTGTTGTGGCTTGGCGTGGTGGCATCCGGGCTTGGTTACTATTTCTGGAACTTAGGTGCGCTTAAAGTAACGGCTGGCACTTTGGCGATTATGAACAATGTACTTATTCCTGCCGGACTTGTGGTAAACCTTATTCTTTGGCAAAAAGATACCGACTACAGCCGACTTTGTATCGGCGGAATTATCATTGCTTTTGCTCTTTGGCTTTCACAAAAATATTCAAAAAAGAACGATTAACCTAGCTATCACGGTTGCCTATACGGGTATAATAGCTAAGCATTTCGTAGTCTTTTCGTGGGCCTTTTACTTGCCATTTTGAGGACCATGCAGGCCATTTAGAAAAGTGGTAGTTAACCCTATAAAGATCGTCACCGCACACATGTTTAGCACAGGGTTCATCAGCGCTAAAGCTGTGAAAATAACGGCCATCATCAAACAGCATATCAAACTTACTGGGGCTACTTTGTTGCCAAATATACTGACGTTGAGCAGGCATTACATGACCGTTCGGCGCGGTCACATATCCATCTTCCTGGTATAACATTGCCATATTATGACGTACAAACTTAGCTTCACCTTTAAATGAAAAAGTATCGCCATTGCTTTGCAATATGGTTCTAGAGAGTTCCCACCTTCCCTCAAAATCACTCAAAAGTGTTGGCAGGCTACCCGGAGAGGGTGCTTCCGTACTCCCGGTAGTTGCTGTGTTTGCCACGCTATTCACGTCGTTATTTTTCACCTATCTTGTAGATACATTTACCGCTAGGCTGTAAGGTTAAATAAACCAGCAGCTTACAATCGTTAATTACCAGGCGTAGTTAGCGCTTAGCGATATTTGTTCTCCGCGCCCCGGCGTTCCCGGAATTTCTTCAAAAGATTCGTCCCACAAATTATCGACAGCAAACACGATACTTAGGCCTTCGACGTCGGGCGACGTATAAGTAACATTCAAATGGGTGAAAAAGGCGTTGTCGTCGCCGTTTCTTAGCAGGTTATCTTCTTGTTTACGCCATTCATTATCAACTTTAAGCGCTAATTCGTCGATGATAAACCATACCGCACCAAGGGTAATACGATGAGGCGGGTAATTTAACGCGTAAAAACTAGCATCTATACTCGGCTCGTTAAATTCTTCATCTTTATCTAGGTAAGCATAGCTGGCAATTAAATCTGCATTCTCTAGTCGTTTGATGGCAATTAACTCCACCCCCAGCGTTTCAATATCCACGGGATTGGCACTGCGCGCCGATGTTGAATCTAAGCTATAAGTCCAATCTGTTAACTCGTTGTCCCACCGGTAAAACACTGCGGAGTCTAGACGCCAAGTCGCTTTATCTAACGATACCCCTACTTCTAGGTTGTTGCTGGTTTCACGAAGTAATGCATTATTGCTTCGAAAAAGGCCGCTGCTGGTGCTCCCCCCGATAGCGGTATAGCCTGCTACCTGAGTAGCTTTAGCATAAGAAGCGGTAAGTATGCGGGTGGAATTGTCAGCGCTGTGTTTGGTCCATTGAACGTCACTAATAATTGAAAACTGTGAGTCGTCTCTATTGGTATCATCAAAGGCTCCGCCTAAACGAAAACGCAGTTGCTCCCGTTCACCTAATTCCGCTATATATTCAGGTACCACACTAATTTTATAGTAGTCTCTTGAGGTAAAACTATTTTCCAACGTGGTTGATTCAATGGTGTCGCTCATCAATTGAGCGGAATAATTTATCGCCATACGCGAAGGTAAGCTGTGCTGCCCCGAAACCGCCAACGAGGACACTTCAGTTTCATGAAAAGCCTGAAACGCTTCGGGGTTTTCTCTTGAATATACATAGTGATCGCTATGCTTTCTATAGTAAGCGGAGAATTCTACAGTGCTATTTTCAGCATAGTTTTGCTGGTGATTGAGCATAACTAGGCGGGCGTCTAAAGCTTCGGTTTCATTTACATTGAACGGAGTATACATATTCGGCCAGCCAAAAAATTTCTCTTGATAGCCGAAGAATAAGTCAGTTTGCGAGACATCACTGGTAACTTGCACTCTAGCTGATACACGCTCAAAATCGTGATCGCCGTTATCTATCGTGCCATCGCTTCGCGAAGAAGAATACTCCCCTTCTACACCAAGGCTTAGAGGCGAAGTATGCACATTAGGCCATTTAACCCCGGCATGAATGCGCTGCATATTGAAATGGTTATTGCCGATACCCAATGTCACATTCCCCCCGGTTTGAATAGGTCGCCATTGGTAGGAAATGCTACCTACTAAGCTATTCATCCCATAAAGTGCATTGTCTACCCCCGTTAATATGGCGGGCGCGGTTAGCATATCGGGGGAAATCGGTATTTCAGCGAAGTAATGCCCCGTTTGTGGATCATATAACGTAGCACTTCCCACTCTAAAACCGGTATTTTCGAATATGCCCCCACGAATGGTTACATCACCTTGCGCTTCTGCCATGTTTCTTGATTGCAAATCGACCCGGGGATCGTATTCAAGGTTGGATATCGGCGAATTAAAGGTACCTACCGGCTTATCGTTTGCGGTTGCGCGACTTTCAATGGTGATTTTTTCCATATCTTTTTCGTCCGCTCCCTCACTATAAGCCCCCCCTGAAAAAACAAGGAATGAAGAAACCACCAGGGTGAATACAGTGCGAACCATTTTTTATCCTTTATGACGATTATCAAGCGGTGTTATTCTATTTATATTGTTTGCGCTATCTTAACCTCAACTTTCGATCACAGAGCCGAGCGATAAGAGTGAAGTAAACCTGTGCACAGTGAATTGCGGCAGGGATTGTATATGATTGCGCATCAAGTGAATACACTGGCGAGGTTTCACCTTACCTGGGCTTGATGATGGGTTCGCTAACAAAATGCCTTATACTGTAACTTGCCCGTTTTTTTAAAGGCATGGGAATTTCCCCGAAACGGTGACTCCCTCTTTTAACAAGCACCCACAATTATTGTCTCAAATAGATCTAATTATTGAGGTGCGGCTTACTAGTCACTATAGAACGACATAAAAAGAGTCCATATTATGAAATGTCTAACCACGCTTGCCGCTATTGTCCTCTTGAGTGGGTGCGCTACCTTGTCACAACTTTCCGTTTATACGGTATCTAACAGTGAGATTGAACGCGTACTCGACAATCAACTCAGTAACCTGCAAGAAAAGGCGTCTATTGCGGGCATTCCTCTATTCTTAGAAGTTGATGATATAGGCGTAAGTATAGGCCCCGACGGCAAAGACGTGGTGCGATTAAGCACCGATGCCACGGCAAGTATTAAGGCATTTGGGTTTAGCTACCCGGCCAAGGTACGTTTATCGTTAGAAGGTACGCCTTATTACGACAGTGAAGAGAAAGCGATTTTCGTTCGCTCATTGGCATTACTTGACAGCACTATTGATGCCGGTGGATACAAGGGTAATTTAGCGCCCTTAAGCGGCGAAGTTATGCAATTACTCAATGGCTACTTAGCGTCAAACCCGGTATATCGGCTAGACACCACAAATAAAACCGTTAACCTACTTTCCACGATCCCTATTGAATTAACCGTGGAAAAAGGGCAGTTAGCGTTACGCCCAAAACGCTAACCACACTATGCATTTTTCGCAACCTTTATAGCGTCTCGCTATATCAATGGCAGGTTAAGTACCTCCTAAATCTGCCTTTTTTCATCGCTAACTCAGCACAGGTCTTTCTATGGCTAATAACACGTCAAACCTCGACAATAACCAAGACACTGGGCGAGAAGTAAAAACCTTAAACGACCTCGCAGAATGTGTCGATTATTCATTTATAAATACCTTATCAGCAGACCCAAACGCCACGGCAAGCGGCGATGATCACAATCCAAGGCAGGTGTTTTCAGGTCACTATGTACCTGTGAAACCTACTCCCATAGAGAACCCTGTGTATATAGCACACAGTAATACCTTTTTTAATGAGATTGGATTCGACGATGCCTTAGCGCACACGCCAGCGTTTATGAGACTTTTCTCTGGAGACACAACAAACCTTCCTTCACCTATGCTTAACTATGGGTGGGCCACGGGTTATGCGCTGTCTATCTATGGCACAGAGTATACCCAGCAATGCCCATTTCAAACAGGTAACGGCTATGGTGATGGCCGTGCTATCTCGGTGCTTGAAGCAAATTTAAACGGCAAACACTGGGAGATGCAGCTAAAAGGCGCTGGGCGCACTCCATACTGTCGCGGCGCTGATGGCCGAGCTGTTTTACGCTCTAGTGTGCGGGAGTTTTTAGTTCAAGAACACATGCATGCGTTAGGCGTTCCAACATCTCGTTCACTGAGCTTGTTTACCTCCTCCTCCCAAACTGTAGATCGTCCTTGGTATCGCGAGGGCTCATGCTCACAGGATCCTGATGTTATGGTGCCTAATTTAGTCGCAATTTCTACGCGGGTAGCGCCTTCGTTTATTCGCGTTGGGCAATTGGAATTGTTTGCCAGACGGGCTAGATGTAATGAACACCCTAACGCATTGCGCGAACTAGAAGCTTTGGTCGCTCACCTTATCAAGCGAGAATATGAAGACCAGATAGATAAAACACAACCTTTTGAAAAACAGTTACTCGCATTAGCTATTGCGTTTCGCGGCCGATTGACCTCATTGGTAGCGAATTGGATACGGGTAGGATATTGTCAGGGCAATTTTAATAGTGATAACTGTGCTTGCGGGGGCTTTACCTTAGATTACGGGCCTTTTGGATTTTGTGAGTTATTCGATCCAGCATTTCAGCCGTGGACCGGTGGAGGCCGGCATTTCTCCTTTTTAAATCAACCCGCCGCCGCGCAAAAGAATTTTGAGATGTTTTGTCGTTCGCTTCAGCCCCTTCTAACCAACGCGCCTGAAGTACTGTCGCAGCTAGATGCTGTGTGTAACGACTTTGTCGTTGTTATGGAGCAAGAAATGGCGAGTATGTGGAAGGCGAAATTAGGACTGTCGCACTACGATCATGATTTACTCATGCAGCTATTGCAGTTGATGGTACAAACCCGCGTAGATTACTCTCTCTTCTTCCGAAAACTCTGTGACCTACCCACTGATATTTCTGGTGTAGATAAATGCTTTTATAACCCACCTAATCGTTCTCAAATTGAAAGGTGGAATACGTGGTTTTCGCGGTGGACATCACTGCTAGAAGAAAGTGGAAACGTTGAAGAAGTTAAAAGCAAGATGAAGCGTGTAAACCCTAAGTTCACATGGAGGGAGTGGCATATAGTACCGGCCTACCGGCAAGCACAACAAGGTGAATTCTCACTTATACATGAGCTGCAATCTGTACTGACTAAACCTTATGATGAACAAAGTGAGGATACAGAAAGAAAATATTGCCAACCGCGCCCGAAGGAATACTTCTGCGCAGGTGGTATTTCTCATTACAGTTGCTCATCCTAAAAAGCCAGCGGTGAATGTTCATAGCGCTGGCTCGTTCGCTGAAGGCTTACCCGCTAACTACTCACAGCTTGCGCTTTTGCCCACGCCTGTCTCATGCGCAAGCTTACAAAGCATCAATAGATGCACTAGGTTCGGTAAACCATACCGGCCCGTCATTAGTCATATAAAAGTGATCTTCCAGGCGAATACCAAATTCGTTAGGTACAACAATCATAGGCTCATTACTAAAACACATATCAGAGGCTAAAAGTTGCGGGTTATTTTTAACTAAATAAGGCCATTCATGTATATCCATACCAATGCCGTGCCCTGTGCGATGAGGTAACCCAGGTAGAGTATAGTCTGGGCCTAGCCCATCAGCCTCTAAGCTTTCGCGAGCAGCTTTGTCCACGTCCCCGCATGAGGCACCTACCTGAGCAGACTGAAACGCAGCATATTGTGCCCGTTTTTCACTCTCCCATATCGCTTTTTGTTTTTCTGTGGGTGTACCGAAGCAGTAGGTACGAGTAATATCAGAAAGATAACCATGCACTTTACACCCGGTATCTATTAACACGAGATCATTGTGTTTAAGTACTTGTGGGTCTTTTACCCCGTGCGGATAAGACGTGGCTTTGCCAAACAAAACAATGCAAAAGTAATTTCCGCTAGCACCTACTTTTTTATGCGCTTGGTTGATGAAAGCTTCCACCTCAGTGGTGGTTATCCCTTCATAAAGAATACTCGCTGCGGCTTTATGCACCGTTAATGTCATATCCATCGCCCGCTGGATAAGCGCAATTTCATTCTTTGACTTGTGCATTCTACAGTGCGCCGTTACCTCAGCACCATTTATGATACGCCCAGCGTCTGGTAGGGCTTTATTGAACCCATCAACAACAAAGAACTGGGTAGATTCATCAACCGCAATTTTCTCACCACCGGCGGCGTTAACAGTGTTCAATACTTGTGCGAACAAAGAATAAGGGCTCTCGTGTTCCTGCCACCCTTTTATCTCCCCTGAAATTACCTTACGTTCTTCTAGCGACGCAATTTCAAAGGTAGGCGCAAGATAAACTACGCCCCCCTTGGCTGGTAATATAGCCCCTACTAATCGTTCGCTGGCATACCACTGCATGCCGGTAAAATACGCTAAATTGGTTCCAGCGTTCAAATACAATGCGCCGATATTATTTTGTTGCATGTACTGCTGCGCTTTTTTAATACGTGCAAGGTATTCACTTTTTCCAATAGGCCTCAGATCGTTAGTCATGTCTGACAGGCTATCAAGTGCTTGTTGTTTTGTTTTTCCGCCGATGTCCGTGCTCATATATCCCTGCCATTTATACTTGTATTAGATAGACGGGGCACACTCTACAACATACAGATTAAATGTCGAGATAAGCGAAAACAGCTTAAGACGCGACGATAAAGCCTCTTAGAACAAAAATGCGGCTAAGAGACCATGGATATCAATGCACGCTAACTTGGAACACACTGACTAATTGATTGAGTTTGTGCGCGGTGTTTTTTACCGAGCTAGAACGTTCTTGCAAGGTGCTAATAGAGCCATTCATTTGCTGAGCCGAGACACCTACTCGCTGTGCTGCTTCCTCATGCCGTTTACTGTTTTCATTAAGTTGCTTAATGGCAAGGAACATGTGTTCCACTAAACTATGTAAATTGGCATTTTCCGCCGAGGACTGTTCAGTCTTCTTAAGGCTGCGATCAACGTCTTGCACCCCCGATTCCATAAATGAAACAGCACTTCGCGTTTCTTGCTGAATGCCTTCTATCATTTGTTGTATTTCGTTAGCTGAAGTTGCGGTTCGCTGCGCTAACCCTCGCACTTCTTCCGCTACCACCGAAAACCCGCGGCCGTGCTCTCCGGCTCGCGCAGCCTCAATAGCGGCGTTTAGTGCAAGTAGGTTAGTTTGATTAGTAATTTCACTAATAACACCAATAATTTTCCCTACCTCTACAGTTCTGCTGTGTAACGAATGCACTTTAGTGGCGGAGGTTTCTACAATATTGCGTATATCTTCGGTGCCTGTGCGCACCGATTCATATTGTTGTCGCGCTTCGCTAACAACCGTATCCATTGCCTCTTTCAATGCCTCTGCCGTACTGGAAGCCTGCCCTATTTCCGTTATCTGCTCCTTCAATAGGTTAAGTATATCCTCAATAGCATCGCTCACTTCCGTGGACACCTGACAAGCTTCTCGGTTGGTATGTAACATGGCTTCATTAGTATGTTTTACATTGTCACTTGAGGTAATAACCTGACCAACAATGCCATCGAGGCTATCGATAAAGCTGTTTATCCATCGTGCCATATCGCCAGTTTCATCAGCCACTAGCCTATCGGTTGAAATTCGTTGGCGTAAATTCCCTTCGCCTTCTGCGATGGTACGAATAACCTCTGTCATTTCATCTAACCGCGAGGCCAATCGATTGGTACTTAGCCGGGGAAAAGCCAAGGTTGTTGCCAACAATAGCGCCAATGATATGCCGTCAATAGTAGATTGGGCAAAATCGGTAGCATAGTGCAAAGAACTATTAACCCCCAAAATTACAGCGGCAGTTAAACCAAACCCTTTCATCAAACTAAGGTTAATAGAACGACGACGATAAACTTCTTCAAGATCGCCTTCGCACATCATTCCCCATCTATCCGGCGAGCCTTTAAGTTGAAAAGTGACACCTTTACCAATAACCGGGATGTGGCGATAGTCAGAATAACCTGGATAAGTAATAAAAAGGTTTTCCCCTTTATTAATGGTTTCTCGCACGCCTGGATGCAATTGATTCGTGGCAGGATCCGTAAAACGTATTTCAAATTCGGTATGACGATCAACGCTTACTGTTCCCCAATTGGTGGTCACGCCGCTTTTTAAATTTTCACCATGAGAAAAGGTATTATCTTCAAAACGGGAACGGGACAATGCGGTACCGGGTTTGATACTGGGGTCAAAATGAGAGTCGACCATAAAAATATAGTTATCACCTGACTCAGGATAAATATGCCCTGCTTCACGCTGAATAAGATCGCCTAAAACATCGTTAGGTACACGGCCACAGACCGCACCAATGGCTTTACCCTGATATACAATGGGTTGGTAAAACATTAAGGTAACTTCGTCATGAAATTTCGAGGTTGAGGGGCCAATATCCAAGGTTAATTTATCTATATAGGGGCCATGTAAAAAAGGCTCTTGCGTTCCTTTTTTCCATGCTGCAGGGGGTAAGTCTCCGGCGCCAACGTGATGGTAATAGGTGGATGCAGTAACCTCCCCTTTAACATCAATCACAAATAACTCGGAAAAGTCTGGCGCTGCAATTAAACGCTCATTGAGCCATCGTACATCCACCTCTCCGTGCTCCTCATTTATATGATGGGCAATGTACTCCATTTGATCCCACTGGTGCGCTACCCATTGGTTAAGAATTTTAACCCGCGTCGCCGCAATACCTTCAAAAGTATGCTCCACCGCACTGTACTTATGACGGTTAAGAAAACATGACTTATACATAGCTATTTTGCCTGTACTGGTGAACCAGGTAAGCCATGTTTTCTCTTGCCTGCTCAAATTCATGCTACTACTTTTTAAATACGTCATTCCCGGCCACCTCTAAAACTACCCACCAAATACACGACAATAAGGATATAAAGGCAAAATTTGCGCCACTGAATGTAAAGAGGCTAGGCGATTGTGTGTACAGGCTTTTTTAATTCAAAACAAATACGCTAAGCAGGCTATTCAAGCTTTTCAGAGGCAATTGCACAAAACTAGTGCATATACAGACGAGGCAAATAAAACTTCACATACGTTGTATTTACTAGCTCCATTACCGTGTCTAAGCACCGGCTACGGACAATAAATTTAAAGGAGTTATTTGCTATCAAGAAGCGAAAGAAAGGCTGTGGCAGAAGGCGACAAAGGCCTACCTTTGTAGGTTAAACTGTACAAGGGCCTATTTTTAGGCTGCCATTGCTGCCTAGCGCTGAGCGCTTCAACACGCCCAATTTTAATCAAGTTTGCGGCCACAACTTCTGGCACAAGTGCAACCCCTAAACCGCTCGCCACCCCGTTGGCAATAGCTTCATTTGACCCCATTACGAGAAGATTTTTTACATTAAAATTGTGCTCTTTCCAGTAATCATCCACAACACTGCGGGTGCCAGAGCCTTGTTCACGTACCAGCCACATTGCATCTTCTAAGCCCTGGCGCGTTACATCACTAGATGCAGGTGCGTTAGCGCGCACCAATACTAAAGGTTCATCAATCCAATGCTTCGCATTAATATCTGGGCTAGTGCATTTTCCTTCGATAAAGCCAATATCTACGTTGCAGTGAATAAGTGCCTCTTCGATATCTGCTGAATTTCCAACAATGAGTTCAAGAGAAACATGGGCGTGACGTTGATGGAATGTAGCCATTAGCGACGACAGCCAGTAATTAGCAATAGTGCTACTGGCGCCTATAGTGAGTTTTCCCTGGGTTAGGCCCGCATGTGCTTTCAGCGCTTCTTCAGCTGCCTTTTCAATAGCAAATACTTCTTTTGCATGGGCATATAGCATTTCGCCTGCGTCAGTGAGCCGGATGACTTTTCCTTTAGACGCTCTTTCTAGCAGCGCAAGACCCACGTGATTTTCTAATTCACGGATTGTCTTAGAAACGGCCGGTTGGGTAATAAATAACGAGTGGGCCGCTAACGAAAAACTGCGCTGTGTAGCCACGTAATAGAATACGCGGAGGCTATGTAAATTCATTGCATTCCAAAAAGTAATGCAAACATGAAAAAAGACAATTTGAGTTATACATCAATAAACCGTAGTTTTCCAATACAACCAAATTGACAAAGGCAACATTGATGGAACAACGCGAAGAGGTAGATAAACGCACACACAACTCAAAAATACCTGGCCTTTTTCTCGCGCTATTATTGGCACTTATCGCGATAGGGCTTGCACACACTGCGCTTTTAAGTGATTTAGGTGTTAGCCCTCTGACTATAGGAATTTTACTGGGTATAGGTACAGTCAATAGTATAGGTCGAAAGTTCGAGCCTGTTATAGACAAAGGCGTAAATATAGCAAAGTCTACATTACTCAAACTTGGGGTTATCTTATTTGGCTTACATTTCACGTATGCAGAGGTTCTAACATTGGGATGGCGAGGGCTGGCCATCGACATTCTGGTGATTATCAGCGTGTTGATGCTTTCGCTATTTGTAGGGCGCTACATATTGAAATTAGACTACACCACAAGCTTGCTTATTGGCGCTGGCTCAGCCATTTGCGGTGCCGCTGCTATTTTAGCTACTGCGCCTGTGGTTAAAGCGAAAAGCGAAAGCGTAGTGATTGCTGTGGCAACCGTAGTGATCTTCGGTACTATTAGCATGTTTTTATACCCGGCTATTTGGCCTTATTTAAATATTAGCGCTGCCGATTTCGGTGTATACACCGGGTCGACGATTCACGAGGTTGCGCAAGTTGTAGCAGTCGGTACGGCGATTGGGCCTGAAAGTGCGCAAAGTGCCGTACTTGAAAAAATGCTAAGGGTAATACTACTGGCCCCTTTTCTACTCATACTTGCCCTGTGCCAGAGCACCCTCAAAAAAAAGCAAGACAATCAAAGTACTCCCCGATTTTCACTCCGCCATATGCCCTGGTTTGCGTTATGTTTCCTTATTGTTATAGGGGTAAACTCAATGGCAAGTATTCCGGCCGCTTTGATCACTGTGCTGATGTCACTTGATACTATGTTGCTAACTATGGCCATGGTGGCTCTTGGCCTAAAAACCCATGTGTCTGTGGTAACCCAAGCCGGGTACAAACCCATGTTATTAGGTTTTGTTTTATTTTTATTGCTGGTTGTAGGTGGAGGTATATTGAATTGTTGGCTCTTGGGCTAAACCTTACGTTGAGGGTTAACTGAACGGCGTTATCTTTGCTAGTTCCACATAAAAGGAGACTGGAATCGACAACGTTTACCAGGTTATTGTTTCCCCTAACGTAGGGATAACAGCGTTCCACTGGTGGGCATCAACAGCCTGTTTAAGCGCAAGCTTTGCCCCGGCTTCACCATGAACTAAAAATAGCTGGGGACGGCTTTCTTTAAAGTGAGATAACCAGTCTAGCAATTGAGCTTGACTGGCATGCGCAGAAAAGCCACCCAAGGTATGAATGTGCGCTTTAACGGCAATTTTCTCACCAGCAATTTTAAAGGTTTTAGCACCATCTACTAAGGCTCTTCCCGGCGTACCGAGCGCTTGAAAACCAATAAAAATAACATGAGACTGGTTGCGCCATAAATTGTGCTTTAAGTGGTGGCGAATACGTCCCCCGTTACACATGCCGCTACCGGCAATAAAAATGGCTCCGCTTACAATACGGTTTAGTGCCATTGATTCTTCTGTGGTGGTGCTATAGCGCAGTGTAGGTAAGAACGTATGCAAGCTTTTGCTCTTTATCCCATGATTTGCACGGTGACTTTCTATCGCTTTCATATCTTCGTCGTTATACACATGCTGATAGCGATGATAAATTTCCGTTACTGCTATCGCCATTGGGCTGTCGAGATAGATAACTTGCTGCTTGAGTTTCCCTTGCTGGTATAACTCACCGAGACGAAAGATAATTTCCTGAGTTCTTCCCACCGCGAATGAGGGAATTAAAATATTACCGCCGTTTTGCGATGCATCCTCAATCACCTGCTCAAATTCTTCTAATGTCGCTAACATTGAGCGATGGTCGCGGTCGCCGTATGTAGATTCCAATAGCAACACGTCGGCGCTTTCAACCACACTAGGGTCGCGTAGTAAGGCGGCCTGAGAATTACCTAAATCACCGGAAAATACTAGTTTTTTCTGCTGGTGGTTTTCGGTTACAAAAACTTCCACAATCGCTGAACCTAAAATATGTCCCGCGTCTTGAAAGCAAATATCAATGCCATCCACGAGTGTATAGCGCTGGTAGTAAACCTTTCCTTTGCAATAGGCTAGGGTCGCTTCCACATCCTCTACGCTATAAAGGGGGCTAACCTCGTCTTTGCCTGCACGGCGTCGACGTTTATTTTCCCACTCAGCGTCGCGTAATTGTAGTGAAGCGGCATCTTTCAGTAACACCGCTATCAAATCACAGGTAGGGTTGGTCATATAAATAGGGCCATTATAACCTTGTGCAACCAGCAACGGCAGACGCCCTGAGTGATCAAGATGTGCATGAGAAAGCACTACAGCGTCTATTTCTGCTACCGCAAAAGGAAACGGTCGAAGATTGGCGGCTTCTTCTTCACGACGCCCTTGGAATAAACCACAATCGAGCAATACCTTGCTACCAGCTGCTTGAAGCAAATACATCGATCCTGTTACGCCCTCTACGGCGCCATAAAAGGTAAGCGTTGCCATCAAGCTCTCCGTGTTCTTACACGCGATTGTTCTGACTAAAGATTAGACCAGTAAGGAGACTATTCAAATTTATTGCAGCGATAAGTAGCAAGAGGTGCGCAATAACGCTTCCCCCTCCCATATCACGTCTATTCACTTATCCTAACGTGAACATGCCGTTATCAGGCATTCTCTGCCGAAGCTTTCGCTACGCTTGCGTGCTACAGTGCAATTTTCGTTTATTCTCGGTAATTTCGGTTAAAATACGGTGCCTAGGAGGAAAAATATGTCTCAACACCTTATCGTTCGTCAATTGACCGACGTACTTTCACCCCGTCATGTAGTCACTGGTGATAAAAAAACCGAACATTATCGGTCAGGCTGGCGTTCAGGAAAAGGGGCTGCGCTGGCGGTTGTATTTCCGCAAACACTTATCGATTTTTGGCGTGTGCTACAAACCTGCGTAGCAAATAATTGTATTATTGTGATGCAGGCAGCAAAGACCGGCCTAACCGAGGGGTCTACACCTTCTGGTGATGATTACGACCGTGAAGTGGTAGTTATAAACACCTTGGCTATGAACAAACTTATATTGCTGGGTGAGGGAGAGCAAGTCGTCAGTTTTCCTGGCGCAACCTTGTTTCAGCTTGAAAAAGCGCTCGCCCCAATTAATCGTGCCCCCCACTCTGTTATTGGCTCTTCCTGTTTGGGCGCGTCAATTGTAGGCGGGGTTGCCAATAATTCCGGTGGTGCATTAGTAAAGCGAGGGCCTGCGTATACGGAACTTTCTTTATTTGCTCAGGTAGATAGAAACGGCCAGTTGCATTTGGTTAATCACCTTGAAATAGAGCTTGGCAGTACCCCTGAGGAAATTCTCGACAACCTTGAAAATAAGCGTTTTGACTGCTCCCTCCTTGCGACAAAAGGAAAAGCCAGCGCTACAGATTATCAAGCTATACTGCGAGACGTAGATGCGGATACGCCTAGTCGATTTAACGCTGACACAAAGCGTTTATACGAAGCGAGCGGCTGTGCAGGGAAGATAGCCGTATTTGCGGTGCGCCTGGACACATACCCGGAGGCAAAAAAAGAGCAAACATTCTACATTGGCACTAACAAACCGCATACCTTAACTCAAATTCGACGTCATATATTGGGTGAATTTAGCAACATACCTGAGGTTGGAGAATACCTTCACCACGAAGTTTTTGATATCGCCCGTGATTATGGCAAAGACACCTTTCTCGCCGTTAAGCACTTAGGTACGGACAAGCTACCTAAAATGTTTGCCGCTAAGGGAAGAATTGACGCCGTACTGAATAAACGACGATTTGCTCCTCACTATCTCACCGATCGAATTATGCAGGCCGTAGCGAAACTATTTCCCTCTCACCTGCCCTCTAGAATGACTGAATACCGCAATCAATATGAGCACCACCTTATATTAAAAATGAGCGATGAAGGAATAGAAGAGGCTAGGCGTTATCTAGCCGATTTTTTTTCACATAACCCTAATTCCGGCGCCTATTTTGAATGTAACGATGAAGAAACCAATGCTGCCTTTTTACATCGCTTTGCCGCAGCAGGTAGTGCTATACGTTACCAACTACTGCATGAAAAAAGGGTGGGTGAAATACTGGCGCTTGATATCGCGCTTCGTAGAAATGAATGTCAGTGGGAAGAAGAGCTCCCCGCCCATATAGCCGATAAAATTGAGAAAAAGCTCTATTACGGTCACTTTTTCTGTCATGTTTTTCATCAAGATTATGTATTAAAAAAAGGGGTCAATGCCAAAGTGGTAAAACAGCAGATGCTGGAACTTCTTGATACACGGGGGGCAAAATACCCCGCTGAGCATAACGTAGGACATCTATACGAAGCCCAAGAAGGACTAAGGAAGTTCTATCAATCGTTAGACCCTACCAACACCTTTAACCCTGGCATTGGAAAAACGGATAAGACCAAACGAAACTGCTCGTGCTGCGTATAGCTTTGGATAAATGAATAACGGCGCTATGCTAACAGCATTGCGCAAGCGTAAGAATTAACAGAAAGTATACTAATAGCAACCTTGGGTTAATGGGTATACTGTGGTCAGACGAGAATAACAAATAGGCCGCAAAGGTAGTCTTATGTTCACCGATAATGACCACCCGGAGTTAAAAGCTATACTTGAATTAGTCGACACACCTATTTGGGTTGTCGAAGCTGAACAAACACAGCCTGTAAATTTAGTC
Source organism: Alteromonas profundi (assembly GCF_010500865.1). Taxonomy (GTDB): domain Bacteria; phylum Pseudomonadota; class Gammaproteobacteria; order Enterobacterales; family Alteromonadaceae; genus Alteromonas; species Alteromonas profundi. The sequence continues at coordinate 20,901 of NZ_JAAAWN010000021.1, forward strand.
TCCTGTAATGCACCTTCATTGGTGATAGCGCAGTTTCCTATGGCTGATATTATTAATCAGCCTTTAAGCAACATTGTGCCGCAATATTTAGCAAGCCAACTGACTGACGCTGTCACTATCACCTTGGCAAGAAACGAACCACAACAGATTGAAATAACGGCCAATCACAGAGGTGTAAGCCGGTGGTGGAAAGCCACTATTTCGCCAGTAGAGTCAAGCCATGAGATGACTAAGCGAGCACTTATTACCTTTATTGATATTGGGGAAATTAAGACGCTGCAAAAAGCGCTTGAGAAAGCAAACTCACGTTTTAGGGCTATCGTAGACTCAGCCAACGATGGGGTTATCTCTATTGATACCAATGAAACCATTTTATTTGCCAATAATGCTGCAAAACATATCTTTCAAAACAATCACCTCGTTGGCCAGTCAATCAATAGCCTGTTACCAAAAAAATTCCGATCAAAACACAGCCAATATTTAAAAAGCTTCGAACATTCGAATGTACCCTCTCGCCCCATGCACATGCGCGCCGACGTTATGGGTTTGAGAAAAGATGGCTCACATGTTCCTTTAGAAATATCTATTGCACGTATTAGCGTAGAGGGAGAAACAGAAATGACGGCGCTGGTACGAGATACCACTGAAAAAAACAAACTTATCCGCGAACTCAATCATATTTCTACCATTGATAAGCTAACCTCTTTGTACAACCGACGCTATGCTGAGTCCTTAGTTCAAACTGAATTTGAGCGTGCTAAGCGATATGCTTCTCCGCTTAGTTTGCTATTTATCGACATCGATCATTTCAAACGATTCAACGACAACTTCGGGCACAGTGTGGGCGACAGAATACTGCAATCGGTAGCGTCTATTATCCATGCTAACGTTCGCGATGTTGATAGTGCTTGCCGCTGGGGCGGAGAAGAAATACTTGTGGTAGCGCCGGGGTTAACCATAGACGCCGCCCTTATCCTAAGCGAGCGGCTTCGCGGCGCCGTAGCAGCCGCTAAAGTGGACTATAAAAGCCGCGAATTGTCAGTTACCGTAAGCATAGGCCTCGCCTCGCTAAGTAATGAACATAGCTACGCGGAGGAACTAATAGAAACGGCAGACGAAAATATGTACACCGCAAAACGTAATGGGCGAAACCAATGTTTCACCGCATCAAGTGTGAAATAGTCAAAATTGAGAGGGTATTTGTTCACGGTTACAACCTAGCAGGCATCATTGGCCCTTGCTAAAATTTCAGCAAGGGGCCGAAAATATAGAAACCTTAAAGAGCCGCCTTCCACGCCTTTTCAGGCAATAGATAAAGTCCCTTTTTATGGCTACTGCCTTCACCCACAATATGCCCAATACCCGCAGCCATTACCGCAAGCGTTACATCAAAGGCGTTCAAGCTATCGCCATACCCGGCGGTAAGGTTAAACATAGAACCATCGGCCAGTAAAAACAGGGTTTTACCGTTTAAATTATACGCGTTTACATATGGCATAGGTTCGCTATGCTCAGCGTTTTGTTTAAGGTATGGCACGTCAATTTCTTGGGCTACGTGACCAACATTCAAAATAAACGTGCCCTCTTTCATTGCATCTAAATGTTTTGCGCCCACCACCCCATAAGCGCCTGTTGCAGTTGCAACCACATCGGCGGTTTCAACCGCACTGGCTAAATCTACTACAGGCCAACCATCGTATTTAGCTTGAAGAGCGCGGGCCGGATCAAGCTCTGCAACCTGCACCTGTGCACCAAACGCTTTCGCCGAGGCCGCGACGCCTTGACCTACAAGACCATAACCTATAACGACCACCACTTTTTCATGCAGCGTAAGATGGGTAGTTTGAAAGAAAGTTTGCCATGCACTTAACCCCACCATATGGCGATTGTGCAATCCTTCTTTAACCGGTAGATCATCCCAATTAAAAATTGGGTAGTGAGGCGCAACGCCGTTTAACCGTGTAATACCTGACCCCGTAGCTTCCAATCCTGCGACAATATTAGGCACACTCTCCTTGGCCTGTAACTTTTCATGCAAACGAGTGGTTAAATCGGCGCCCATTTCACACAAATGGGTGGGGTGCCATGCCAAGGCTTTATCAAACGATGCCGACCATTCATCGTTACTCATATCTCGCCACGCGTGCGCGGAGGCTCCTTTATCAACAAGGTACTGCACTACGTCATCTTGCACAGTGGTAGGGTTACACGTAGTAAGGAAGATTTCGCAGCCTTGCGCTAATAGCCCCTCCACCAAGGGGGCCATTTTAAGGTCTAGGTGCATATTGCAGGCTAGTTTAACGCCGTTTAACGAAGATAAAGACGAAATTGCAGCGCGCGTACGCGGCATGTGTAAGCTAGCCCATGCCAGCTCAGCTTGAAAATTCTGATACATAAAGAAGCTCAAATAGGAAAAGAAGAATGGGCTATAGTACGTTATAAACTGTTCTTTCTACAACTATCATAAGTTGTATTTATACATGCAGCAGTAGAAGTGTAAGTTATTAAATTATATTAAAAATATAAAGATTGAGCGACCTTTTGGCCGCCCATTTCTCGTTTAGTTTTGATACACCACCTGCTCAGCAGTATAGTCGTTTTTATTCGCCTTTATCTTAGGTGTATTTTTCATTGTCACTTTTTCAATACGCGTAATTGGCTCGCCGTTAGTAAGATATAGCGAAAGCGGTGCACTGTCTGCCCAAGATGTATTGCTAATGTGCAAATTCTGCACCCCGTGGAAATACATAGATGCGCCCGTGCGGTGGGTGTTTCCTTTACCTACATTAGTTAACGTATTATTGTCCACGGTGACCATGGGGCCAAAAGTACTTTCATCGAAACCTCCCCTGTATAGCGTAACCACTTCTTCCTTAATATCTTTAAATGTGTTTCCTTCTAAGGTTAGATTTTCCACACTGTACACGCCTAAATCTTCGGTTTCTTTATTTAACGACAACACTGCACCAGTGATATTTTCCATGTGCGAGTCTTTAATCTCGATGGCGTCTGCAAAGGTCCCCGGGTGCGCTTTAAAGAAGTAAAAGTAGCCATTTATGTCTAAGTCGGTAACCTTAACTGACTGCACCGACAAGGAATAGTTAATGTTCATAGATGAACGGCTCGTTCTAATAACGCTATTACCTTTATAATCAGGCGATGCCGCCCCATCAAACCATAGGTTTTCTACCTGCAGCGCCCCCCCATTTTCAATGACAATAAAGCTAGGCTTTTCAGAACGAAGCTTAGGCTTAGCGCCGTTTTTAGCCATAATAGTAACGGGGTGAGTAACGGTGGCGAAGCGAGTAAGTAAATACTCACCACCGTTTTCTAACTGCAATACGTCCCCTGGCTTACTGCTATCTAGTGCCTTTACTAGCGTATCTATACCCGGTTTAACCTGTATGGTTTTGCCGCTTTGAAAGGCAATCTGGCTATCATTTTTGGGGTAATAAGGCGCGCCGGTAGCATTTTTTTCCACCGGGAGTTTAACCTCGCCAAAACGTATTTTGTCTAACAAATCTTTACTGGGAACCCACAAGCCACGCTCATTTTCACTGACCTCATAGGGTACCTTTTTAAACCCAGACGTAAGGGGATTTTGCGCGTTATCATTGATAAGGTTGCCGCTAAAAGATATGCCAGAAACATCGTCAAATACCGTGATGGGGTTTAGGTTATGCTTTCCCAAAATAATGTTGTTTTTCATTTCAGTACTGCTCGGGGGAGCAGAACGCTCTTCATCAGCGCCCGCGCCCAGCTGAATATAGTCACTATCGATAACCACATTATTATTCATCGCTGATTCAATCACAGGATCGTATCGATTTGGCGGTGAATTAGGTACACCATTCATTATGACAAGGGCGCCGCGAAACCGTCGCCCGGTTAGCCCATAGAGATAGTTATTACTTACCGTTTGATGCTCATTGATAATACGGATACCGCCGGTATTAGGCTTTCGATTTCCTAGGAAGTAGTTATTTTCAACACGAGTATAATGACCATGACGCATGGTTAAGGTGCCTTGTGCTTCAAAAAATACATTTCCTTTAAACGTATTGCCGCTGGACTTATTAGAAATAATTTCATGTTCACCATTGGTTCTATCAAAGTAGTTATATTGCACTAACGTGTTGGCGTATTCGCGTGAGAAGTGGCTAGTACCAATGCGTAACGTTTCTCCCCCGTTAGCCCCTAATACCTGACGAGGACCAAAGTAATTATATTCAATAACATGGTGATTTTTCCTACTTCCCTCAGAATTCATTCTTACTGCAACCGTAACGCCACGGTTGCGTTTATTCACAAATGAATTGTGGTCTATGCGGTTGTGTTTCCCATAGATAGCCAACCATAAGTCGGAGAGCTGGCGCTCGGAGTGGCTAAAATTGTCGATTACCACATTGGTTAGCCGCGAATAGCTTGCTAGCTCGGTAGGTGAGGTACGAAAGGCAATAACTTCGCCAGTAGGGGTATGGCCTTGAGTAAATACTAAGCCATCTACAACCAAGTACTTTCCTGACAAACTTAAATTTGATACACCTGTGATAATCACTTCGCCTGGCGTTTGGGCTTTTAAAGTAATAGGGCTATCTTCACGGCCCTCGCCTTTAAACACTAGCTCAACATCGTTCCACTCCCCGTTGGCCATTATTATGGTGTCGCCCGGGGAGGCATTTCTAACCGCTTGATTGAATTCATCTATGTTGTTCACCACCTGCGCCATTACGGCTTGGTGAAACACTAATAGCGCAAACACGCTTAGCAGCTTCAGCGACATAAGTTTAACTTTTATCATTCTCCAATTCCTCGTTATTAGCACACCATGCTTAGTTTCATTCACACACGTCTTGCTATGCATGCTGTTTAATATAGCTAGCCGCCTGCGCAACGACCTTATCTAGCGGGTCAGCCACATCTATTTGAATTCCGTAATTAGGCGCTTCAAAGGTGGCTAGTTGCGTTTGCAATAAGCGCCCATCAAAAAAGTGACTTTGCCGTGCCGATAACCGCGCTTCTAAAAGCCGCGCGCTGCCGGTTAATGTTATCCATATAATTGGCAAAGTATAATTTGCGCTTAATAGCGCTCGATAGCTTTCTTTGAGCGCTGAACACGCTAATACCGCGCCCTTTTCTTGATGGTGCTTGGTTAGCGCTTCAGCTAATGTTGTTAGCCACGGCCAGCGATCTTTATCTGTGAGTGCTGAACCGCTCTGCATCTTTGCAATATTTTGTGCAGGGTGAAAATCATCGGCATCGAGAAAGGGGAGATTAAAGTGCTCGCTAAGTGCTTTTCCCACCGATGACTCACCTGTACCTGACACACCTGCAACTACAATGATCATAAGGCCCCCCTTTTACATTTGTTCGACAATGGCTATAACACCATTGGCGGAAATAATGATGGCAAACAATAGAGCCAACCCAAGAAGGCTGTTTAACAATTTGCCCGGCCCATGCTCTTTCATCAATTCACGCTTATTAATCAGTATTAAAATTCCAAGCACGACCAATGGCAAAACAAATACATTGAAAACCTGCGATAGTATTTGCCCTTTTATGGGGTTAAACCCAAACACCGGAATGATAAGCGCTACGATACACGCGACCCCTGTTATGACTTTGAACTGGGTAGACTTTGTATCGAGCTTCCCCGAGCGATAATCAGCGACCAGAAGCGGTGCAATCAACAAACAAGGAAAAACGGACGATAGGCCCGCTGCCAGGGTGCCAAAGAAGAAAACGGTAAGCGCAGTTTTTCCCGCAATGGGTTCAAGTGCGTTAACCATGTCGAGTACATGCGTAATTTTCTTACCTTCATGGAAAAGTGCACCATGGGCGACAGCCATCACAGATGCACTAATTATGAAAACCAGAAACGCTGCAACAAACGCATCTTTACGCTGTTGATTCTGGTTTTCCATATTCCACCCCTTGCCTTGAATAAATAGTGGACGAGAGAGAAAAGTGGCGGCCGCCATAGTGGTGCCTACGAATGCAGCCACCATCATCTTCCCCCCAGCGACTTCAGGAATAGTAGGAACGAAGCCAGCAACCACTTCGCTTGGCATAGGGTGGACAACAAAAAGCGAGAAAACAAAAGAGAGGCCCATGCAAGACACAAACATCACCAGTATTTTTTCGAATATTGAATACTTACCAATAAGCATGATTGCGTACATAATGCCTATAACACTTACCGCAATGGCTAACACCAGCTCGTATTTGTACTGATTTAATGAAGGGGAATACAGGGCTAGCATGTCGAAAATAATGTTGGACGATATGCCAAGGATCCCCATTAAGGAATTCCATTGCCCAAAGGTCACCCCTACTATTATCAATATAGCGATAGGCTTACCGAATTTTAGGTGTTTTCTAAAGCTATATAGCGCGGTTTCGCCAGTAACAATGGCATAGTTCCCAAACGCATAAATAAGCGCGCCGGAAAACAAACAACTGAGAAAAAGCACCCAAAGAAGTGACATGCCATAAGTACTACCCGCCACAATCATAGAGGTAACACTACCGGTACCTATGGTGTAGCCAATAGCAAAAAAGGCGGGCCCAAAGGCCATTATTTTCTTGATCAACGATAACATCTTGCTACCTCTGTAATCTCGCAGATATTGTTTTTATAGTAGGCAGTTACGGCAATTACGCCATGTATACGCCACCGTTAATGTCCAGCGTAGCGCCGGTAATAAAGCCGTTATATTCTGAGGCCAAAAATGCCACTGCCCTAGCAACGTCCAGCGGGTTACCTGCTCGTTGTAGCGGAATTTCACTAATGGTTTTATTCGCTGATGCATCTGTAGTATGGGTTGCATGAAACCGCGTGCCGAGAATAAGACCCGGGGTAACGGCATTCACGCGAATATTATCGGGGGCTAATTCAGCGGCCAGCGAACGGGAAAAAGTAAGCACCGCGCCTTTTGAGGTTGAATAAGCTACCGGACAATAATATTGCCGAGGCACTGCAACGCATAACAGGCGTATCAATTAGTCGCGATTTTGGCGTGGGGGAGTCTGTAACCATACGGGGCATATCGCAAAACCGTGTAGAACTAAACGGACGCTCTACCTCGGGAAGCGGGCGTGGCGGTATTAGTTTAGAAGACTTCCCCTCGAGCTTTTTGAAAACAGTTGAAGTAGTAAAGTCTCCCACCCCTGAAATGATAGAAGGTGCGTTAGGCGGTACTATTAATATGACCACAGTAAGGCCACTTGAGCTTGATGAGCCACTTGTCGCGATTACGTTAGATGGCGAGTATGCAGATAAAGCGGAAAACTGGGCGCCTATGTTTACCGGTGCTGCCGGGCGCAATTGGGATCTTGGTGATGCAGGCACATTCGGCGCCTCGGTAGTTGCGTCGTATCAAGACCGCACCTTGCGTCGCGATCAATTTTTCAATTTGGTTACCCCCACCGAGTTAGACTTAGATAATGACGGAGTTAGCGACCAAGCAAACACCCCAAGTGGGAATTATTTAGTGCGTAGCCAAAACACCGTTGAGCAAAAAACTGAACAACGTGAACGTACGGCGTTAGGTCTGTCACTACAGTGGGCGCCTAAAGATACAGATGCCTTTATTTACTTTGATGTGAATACCACAGACTTAGACGGCGGTCAGGAAGCGTACTCGGTACTCAATGATAGCAAAGACTACAGCGACCTTATTCTTGACGATGCCTACGACGATGCACAAGGTCAATTGCACAATTTTGGTTCTGGCAGCGCATTTGTACAACCAAAAACTTGGGCTGACTTCACCACCAACGAATCGATGTCTAATGCGTTAGGCGGCGAATGGTTTATTAGCGACCAAATTAAAATATCTGGTGAAATTGCCTATACGAAAGCAGAAAGTTTGCGCACGAATTCTGAATTTAATTTACGCCCTATCTCGCGTGCGCAATATGAAGAAGACGGCACAATTACTGAAAATTTATTTACTATTACCATGACCCAAGAGGGTGAACAGGTACCGGGTTTATCGTTTTCAGACGAAGATGCCTTGCTTGACCCAAGCAATATGGCGATACGCCAATTTACCCACCAACGCTATTATGAGGAAAACGAAGAGACAGCCATTCGTTTCGATGTAGAGTATATCGAGCCGTTTGCAAGCTTAAGCTTTCTAAGCAAGATGAAAGCGGGTGTTCGTACTACCGATAGAAGCTATGAGCTGGACCGTTACGACCTGCGCAATAACGGAAGCGAGCTTAAAAACTTACAAACCAGCGTATCCTATGATGGTGTGATCCGCCCTACGTGGGTTGATGAATTCAATCAAGCGTATGGCGGTTTCAAAGAAATTAACCACGGTAATACATTCGAACAAACCGGCATAACCGGGGCCAATGCGCTCACGCATTATTACGTTTACGATGGTGCCGCACTTGCCTATGACATTAACGGCACTTACGACCGCGTAAAACAAATGCTGGCAGGAAGTAGTCATGAACTTACAGGCTCGTTAGATGATAATATGGTACGCAATACGGGGTCTTACGCGCTTATCGATGAACAAACGCAGGCATTGTATGCTCAGTTTCATTTAGACTTTGACAAACTTACTGCAGTAGTTGGCGCGCGCTATGTAAAAACAGACCTGAAGTCAGACACCTATGACCAAAGCGGCACTTACGATTATTCAGACTTGCTACCAAGTATTAATGCCACTTACTCTCTGGCCGACGACACCCTAATAAGGTTTGCCGCCGCTAAAGTTATGCGTCGTCCAGAATTTGGCGAACTTAGCCCGGCAATCAGTGTAGACAACTCCCTGGTTACAGGTACCCAAGGCTCTTATCAATTAGACCCCTATCGAATTACGCAATACGACATATCGGCGGAACATTATTTTGGTGATGGAGGAATGGTATCTGCCGCGCTTTTCTATAAAGATGTTGAATCTTTCACAGTTGCAAGTAGTTCATGTATGGCGAGTGCCGATACCGTAGAAGGGCAAAATGTCACAGAGTACGTAAACGTATGTCTACTTGATACTGCTGGGGTAAGCCAAAACGATGTGAATTATGTTACAGGCGATCAAGGGTTAGCCTATGTAGAAGCACAACGAGACGCAGGTTTAACCGGCATTGTTATAGATACAGATGTAAATGGTGGCAGTGGTAAAGTGGCCGGTATTGAATTGGCATATCAGCAGCAGTTTAGCTTCCTACCTGGTATATGGTCTGGTTTGGGGGTAAGTACTAACTATACTTACGCTGATAGCGAACAGCCTGATGGCAACCCGCTCCTGGATATTTCAAATAACACGTTCAACGGTCAACTCTACTGGGAATATGAAGGCTATCAAGTACGTCTTGCGTACAACTGGCGGGATAAGTACTTAGACACGCAAGATGAAAAACGTGTTCGCCCTGTGGGTGCGTTAGCGACGGGTGTTTACAACCGAACCAACCCAGAAGAAGCCTACTTCGACCCGACATTAGGTAACAACTACCGCGACTCTCGGGGTCAGTTCGACGTCTCGTTTAGCTATGATGTAAACGAAAATATCACGGTTATTGCAAATGCGGTGAACTTAACCGCAGAGCCAGTGACGCAGGTGAGTGAACTCGATAGCATCTGGCTATACAGTGAATCGGACAGACGCTTTACTGTAGGTGTTCGTGCACGCTGGTAAGACTTTCCTTTCGGCCGCAGCCTAGCTGCGGCCATCCTATTTTTCATTTTTTATCGCTATTAACTTTCTCACATTAGGAGCGCCATTATGCTGGAAGCTAAACCACTTTGTATTGCGGGAACCTTGGCCCTTTTTTTTGTGGCGGGTTGCAACGACAATACGCCTTCTTCCTCGTCAAAAACATCGGTAGAGCAAAATAAAAAAGTGCCTGGTGACGTGTTCGACCTTTCTCCTTGGAATATTTTATTACCTGTGGACGCCGACGGTGATGGAAAAGCAGATCGCGTGCACAATGGCGACTTACCACGCTATCAACTAGACGAATTTTTTTATCTTGATGCCGATAACAACATGGTATTTGCGGCAGCGAATAAAGCGTTCACTTCGCCTACGTCAACCAATACCCGAAGCGAATTAAGGCAGGTTTATCCTGATAAAGATGGTAATGTGCCTAGCTTTGATAACCCGAAAAACTATTTTGCACTGGCATCTCACCCTAATACAGACCAGTTTGCAGCGCTAGGCGGGCGTATGGAAGCCAGGTTAAAAGTGAATCATGTATCTACCCATGCTAAATACGAAGATAAACCACCCGCGTTTTCCGTGGTTGTCGGACAAATTCATGCAGGTAAACTAGACGCGTTAAGAGATGAGCAGTCTGGGTTCGGCTGGGGTAATGAACCGCTTAAAATTTACTATAAAAAATACCCTCACCATGAAGCTGGTACTGTATTTTGGAATTATGAGCGAAACTTACCGGAAAAAAACCCAGATCGTATTGATATCGCCTATCCGGTTTGGGGCAATGGTTGGAATGACAACACAGATCCAAAAGAGCAAGGTATTGCTTTGGGGGAAAGCTTTAGTTACATAGTGAACGTTTACGGCGATACCATGTATCTAACCTTTAGCGCGGACAACCACCCTACCGTTGAGCATCAAATAAATTTGGCTAACAATGTGGACGCATATGGGCAGGTAGATAGTGAAGACGACCCGGTGGGTTACAAAAACGACTGGTTATTTTTTAAAGCCGGGGCGTATAACCAGTGCAGCACGAAAGATGCCCCAACATTTCGTTACCCTGCCTGCCCAGGAACCGGAGACTGGGAAACGGATAAAGCCGACGGTAATTATACCAGTGTTTCGTTTTCTCATTTACACGTGGGTGCTGCGGTAGCGGTAAAATAAGGGGCGCACAGCCCCTTGATATAACGCCGGAAGTAAGAGAAGAGATAATGAATAAAAATAAAGTCAGACTTATTGATGTGGCAACGAAAGCAGGCGTATCTAAGAGTACCGCATCACAGTTTTTAAATGGGCGCTTCGACTTTATGTCGCTCGATACACGCTTACGTCTGCAGAAAACGGTAGAAGAGTTGAACTATGTTCCCAACAACATCGCCCGTAGCTTAAAAACAAATAAAACCCGAACCCTTGGCGTGATCGTGCGTGATATATCCAGTTATTACACCAGTCAAGCCATTAGGGGAATGGATGATTATTGCAAAAAGCAAGGCTACGATCTGTTTATTTACAACTCAGATTTTGAACCCAAAACCGAGAAAAATGCGCTTACTACCCTTTGCCAACTCAATGTAGACGGCGTCATTATTGCCTCGTGCGGAAATAACGCCAAACTCATTGAAGATATATCTAACAATACCGTTCCTGTGGTGCAGTTTCAGTTAGAACACGACGATTGTGATACCGGTATTGTGGTGGCTGATTATAAAAAGGCCTCCTTCGAAGCCACAGAATATTTACTGAAGTTGGGGCATAAAAAGATTTGTTTTGTAACCCAGAAATTTGAAACGGTAAAGTCGCGGCAAGAGAAGTATCAAGGGTTTGTTGATGCCCATAAAAAGCACAATGTGGCTGTGGATGACACCCTAATTTTACACTGGAACCGTAAGGAAGGTTTGAAAGGCTCGCCTGTTGATATGCTCAATAGCGAACAGGCACCAACGGCGTTCTTCACGCAACAAATTGCTATTACTGTAGATGTACTAAGGGAGCTAGAAAAAGCAAACATTGATATACCCGGCGAGGTTTCATTATTGGGGTTTGAGGAAATACCTATGGCTGAATTTTTCAAAGTGCCAATTACGGTAGTGAAACAGCAGCCCTATGACATAGGCAGTGAAGCCGCGCGCATGCTGATGAATAAAGTTAATCATCCAAGTTCGGTAAATACGCGTATCCTTGTGCCCTGCTCGCTAGTTAAGCGCGAGTCATGCGATACGCCGCCTCAACAAAATTAACTATTTATTAACTGTACAGCGTGCCTAAAATCCAGCGGCTGAGGTAAAATATCGCCACATTGTTGCGCCGAAACACCACAAAGTTTGGTAAAGTAAGCGCTACTTAACTTGCTCAAATATCTTCCATGCTATCATTTATTTCCAGCACGCTATTCCCTGTACTTATCTTGTTATTGATGGGTTGGTTCTTTTTCCGTATCAGATGGATTAACGATGCATTTATTGAATCCGGCTCTAAGTTGGTGTTTAACGTTGCGCTACCGGCTTTATTGTTTTTATCCATCAGTCAATCAGACTTTTCCCACGCAGCCAACGTCGTTCTGATATCTATCGGGCTAGGTGGCACATTACTGATGTGCGCAATATTAATGATTCTAGCACATTTCACCGTTACCCCCCGAAATGCGCGCGGCGTGGTTGTGCAGGGCGGCTTTAGGGCAAACATGGGCATCATCGGGCTAGCTTATGCAGCGAATACCTACGGCCAAGAGGGGTTAGCAGCGGCCTCGGTTTATATGGGGTGCGTAACCATACTGTATAACGTGGTATCGGTGTTTGTGCTCAATTACTATCAAGATGGCCAACGTGCCCCTATGAATCAAATAAAAGGAATGATTAAAAACCCGTTAATTATTTCTATCGTGGCTGCTCTCCCCTTTTCCTACTATCAATGGCAACTCCCCGAAGTAGCATTACAAACCGGAGAATATTTTGCGCAGCTTACTTTGCCATTAGCCCTTATCTGCACAGGCGCATCGCTTCAGTTTCGCTCTTTTTCAAGTGATTGGTATAACATAGTTCTCGCCTGCGTAAGTAAATGCATTGTGTACCCTACTTTACTGGTAGGTATGGCCTATTTAGCTGGCATAGAAGGTATGTACTTAGGCGTATTACTGTTGTTGTCTATTGCGCCAACCGCCGCCGCTAGCTATATAATGGTACGTAATCTGGGGGGAGATCACCGTTTAGCAGCAAGTATTATTGCCGTTAGCACCATTGCTTCTCTTCCCATTACGGCAATAGGCTTTGGTACGTTATCCGCCTTACATTTAGTCTAGCTAAATGTGCCCGCGGTGGGGGTTATTCTTTGTGGCAATCTGACCTTTTCGCAGCTAGTGCTTGGGCGTTGGCGGCATTGGCGCTGCCACTACACAATTTCGGCCTCCATTTTTCGCCATATAGAGGGCTTCATCGGCCTGTTTAATTAACCCCTCAAGGGTAATGTTGGAGGCTAACGAGCTGGCTACACCTAGGCTCATGGTTACCTTGACCGATTTTAACACTATCATTTGGGCAACCTCCCGTCTTAGTGTCTCCGCTAATGATAAAGCTTCATTAATATCAGCATTGGATAGGAAAACTAAAAACTCTTCTCCCCCCCACCTAAACAATAAATCAGAACTTCGTACTCGCGCTTTTATTCGCTGAGCCACCATTTCCAATACTTTATCACCTACGTGGTGGCCAAAGTCGTCGTTAATTTGCTTAAACCAATCTAAATCAATAAGCAGCACTGCCATAGATTGCTGATTTCGTTTGCCTAGCTCCCACAATGGATGTACCAACTGAGTAAAGGCCCTGCGGTTATATAAGTTGGTGAGTGGATCGATGCGAGCACTGGTTTCAGCACTTACCTTAGCTTCCTGAACCTGTTTAAAATTAAACCCTAACGAGATAGAAAGTAATGACATCTCACATAATATTCCAATCTCTATCCCCCGAAATGCCCACTGCGAATAAGGGATTACTCCCCATGTGGCCAAACTCGATATTGTGGCTCCACCCGTACCTAACGCGATGGCCGGAACAAAAAATTTAGCTAATACATTACCGTTTTTATAAGCAAAGAAACCTATCAGTAACATCCATATAGAGAGCGTAGTAAGAATAACTAATTGCGCCATTACCGCGAAGGCCTGGCTGCCATAAACCAGCATAATAGCGGCCAATACTGATAATCCAGCGTATATACTCGATCTTAGTGCGTATAGCCTAGGCAAATACACCTTCGCGTCTAAGTAACTGATGGTAAACGTTACGCCTGCACTGATGTAGCAGAACATCAGTGCAGGCATTAACCATTGTTGAACATAGGGTACATTGCCCCATACCCACCAGTAACCATGCCCCGTGTAGGTAAAATTGAAAAGTAAAAATGCCAAAAGGTAGAGAGAATACAGGATGTATCGACGCTCTTTTAAATAGAAAAAAAGCATCACATTATAAACAAACAGGATAATCAAAGCGCCGTAGAGGGCACCATAAAAATAGGCGTTAACTAAAGCCTGTTTCTCCATTTGGGCGGGGGTACCAATGTACACGGGGATAGTCATAGGATCGGCGGAGACTACGCGGATAAGAACCTCTGTAATACCGGGAGGAAAATGATGTTCTAATGCCGGCATTCTTGAGTTATAGATTCTGTTCCCAATAGTTTGGGTGTCACCAATAGACGCTTTTCGTACCAACTCACCTGACGCAAAAAAGAAGATATCTATTGTATCAAGCCAGGCATTGTCTATTTTTAATACCCGCGCGACACCTGGTAGAGTGACATCACCATTAGCGTTAAAACCAGTAGGGCTTAGAGGTAAAGTTGGCACGCGTATAGATAGCGCAATCCACACTTCATTAGAGGTAAACCCAAAGCTCACTTGGCGTGTATGGTTGGGTGTAAACTTACCGTTTAACAACGCCTTATACGCGTCACGGGGAGGTAAGCCTACGCGGTCATTTATCATTACCCCTGCATTGGGGTTAACCAATGTCATTTCAGCATCTAGCGCTATTGGCGAAAGCGAAGCCATTGAAGAGCTATGCAAATTCGTTCCACACGCAGAGAAACTAAAACAAAGCAGTATTAAAAAACTTTGAACCACGAGCCACATCTATAAGGCCCCATTAAAACGTTGTGCGGAACAACGGCTAATATTAGCAATATGTTGATTATTTCACCTACTATACCCCAAACTTAAGCCTATTGGCGCAATTTAGTATTTTTATTATGCTCGCTAGGCTATTTGCGGATACAGGGAGAACAGCTTTTCCCAGTGAGAAAATGTAGGTACATGGTCAAGGCTATCGTTAATAGGTTGCATTTTATCTACTAAATGGCTCGCTCCGGTATATTTCACCACCTGCATATTCGCCGCTAACGCACCTCTAATACCGGCTTCGGAGTCTTCGATAACTAAACAATGTTCAGGTTTAACGCCCATTTTATGAGCCGCTAGTAAAAATATGTCTGGAGCTGGTTTGCCATTTTTCACTTCTGAACTGGTGGTAACCCGCCCTTCAAAGAACGGCAACAACCCAGTAGTGTTTAAGGCAAACTTTACCCTATCTGGGCTACTACTGGTGGCGATACAATTTTTCGTTTTAATTCTCGGCAAAATACTTTCAAGTTGAGGTGTAGTCGTCAGTTCGTGATTAAATACCTTTAATAACTCTTCAAGATAATCATCGCGAAAGGTATCTGGCAAACTAACCTTAAAATCAGCCAATATCTGTTTTTGGGCCGACTCATAGCTTTGTCCTAAAAAGTAAGTATCAAAGTAGTTATCGCTCACGTTCACACTAATATTTGCAAGCATGCTAATAAGTACCCGTTTACACAACACCTCACTGTCTACAAGTACCCCATCGCAGTCAAATATAATTAGTTCAATCGATGTATCATTACTTTTCATTGCAACGTCCCTTTACCCTCGCTCTCTACTTAAAGTTGACGTTATTGCCCGCGCAATAACGCCCCTTATATCGCCATAGCATAATTAGGCTGCACTGGTTTCTCCCCATGAAAGGGAAGGAATTGTTACTCCAGCCGCATCAAAATGCATAATTTTGTCTTGTGCAGCCGTTAAGTTAATCACGTCGCCATAACTTACCGGGCTATCACCGTCGGCCTTAACCGTAAGCGTGCCAATGCCCTCTACGTGAACATGTAGGAAAGTTTCTGAGCCTAAGTGTTCAATCACACCCACCTTACCTGTCCATAGCCCCTTTGCCTCAGTAATTTTGAAATGCTCTGGACGCACGCCTAGGCTACATGTGGCATCGTCACCTTGAGGCGTCACGTCAATGAAATTCATTTTAGGTGACCCGATAAAACCAGCGACAAACCGATTAATCGGTTTTTGATAAAGCTCTAAAGGGGTGCCTACCTGTTCGATGATACCGCCGTTAAATACGGCGATACGGTCAGCCATGGTCATCGCTTCTACCTGATCGTGAGTAACATAAATCATTGTAGTAGCTAAGCTTTTGTGCAGCTGCGATATTTCTAAGCGCATATTAACACGAAGCGAAGCATCTAAGTTAGACAGGGGCTCGTCGAATAAAAACGCTGACGGTTGACGTACAATCGCACGGCCAATCGCCACACGTTGACGCTGACCTCCCGATAGCTGGCCCGGTTTGCGGTCGAGGTAATCGGTAAGGTTTAACATGCTGGCTGCTTTTTCTATCTTTTCTTCTATCACCGCAGGCGCAACTTTGGCCCGCTTAAGCGGGAACGCAATATTGTTGCGAACCGACATATGGGGGTAGAGCGCATATGATTGAAAGACCATTGCAAGCCCACGTTTAGCTGGCGGCATATTGGTGGCATCTTCACCGTCGATATCAATACTACCGCTGGTAGTATCTTCAAGCCCGGCAATCATTCGCAAAAGCGTAGATTTACCACAACCTGAAGGACCGACAAACACAATAAATTCACCGTCACGGATATGTAAATCGAGCGGTTTAATGACATTCACTTCGTCAAAATTTTTTGTCACTTGCTTTAAAGTAATACTTCCCATTTGAGTATCTCCTATTTAACCGCGCCGAAACTTAATCCGCGCACTAATTGTTTTTGACTAAACCACCCTAAAATAAGGATAGGCACCACCGCCATTACTGAAGCGGCAGAAAGCTTGGCATAAAACAAGCCTTCTGGGCTTGAATAACTAGCGATAAATGCTGTTAACGGCGCAGCATTCGCGGCAGTAAGAATCAGCGTCCAAAACGCTTCATTCCACGCCAAAATAACATTAAGTAAAAGGGTTGAAGCAATACCAGGAAGCGCAATGGGCAGTAGCACGTGAAAGATTTCTTCCTTTATTCCTGCCCCGTCCATACGTGCAGCTTCCAATATTTCATGGGGTATCTCTCTAAAGTAGGTGTACAGCATCCATACCATGATAGGTAAGTTAATTAGGGTCATCACAATTACCAAACCTAACCGGGTATCAAGTAGCCCAAAGTCACGGAACAACAAGTAAATAGGTATAAGTACCCCTACCGGTGGCAACATCTTGGTAGATAGCATCCACATAAGTAAGTTTTTGGTGCGTTTCGTTTGCACAAACGCCATAGACCAAGCGGCTGGGATTGCAATAAGCAACCCGAGTAAGCTGGCACCTAAAGATATAATCACTGAGTTTAAAAAGTGTTCAAAGTAGGGCGAGCGCGCTAAAACATCGGTGTAATTTTCCAACGTCCATTCAAACATGAACAAACTTGGCGTAGCAGAAATAGCCTCTGCTTCTGTCTTAAAGCTGGTGATCATGGTCCAAAGGATTGGAAAGAAGAGCATTCCACTTATCGACCATGCCAATAGGGTGTAAACAACTTTTGATTTATTCGTTTTACTTATCGCCATTACTTAACCCTCCAAGTTTTTACCAATTAGACGCATGAGGAAGATGGCGACAATATTGGCGATAATGACCGCCACAATGCCACCCGCTGAACCACCGCCCACATCGAATTGAAGGAGTGACTGGGTATAGATTAAATACGTAATATTGGTGGACGCGTAACCTGGCCCGCCGCTGGTTGTCACCAATATTTCGGCAAAAATAGATAATAGAAATATGGTTTCAATAAGAATAACAGCTGTTACCGCACGAGATAGGTGAGGCAAAACGATATAAAAGAACTTGCTAAACGGCCCTGCACCATCTAAATCAGCGGCTTCTAGCTGCTCACGGTCTAAAGATTGGATAGCTGTAAGTAGAATAAGCGTTGCAAAAGGCAACCACTGCCAAGAAACAATTATAATAATTGAAAACAAGGGCAGTTCAGCAAAAAAGTCTACCGGCGCTACACCAATGAACTCAGCGAAATGGGCAAAGAGACCATTCACCGGGTTCATGAACATATTTTTCCATACGAGCGCAGACACGGTAGGCATTACGAAAAATGGTGCAAGCACCATAATACGTACGTAGTTGCGCCCCCATATGGCTTGGTCAAGCAATATGGCTAAACCAATGCCGCCACCGATAGTGATAAACAACACACCACCGACAAGCAGTAAGGTGTTAAAGAAAGACTCTATAAATGCAGGGTCTGTTAGAAAGAATTCATAGTTTAACAAGCCAATGAATTCATTATCGCCAGGCATGAGTAAGTTGTAGTCTAAAAATGAAAAGTACAACGTCATGCACAGTGGCACAATCATCCAAGCAAGTAGCAAGGTGACCGAAGGAAAAAGCATGATTTTGGCTAACGTACGAGATTGTGTTGTCGCCATTGCAAGCCCCCTTGTGTAGAGTTTAATGGGGTAAGCGCCCTATGCACCTACCCGCTAACAGAAGTTTTTTATTTAGGGTATCGCGCTTTACGCATGGCTCTTTCCACCAAACGCTGTGAGCTTTTAAGTGCTTGATCTACCGTCATTCGGCCTGTAAGGGCTGCGCTAAATTGCTGTCCGACTGCGGTGCCTATACCTTGAAACTCTGGGATAGCAACAAATTGCACGCCTACATAGGGTACCGGTTCCACAGTAGGGTTTTTGGGATCTGCTGAATTTATGGAGTCGAGGGTAATTTCAGCAAACGGTGCAGCCTGCATGTATTCAGGGTTGGCATAGAGTGAAGCACGGGTTCCAGGCGGTACATTGGCCCAACCTTTTTTATCAGCAACCAGCGAAGAATAGCCTTTTGATGCTGCCCAACTAATAAATTTCATTGCAGCATCGCTCTTCTTACTACTAGAAGGAATGGCAAGAGTCCACGCCCAAAGCCAGTTTCCACGCTTCCCTAGCCCATTGTCTGGCGCTAGTGCAAACCCTACTTTGTCGGCCACCTCTGAGTCTTTTTCATTGGTAACAAAACCGCCTGCCACAGTCGCGTCAATCCATATGCCACACTTGCCGGTTTGGAAAAGCGCAAGATTTTCATTAAATCCGTTGGCAGAAGCTCCCGGTGGGCCATATTTGTCCATTACGTCAACATAGTATTCAAGCGTATTTTTCCATGCCTTTGAATCGAACTGCGGTTTCCAGTTTTCGTCATACCAACGGGCGCCAAATGAATTAGCCATCGATGTAATTAACGCAATATTTTCGCCCCACCCTGCTTTCCCTCGCAGGCAGATACCGTATACCCCAGCATCTTTGTCTGTCATGGCCGCTGCAGCTTCACGAATAAAGTCCCATGTAGGCGCTTTTGGCATCGTTAAGCCTGCTTTTTCCATCAAGTCAGTCCGGTACATTACCATGGAGCTTTCACCGTAAAAGGGGGCAGCATAAAGCTTATTGTTAACCGACAAACCGCTTCGAATAGCCGGCAATAAGTCGTCTATATCGTACGACTCTCCCAACCCATCGAGCTCTGTTAACCAACCTTGCTTGCCCCAAATGGGCACCTCATATGTGCCGATAGTCATTACATCATATTGACCGCCACCTGTAGCAACATCTGTGGTTACCCGTTGACGTAGAATGTTTTCTTCCAGCGTTACCCACTTTAGTTGTATATCTGGGTATTTCTCTTCAAAGTCATTACTTAGAGATTTCATCGTGATCATGTCACCGTTATTCACGGTCGCAATGGTAATTGTTTCGGCACTGGCCACAGCACTGATAGTCATTGCGCCAGCAAGCAGTAGAGATAGTTTTTTCAACATCGGGTGGTTCCCCTTTACGTTTAATAGGTATGCCTTTCCCCTCCCCACGCAAAGCGGGGATAGCAAGACATGCCAGACTTGTAACTAAATAACTTGGTAAGGACACCTGCGCTAGCGTTAACATGTCGCTAGCGCATGAGTAATTTGAGGCTTAGAACTTCACAGAAATTTCAGACGTAATTCCATCAAAGCCTGCACCAATTTGGCCGCCTGAGTTAACGCCTTCGTCTTGATCAACGTATTCCACTTTCCATAATGTTCTATCGTTTATCCAATAACCCGCTGAAACTTGTAGGCGAGTAACTTCATTGTCGGTTTGTTCAATAAGATTAGACGTATTTTCAGCTTCTGCGTAACGTGCTGCTACGTAAAACGTATCTTCGATGATGTATTGCTGCGCTTCCACTACCCAATATTCAACTGAAGAATCTGCTTCGATAACCTGGTTTGAGTCAAACGTCGTTCCTGCGGGGTCAAGCACGCCCTCGGCACCGAAATAGGTAATACCGGCAACAGCATTTCCTTGTGTATCAGCAAATGTATAATCGTCAGAGGCCTTACCAAGCATCAAGATAAGGCTGCTTTGGTCTGAAGGTTGATACGCTAAGTTTAACTGCATAATAGATTGGTTAAGGCCAGGAAGTGCACCTACGTGGGTATCTCTTTCGCTAGACGCCGAGGCAGAGAAGTTATAGTTTTCACCATCGCCGAAACGATAGTTAGTAGTAGTAACACCATCTAGGCTAGCCACACCATCGTTGAAAACCAATTGGTCGCCCTGATTCGCTTTAAAGAAATTAAGCCCTGCTTTAAAGCCACCGGCAAATTCTAACGTACCTTGCAGGCGATAATTGTATCCGCGGTCCTCTTGGAAGGCTTCACCAAAGCTTGAGGTCGTCATATGGCCTGCTACGTTATAAGCCCGTAACACTCCACTATCAAAGCTCTCGCTATAACTTAATTGAATGCCGTTTTCCGCTGTAGCGTAATCTGTAATGCCGTTACCAATTAGCGCATTGCCTTGGTTGTCAGCACCATCTTGGAAGCCTTTAAACTGGAAGGGGGAGGCGCCTATATTACCTACACGTAAAATTAGGCTGGCATTCTCTTTTTCATACTTTGTTAAGCCAAATAGATCAAATTCGATACCTGCAAAGTCTTGGTGAAATGAAAAGTCTCGGTCACCATTGTTTCCAAAATCATTCGGCTCTTCTGCGATATCAATATCGGCTGTAATGTTGTCAGTAATTTTAAACTTAAACATCAAATTAACTCTTAAACGGCCAAAACCATCTGATTGTGTTTCGTCCTCAGGGCGAAATGCACCGTCTTTCGCTTGTATAGCCTGGTAATTTTGCATTGCTAAAAAGTTAACTTGTACGCGGCCATCAAGAAACTCGTTCGGTTCGCTAGGCGGCACATACATAGGTTTTTCTTCGCTCAATTCTTGTGCTGCTACCAAAGGCGATGCTGTTGCTGCTAATACCGCGCTAGCAACTAAGCCCAATTTAGCGATAGTAAAATACGAACGACCTGACGTTTGATGACACTTGTTAATTTCCAGCATAGTGAACCCTCTAGGTAGTAATTTGTTCTTTGGTAGTTATTGAGCACTCGTTCATTTGTTAACCGGTCGTTACACGCTGCGTAAATCGCTACTCGTTAGCGTGACCCAAACCTTCCAATCAACTGCCCATGTAACGAGCATATGATCAAATTCACCTTTTAACGTCAACTATTTTTTAACATTATGTTTTCATAACAACTTAAAAAAAATAACCATAATCAAATGAAATCAATAAGATACAAATAAGACAAAAAGTAAAGAAGTTACTCGGTAGCGGAAGAAACGCCCAAGATAGGGTGAAAGCTGGGGCCAAAAGAGGCGAACAATTTTCACAAAAGGGGAAGGAAACGTTGAGCAATCGCTAAAATAAAAGGCATATACCCTAAATTTAGACCTACTTACAAAAACAAGAGCGAGGAAGATGTTAAAATATTCACCCGCCGTAGATACGAGGGAATTTCACGGCGCAACGGGTTCCCGCTAAAGAGAATTCGTCATGGACGCCTACCTTGTGAAAATAAAATGTAACAAGTAATTCGCACAGGGCCTATATTTTAATCTACCCAAATTACAATAATTGGGCATAATACAAACAACATTAGCGTTAAGAATAATTAAATAATAAATTAAAAATAGATAAGGAACTTCTTCATGTTGAGAAAAACCGTGGCGCTTTCCCTCGCCTGCATCGTAACGTTATTGGGGTGTGGTGGAGGTGGTGGTAAGGGCGAGACGGGTGGCGGTACCCCACTGAGCCCGCCTCCGCCCACAGGCGCTTTTTTTGCAGACTCTCCGTTGGATTACAGCATTGCAGCACTTGATACGTTAGACAGCATGCTACAACTTGGCTTTATGGCTAATAACCTGGTGTCCTTGCCCAAGGGTACGGTATCTGGTGTGCAGCGTGTATGTCAAAACGGCGGTATAGTGGTTAGCTCATATTCCGATGACGAACCTGAATTACACGTCGGCGAAGTTATTTCTATTGAATTGAGTGACTGCTTCCGTCCAGAAATAAACGACACAGTTGATGGGACGCTTTCCGTAGAAATCCAGTCCTATAATGCAGCGACTGGGATGATGTCATTCAATACAACATTCGAAGAAACCGCTATCAATAGTTACGGTGAACTACTTATAGTTGCAGGAGACATGACAATAGCGAGTACGGCCAATAGTGACAGTATCTCCGTAAGCCTAGATATTGATAATGACTTTGGTATATACGCTGCTGGCGATTTAATCCTGTCAATTGGGGCGCTTAGCATTGAACATGTTCGCAATAAACTAACTGCCAAGTATGCGCTAAGCGGTAGCGCCAGTTTATTAGAAACCAATGCAATAGATGCATTTAAGGTTTTGATAAACGAGCCCTTTGTTGGCTACTTTGAAGAATATCCTCATGAAGGAAAGCTTACCCTTTCTTCTCCCGTATCTAATGATCTCGTTGTTACCGCCAACTTCGTCACAGACTCTGCTTTTTACAATTATGCGTTCAGCGGCAACACGGAATTATCAAATTGGTCATACGCAGTAGAAGGGGCAATGTGGTCGAGTGATACCCAGGTTACAGACAGCAACAATGCCACTGAATACAGGGCGGACAATTTTATTTCACTTGGGGTTAATAATCCGAATGCTGACAGCTCAATTTCCGTATTTAGCGCCATTGAGTTCTATTTTTCTCGCCCCGTTGCGCGCATAGAGGTAGATAATGCCTACTTTGAGAGTTTTGCGAGTCAAGTGGACAACGTAGACGCTGTGTTAGACGTAAACGGTGCGGTGGTAACAGTGATGCCAACGAAGCCGTTAGAACCCGGCACAGAGTATACCTTACCAGGTTTTCGTGCTTACGACGCTTTAGGGCAATCAGTTTCAATTGTTTTTCCTACGTTTTACACATCAACCGAAGCGTTAGCCGATATTCAGCTTTCACACTATTTCGCCAATCGTTCGGATATTCCTACACTAACTGTAGAGGGCACCTTTGCCAATAACGGTGAGGTCCAACAAGTTAGTTGGCAGGAGTTGAGCGACTATGGGGTAACGTTCATTGAGCAGGAAGTTAATAGTGTCGCGCTCGATCTGTCGGATGTTCCCGAAGATACCAATGAAATTGTGATCCTGGCGGAAGTTCAAAGTAACAATGGCTTAACCGCTTATACATCAAAAGAAATTATCGTACTACCCAAATCAGATACCTTGCTGGCTATCGTGAGCGATAGGGGGGATTGGGTAGGACAAGGGCGTTCTATGTCATACGACGAAAATGAAGGTGTGTTCGAAATAGCGAGCTACTCCACATCCAATTATATCCATTTCAGATTTGAAGCAACCAACACATACGATTACTGGACATTAGATTTTCAAGCCCCCGAAGGACAAGATCTTGAAGTAGGTGTGTATGAAAATGCCACGCGTTACCCATTTCAGTTAGGGTTAGCGCCGGGGCTCGACTATTCGGGGAACCACAGAGGCTGCAATAGACTCTATGGCGAATTTGAAGTTCTCGAGATTGAATTTGAAGACGGTACGCCGACAAAGCTTGCCGTGGACTGGATTCAATATTGTGAAGCCGAAGACGCCCCACCTTCTCGTGGTGTATTACGGTATAACTCCACGGCGGGCGTTAGCCAGTAAACATTCTCTAAGGGCGCTTATGTAAGACTAAGCGCCCTTTATTTCGTTTATAAACGCCTACGTGGAATATGCATCTAAACAGACGTGTGGGCGTCAGCTATCCTTTCCTACCCTCAACCCATCTATTTTTAAACCCACCACCGCTACGCTTAGTATACAAACAAGATTACAGGTCGTTTTCCAACTCTTTTGAGGTTTACTATGTTCCCATTTACTTGGTTGCGGTTTTGCCGACGCTTTTCTGCCCTTGCTGTTGGTACTCTTTTTTTTGCTAGCGCTGCACTCTCACAAGAAGCTACCTCTTATGACAAGACGCTTAGCGGGTTCGATTACCCTTTTGAGGTAAATACATTTGCGCTTGCTGAGGCGGATAAAACAATCTCAATGGCATACATGTACTTGCCCCCCAAACAGGGGATGTCGGTGGTAACACTTTTTCATGGCAAAAACTTTAATGGCGCCTACTGGCAGCAAACCGCAAATATGCTACAAAAAATGGGGTTTGGGGTTTTAATACCAGACCAAATTGGTTTTGGTAAATCATCAAAACCTACAAACTATCACTACAGTTTTGCCCGCTTGGCCCATAATACGAAAAAACTAATGGATAAATTAGCCATAGAAAACAGTATCATTGTTGGCCATTCAATGGGCGGGATGCTGGCAACGCGATTTAGTCTTATGTACCCAGAGCGCAGCGAAAAATTGATTCTAGTTAACCCGATTGGATTAGAGAACTATTTACGCTATGAGCATTACACAGACGTAGAAACGGTGTATCAAAGCGAGCTGGCTAAAAAGCCAAACATGATAGTGAACTATCAAAAGAAAAACTACTATGATGGCGAATGGACGCAAGAATACGCTCAGCATGCCGCGTTTTTACAAGGGTGGATCAATGGGCCCGACTGGCCTACGCTGGCAAGGGTAAATGCATTAACCTACGATATGATTTTTACCCAACCTGTTATCGAAGAGTTCCAATACCTTCAGGTTCCGACGACCTTAATACTCGGTACCCGCGATAGAACAGCGCCGGGGCGCGCTAACAAAAAAGCGGGTGTGACAAGAGAGTTAGGACGCTATGACAAACTAGGTAAAGAAGTCAAAAAGCGCAACAACAACATACAGCTAATAGAGCTTAGTGGTCTTGGCCATCTACCTCACATAGAAAACTTTGCGCGTTTTAAAGCACCATTTGTAAGCGCATTGACTGACTGATCGCGTCGTCACGGGTGGTTACCACCAAGTCGATACTAAAACGTTGTGGCGTGGCGCGTTACTGGCCCCCTTTATCACGAAAACGTAGCCATTCCACAACACGTATCGCTTATTGGCATTGAAGACATACCAATGATGGCGTTTTTCATCACGCCCATTACGGTTATTAATATACGCCCTGTAAGACGAACTTCTGTAGTCGTCGGCCAGTATTGACCTCTGTAGTATAAAGGTTTCCTTTACTATCAGTATCAATACTATGAAGCCAAATAAACTCACCGGCATAACGGCCGTTTTTACCTATAGAGCCTAATAAACTTAATGAGGCCTTATCATATATCCAAATGCGCCCGTTCATCATATCGGCAATATATAGGTAGGTTTCATCTGGCGAAAATGCTACATCTGTTGCTGTACCTAACCCTCCGGTGGTTGGTGCTACTGCGAAATTACGTACGAAGGTAATACTGCCGCTATCTTCCCGTTTGAATATTTGGACACGGTTATTTCGACGATCGCATACATAAATAAAGCCTTCGCTATCTTGATTTATGCAATGCACAATATCGCCAAAGACTGGGTTTTTAATATCAACGCCTTGAGCTTGGGCTTGGGTTGCTTGCGACTGGTCAAAGTCGCCATCGCGAGTGGGGCCGGTAGGCTGTTTCCCGTAGGCACCTAAAATCTGTGTAGCCTGTCGCTGCTCAACATCAAAAGCTGCAATTCTTGCGTTAATATAACCATCAGCCACCACAACTTCATTGCGGGCAGTATCAAAGTACATATCAGCTGGATTGCCAAGGGTAGAGGTATCCATATTACCATTGGTTGCGCCCCGCGCTCCCATTGCCTGAATAAACTCACCATCGAAATTGAAATTCACCACAACGTGATCATCTTTACCATTACCTGCAACCCATACCGTATCATTGTTATCCACATACAAACCATGCACGTTAACGGGCCATTGATTTACGCCTTTGATATATGGCGCATTTTGCGCGCCGCCCCATGCTTTATCTACCTCCCCTTTCAGATTGAAACGGATAACATGGGGAGCGGGCTCACAACACACCGCGGTGGGCGGCGAAGCAGTTAACCCCGTATCTGTGCGCCCTAGAGAATTAGGACGCTGAAGAATCCATATATAATCGTGACGGTCTACTGATAGCCCTGATACCTGTCCTAACATCCAGGTTTCAGGCAAGGTCGGCCAACTTGCATCAACTTTAAAGCGCGGCATAGGTTTGTCGGTAAGTGGAAACGTTGCCACAGACACTAGCGCAGGTTGTGACTCAACGCTGTGAGGAGCGGTCTCGTTTTGCGCTTCGCACATAGGGGTAAAAAGCCACGTAAAAGATAGCAACCCAGTTAAGTATTTAGTCATCATTCCCACCTTGTGTTCACCCATATGAGCGTTGCAGTTAGATTAGTTTTGAATAGTAAATTATATCTCGCAGTCTTCTTAACGCGTCTTTTACGGTATATCCAGCATCTATGATCTACATTCGGTTGCATATAAGTTTATGTTTAGATAGACGCGCTTACACCGTGAGCTATCCTCTATTACACTCAATTTATCTGTTTTTTTACCTGTTACCCTGCTAGATAGGTTACAAAGGGGGGTTCATACGAGTGACATCTAAATAACAAGAAATACTAATAAAGATAGAGGGAAGATATGAAAGCTATAACATATCGGCTTGTAATGATCTTGATACTGTTTACCAGCGTCAGTTCATTCGCCGCCAACGCAGATCCTAGGGCCGAGTATATTCGCGCCAATTACACTAAGTTTGAGTATGAAATTCCGATGCGCGATGGCGTAACGCTATTCACCTCTGTGTATGCCCCAAACGATCACAGCCAAGCTTATCCTATGATGTTTCAACGTACCCCCTATCGGGTTGCGCCATATGGAGCGAACAAATACAAAACCCGCTTAGGCCCCAGCGAGTCGTTTGAAAAAGAAGGTTTCATTTTTGTGTTTCAAGACGTGCGCGGTAAGTTCATGTCAGAAGGCGAATTTGTGAACATGCGACCGCAAGACGCTTACAAGCGAGGGGGCTCTGCCACTGACGATGCAACAGATACGTATGACACTATCGATTGGTTGATAAAAAATATCGACAATAATAACGGCAAAGTAGGCATGTGGGGTACGTCATACCCTGGGTATTACACATCAGTGGGGGCAATTAACAGCCACCCTGCGTTAACAGCCATTTCCCCGCAAGCCCCTATTGCCGATTGGTTTTTCGATGATTTCCACCGCAATGGAGCGTTTGTAACGCCAATGGCCTTCATTTTCTTCGACACCTTTGACAAACAACGTGACGGCGAGTTTGCGTATTGGCCGAATGGTATGGACCAAGTCACGCCCGATGGCTATCAATTTTTTAAAGACTTAGGTCCTCTAAGCAATGTGAATAAAAATTATTTCAATGGAGAGCGCCCTTTTTGGAATGAAGTTATCGCCCATCCCAACTATGACGACTACTGGAAGTCTCGTGACGTATTACAACACCTTACAAATACTAAACCTGCGACCCTCGTTGTAGGCGGCTGGTACGATACAGAGGACCTTTACGGCCCCTTGTACACCTACCAAACCATGTCACATAAAAACCAAAAGTCCCATATTAAACTGGTTATGGGTCCGTGGTCACATGGGCAATGGAATAGCACTAAAGGAGGCGCAAGTTTAGGAGAAGCTAATTTTGGTTTTGATACCAGCGCATGGTTCCAAAAAGAGGTGTTATTACCGTTTTTCAAGCAGCACTTAAAAGGTGAAGGACAAACATCGCTTGCTACCGCAACCATGTTCGAAACAGGTAGCAATCGTTGGAGAACCTTTGATAGCTGGCCACCAAAAACAGGCAATGCGAAAACACTGTACTTGTCGAATAATGAAGGCTTAACGCCACAAAATAATGCTACTGGTAAAAGTGAATATATCAGTGATCCGAACAAACCCGTACCTCACTCGGCCAAAGTTAGCCGCGGATGGGATAAGCCCTATATGGTGGAAGATCAACGCTTCGCTGCTCGTCGACCAGACGTACTTGTATTTGAGACCGATGTATTGGAAGAAGACCTAACCATAGCAGGCGCCATCGACCTTGACCTATGGTTTTCTACCAATAAAACCGCCGCGGATATTGTAGTTAAACTAGTAGACGTTTTTCCGGGGAAAGATGAAAACACCAATAAAGTAGATAGCGCCACGGGTAATAGACACGAATTAGTAAGATGGAGCGTGATTCGAGGTCGTTTTCGGGAAAGTATGAGCACCCCTATTCCCTTTGTGGCGAATCAGCCCACCCCGGTGAAATTCGATTTATACGATGTGCTTCATACCTTTAAACGCGGCCATAAACTGCAAATACAAATTCAAAGTAGTATGTTTCCGTTTATTGATATTAATCCCCAAAACTATGTTGAAAATATCTTTAACGCTGAGCAAGAAGATTTTGTAAAAGCAATGCATACTATTTATCACAATACTGAATATCCCAGTGCTATTCACTTTCAAACAATAGAATAAACAGCTAATCCATTTATAGAGTTTGAGCGCTTAGCGGCGCTTAGACCCTATAATTACCCTTTTCCACCGAGGTTAATAGACATTCTCCCGGTGCTTAAGTTAATTAGCAATAAACAATACAAAAATGGAAAACACGAATGAAACGTAAAGCACTTACTCTTGCCTGTGCCAGCACCCTTGTTTACGGCTGCGCCACGTCTTCGCCTACTCCTAACGACCAAACCGTAAAACCGCAGGAGTTATCTACCCCATATACACTTAAAACCGGTGGAGAGATATCTCCGCGCCAAAAAGATATTACTGTTGATAAAGCCATCCTGTCTTTTTCCTTCGACTTCGACAAGGAGATATTACACGGTGATACAAAGTTAACCCTGCATGCTCCCGCGCCTCAAAAGGAAGTTTCGGTTGATTTAGATACTCGCTTTGAAATAGAAGACGTATGGCTAAACGGCAATAAATTAGCGAAAAGCGATTACACAAACACCTATGGCGAGCTTATCATTGCGCCAAGCGCAACGATAAGCTTTCCAGCACAACTTAGAGTGGTGTATTCAGGGCATCCTCGCACACCAATAAAAGCCCCGTGGGATGGTGGTGTAATGTGGGAAAAAACATCGGATGGTTCACCTTGGCTTGCAACCGCAGTGCAAGGAGAAGGCTGTGACCTATTCTGGCCTTGTATTGACCAACCTTTTGGCGAGCCCAAGGAAACAGAATTATTTGTATCAGTTCCAAAGCCCTTAGTAGCGGCAACCAATGGCGTACTTATCGATATAAAAGAGCAAGGCGAAGAACGTACCTATCATTGGAAAACCAAATCGGTACATAACACTTACGGAATAGCGCTAAATATTGCGCCTTATGAGCAGCTTAGCGAAGAGTTTACCAGTATATACGGAAATACTTTTCCATTAACCTACTACCACCTGCCAGAAAATGAAGACAAGGCGAAAGCGCTATTTGCAGAACTGCCTGATATGATCACTTTCTTTGAACGCATGATAGGGCCCTATCCTTTTGCCGAGGAAAAAGTAGGAATAGTGCAGACGCCACATCTAGGTATGGAGCACCAAACCATTAACGCCTATGGTAACCAATACCGCAAGGACGACGGTGGTTACGACTGGCTTATGCAACACGAATTTGCTCACGAATGGTTTGGCAACCAACTTACCAACGATAACTGGGATCATATGTGGCTTCACGAAGGGTTTGGTACCTATATGCAGCCCTTATATGCACAATACTTACACGGAAATGAAGCCTATTTTGTGAAGTTAAATGCGCAGCGTAAGGGGTTGGTTAACGCTCACCCTATCGTTAGCAATAAGCTCATGTCGGAAGAAGACGTGTATGAAAAAGGCCCCGCAGGCGATATTTATGCAAAAGGAGCCTGGGTATTACACACCCTAAGAGGACTGATGGGCGATGACGCATTTTTCCGCTCTGTAACAGAGTTAGTTTACGGCCGCCCCGATCCTAAACCAGGAAACTTTTCTCCTGTCTTCGCCAATACCCAAGACTTTATCGATATTGTAAATAAAAACAGTGAGCAAAATTTAGATTGGTTCTTCGATGTCTATCTGTATAGCGCAAAATTACCGGAACTTTTAGTGAAACGCACCGATACAGCAGTTACATTTAGTTGGAAAACTGAAAATGACTTACCTTTCCCAATGCCTTTAGAAGTAAGTATTAATGGCAAGGTAGTAACCTTAGATATGCAAAATAACGCAACAGTTGAAGTAACTAAATTTGATACTGTTATGGCCGATCCAAACAGTAAAATACTGCGCTATGAGCAACGCTATGAAGATTTTAAAGCCTATAGAGCAGCAAAAGCTAAGAGGACGTCACAACAGTAATATTAAGGTAGGCGTTGGCATCATCACAGCTCTATCGAGCGGGATGCCGACGTCACTCTTTTCCTACATGGCTTATTGCCGCGAACTAATAGATGCCCAATGCCAAAGTGGGCATTTTCTGCCAGTATACCGCTTAAAAATTGTATCGGATCTTTTACTACTTTATGGCGGCAGATCTGCCCCAAGAAAGCGCACAAAACACCTAGTTACCCCCGAAAATTGACACCTTCTGTCAACATCAATCAATAAAGATACAACAAGACTATCAACACCAGAGTCCTATGCTCGAACAAGATGAACAAGGCACTACACCGAGAGGGATTTAGTCAGTGAGGGAAAGAAGAGCGCAGCTAAAAAATGGCGGTGCAAAAGCAATTGTCAGTCTTCTGCATCCAGCGCGCATCGACACGAAAATGTGACTCCTTTGCTATCCGCTGATGAGGTGAGAACACTCACCTACTGCGTAAAATCTATGTGAGTTGTAGTATTTTCCAGCCTGCACGGGGGGCACCTTCGCGAACAAAATGTTACACATGCTTAGGTTGTATAGTGAGCGGTTTAGACGGTTAACGCGTAGAGATTTAGGCAATACGGAAATAATCTCTAAAGACCATTGAGGGTTAACCGTAATGCGTACAAATTTAGATGAGTCGGAGGAAGTAGACCTGCAACCCAATACAGATAAAGTATATAAAAGACAACCACACCTTACTATTAAGCGCGTTCGATGTGGTAAGCAGGGCACGTACTATCGGTACTCTTCGGGTAAAAAAGTTACCGGCCAGCGCGTACTAAGGCGTATAGAGAGGTTGGTCATTCCGCCGAATTGGCGAGAGGTTTACATTAGCAAAGATCCTAGCGAAAGCGTTCAGGCTATTGGTGTTGACGCGAAAGGACGTCGCCAATATTTATACCATGAAAAATGGCATAAGCAGCAACAGGCGGAAAAGTTTGCAAAGTTAGCCCACTTTGGGAAAAACATTGCACAATTTCGTGGTCGGTGTAAGCGTTTATTGGACGCTAATATTTGGAACAAAGATCGAGCTTGTGCCCTCGCGTGTCTACTTCTAGACCATACTGGCGTACGCATAGGAAACCCACAATACAGTAAGCAAAATGATACCTATGGACTTACCACGTTGCGACGCAAACATGTTCAAAAAGCCTCTGATAAATATGTCGAATTACGGTATGCAGGTAAGCACCACAAAACCAGAATCATCCACATCGATGACCCCATGCTCGCGTCATTAGTGTGCGAATGTGCCGAGTCACAAGGGTATACTCTGTTTAGGTACCAGCTCGATGATAAAACATGGCAAGACATAACCAGTGACGACGTTAATGAATTCATTCACCTACATATGGGCAACGAATTTTCTTGCAAAGATTTTCGTACATGGGCAGGCAGCCGTTACGCCGTTGATAGTTTGATTGACGTTGGTGAAAAGGTTACTCAAGGGCGTAATAGAAAGTGGGCAACAACCCTTAGTAAACACGTTGCAAAATTGCTTGGAAACACCCCGAGTGTATGTAAAGCCTATTACATACACCCAAATATATTCAAGTACGTAGAGAACACCACTCAGCGTACAAGACTTTTAGAAAACGTTGTTCAGATACATGCACGCAACGACACTTCGGATAACCACACGCGTTATGTCGAAAAGCTTCTAATGACAATAATAGAAAGCTGAATTTTCTGTTAATTTGTGTGGCAACGCGCAAAAACGTATACGGAAAGCACGTTCACGATAGACGCTTTTTATTCAATCCACTAGAGTGTTAAGCAAAGCTTATACGCTGGCACTGCGTTGCGTCGAGCTATGAGTCTTATTGCGTTGTCCTGTGTTACCTTTTCCTGCAGACTTACTGTGTGCTCTTCGGCGAGCAGAACGCCCAGCGTCGTGACGACGATCGTTGCCGTTGCGCTCAGCAGATGCGCTATTCATTGGCTTGGGCTTCTTTGGTTTCTTTGCTTTTTTAGGCGCCGATAGAGTTGTTTCTGGCACTTTTACCTGAGGTTCAAACCCCTCCATAATCTCGCGTGGCAACAGGCGCTGAATAAGGGTTTCAATATCTTTTAACTGCTGTAATTCTTCAAGACAAACAAATGACCACGCTTGGCCACTCGACCCAGCTCGCCCAGTTCTTCCGATACGGTGAACATAGTCGGCGGCGGTGTTAGGCAAATCAAAGTTAATTACCACGGGTAATTCACTAATATCGATTCCCCGTGCGGCAATATCGGTCGCAACTAAAACATCAATTTGGCCATTCTTAAACTCTGATAATGCTTTGGTTCTAGCACCTTGACTTTTATTCCCGTGAATAGCCGCACTCGGTATACGCGCCTTACTCAGCTTTTCCGCTATCCGGTTGGCACCATGTTTGGTTCTGCTGAAAACTAAAACCTGTTTCCACTTATTTTGTTTGATCAGGCAGATTAACCCAGTGGTTTTTTTCGACTTATCGATAGGCACTAACCGTTGCTCTATTTTTTCTACCGTAGTATTGGCAGGCGCAGTAGAAACTTTAACCGCGTCTATAGTAATAGATTGCGCTAAGGTTGTAATTTCTGGTGAGAAAGTCGCAGAAAATAGCAATGTCTGACGCTTTGTTGGAAGCAACTTCAAAATACGCTTAATGTCGTGAATAAAGCCCATATCAAGCATACGGTCGGCTTCATCAAGCACTAACATTTCAAGCTCGTTAAACTTCACTGCGTTTTGCTGATATAAATCGAGTAACCGGCCAGGCGTTGCAATCAGTACATCCACCCCTGAACGCAGCGCTTTCATTTGTGGGTTAATTCCAACACCACCAAACACCACTGCGGTTTTGAGGGGCAAAAATTCACTAAATGAACGCACATTGTCTTCCACCTGTGCAGCTAGCTCTCGCGTAGGCGTGAGTATTAATGCTCTGATACTGTTTGACGACGCCCTTCGCCCCTCAGATAATTTATGTAGCATAGGTAAAGAAAAACCTGCCGTTTTCCCTGTACCTGTTTGTGCAGCGGCTAAAACATCTTTTCCTTCAAGTACCAGTGGGATCGCTTTCTCCTGGATGGGAGATGGCGATGTATAGCCCTGTTTTTCAATAGCTTGTAAAAGCGGGGCTGATAATCCCAACTTAGTAAATGGCATAGATGACTCCTGAAAAATAAATATGACTATAGGACATAGCCGAATGGCGCTGGAGAGCTATCAGTTTGTAGCAAGCTTAAAACGGTAAAGGTCAAAATGTGAATCGCGTGAGGGACTGACAAAGAACTAACGGCTGAAGCGTTTATCAAATTTAAATAGTACCAACAAATCTTGCGCGCATATTACCACTGTTCCCCTTCTCTCGCCAGCTTATTTTTTAACCAACACTAGCAAAGAACCTGCGCTATTTGTGACGCGGCTTTGTAATCGTGGTGATGAACCCTATTATCACTCATCGTTCACGCGTTTTCTTACGCCCAAAATAAAACAGGCTTCTTACGAAGCCTGTTACTTACTAGGGTACTCAGTGAGTTATGTTGTTTTTATTTACTTGAGTTAGTGCTGACTGTGTTATTCGCTGTTTTCGTAACATACCCGTAATACGCTAGGTACCACGGTCAAAGATTATTACCAAAAATACAACCAAAACACCTTACCAATAAAAGACCCCGCGGCGGCCCGCACACACCTACGCCACCACAGGTGAAAGCAAATTAACTGTTACATGAAAAGTCTCACGAACAAACATTAGTGTTTAAGGCAAAAGACGGGGTAAGATGATTTATTTACCGTGCCCTCTGCTAAACCGGTAGACAAAACTTATCAAATGGGAAACCAAAGATCAACAACAATCATTACCAATATACAGATAAATGTTAGACCAATACACAAAGACAGGTTTATTGGGTAACGCTCTGGGTGTAGAGCTCGCTGCTAATAGGTGTAATAAAAAAGACTTACCCAATAAATAGCTTTACCTTACCCGTCGTAAAGGTTAAAAACCGCCTATTATTAAATTCCATGTTAGTGGATGTTTTGGCGGTATCTTAGTTATGAATTTGGATAGCTTTTTCAATTCAATACAACAACAATTTTTGTCGATTGAACGTTTGGTATATAGCGATAGTTTTATGCTACAGGTGGGCGCAATTTGTTTAATTTACGCCCTAGCATTACTCATTGCCCGCCAAGTAAAGCTTTCCTTTAGCTTTACTAGAAAGCCTCCCGCGGCAGGGTCGCATGCGCTACATGGGCTTATCTACAAGTTAAGAGGCACGCTATTTCCTGTTTTAACTATAAGTACGCTGAAGCTGATTACTGTGGTCTCCGAACAATTTCAGTTTAACGCCTGGTTATTAGAAGTAGCGGTTATCTTAGCTATCATGTTGTTTGTTCATTCGTTAATTCGAAACTTTGTTGAGAACCGCTTGTTTGCAAGCTTCGCTAGATGGGTTGCCCTTCCCTTGTTATTTCTACACCTAATAGGTGTACTCCCGGTGATTACCGGTGCACTAGAATCTATCTCAATTGCTGTGGGCAATGTACAGATTTCCGCCTATGGGGTTACCCGAGTCATTATTTTTGGTGCATTGCTATTTTGGCTTGGGCGGGCGTCTAATAACGTGGGCCAAAATATCATTCGTAACCACAATACGTTAGATGTAACGACTAAAGAAGTTTTCGCTAAACTCTTCGAGGTCGCGCTTTTCTGTATTGTTTTTCTCCTACTCCTTA
Source organism: Alteromonas profundi (assembly GCF_010500865.1). Classification (GTDB taxonomy): domain Bacteria; phylum Pseudomonadota; class Gammaproteobacteria; order Enterobacterales; family Alteromonadaceae; genus Alteromonas; species Alteromonas profundi. Next base: position 56,290 of record NZ_JAAAWN010000021.1, read on the forward strand.
ACGTAATGGGAATAAACTTAACCGCCCTTGCTGTATTTGGCGGCGCTTTAGGTGTAGGGCTAGGCTTAGGGCTTCAAACTATCGCTTCTAACTTTATCTCTGGCATCATTATTCTCCTCGACCGCTCATTAACTGTTGGCGACTACGTTGAATTGGAAGATGGCCAAAAAGGTATCGTACGAGAATTTAAAATGCGCTATGCGGTATTAGAAACCTACGACGGTAAAGATATCTTAGTGCCTAATGAGAAGTTTATTAGCTCGTTGCTGGTTAACTGGACGCATAAAGATCCTAAGCAACGCTACAGAATAGATTTTTCGGTGGCATATAAAACTGATATCCGCCAAATGGTAGAAATTATTAAAGACGCAGTAGCACAACATCCTCAAGTGATAAGTGGCGAAAATATTCCTTTTGAAGAACGCCCCGATTGTGAAATTGATAGCTTCGGCGATTCAGGGGTTAATATGTTTGTAGAGTTCTGGATGGAAGGTGTAGATGACGGTAAAAACCGAGTAGGTGGAGATTTGTTACTTACGGTGTTTGAAACCTTGCGCGAACACAATATTGAAATTCCATTTCCTCAGCGTGAAGTACGTGTATTAAATAAACAAGAAATGGGTCTATCAAATACTACGCCTTAAAGCTGATTAAAAAGGGAGCTTAAAGCTCCCTTATAAGTCACACTTGAACAGGCTATTTTATAGGTTGGCTAAGATCGTGGCGAAGATCGAAACGATCCAGCGTCATTACTTTGCTCCATGCTTTTACAAAGTCATTTACAAACTGTTGTTTCGCGCCGTCGTAAGCGTAAACTTCGGCCACCGCACGTAACTCACTATTAGAGCCGAAGATAAGATCCACCGGCGTACCTGTGTACAATACTTCACCGGTTTGTCGATTTACCCCTTCATACACCTCTTCACTATCTGTCTTCTGCCACTTGATCCCCATATCCATCAAGGTAACGAAGAAATCATTGGTTAGCGTACCCGGCTTGTCGGTAAACACGCCATGCTTAACCCCCCCAGTATTCGCGTCTAACACTCTAAGGCCGCCTAGCAGTACTGTCATTTCAGGCACTGTTAAATACAGCTGGTCCGCCTTATCTACCAACATTTCTGTAGGTGGGCGATAGCTCTCAGCAGGATTGTAATAATTGCGAAACGCATCTGCAGTAGGCTCTAATAACGAAAATGAGTCTACATCCGTCTGTTGCGCGGTAGCATCGCCGCGCCCCGGTACAAACGGTACTTCCACCTCGACACCTGCATCTGCTGCCGCTTTTTCAATGGCGGCCGCGCCTCCTAGTACCACAAGGTCAGCTAGCGATACTTGTTTTTTAGAGAACATCGCTCCGTTAAAGTCTTGCTGTATGTCTTTAAGTTTTGCGATAACTGCTTTAATAGTTTCTGGCTCATTAACCGGCCAGTTTATTTGAGGCTGCAGTGCTATCCGCGCTCCATTAGCTCCGCCGCGCAGGTCGGATGCGCGGAAACTCGCAGCCGCCGCCCACGCAGTTTTTACGAGTTGTGGTACCGTTAAACCCGAATCAAGTATTTCAGCTTTAAGCTCTGCTACATTAGAAGGTTCAATAAGTTTATAGTCTACGGCGGGAATAGGGTCCTGCCATATGAAGTTTTCCTTCGGAATATCATTGCCTAAGTAGCGTGATTTAGGGCCCATATCTCGGTGCGTTAACTTAAACCATGCTTTGGCAAAGGCGGTAGAGTATTCCTTCGGATCGGCTAGGAACCGTTCTGCAATCGCGCGATATTTAGGGTCGTACTTTAATGCTAAATCTGCTGTGGTCATCACTGGCGCATTACGTTTACCGGTAATATGAGCATCGGGTACTGATTTATGCAGCGACTCATCTGTGGGTATCCATTGGATAGCCCCAGCCGGACTGCGCGTTTGCTTCCACTCAAAACCTAGTAGGTTTTGTAGATAGAGGCTCGTCCATTTCGTCGGTAATTGTGTCCAAGCGCCCTCTAAGCCGCTGGTTATGGTATCTTCAGAATGTCCTTTGCCACACCGATTTTTCCACCCTAACCCTTGCTCTTCCACTCCCGCTCCACCAGGTTCTGCCTCTAAGCAGTCAGTGGGTTTGTGAGCACCATGCATCTTACCGAATGTATGCCCCCCTGCGATAAGCGCCACAGTTTCTTCGTCACTCATAGCCATTCTGGTAAAGGCGGCTCGAATATTTTTTGCTGACCCAACAGGGTCTGGCACGCCCTTCGGTCCCTCAGGATTGACGTAAATTAGCCCCATATGGGTGGCACCTAGAGGACGTTGTAGTTTGCCGTCTTTTTCTTCGCGATCACTGGCGAGCATTTCTACTTCAGGCCCCCAATAAACCATGTCAGGCTCCCAATCATCGGTACGCCCGCCCGCAAAGCCATAAGTATCAAACCCCATATTTTCCATGCCTACTGTACCGGCAAGGATCATAAGGTCACCCCATGATAACGCTTCTGCGTACTTCTGCTTTATCGGCCAAAGGAGACGCCGCGCTTTATCTAAGCTTGCGTTATCCGGCCAACTATTTAGTGGGTCAAAACGCATTTGTCCACCATCGCCACCGCCACGGCCATCTAACGTACGGTACGTGCCCGAGCTATGCCATGCTAAACGGATAAAGAAAGGCCCGTAGTTGCCAAAGTCGGCAGGCCACCAGTCTTGCGATGTAGTGAGTATATCGTTGATATCTTGTTTTACCGCGGCCAAATCCAGTTGAGAAAAAGCGTCTGCGTAGTCAAAGTCTTCACCAAGAGGATTAGAGCGTGCGTCGTGATCCCGCAATTGCGATAAATCAAGCTGTTCTGGCCACCAGAACCTATTATTTTTAGCCTGAAATGCCGCTACAACACCAGAGCCTTTCGCTCCCGCAGGTTTAGTCATTTGGTCATCTGCAAACACAGATGTTGTGGTAAGCGTTAACGCTATCAAGCTAGATAGCGTGGTTTTGTTAAACCTTTTCATGATGTTGTCCCGATATAATTAAAATTCTTTAGAGGGCTAAATAGAAATTAGCAGCGTTACTTCGCCGTTAACATTAAATTTACTTTCACCTTCTAAAAGATAGTTAGCACGGGACAATATTTACAGTTGATAAAACCAATGACACTGATAGGAAAATCCGATCAATATCGCAAGCTTATGTAAAGTAAGACTTAATACCCTATAAAGTTGCACTTTACAGGCATGTTTTTAGGCTAAATTTGTTTACTCTTAGCCGTGAAGTCTTTACATACCAGCACGCAACTTATGCAGTATAAAAAAGCACCTTCCCTACTCACTGGCCAAATAGTAAACATTTTCTATCCCTAATTTGAAAACTTTTCTCACTATTTTCCGCCAATCAGTCACATTTACGCTGGCATGCCATTTGAATTATCTCGTATAGCTGAATGAGATAAATTAACGATCAAGTTAAGGATATAAGCGAGTTCTCAGCGGCTCGTTCTTAGGTTAAGGACACACATAAAAGTGAAAAGCCAAGGATATCTTTTAGACTAGAGAGGAAATCATTATGAAAAAATCACTTATTGCTATTGCTAGTATCGCAGCATTCACATCATACGGTGCATTTGCACAATCAACTGGCTATTCTATTGAAGACAGCGGCATCTACGTAGGCGGTAACTACGGATACTTGAAGGCCGAAGGTGAAGACGATTTTGATGACGATAAAGATGTATGGCAAGGTATTCTAGGTTACCAATTCAACGATTGGATTGCCGTTGAAGGTAGCTACATTGACTTTGGTGATTATGGCACCGATTTAGCGGGCGCAGAAACTGACGGCTACACAGCGGCAGTCAAAGGTATTTTACCATTAAACGAGCGCTTTTCTCTATACGCTAAGGTGGGCCAGCTATGGTCTGAAACCGAATATAACTTCGGTGAAGCAAACGGCGACTATGACGACGAGAGCCTGTTTGTAGGTGCAGGTCTTAGCTATGCTATTACCAAAAACTTCTTGGTAAATGCTGAATATACTATTTACGATACGACACTGGATGCGGACGAAGCAGTAGATGATATCGATGACACTGACTTTGAAACTGACCTAAAACAAGCGAGTTTAGGTATTGAATACCGCTTCTAAACGCAGGCGAGTTAACAAGTTAGAGAAAGGGCGGCGTTAGGTCGCCCTTTTTACGTGCGCTTTACCGCAAACTTTACTTACTTTCCTTATTGAACAGACTACACTAGCATTACTTAAATGTGCAGCCGGTCTAGGCTGATACAAGGTTAACTAATAATAATATGGCAGTTTTATGCTTCTCTTAGCTCTCATCTATTTAGGCGCTGCCTTGATTGCTGTTCCCGTAGCAAAACGGCTTGGGTTTGGCTCAGTATTAGGCTACCTGGTCGCGGGCATTCTAATTGGTCCTTATGCCTTTTCTCTTGTAGGCGATCAAACAGAAATAATGCACTTCGCAGAATTCGGCGTGGTAATGATGTTATTTCTTATAGGCTTAGAACTACAACCTTCGCGCTTATGGCAACTTCGCCATTCAATTATTGGACTAGGGGGGTTACAAGTTACCCTCTCTACACTTGCGTTATTTAGTGTTTGTTACTTTGCCCTAAATTTAGCGTGGCAAAGTGCACTCAGCATAGGGCTAATGCTTGCGTTATCCTCTACTGCTATTGTCATTCAGTCCCTCAAGGAGAAGGGTTGGCTTAAGCTTGATGCAGGCCAGAGTAGTTTTTCTGTTCTTCTGTTTCAGGATATTGCAGTTATTCCTATTCTTGCTTTGTTACCTTTACTCTCATTTATGCCGGCTAGCGCTGCCGAGGGCGCGCATCAATCGCTTATATATGATTGGCCCGCTATGGGAAAAGTAGGAATATCTGTGGCTATAATAGGCGCTATTATTTTAGCTGGAAAATACGTTTCTGCGCCTATATTTCGCTACATAGCGCAAACGCATATGCGCGAGATATTCACGGTATTCGCGCTATTTTTAGTGATTGCTATTGCACTTTTAATGCAATCTATCGGTTTATCCCCAGCACTGGGTACCTTCTTAGCAGGGGTAGTATTAGCCGAGAGTGAATTCCGCCACGAGCTTGAGGCCGATATAGAGCCGTTTAAAGGGTTATTGCTAGGCTTATTTTTTGTAACCGTTGGTGCGTCAATAAACTTTTCTTTGCTTATCGACAATAGCGTTTTAGTACTCATGTTGGTGTTTGCCCTTATTGCAATTAAGGGGTTAATTCTTATCGCACTGGCCTACGTATTTTCAATTAATAAACGCCAACGTTTGCTCTTCGCCATTGCCCTAGCTCAAGGAGGAGAGTTTGCCTTCGTTCTACTCTCTGTATCGCGAGAATTACGCATTTTAAGTACTGAGCACGCTAACCTCGTTACCCTAGTGGTCGCGCTTTCCATGGTGATAACCCCCCTATTACTCATGCTTTATGATCATTCACAGAAGTTCAGAAAAAGCGTGCAACCACGCTATGATGATCTAAATGATATCCATGAGTCTAAACACGTCATTATTGCTGGGTATGGGCGTTTCGGACAGGTCATTGGTAGGCTGTTGAAGGCGCAAGGGTATGAAGTGAGCGTACTTGATCATAGCCCGACACAGATAGATCTTCTGCGTAAATTTGGTATTAAAGTTTTTTACGGCGATGCCGCGAGAAAAGAACTGCTCGATGCTGCGGGCGCTAATTCGGCGCAGCTTTTGGTGGTGGCGATTGATGATGTTGATAAGTCTACTGCCATCGTAGAGCTTGCTAAAAAACATTATCCACATTTGCAGCTTTCTGTAAGGGCGCGTGATAGGCGCCATGCCTATCAACTTATTAGAATGGGGATTTCTACCTTTAATCGGGAAACCTTCGATTCTGCTATTACGCTGGCTGTAGATTCGTTAAAACTCCTAGGCCACGATGATAGAAATGCCGCACGAGCGGGAGAACTGTTTCGCGCGCACGACATAGAATCGATGAAAGTGCTTGCTGATGTATGGGGTGACGATAAATCTTATGGCGTAGCCGTTAAACAGCGAATGGAAGATCTGACTCAAGTGTTGGCACAAGATTCTCAAGCAAGTGGAAAGTTATCCTCTTCTGAACCCGACGAAAAATAACTGAGCTGCCAAGTAATGTCTTTCGGGCCAAACGCAAACTTGATTTCGTATATTAAAATATACGGTATTCTTGGCCTGTATACGTTTGTTATAGGCAGTTCATTAAATCACTAGTTATAGTTTGGTATACTTAAGACGTTTTAAACGATCTCGAGTCTATGTTTTGCAAACCTTAGTTGCCACATGCTTAATAGCGACAATTGGTGTTTGTTTGGTAATAGGAAGTTACTTTGCAATAAAAACCCGCCAGTGCCGTCAAAAAACCTATCCGCACTGGGCTGCGGCATGTCTTTTAATCGCGTTTACGTTGATTATTAGGGTAAGCGATTATCTCTTTGGTACAACGGATATAGTTAACCTTGCGGCGTACATTCTTGCCTTGCTTGGATGCCATCAGTTTTTTGCTGGGTTGTCTTTTCTGCATAGCCACCGAGATTACGGTTTAAATAAATACATTATCCCGTTAACCGTGGGGAGCATAGTGTTAACTTGTGGGTGTTATTTTCTCTCCACCCTAGCCGAATCGGCGTGTGTCTGTTTTGCTGCATTAATTCTGCTGCTCGGGGGCGGCGGATTAGCGTGTGAAAGAGTAAAAAATAAAGCGCATCCGTCAATGCTTCGTCGGCTTATTTCCTTCGCCGCCTTTACCCTTTTCTTTCACGGCTTAGTAACCATTGCAGATAGCATAGGAGGCGGCTCCCAAGACACCTACCTTCTTTATCAATCAAGCTTAATACTTATGTCAGTGGCTACTTGTTTACTGGCCTATACGCTGCCTTTTTATCCTGTGGAAAACGATGGTAGTGACGATAAAAAAAGTAGCGAGAATAGTGTACGGCCCTCTCCTCACCACTACCATAGGGCAGCCCCAATAGCCGTAGAATAAGGCTAAACGCCCCCTTCTTCGCCCTAGTGTAATCTACTGATTACTGTGAAAATATTACATCCGCAGAAACTTCCCTCACTCTTTAAAAACTAAAAAACGCAGTTAAATCAAACTAATGGCATTCCCACACAGGCTTTCATAGCGGAACGATTCCTGCAGTTGCAGTTACCGTATATAGAAGAAATGACACGGAAAGCGGCGTCAGGAGAATTCATGGTGACTAACAACAATATTTTTAAACCAGGTGAGAACTGTTGGGTAAGTAGTGAGGCTAGATTCGCTACACCCCTTATAGATTGTGCTAATTACTATAAAGCACTTCATAGCGCCATCGTGAAAGCGAAACATAGCATTTTTATTATCGGCTGGGACATTGATAGTCGCATCCGATTATTACGCGGTGAAGACGAAGCTAACAGTGAAGCCCCGAGTTTGGTAAGCGACCTATTGGCATGGAAGGCCGAGCAAAACCCTGACATGAAGATTTATCTTTTGCGTTGGGACTCTTCACTGGCGTTTTTTGCCCAAAGAGAGATGTGGGCTAAAGAAGTGTGGGAAGAAAAAACCCCCGACAATGTGCATACAGAGCTTGATGACACTATCCCTATGGGAGGAAGCCAACACCAAAAAATTGTAGTAGTGGATGACGAAATTGTTTTTTCCGGCGGTATGGACGTATCGACAAATCGTTGGGATACGCGCGACCATCCAGTAATTTCCGATGAGCGTAAAGGCCCAGACGGTGAGTATGCGCCTCTTCACGATGTGCAAATGGTCTCCAGTGGCCCGGTGGTAAAAGACTTTGCCGAGCTTGTTCGTTGGCGGTGGGAACGTGTCGCCAATGAGAAACCTATAGATATGAGAGACGATGCAGATACTTCAGTGTCTTCCTCGCTTCCTGCTACTTGGCCGAGCGATTACCCTCCTATGTTTGAGAATATAGAGTGTGCCCTTGCCCGTACTATACCCTTCATGGACGAGGTTGAGCCTGCACAAGAAGTACGTACTATGTTGCTTGATCTTATCGAGGAAGCTGAATCCTTTATTTATATTGAGAACCAGTTTACCACCCGCCAGGAGATAGCTGAGGCACTGAACAAACGCATGAAAGCATGTCCAGATTTACATGTAATCTTGGTGAGTTCGTATGAACCAAAAGGTAAATTCGAGTGCGAGGCTTTTTGGGCTAGCCGTATTGAATTTAAAGCGATTCTTGAAAAAGGGATTGACCCCAAACGGGTACGTTTAACCTATTCATCGATTGAAGATATGCAAGGCAGAAAGGCGTATAAGCGTATTCATTCAAAAGTAATGACTATTGATGATAAGTATTTAGTCATAGGTTCATCTAACCTTAGTAACCGCTCCATGACACTTGATACCGAAATTGATGTGGTACTTCATGGAAACAGCGAGCACAATCGTAAATACATCAAAGAGGTACGTAACGATTTACTCGCAGAACATACAGGGCGAAAACTTGAAGCAATGCCGCCATTGTTTGAACAAGAATACCCGGTTGATGCGTTAATGCACGAGCAGATAGCGCATGGCTATGTGCTTACCGAAGTTAGAGATGAAGTGTTCACTACCACGTCGGTAGACAACTTATTTAGGGCGATATCTGACCCTGAAGAACCATTAATTTCTGTACCTACATTTGATGGTGCTGCGCTTCCTGCGAGAAACCCCCGTCGTCGTAGTATTATGATAATGCTAGGCCTCGCTGTCATTGCCATTTTAGGCGGGCTCTTATTTTGGGCTAGCCACTCTATCTCTTGGTTAAGTGCAGATCATATCAATGCCTTTTTAGAGAAAAGTCGAGGCACCTACTTCGCCCTACCTACTGTGTTATTAGTGTACGTTGTGGGCGGCATTCTTTTCTTCCCCGTCACTATTTTATCTCTCGCGGTGGCCGCTATTTTCGGGCCCATCTGGGGGCCGGTTTACGGGATCATGGGCGCCTTGCTTAGCTCGGCAATTTTGTTTGGTATCGGTAAGCTCTCAGGAAATGCGGGTTTGCGGAAAATTGGTGGGCCTAAGGTAGAAGCCGTAGATGCTAAATTGAAAAAAAGCGGGATAGTGGGTGTCGCGGCTATCAGAATGCTACCTATCGCACCGTTTAGTTTGGTAAACCTTGCTGCCGGTATCTCTTCAATTGGTTTATGGCAGTTTTTAATTGGTACCTTTCTCGGTATGTTCCCTCCCATGATTGCTAAAGGGCTAGTGGGTGATTCTATTACTCAAATCTTTAGAAACCCCTCTGTAGAAACCATCAGCTATTTGGCTGGGGGAATTATTCTGTGGGGGCTTATGATTTGGGGCTCACAAAAATTTGCCCGCTATTATCAAGAACGTAAACAAAATGCTGCTAACGAGAGGGATGAAGAAGAATGTGCCGTATAGTTAGCTATAACATTCACAGTGGCATAGGCAGAGACAAAGTTCAGGATTACCGTCGTATAGGGCAGTTTTTAACAGAATCTGGGGCAGACATAGTTCTGTTACAGGAGATGGACACTCGCCCTTCAGAAAGAGCTATAGAGCGAGATATTGAGGACATTTGCGCGGGTAACGCTTTTTCACTCGTGGCCTCCCCCGCCCTTGAGGAAGAAAATGGTTGGTATGGCAATGCTATACTCACCCGCTTTAAACTGCTCCATCACGAGACACTAGATGTAAGCCAACAGGGTAGACAACCGCGAAACGCCCAGCTGGCCGTATTGCAAACCGAAAAAGGCCCGTTGACGGTGGTTAATACACACAAAGGGTTAAAAACAGGTGAGCGCCGTAATCAGTTCGCCCTTTTACACGACTTTCTTGCAGCGCGCCTACAGCAGCGGCCATCGCCCTTAGTCTTGGCCGGAGACTTTAACGAATGGCAGTTTTTCACCCGCGCATTTAATGCGCTTAATAGTTTGTTAAATCAGCAAAGAATAGGACCTACGTTTCCTAGCCAATTTCCACTTTTTTCTCTTGATAGAGTATGGACGAGCGAAGAAATAAAGACAGTGGCGTGTAAAAAATTAACCAACCCAAAGGCACGGATATTTTCAGATCATTTGCCGATACAACTGGACATCAGGCTCCCTGAGGCAGCAGCTGTCGAGTAGGACACATGCTGGGCAAACGCGAGGGTTCCGCACCAATGATTAAGGGCTTGCTCCTTAGCAACTACCTGCTTTATCACCGACAGGATTTTTGCCGAAGCATCGTTAAGTGCGGCCGTCTTGTTCGTGGCGGCTAGCACCATTCTGGGCATTTCAGGGTCAACAATTTTAAGTAATTTTACTAAGTTTGACTCCTGCAAATGAAATACCGCCGACGTAGGCAATATCATCACTCCCTCTCCTTGCATAACTTGCCGTAAACCTGTCATCAATTGCCCTGAGTACGCGCGATCGTGTTGCAAACTTACCCCGGTAAGTTTCTCGTAATGGGCGATAAGTCTACCTAACGCGTCTTTACTGCTTGGGGATAAAAGTGAAAACTGACTCATCTCCCAAAATGCAATTGTGTCTCGGGACAATAAGTGCTGATACTCAGGATTAGACGGTGAAGCAGAAGTGACTAAGTGTAAATCTTCGCGTATGAGGGGCTCAACCGACATAAGCTTAGAGTTCATTTCCTGCTCATAAGTAAGTGCAATATCTATCTGCCCTGTTTCTAACCAAGATTTAACCGCATAAGAAGGGCCGGTACTAATTTCTAACTTCAATTTTGGGTGGGCCGATTTTACTTCTGCAATTAACGGCATAGAAAGTACGTTGCCAATGGAAGGTAGCATACCCACTTTCACCACGCTTTCTTGCTGAGTGAAAAATGCAGATAGTTCATTTTTAGCAAGACTCAGATCATCAACCAGCTTAATGGCGTGATTAAAAAATACTTTACCTGCGGGCGTTAACGTAACACCTGAAAAGCTACGCGTTAGCAACGGCCCACCAAGCTCACGCTCTAAGCTAGCCAATTGCTGGCTTATGGCAGGCTGGGCGATATCAAGCTCCCGGGCCGCCGCAGCTATACTTCCTTTGTTTACCGTTGTAAGAAAATAATGAAGTTGCTTGAAATTCAAAGGATACTTTCCTCGTCGCTAAAGACTGCTATTTTACAAATGAATTACAAACTCATCCTTAAGTGTATTTCTCGCCTTACTCAAATGTCACAGAATTTCAGCAAGTTACATACCAAAAGACATAATCTTCTACTGTTTGAATGTAAATTCTTATTTAATCACTCTGGTTGATTAAAATTAAAAAATCTAAAAACGAAACAAATATATTCTAATATTCAATTAGTTACACACACCCTCAATATTTTTATTATACCCCTAAATATTCTTTTTTCTTCCGTCTAAGCGTCAGAGTTTTTAACGTGAGTCTCGAACACAGGTTTCACCGACAATAAGAATAATAAGATGAAAATGCATCGAGGTGGTGCCTGTGCGTGCCAAATGTGAGCAGTTCGAAGTAGTTCGGTCTGTAACAGAAAATGACTTAAACAAAGCACGTTTTGGGAACACATATGAGAAAAACTAAAATTCAGCATGCATTAACACTGGCGGTTTCGGGAATTTCGTTAGCCACGCTAACCCTCGCAACCCCATTAGTAAACGCACAGGAAACTGAAGAAACGGAAGTTCAAACTAATGAACCAGCGAGCATAGAAAAAATTGCTGTAGTTGGCGCCCGTGGTGCGCCCCGCTCAGTAACAAGCTCCCCCGTCCCCGTTGACGTTCTCAGCGCTGAAGACATCGAAGCCGTTGCATTTACCGACATGAACAACGTGCTAATGACATTAGTACCTTCATATTCTGTGGGCCGTCAGCCTATTTCAGACGGCGGTACTTTTATTCGTCCAGCTACGCTACGTGGTATGCCGACCGATAAAACGTTGGTGTTAGTTAATTCAAAACGTCGTCATAGAGCCGCGCTGGTCTCTATTGGTGGTTCAGGTACCCAAGGGCCTGATATTGCGACAATCCCTACTGCGGCTATTGCTAATGTAGAAGTATTACGTGATGGCGCTGCCGCTCAATATGGTTCTGATGCCATTGCGGGGGTTATTAACTTTCAATTAAAAGATAATACCGAAGGCGGCTCTTTTACTGCCGATTACGGCTCTTACTTTGAAGGTGATGGCGATCAAATTACCATTACGGGTAACAAAGGCTTTGCACTGGGCGATGATGGTTTTTTAAGTATCTCTGCTGAATATTCTGATAGCGAAGCCACCTATCGAGGCGAACAATACTGTGAAGATTGGTTCTGTGTGGATGAGCAATCAGACGAATACATAGCCGCTGCGACAGATATGGCCAACAGTGTTCATGGCTCTGATCAAGTTCAGCCTTGGGGACAACCTAATACTAGCGGCACCCGTATTTTCTTCAACGCAGGCTACACCCTTTCAAACGACGCCGAACTTTACGCCTTTGGTAACTATTCAGAAAGCGAAGGTGATGGCTCTTTCTATTACCGCTATCCAGGTAACGGCACCATCGAAGATATTCGTTTAGAAGATGGTTCAATATGGAACCCTTTAGAGATCTTTCCAGGTGGTTTCACGCCGCGCTTTTTTGGTGATGTGACTGATTATTCCTTCGTAGGTGGCGTTAAAGGTATGTCTGGCGATTTAGGCTACGATATCAGTGGCCGCTATGGCTACAACGATATTTCCTACACCCTGTCTAATACCGTTAACCCATCAATGGGTAATGAATCACCGACTTCGTTTAAGCCGGGCGACCTAACTAACGAAGAAACGCAATTCCAAGCAGATTTCACCTACGATTTAGACCAATATGTATTTGCCTTTGGTGTGAGCTATCTTGACGAATCTTATGATATTTCAGAAGGCGAAGTTAGTTCTTACTTTGCGGGAGATTATGCGCAAGCTGATCCATGGAGTTTCTGTAACGATGATTATACCACCACAGCGGCTGGTGCGGCGGTTATCGCCAGCGGCTCATCACTAAACTGTGCAAACTACACAACGAGTGATTCCGATGGTGATGGCATTGAAGACGACGGATTTGCAGGTAAAGATGCGGTATACACTATTGTAGGTGTTGGGTCTAACGGGTTCCCAGGCTACTCTCCAGACTACTCAGGCACCTACGAGCGTGATTCATACGCCGTGTATACTGATATTTCCGGAGACATCACCGATTCACTCTTTGCACAAGCTGCACTGCGTTACGAAGACTACTCTGACTTTGGCTCTGAAGTTGTCTATAAAGTGGCCGGTTTCTATCAACTTAATGATGAGATAGGTATACGTTCATCATTCGGCACAGGCTTTAGAGCTCCTACCCCAGGCCAGCAGGGAACGACCAACGTTTCTACTCGCCTACCTGACGGACAGCCAGTAGCCACAGGCTTGTTCCCTGCGGGCGGAGAGGTTGCACAGGCACTGGGTGCCGAAGAGCTTTCTCCTGAAAAATCGACTAACTTTACCCTTGGTTTAACCGCCAACTACGGCGATTTAACCTTAACGCTTGATTACTACAATATAAAATTGGAAGACAGGCTTTATTCGGTATCTACTCGCACGGTTTCTACTTCAGTGGTTACAGATCCAGATGCCGATGGATATGATGCCTATCAGAATTACTTGGCATTATCATCCGCTGGTGTATCAGGTGCTGAATCTATCGGTGGTGTGTTCTTCTTCCAAAATGCGTTTGACACTGTGACCGAAGGTATCGATGCGGTAGCCACCTATAAAATGGAAAGCAGCTACGGTTCGACTATGATTACAGGGTCACTCAACTACAACGACACCTCGTTTGACTCAGATCCTAGTGAATATTTAGACCCCGAAGATATATACGATTTTGAACACGGCACACCAGAAATGCGCGGCGTGTTCTCGGTTACACATAGTTATGATGTGTGGTCTGCGGTGGCAAGACTGAGCTACTACGGTGAGTATGAAAATGTAGGTAGCGATGATGGTACTGAAATTAATGTTGAAACAATTCAAACCTACGACTCGGAATTTATGTTTGATATTGAAGGCTCTTACATGATCAATGAGAACCTAACCTTATCTGTAGGTGTGAGAAACCTGTTTGACAATTATCCCAACCCAACCGTTAACGGCGATGCATGTTGTGGGCAAATCTACGACTCTGCTTCTGTAGTCGACTGGCAGGGTGGCTATTATTACACCCGCTTAGCGGCGCGTTTCTAAACGCATCACACAAGCGCCGGTTAATCCGGCGTTTGCTTTTTCCATACTTATATTAAGTCAAAACTAAAGGTGTATTCATGTTTTTTGTTGTATTCATGGGAGCAAACGTTCAATGGAAATAGAACTATTGTGGTTTGTGATAACCCTTTGTATTACCGGTGCTATTGCTGGCATTACAGCTGGTCTGTTCGGTAATGGCGGAGGGTTTGTTGTTGTTCCCGCCTTACTCGCTGTTTTCCCTTTTTTCACCCCCCCCTCAGAAGAGTTAGTGAAAGTGGCAATTGGCACTTCGTTAGCATCTATTGTTGTCTCGAGCGCACGCTCGGTTATGGCTCACCGCGCGAAAGGTGCTGTGGACTTTGAAATACTAAAATCGTGGAGCATATGGCTTGTACTTGGCGTTGTGGGTGGCGTTCTTATCGCCAACAACACCAGTGCAAATGGCTTGACCATCGTGTTCGCTGCAGGTGTACTTTTATACTCTGTTTACTTTTTATTCCCTGAACTCGTTGTTCGCCCTGGCCTTGTATTTTCCATGCCTACAGGTATCGGTAAAGCCGTATTAGCCTTTGTGCTCGGTGGTTTTTCCGCGTTACTTGGTATTGGGGGCGGCACACCTACGGTAATTACTATGGTGATGTGTCAACGGTCTATCCAACAAGCTGTTGCCACCGCCGCCGGCGTGGGCTTTTTAATAGGGCTCCCCGGCGCTATCGGCTTTTTATTTATGACCCACTCAGCTACTGCTTCACTACCTGTGGGTACCCTGGGATATATCAATATCCCGGCTCTCATCGCCATAAGTATTGGCTCAATCTTTACCGCCCCTATAGGCGCAAAAATGGCACATAGCTTCAGTGAGAAGAAGCTTAAGCGCTTGTTTGGCATCTACTTAGTTATCGTTTCAAGCGTCATGTTTTACAAAGTGCTGTAAACGATAATTAGACAGCTTAGAAGGAATATAAAATGACACACAACCGTTCTAGACGTTTATTTTTAGGTGCCTCTGCGGCAGCAACTGCCTTAGGTGCAACAGGCCTATTAGCGACAGGCGCTACGCAAGCAGCGTCACCTAAAACTGTCTATGGTCCTAAGCCTAGCATAGCGAAATTAAATGCTAATGAAAATCCTTTTGGCCCTAGCCCCGCAGCGCTAAAAGCGATAGCAGAAGCATCAGCACAAGGTGGCGCTTACTATGCTTACCCCGCCGCCATGACACTCCTTGATATGATTGCCGAACGCCACGGCATATCGCGTAAAAATATTTCGATGAGTGCAGGTTCAAGCCCAATCTTATCTTATGCAGCGTTAGCAGCAAGTGATAAAGGGCGTATCTTAGGCCCCGACTTATTTTGGGATACCACATCTAAAGCGCCACAAAAACAAGGGGCCCCTGAGATTGTTCGCATACCTAATACTGCTGCACTGGATATTGATCTTGATGCTATGTACGCAGCCATTGATGACTCTATTGGTATGGTACATATCTGCAACCCCAATAACCCCACAGGAAAAGTACTAGACCCAGCCAAACTGCGTGATTTTTGTATCAAAGCATCGAAAAAGACACTGGTTTTAGTGGATGAAGCTTATAACGAAATTATTGATGAGCCCCCTAAGCACTCTATGATCCCATTGGTTAAAGCTGGCCATAATGTCATTGTGGCGCGAACTTTTTCAAAAATATATGGCTTAGCGGGTTTACGCGTTGGCTATATGATTGCCTCAGAAGAAAATACTCAGTGGATAAATAACTATGGTATGGCGGCTTACACGCTAAACCAAGCGGGTTTAGCGGCGGCAATTGCCAGTTATAATGACGATGCCTTCATCACTTTTTCGAAAGAGAAAATCATGCAAGCAAAAAGTATGGTGATGGATGCTATTAAAGCGAACGGCTTAAGTGCCCTTCCTTCTAGTACTAACTTCATCTTTGTGGACTTGGGCAAAGGTGATGCAGATATCTTTCAAGCCGAGATGGCTAAAAAAGACGTATTGATTCGAGGAACCTATCGCACCTATACCAATTGGTCACGGGTAAGTATGGGTAAGATACCTGACGTGCAACGCTATATTGATGCTATGCCGGCAGCATTAGAGGCTATGTACAAGCAACAAAGCATTTAACGATTATGCGCGCTTTCTTCATGTAGGCGCGCTTATTTTTTCGTCTGTTACACCAGTTTTCTAAACTAAGTCTTCGCTCCGCGAAAGGCGTCATTGCCTCTTCATACCTTATTTCCCCCTACTATATTGTACTATTTATCGATGTCGCGATTGATAAAGATAAACGCCGGAGTCAGATAGTGTGCGAATTAGTTTGTTGCTAAAGCGTAAGTAATTTAAATGCGATAAACATTCAGCTACGGCAAACATAATATTACGCCCGTTTAATTCACGCTTAAACATAATAGGCAGTAAAGACACGAGAGAGCGAGGCTGCTCACAAGCCTCATTGAGCGCAGCTAAATGGCGATGATGGTGAGAGATAAGTTCATCTACGCGCGCTTGTACCCCAATAAAGGGCTGCTTGTGGGCAGGCAGGATAAGGGTATCTGAGGGCAATTCGGTAAAAGGAACTAACGTGGCCAAGTAATCTTGCAATGTGTTTCCTTCAGGCTCAGTGGTATAAACCCCGATATTAGGCGTAATCATAGGAAGGATATGATCCCCCGCCAACAGCACCCCGAGTTCCTGACAATGCAGGCAAACATGCTCTGGAGAGTGTCCCTTTCCTATCATCACCCGCCATTCGCGCCCCTTAAAGCTTAATACATCGTTCTGTTTTAGCCGGGTATAGCTTAGTGGCAAGGGACTTACTACACTACCGAAGCCTTTATTTCCTGATAACAATACGTCAATTTGCTCAGTCGCCAGACCAGCGCGTTTAAAGTACTCTTCGTCTCTCCAATTAGACCGTCCCGGTGCTTTCTCACTTAAGGCTCGTGCGGTAAAGTACTCTAATTGACTCATATACAGAGGTACTTTAAATTCCTCAGCTATCCACCCCGCCAGCCCAACATGATCAGGGTGTAAATGAGTGACAATTACGCCACAAATGGGTTTATCGAGTGCTGAAAATATTGCAGTCCACAGATCTTTTGTCGTGCTGGATGCCAACCCAGTATCTATCACTACCCAGCCATCATTATCTTCGATGAGGTAGAGGTTAATATGGTCTAAATCAAATGGAAGCGGCATTCTAAGCCACAATAGACCATCGGTTATTTCTGTCCACTTTCCAGGACTCGGTATACTAAGTTCGGGGTATTCCATACATCTTCACTTTAACGCTGGTATACTTAGTTCTATAACGCCACGATGATAAAAACCAACGCATATGCCTAATGATCATCTATAGCGCGCACTAATATGGCCCTTTATGAGCATTTTTAGATGAGCAAATATACCGGCAGTGTTGCCCCAAATCCTAAGATTAATATTAGTTTCACGTGATAAGAAAAGGTTACATTTTAAGTAAGGGCACCCTCACCCGACAGGGTAAAAACCTCGTAGAGTTGTGGGTTTCAACCGATACCGGCCCAGTATGTTTACATAGCGATATACAAAATCACACGTGCTTTGTAGCCTCTTCGCAACGTAACTCACTTTGCGCACTGGCAACCGCACACGAACTTCCTATAACGTGCACGGATGACGGTTTTCACACCCTCAACAACGAAGCCGTATCTACAGTAAAGACTGCAAGCGATAAACATATGATAAAGCTGCGTCATTTGGCTAAAGAGAATGCCATTATTCTCTATGAAGCTGACATACGCCTAGCCGATCGCTACCTAATGGAACGCTTTATTTATGGCGCAGTGGAATTTGTCGCACCAGATAAAAAGAGCCCCTTTATTGGTAACGCAAAAATACGGCCCTCCCACTACACCCCATCGTTAACATCAGTAAGTATTGATATTGAGTGCGACGAAAACCAAAACCTTTACAGTATCGCTATTGCCTCACACATACATAATGAAGTTTTAATAGTAAAACATCCCACCCATCGCGAAAATCTTGCCTTGCAAACTCCTTCATTCGCCATTACATGGGCAGATACAGAAAAAACGTTACTCACGTACTTTATTGACCGAATCAATAGAATTGACCCAGATATTATTATGGGCTGGAACGTAAAACAGTTTGATATGGCTGTATTAGCGCGACGGGCGCGAATGGCCAATATTAAACTTACAATAGGAAGAAATAAACGGGAACTGCTGGTACGGGAGTGGGAAGGACAAACCATTACTGAACTCGCTGGGCGTGTGATAGTTGACGGTATCGAAGCGTTGAAGACAATGACATACCACTTCGACTCGTTTGCGTTAGATAATGTGGCGGAACAATTGGTTGGTGAGCGAAAGTTAATTCAGTCTGACGATAAGCTCGCAGCGATTAAACATCTTTATATCAACGATCCTATCGCTCTGGCCACGTATAACCACACTGACTGTATCCTTGTAAATAGGATAGCCGAGCAATCTAAATATATAGACTTTCTGATTCTAAGGGGCACCCTAACTGGCTTAGACATCGGGCGACCTGGTGGCTCTGTGGCTGCATTTTTGAACGTTTATTTACCTAAGCTTCACCGCAGAAAGTATATAAGCGGCGTACGTCCTGATAATGGAGGGTTGGCCAGTCCGGGGGGATACGTAATGAACTCTCAGCCTGGCTTGTATGACGATGTAATTGTGTTGGACTATAAGAGCCTTTACCCATCAATAATACGTACGTTTAAGATAGATCCTATGGGGTTAGCCGAAGGGAAAAAGACACCGGAAAATGCTATCCCTGGATTTAAGGGCGCAATGTTCAGTAAAACCGAACATTTTTTGCCTGATATTATTGATAGTTTATGGAAGCAGCGAGATCAGGCCAAAAGGCAGCAAGATGCTCCACGGTCGCAAGCCATAAAAATATTGATGAACTCATTTTACGGTGTTCTAGGTAGCGGGGGTTGCCCCTTTTATGATCCGCGTTTAGCAAGCTCAATTACCCTACGTGGGCATGAAATAATGCAAACTACAGCTAGATGGATTGAGGAACTCGGCTATAACGTTATCTATGGAGATACAGACTCCACCTTCGTGCATATTGCCGATAATCATCAGTTTGGCACTCCCGCACAAACGGGCAAGATTCTAAGTCAACAAATAAACAAAAAATGGCAGCAAAAATTAGCGCAAGAATTTGGTATTCCCTGCTATTTGGAAATAGAGTTTGAAACCTATTTTAGCAAATTCTTTATGCCTACAATTAGAGGGTCTGAACAGGGGAGTAAAAAACGCTACGCGGGATTAAAAGTGACGGACACCGAAACTAAGCTGGTATTTAAGGGGCTGGAAAACGTACGTTCCGACTGGACCGAACTAGCAAAAGAGTTTCAATATAACCTATACCGAAGGATTTTCGAAGGTGAGCCGGTTGAGACATTTATAAAGAGTGTGATAAAGGATGTAAAACAAGGAGCAGTAGATCACAAGCTCGTGTACTCAAAACGCTTAAGAAAACCTATTTCTCATTATATTAAGTCGCTTCCGCCCCATGTAAAGGCAGCGAAACACGCCGAGTTAGAGAATCAAAAACGGGGGCGCCCTACTCGCTTTCACGCAAATATGAGCGTTCCTTACATAATTACGACACAAGGGCCGCAAACACCCGAATATGCTAATGCGCCTTTAAATTATGAACACTATATAGAAAAGCAGATCATGCCTATTGCAGATAGTATATTGCCGTTAGTAGGGTTAACATTTTCAAGTATTATTACCGAACAGATGTCTTTATTCGGTTAACCCTGCGTTAGAAAAGTGCCCAAAATGTGGCTATTTTTCGAAGAAATACCCTGAAGATATTTCAAAAAGTATAACAAATTGACACTATTTTGGCTTATCGCTTGGATACCAGTAACTCCCTATAATTTCATAATCCCCTGTTATTACGCGTATTTTAAAAATTGGTACGGTGCGTGAATCAATAACTGTGAAGCATGAGTTTGTTCATTTGGAACAAACGAACGTAACAAGAAGGAGTTTATTATGAAAAAGCTAACACTTTCTGTATTGATCGCAAGTGCCATGTCAATGCCTGCAATGGCGGGTGATGATGAAGCAAAGATTCAATCGAGCTTTTCGGCCTTAGATAGTGACGGTAACGGCGTAGTGAGTTTGCAAGAAGCAAAAGAGTCTGACGCGTCAAAAGTATTGATGAAGATGGATGAAAACGACGATGACCGTATTACAAAATCGGAATACGTCGCCTTTGTAAACGAGCACCCGCGTAAGTTTAGTGATGATGTGGTTATGTCTGTAAGAGCAGAAGGCACTACTGACGCTGTTCTTGTTAGAGACGGCAACACTACATTAACTAGCGACGCTATGCTAACAGCCGATTCCTCTAAGACGCATGGTGATAGAACCATGAACGGTAAGGTGTCAGGAAATTATGATCCACAGCACGACCAAGAGAATAGACGAGAGAAGAGGGATGACGACTCGTTCGTGGCGTTCGAAATGATAGATAAAGATAATGACGGTGAACTTACTAAATCTGAAGTAGATAAAGTAGATGTTGACGCAGATTTTGATGAAATGGACATGGATGACGACAACTTAATAACGCGTCTAGAATATAACGAGTTTGTTATTGATGCTGATATTGAATAAGTGAAATCGTTTCGCCAAATCAGCAGAAACACATAAGGGGCCGCAAGGCCCCTTTTTATACTTTGGTGTAAACATAAATAACATTTTTGTCGAAGTATTTTACAACCAACTTTTCTCACTGGTGTAAGCCTCTGATTTGAAACAGATATAAACAAGGCTTGAAACGTGCATAGCTATTTTATTTAAGAGCGGAAAGTTAGTAATGCGTAAACCCTTATGGCTATTAATCATCTTAATGTTATCAAGTCAGTACACCAATGCAGGGGCCTATTCTATTACTGTCCAGTCCGATGGCAGTATAGACGCCGATACACTTTCACTGTTTAACGATGCGGTAAATTTCTGGGAATCGAAGATAATAGGAACCCAGGAATATTTTGGTATTGACTTAAAGATAGATGCGTCTACGCCGTTTATCGACGGAGCTAACGGTGTACTAGGCTCTGCCTATACATCAGAGCAAACGTTTGATTCAGTTATTGGGCAGTTCTTGTACTCGTCAAAAGGGGTTATGCGTTTTGACATTGATGATGTCGCTAGATTAAAATTAGACGGCACCCTTTTTGATGTGATTTTACATGAAATGGCGCATGTTATTGGTTTTGGAACCTTGTGGAATCCTACATTTAATAATGGCGGAACCCCGCAATTTCAAAACGTTTATATAAATGGTAGTGGTCAGTACACTGGAGCCTATGCGTTAGCGATTTATCAGGAAATTTTTAACCCTAGTGCCACCCACATTCCCGTGGAGCTAGATGGCGGTAGTGGTACTGCCAATGCTCACTGGGACGAGGGGTTTTTAGGTAACATATTTTTAGCAGAACCTGAGTTGCTCACTGGTTATTTACACTCAAATGCCTATATAAGTGACATAACTCTAGCGTCATTCGCCGATTTAGGCTATATCGTTCGCTTATCAGACGGTAGGATATTGGGTATCGTATCCTCCCCTTCTACTTTTGCGTTATTTGGTTTAGCCTTGTTCATAATTATAGGTCGCCGTTTCAAGCGCGACGTGAAAATAAACGTACTTTCATATAACGTCTTATAGTTATTATGCGCAAAGACGATGGGCTTTACGCTCAGTTCATACCCCAGCGTACCTCTCATATCTAATATATGCATAAAAGCCCCTGCCGTAAGACAAGGGCTTTTTTGGAAAGAGACTTGGCTGGTCCCACCTACTCTCGCATGAGATTGAAGCCACAGGGACCTGCGTTGGTCACCGGAAACCTCACACTATCCCTACGCCGATTATCGGGCGGCGCTAATACGTTTTACTTCTGAGTTCGGAATATCGTGCAAAATCATGATTGCTTTTTATCATGCTGCTTTTCCAATATGGGCGCGCAAGGAGGACCCACAGTACACTTAGTTCTATACTACAGCGTATTTATATATTTCGGACGCGCAATAAAAAAGCCCCTGTCATCAGACAGGGGCTTTTTCGGAATGGGACTTGGCAGTGTCCTACTCTCACATGGGGAAACCCCACACTACCATCGGCGCTAATACGTTTCACTTCTGAGTTCGGAATGGGATCAGGTGGTACCGTATCGCTATGGCTGCCAAGAAAAACTTTTAGTGCAGAATCATGATGCTTTTTATCATGACTTCTGCGCAAGGAGGACCAACAGTACTCTCAAGAGTACGTTTAATCATCATTGCTTAATAACTAACAATTTTAGAAAGATAATATTAATTCAATCAGTGAGTAACTTACTTTTTACTCTGTCTTGCTTTTAGCTTGTCTTTGCTTACAACGCCAACTTCTCATCGAAGCCTTTTAGGCGTTGTATGGTTAAGCCTCTCGGGCAATTAGTACAGGTTAGCTTAACGCCTTACAACGCTTCCACACCCTGCCTATCAACGTCATCGTCTATAACAACCCTTCCGGACTTTAA
>NZ_JAAAWN010000022.1 GCF_010500865.1 Alteromonas profundi
GCTGAACGTTCGTCTACCGAGTACATCAACTTTCATATCCAACGATTAAGATCCTGTTGTAGATTGGCTATTTCAATAGCATGCCCGATCTAAAACGGAACTAAAGATGTGTTAGCCGTACGCTTACTATTAATCGCCTTATTTATATGCAGAAAAATAAGTGAAGCAGAGAGTATCTATAACCGCGGGGCGAGAGTCACTTATCGACCAGCGCTTGAGTGGCACTTAAGTTGAAATCGCTGAAGTTAGTTTGTGCCTCAACGATTTAAACAGAATATCTGATTTCTCTTTCAAGTTACCGATGAATTTATATTTATCGGGTGTGTTTATTTATATAGCTCCTCAAGCCTCCTCAATTTTTTTGTATTTCTGGTTAGCCCCCGTTATAACGTTAATGGAACTGGACAAAAGGGAAGTATTGGGGCGGCTACTTAAAGCGTTCAAGTTCTACCGCAATATCTGAATTATGGAGTTAGAGACGCGCCCAAAAATTTGCATGGTTGTAGGCTATCTCTCTCATCATGACTATTTCCTAAATTCTGCCGATGAACGGGTTATTCTAATCACAAATCAGCCTCAACTGTTTACCAATTCGCGAAAATCAATTATTCTCCATATTGGTTATGTTTAATGCTTAAGAAATGTTTAAATCCATATCAAAACTAGTATTAGTGTTTACAGTGCTATCTGCCCTCGTCGGGCAAGCGATGGCTGTAGATACTATGAGTTTTGAAATGGCTATTGATAACAAACATTACAATAGTAATTCTGAATCGAATTGCTCTATGAACATGAGCCATGGTATGAGAGTAGATTCTAGCAGTTCCGAAAACGCTAGTATTAAAGATTGTTGCAACACTTCGGAATGCACATGCCCACCAGGTGGTTGTACTCATGCTCCCGTCCTTATAGCTTCCATGATGATTGTTCAACACCCAGTGGTGCCGGACGCTTCATTTGGCTTGTTCTTCCAACAGCCAGTTTCAGTAACTTCCTCACTTTTTCGCCCACCGATATTTGCCTAACACAGGGTCAGTGCGTCCAAATCTCACGCACAATTTGTTTCAGTTCCTATTTATTATCTAGGTGCTAGTGTACCTATATGTGCCAGCTTTGTCTGGAGGCAAAAATGTTAAAAAAAATCACCTATCAAGCTGCGGTATTACTGCTAATTCTACCTAGCGTTGCCATGGCAAATATCCACCATGGCGCAAACGACGCCTTTGAATTATTGGTCTATAAATCACCATCGTGTGGATGCTGTAAAAAGTGGATAACTCATCTAGAAAGCCAAGGGTTTCAACTACGTACAAAGGACTTTCATAACTTGAGCGACATCAAGAACGAATACGGAATTTCGCCAAATCTTCGCTCTTGCCATACCGCTGTTACAGAAAGTGGCTTTGTATTTGAAGGCCATGTCCCTTCTATGTTTATAAAACGATTCTTGTTAGAAGAACATCCAAAGGCTATCGGGTTATCTGTTCCAGCTATGCCAGTAGGTTCACCCGGAATGGAAGTAGCAGAGCAGTTTATGCCTTATACCGTTTTCATTATATATCAAGATGGGAGCTACGAACCTTACGCGAAAGTAGAAAGCTACGAAAGTCAATTCGATTGAAGTCAAAGTTAAACAAATAAATGCGCACTTTTGACAATCAAAGCAATTTTAATTTTTAAAAACCAAAGATAGAGGTAATCATGAAAGCACTTGTTAAATCATTTGCAATATTTAGTGTACTGCTAAGCAGCGTGGCATTAGCACATGAGGCTATAGAAATTAAATCTAGCACACCAAGCAAAAATGCAATGCTGATGGAGGCCCCAATGGAACTATCAGTCAGCTTTACCAAGGGAGTTAGATTAATAAAAGTAGTTTTAAAAGATAGTGAAGGTGCAAAAGTTGATTTTGGCTTTGAACCTCCGAAAGAGGTTGCAACGGATTATTCTTGGACCTTACCTAAATTACGTCCAGGTTCATACAATGTTGAGTTCATCATGCTTGGCTCCGATGGGCACAAGATGAAAGATAGTTTTGGATTTATGGTGCACTAAAAAGGGGATTCAGCTGTGGAAATGTATATCTGGAACACTGTAATTGTAGTGACAAAGCTAATGTTTTATTTAGGTTTCGCGGCCACAGCTGGATATACATTTTTCTGGCGAGATATTAACGACAGTAGGACAAGTTATACAACGCCATCTTATAGCGCTGTATGGGTAAAGGTTTGTGTCTTTGTTGCGTTTATTTCTAATGCAGTGTGGTTTATCGCGAACACTGGAGCGATGGTAGAAGAGGGAATTCAAGGCGCACTTGACCCCTTTATGCTTAAGATAATGTTGAGTTCTCCTATCGGTGAAGTCACCTTGTATCGTGCGGGGGGGTTAGCCGTAGCTTTAATAACTATCTACTTATTGAAATTTAAACCTCTTAAACCTTTCCTAAGGTTAAAGTCTTGCTTACTTGTGCTGTGTCTATTCACTCTCTCGTACACATTTACTTTAACCGGCCACGTTTCTGAATTAGGAAGTATTGCTCGAATACTACTTATGGTTCACGTATTTGTTATGGCTTGGTGGTTTGGTGCATTGATTCCGTTAAAGCTCTCCTGCCATTACCAGAGCTACGAAAAGCTTTATAAATTAATGGATAGGTTTGGTACGCAGGCGGCCGTATTGGTTACCTTATTATTATCTGCAGGCATTTGGCTAGCTATTCAATTGGTAGGTAGTTTTGAAGGGTTATTTAGCTCCATATATGGGCAAACTCTTCTTGTTAAAATGTTCCTTGTAACTAGCATTCTAGCTATTGCTATACGGCACAAACTGAAATTAGTCCCAAAACTTAAAAGTGGCTCGGGAAGCGAAGCACTCTCAAAATCCATTTCATTAGAGTTAACAATAGCAGTTGCTATTTTAATCATTACTTCTGGGCTTACGAGTATTGTAGGTCCCGAAAGATAAAACTTAGAAGAGAAATTCAAATGAAAATTAAATTATTAGTCTTACTATTTATCATGCCCGTAATCATGAGTTTTGCTGCTAGTGCCCATGAAAAAGAACATCATGAGAAAGGTATGTTTAGTGGGTTAGATACGCCTGCAGCTAAAATAGTTATTGCATTCCATCACGCGCTTAATACGGGAGACAAAATCACTGCGAAGAGCCTACTGGCGGATGATGTGACTATTTATGAAGGAGGCGGAGTTGAGAGGAGCGCAGATGAATATGCTCAACATCATATGAATTCAGATATGGAATATCTATCGTCAGTGACAAATAAAGCGTTGGAGCATCAAGTCAAAGTTCTGGGCAACACAGCAATCTCCGCATCGCGGTTTCTGGTCAATGGGATGTTTAAGGGGGAAGAGAGAGACTACCAAAGTATGGAAACAATTGTCTTAATCAACACCGAAGGAGAGTGGAAAATCAAACATATTCATTGGTCAAATTGATTCGATTAACTACCCGAGAGAGCTCGTATGAAAAAATTTTTAATCATAATCATTTCGTCTTTGTTATCTTTTTTCACTTTCGCTCATGATAACAATGCAACTGATAAAGATCAGATAAAAGACATTATAAAGCAAATTGAATATGGCTGGGAGAATGGAGACGGTGCCCCCTTTAAAAAGCACTTTTTCGACTTTAAAGGCGCAAGATACTTTGAATCTGGCGGACAGAATGTAGGGTTAAGTGACTTGATAGAGCATCATGTTGAACCAGAAAAGGATGCCTTAGTTTTCTTAAGTTTAGATTTTTCTAACATTCAAACTCATGTAGAAGATGATTTTGCTTGGACACTCGTTGATACAACCGTTCAAGGAAAGGTTAGGAAGTCTGGAGAAACTTTCAACAAAACGGGGTTTCAAACCTTTCTTTTTAAAAAAGTTAACGGTGAGTGGCTGATAGTTCACACGCATTCCTCTAGTAGAAATCGTGCAAAAGACTAGCGAAATAAATGTATTGAAAGCTACTTTGGTAATATCAACGGTAGCTTTCCAGTTTGCTCAATATCAGAACCATCTCGGCTATCCTATTGCCAAAATGCCTTACACTTCATATTGGCACGAACTAAGCTTCTCGCCAGCCAATGAACCCTTATTATTCGTTTTTGCACAGATTTTTAATCAACATCGAATCCTTAAACACTTGTCCTCCCAACCTACATTTTGTTCCACATACGCTATTCTCAAAAGGTGCAGAGAAATATGAAAATCGTTTATTTTGGAAACGACTTATTCTCGAATTGTTTGTTACTTCTAATTAAAAATAGATTGAACATTGAACGCGTTTTTATAAACGATGTTCAGGAAAATGCGAGCTTCATCAAACGAATTTGTCGTAAATACAATATTGTTTATTCCACTGAAAAACCAAGTATCGTGACTCTTAAAGGATATTTAAATGACGAACAGACAGTCTTTGTTGTAGCCGATTACGGATACAAAGTACCCACAAACGAAATAAAATATGCGATTAATATCCACCCATCTTTACTACCCAAAAGTAGAGGCCCAACCCCACTCACCTACATTATCGACAACCCTGAGAACGCGGGTGTTAGCATTCATAAACTCACTGAGAAACTTGATGCAGGTAGCATCCTAATCCAAGAGAAATTTGAGGTCGAAAACAATGAAACGATTTCATCATTGATGGTCAAGTCTCAGTTACTCGCAGAAACTCTGTTAGAAGAATTACTTAATAACTTTAATGAACTTTATAATAACGCCACACCTCAATTGGAAAAGCTAGCGTCATTCCAAAGTCTACCTCCAGTAAAAAGAAGGTTTGTAAATTGGGATCAAAACACCGCTCAATTTAGTCATGCCCTTCGACAGTATGGGCACTTTGGGATTCTTATTTCGTTAGATAACGCGTTATATATCGCAAATGATGTCGAAGTCACAACTTTCAGTCACGATTTCACGTGCGGTAGCATAATCTTTGAGGATGCACTGATTAAAAGCATTGCTATAAATGATGGCTATGTTGTACTTTCTAAGCGTAGTTTAAGGCTATATGAATCAAGAGTACTAAACTAGTTGATTACGGCTTTAATGTTTAAAGGTCCTAAGCACTTTTTTGTGTTGTGTTGATCTACGTCAAAGTAAGAATAACGGAATACCGCTACTATTCCCTTACTCACTGATGGAGTTTATTGTGTCAGGCATTTATAAGTGGTTTAAATTAGTACTAATAGCTGCGCTGCTTTCACAGCACGGCTTTGCTATGACGAACCCAATTAAATGTGATGGTCACGACACATCAGAATCTCATATGTCCTCAAATGATTCCTTATCAAGCGTAGAACATACTACTTTAAATAATCACACACTTCATTCAGAAAAGAACCAGGATGTACAGCACTGCGAAGGAAATGATCAATCGATATGCGCGTGCTGTATAGGTGCTTACTGTGCAACTTCTTTAACCCAATTTTGTATACTTTCAAATATTGAAATTCTGATAAGTGAAAACATTAAGCAAAGCTCATTTTCAGATATAAATATTACCCCTTTAATTGGTATACACTCTCCTCCCTTCCACCCTCCGATTAAGAGCTACACATAAACTCAGTGAGGCTTTTCTCTAAGTTTTCTTTACTAATCAATTGCAATCAAAGAATGTCTTAGACGATCAACTGCTTAATTAATATACATTAAGACACTGTTTGCTATCAGTAAACGAACAGCAAGTATTATCCGCCTCACTTAAAAACGCATTACATCTTAGAACCGAAAGTTTCACGAGTTACATGCCTATTGACCTGCGTCCCACACACAGGTTTAGCCTTTAGGTATAAGTAAAATTTTAGGTTAAAGACATCGGAACAACTATGAAAGTAAGAGAGATCGCAAGCGCCTTGGCTACAACGCCAGATACTGTTCGCTATTACACGCGCTTGCAGTTAATAACGCCGGCAAAATCTGACAATGGTTATAAATTCTATTCAACGAAAGATGCTTCCAGGTTGCGGTTTATATTAAGTGCAAGGCATTTAGGTTTTTCAGTTGAAGATATCAAGCAAATTCTCAGAGAAGCAGATAATGGAAAGACCGCTTGTCCCCTAGTTAGAACCTTAATTGCAAGAAGGCTAGCAGAAACAGAAAGACAATTTAAGGCAATGTTGTTACTCAGGCAAAATATGATGCTGGCAGTAAGGAAATGGGGAGCAATGGGTGACAAAGCCCCATCCTCACACGTGGTCTGTCATTTAATAGAAGAGTTTGAACACACCGTCCTGGAGGAAAACATAAATGACAGAACTTAATGCAGGTGTTTCTTCAGAAAAATTGTTGTCCGTCAAAAAACAAGTCTTCTAAAAATAGGAAAAAAGGAGAGCACTATGAGTGCAGAAGTAACACAGCGACAATTAGTGATAGAAGGCGCCGGATGTGCCAGTTGCGTTGGAAAAATAGAAGCTGCCTTGAAGCAGACGCCGGGAGTGCAGAATGCCGAAATGAACTTTGCAGACAGAACAGTACTTGTATCGGGTACAGCGGATTCTCAATTATTGGTTCAAGCAGTAGAGTCCGTTGGTTACAACGCAAAGCCTTTCGAAGATAAGCCTGACACTGATGTAGTCGATGAAAAAGAAGCAGCGGATAGGACCTATTACAAAAAGCTGATGCGAGATACTTTCATTGCGCTTTCGCTAGGTATCCCTCTAATGACTTATAGCATTGTTGTCGACGAAATGACGGTCGAGACTAATGTCGAGAGGTTGTTGTGGCTAGCAGTTGGCCTACTGACGCTGGGTGTAATGTTCTTTTCCGGCCGGCATTTTTACATCGGTGCGTGGAAGAGCTTTAAAAATCATTCTGCCAATATGGATACACTCATTGCACTTGGTACAGGCACAGCATGGTTCTATTCGATGTTGGTAGTGTTGGTACCTGAAGCAGTGCCGTTAATGGCAAGGCACGTTTATTTTGAAGCTACAGCTATGATCATTGGTCTAATTGATCTGGGGCTTGCCTTAGAACTAAAAGCCCGCGGAAAAACCTCAGAAGCAATCAAACGTTTAATTGGATTACAAGCGAAAACAGCCACGGTTATTCGCGACAATAAAGAGGTCCAGGTCGCTATCGAGCAAGTGCTTTTTAACGATGTCATCAAAGTCAGGCCTGGAGAAAAAGTGCCTGTTGATGGTGTGGTTGTTGAAGGCCATACGTCAATCGACGAGTCCATGCTAACCGGGGAACCGATGCCAGTTGAAAAATCACATGACGATGAAGTCGTTGCTGGAACTCTCAACAAGTCAGGAATGTTTCTATTTAAAGCAACTCGAGTAGGTAAAGACACGGCACTGGCGCAAATCATTGCAATGGTTAAACGCGCACAAAATTCAAAGCCGCCTATTGGGCGCTTGGCCGACGTGATATCCGCTTACTTTGTTCCTGTGGTCATGATTATATCTGTGCTCAGTGCGCTAGCATGGCTGAACTTTGGGCCTGAGCCCGCACTGGCATTTGCCATAGTTTCGGCCACCACTGTATTGATCATTGCTTGTCCATGTGCATTGGGCCTAGCCACGCCGATGTCAGTTATGGTGGGGGTTGGAAAGGCTGCTGAAGCCGGCGTGCTAATTCGCAACGGCGAAGCGCTACAAACGGCATCAAAAATCAGTGTGATGATACTGGATAAAACCGGAACGATTACGGAAGGTACACCCAAGGTCACTGACATAATTTTAGCCAATTTCAGTGATGAAAAGACAGTGCTGCAATTGGCAGCTAGTCTGGAAAATGGTTCAGAGCACCCATTAGCAATGGCGATAGTAGAAAGTGCCCACGACCAGGGCATTGAGCTGCTGAAAACCGAAGAGTTTAATGCGATTACCGGTATGGGGGTTGAAGGCCGTTGTGAAGGAAAGGCCTTATTGTTTGGTAACAGCAAGCTTATGGCTTCAAAAGGGGTGGGCATAGGTAATTATTCAGAGAAAGCACAAACACTGGCCAAAGACGCCAAAACTCCCATGTATTTCGCTGTAGATGGACAACTTGCTGCCATCATAGCGGTTGCCGACCCGATAAAACCTGACTCTGTTTCTGCCATCAAGCGTCTTCAGGCTAATGATATCCGGGTCATCATGTTAACGGGGGACAACAAAGAAACTGCTGCTGCAGTGGCAAAGAAAGCGGCAATAAGCGAGTTTTTTGCTGAAGTATTGCCCGAAGATAAGGCCAACAAAGTACATGAATTACAGCAGCAGAGAGAAGTAGTGGGTATGACTGGTGATGGAATTAACGATGCTCCGGCTCTTGCCTTGGCTGATGTTGGCTTTGCCATTGGTACAGGAACGGACGTTGCCATTGAAAGCGCCGATATCACCCTGATGCGCGGCTCGTTGCATGGTCTGGCCGATGCTATAGCGGTTAGTAAAGCCACCTTGCGCAACATTAAGCAAAACTTGTTTGGAGCCTTTATCTACAACGTAGCAGGTATACCTTTTGCGGCGGGCGTGCTCTATCCATTTTTCGGAGTATTGCTAAGCCCAGTTATCGCCGGAGCCGCCATGGCATTTTCTTCGTTAACAGTGGTATCAAATGCGAACCGGCTTCGCCTATTCAAGGCAAAGGACCACTAAGGAGTTTTCTTATGATGATAATTAATATTGTAGGACTTACGGGTATTGCACTGATTATTTGGTGGTTTTGGTTATACAAGCCTGATCAGACAGTTACTGAAAGTAACGAAATACTCATAGAAGTAAAAAATGGCGTGTACTCACCAGCGTCTATTCAGGTAAACGCAAACCAATCTGTTACGTTGAAGTTTTTGCGCAAAGATGAGTCTCCCTGTTCCGAAGTACTGCTAATTCCTTCATTAGATATCAGTGAGCAGCTAACGCTTAATGAGGTAACACCAATTCACCTCGAAAACGTCCCACAGGGCGAACATACTTTTCACTGCCAGATGCAGATGTATCGCGGTGTTCTTACGGTGGTATAGGAGGAGTCATGAAAAACAGTCACCCCAGATTTTGGTCAACACCTACAGGGTGGGCAGCATTAGCGATGATCGCTGCCGTTACTTATTTTTTAATTTTCGAACATGGTCATCATGTCCTTCAGTTTCTTCCCTATTTGATTTTATTGCTGTGCCCATTCATGCATATATTCATGCACAGTAGCCACGGTAAACACGGACACGCCCACGAACATTCTCGCGACAGTGACAATAAGCAGAAAAGTTTTCAGGAATTGAGTGATAACAACGCGGCTTATCGTGATGGATACATTCAGGGGTTGGAGGAAGGCCGAAAGGAGTCACTTAAAAAGGACAACCAAGATGAATGATACATATGATTATGGCTTATGGTCAATGGTGATACTGAACTCAGCTATTTTTATCTTTTTTGCATTCAGTTTTGTAAAGCCAAAATCTTCCACCGACTGGCGAAGTTTGGGGGTATTTTCTGCGTTTATTGTAGCCCTGTTTACCGAAATGTATGGCTTCCCACTGACTATTTATTTCTTGTCAGGATGGCTTGCTGAAACCTATCCGGAAGTAAACTTTTTTGCGCACGAAAACGGACATCTGTTGCATACTTTCTTTGGTTTTAAAGGCGACGCCCACTGGGACCCATTTCATATCGCCAGTATGGTATTTATTGTTGCAGGATTCTTTATCTTGTCCTCAGCATGGAATGTGCTGCACCACGCTCAGAAGAACCATCACTTAGCTAAGACTGGATGGTATGCGCGGTGTCGCCACCCTCAATATTTAGCCTTCATACTGATCATGTTCGGTTTTTTGTTGCAATGGCCGACCATTCCCACACTGGTCATGTTTCCAGTTTTAGTTGTTGTGTATGTGAAACTGGCAAAGCGTGAAGAAGCTCTGGCTATTGCTGAATTTGGCGATGAGTATGTGAGCTATATCAACACGACACCTGGCTGGATCCCAAACCTCAACTTTAAATTAAAAGGTGAAAACCATGAAAAAATTCACTAAATCAATCATTTTTTCAACCACATTAGTAATGGCTGCAACATCGCAAGCTCAACAAATGGAAGAGCATGAGCATAAGGGCTCAGACAAGCCAGAGATTCAAACGGGAATGCCTATGCGTGGCCAAGATATGCATATGATGAATGCAAAAATAAAGTCGATGAAGGAAGAAGTTAACGCTATCAAAGAAGAAAAGAATCCCAGCAAGCAGCGTGAAATGATGAAAAAACACATGCAATCCATGATGGGAATGATGCATATAATGCACGAAAAAATGGAAGGGCAACCCATGCAAAACCAAGTTGATATGGCAGAAAGGCATCTTAAGATGATGGAAGTAATGATGTCGAAAATGGATGGAAGCCATTCACCCGAATCTCAGAAACATTCAAATTAACACCCGAGGAGAAAGATATGAGTGATTTAGACCACAGAGTCGGTGTCAGAGAAGCAAATTTAGTCGTTCGGAATTTACGGCTCAGCAATGTCTATGAGGCAAATTGCGAGCCCCTAATTGAAGAGATTGACAAGCTCTTTGGCATTGATGAGGTGAGCTACAACATCAAAGAAGGGGCTATTCACCTGGCATATGATGCGACACATATCGATTTAGACGGTATTGAAGCGATCATTCGAAAACACGGCGCAGATCTTCACAATGACTGGTGGACACACACAAAAGAAGGTTATTACCAGTTTGTAGATCAAAATATAAAAGACAATGCGACGCACAAACCGTGGAGTTGCCACCACTTGCCGCAGGGCGCTCACAGGAAGCGTACATAACCTTATTGTGCTCTACGTTCTCACTCAACAACAATGCTGAGCGATGTCGTTACATTATGATGCTGGCTTTAAGGAGGCGTAAGATGAAAATTCGAGAAAATGTATTTGCGTTCGCGTGCGCCGCATCGTTCAGCTTCGAGAGTGTTGTTAGTTGTTAGTTCTTTGTTCATTATTACAATGCCCGACATGATGTCACCCATGGCTGGTAATATAATGTTTTCAGACTGGCAAGGGATGATATGGAACGTGCCTTTATTGGGTGTAGTGATAGGCGGAGCTTTATGGGCTTTGTTCGCAGGTGTACTGGGTTGGCTTATTGCCAGTATTTACAATAGGCAGCTGTAGTAGTGAGGGCTAAATAAATAGTCAGTATTTGTCCTTTTAGCACAGGTACGATATTTGCTGATATCTACTGCCACATAAATTTAAACTAACGGTGAGATATTATGATAACCAATAATTCAGAATTAGCCTTACAGCAAGCCATGCAACTACCCAGTCAAACCAATACAGAGAAGCAGGGTTGTAGCCAGCCACCTGAGTCAAAAGGACAGGAGTTTGCTGAAATAATGAATACACTGAAGCAGCAAAAAAGCGGTTAAAGTGTGCCACGAGTAAAAATAACCGGCACGCTAATGCCGGTTAATTCCTTTCCTATTCATAACAACTGCGCTTACCTTTTAGGCTGCTACTCTGCCTACGCTGAATATTGTCTTACTCCGTCGATGTAGTTCATGAACAGCTTCAATGATTTGCATCAGTTATAATTTTTATCATCATCATCATACGCATGGAGCTTTAGAAACCATTTCTCAGCCGCGAATACGATAAGAAGTCCAGCCACAGAAATCCCAACAATGAAGATATCTGATTTTGCTTTCACCCACATAAAAGATAGAAGAACAATGATATCGAGAATAATTGCACTGACTAGTACCCAAGCTTTAGCTTGCACATCATCTCGTAAATGCTTGAACACTCCCCAGTGGATGAAGATATCCATTACGATATAAAAAACTACACCGATGGAGGCT
This sequence comes from Alteromonas profundi, assembly GCF_010500865.1. GTDB lineage: Bacteria > Pseudomonadota > Gammaproteobacteria > Enterobacterales > Alteromonadaceae > Alteromonas > Alteromonas profundi. The sequence continues at coordinate 11,784 of NZ_JAAAWN010000022.1, forward strand.
ATGCGGCTCAAATCGAAGAATATGGTAAGAAATATTGCGATGACTAACGTATAAATTAAGGAATGTCTTCTTATATCTCCCGGTAATGAAAAATGACGGTGAGGCACAAGTTGCATTGATGTAAGCATCGATAGCATTCTTGAAACAGCGAAGATGCTGGCAACGACACCGGAAGACGTGGCAATAATCGCGAAAGCTATAGTAAACCAAGCACCATACTGGCCGAATGCGGGTCGAGATGCTTCAGCAAGCGAATAATCTTTTGCCTGTATTATTTCGCCAATTGATAAATTTGCTCCTACTGCAACTGCGACAAAAACATAAAGTACCACACAAATGGATATAGAAATGACTATGGCCCTTCCTACATTTTTTTCTGGTTGTTTGAGCTCGCCTCCGCTGTTTGTGATTGTAGTGAATCCTTTGTATCCCAAAATACCAAGTGCCACGGCTCCGAGAAAACCGGTTGCGCTGGTATCTTGCGGTTGAGCTGAAACGCTCTCAAACGACAAACCGGTTGCCCACAGCCCACCAATTGCCAAAACTGCAAGTCCTGCTATTTTGATAAAAGCCATAATAAATGAGAGGGTCTGTATGAATTGATTACTCAAAATATTAACAATGAATGCCACAATAAGAAGACTCACGCCAAGCGCTGGTATAAGCCACTCAGCGCCCTGAGAGTCAAACAATTGTAGGACATAAGTGCCAAAAGTGCGGGCTACCAAACTTTCATTGATAACCATGGAAAAAAACATTAGCAATGCACAGGCACCAGTCAGCAGACCTCTACCATAGGCTTTTTTCAGAAACATGGCGATACCACCTGCAGAGGGGTATTTCTGTGCCATTTTGATGTAACTGTATGAGCTAAACCCTGCAATTATCGCTGCAACTAAAAACGCAAAAGGAAACCATGTGCCTGCCAGCTCTGCTATTTGCCCGGTTAAAGCAAATATACCAGCACCTATCATTACACCAGTTCCCATCGATACCGCGCCCCAGAGGCTTAACGAATCTTTCCTGTTTGAATGCTCGTGTTCATTCATATTGGTTACTCCTTTATGTCATGTGAGCCTGAGTAACAACAAAAGCAACCTGCAGCAAATATAAGGACACAGGCCCATTACAAAACAAATTCGAAGACGTGTAGAAAGAAATAACTGGCAATGGCATACCAGTTATTTCATTTTTAGCGTAGGGCGTTTAAAACCAAATCCTTGCACCTAACACTACACCAGTTTCACTGGTTGACTTGCCTTCAGCCTTTAATGCATCAGCTGTATTTCCCAAAGCTTTGCTGTAATAAACACCGACATAAGGTGCTACCTCCCTCACTATTTCATGCCGATATCGCAAACCAATACGAATATTACTCAACCCGCTTTGACGGTCATACTTTTCAGAATCGGTGAGGTTGGCAACAACTTCCAGTCGCGGTTGCAGATAGGAAACTTGACTTAGTTGCCAGTCATATTCGGTTTCATTGATGAACTGCATGTCACCGTCTTCGTTAATACGCAGTGAATTTTCCATTTCAAACCAGTAAGGCGCTAGACCTTGATAACTGACCACCGCATAGTTTTCCATATCCGCATCGGATGACAGCTCTCCCTTTGTGCCCACACCAAATTGTATAGACCAAAAAGAAGAAACGAGATAACCGTACAACAGTTCTGCTCGTTCCAGATCAGTAGGCATTCCATCGTTTTGTGTATTTTCGCCTTCGCTTTTAAAAACAAGACGATGGTAATCTCCGCCATACCACGCCTGCATGTCCCAGACCGCTATATTTTGCTGCTCATCAGTGCGAGTATATTCAAGCCGGTCAAATAGAACTTGGCCAAAATATTCATTAGGAATAGGAGATGGCCAGTCATCTCTTGATTGAGCCAAAGCATTGTCAACGCTCAAAGTTAATGTTATTAGGCCTGCTATTAATATCTGTTTCATTTTAATCTCCTATGCGACCTGTACAACACGAAACATACCTGCTTCCATGTGGTATAGCAGGTGACAATGAAACGCCCACTCACCGGGGGCATCTGCGCTGATTTGTAACGAGACCTTCTCTCCAGGCTTGAGGCTGATCGTGTGTTTACGAGGTCTTGGATATTGGCCGTTTTCAAGTTCCATCCACATACCATGTAAATGAATAGGGTGATCCATCATAGTGTCATTAACCAAGATCAGACGTAGTCTCTCGCCATAATTGAAACGTACATATCCGTCTACTTCACTAAACTTTTTGCCATCGAACGACCACATGTACCTTTCCATATTGCCCGTTAAGTGAAGCTCAATTTGACGTTCCGGCTCTCTTTCGTCAGGCCAAGGACTTTCACCGACTAAATCTGTATAAACAAGGACACGATGTGGGCTGTCTTCCAAACCGATCCCAGGTTCATCCAACCTAGAGCTTGGATTTTTAGCAATCATCGCTGCACCAGCGCCGTGCCCGTCTTCGCTGTGGACAATGTCTATGCTTTCTACTGGGAGCTTTTTGGAGGGGGTCATTTCTCCTTCCATTTGGGTGCCATGCATTGTATGGGCGCTATGCTGCCCCATTCCTTTCATTTCACCTTTTGGAGCAGCCATGCCCGAGCTGTCGACCTTGGACTTATCCATATTCATGCCTTTCATACCAGACATGTCCATCCCCATCGCCGCCATGCCACGCTCTGTGATAACTCGCTGTGGGGGAACCTCTGCAGTAAGGCCAATTGACGGGGTTAGGGTGCCACGCGCATATCCACTTCTATCAAAACTTTCCGCAAAAAAGGTATAAGCTTTTCGCTCTTTTGGCTGAACGATTACGTCATAAGTTTCCGCTACTGCAATTCGAAATTCATCCACATTTACTGGTTTAACAGGCTGACCATCTGCAGCTACAACCGTCATTTCAAGCCCTGGGATGCGAAAGTCGAAATAAGTCATCGCAGAACCATTTATAATCCTCAACCGGATTTTTTCGCCTACTTTAAACAGGGCCTGCCAGTTGTCCTGTGGTGTCCGGCCATTCATTAAGTATGTATATGTACTGCCTGTAACGTCAGCTATATCGCGAGGGCTCATACGCATTGCACCCCACATAGCGCGCTCTTCCCATGTATCGGCAAACCCTTTTTTCTTTACGTCTTCTAACGTGTCGAAAATAGTTCGCTTTTGATAATTGTAATAACCTTCCGCTACCTTCAGTTTTCGCATAACTTCATGGGGGTCTGAAAACGTCCAATCGCTTAAAATAATTGTATGTTCCCTATCAGCCCCAATGTCTCCATTTGCAGGGTCGATCACAAGAGGTCCTAAATGGCCCAACTGTTCTTGGAGGCCTGAATGACTGTGGTACCAGTAGGTGCCGTTTTGCTCGACATCGAATGCATATTTAAATGTTTCGCCAGGTTTTATTCCGGCAAAGGAAACTCCCGGAACGCCATCCATATCTGGTGGTAAAATAATCCCGTGCCAGTGTATTGAAGTATCTTGGTTAAGGTGGTTAGTTACATTGAGGTGCGCTCGCTGTCCTTCTTTCAATCTAATCAACGGGCCCGGCATTTGACCGTTGATCGTTATAGGTGAGCCCATATTTGAGCCTATTGGCAATTGCGCTTTTGACACATTGAGATTTTTAATATCACCTGTCAAAACTTGATCTTTAAAATGGCGACCAACAGGTGCTGCCCATAGAGGACTAACGTTGGTTAACGCAGCCGCAGCGCTCGAGGTTAGGGCACCGAGCACAAATCTTCTGCGACCGTTGTCGATAGAATTTTTCATAGTTTTTAGCCTTTGAATTGATACTAACTGGACGAAGGAAGTTCATCCATTTAAAAAGTATTACTAACTAAGTCAGTGCCTTAGGCTATCGGTGGACGAAAAGGTGGAGTGAAAATTTTGAAGGGAACAGCTAGAGCGATAATGTCATACTGCTCAGCAAACGTTGTTTCAAATTGACGAATGGGAACGTAAAAAAGACTTGTAAAGTGGTAGCAATTGGTAGCTATACACATACATCCATCATTGCAGCAACCTGATTTACCCGAATGCGAGGGGTGTCCATCAGTGTGAGCGCTTTGATGCTTAGAACTAGGTGAACTGCTACGTTTCTCCTCATGAGCGTCTGCGAATTTGTGAGAAACCTTAGTTAATGAGCTATGTTCATCCATTTTCATTTCACACGCATCAACTGGCACGGTAAACAGTACCAATAAATATCCAATGCATAGTGTGAAAATAATAGATCTCATAACTTTGTATTTGCTCTCAACCTTTACGCGACGTTATTCCCTTAGACAAGATAAGTCTTAAGGACACTTTAATCAATGACATTTGCTTGTAACTAAGATAAACAACTTCCTATGTAGTTAAACAAGCAGTCTTTTCAATCTTAAAAGCTGATAGAGTTACTTTTATTAAGTTTAGTCGATAAGCAACTCTTGTAACTAAAAAGATAACATGAGTAATGCGCCTGCTATCATAAAAATGTTTTCTGATAGTGAAACAAAACCTAACGGCACGTTACTGTCCCCACCGACACAAGCACATTTGAGCTCCCGTTTATCCACATATACTGCTTTAAAGACAGAAATTGCCCCAACGGTTCCTATAAATAGTGAAAATGGCGCAACAGCTATGGCAGGCAGTTGAGCTACCATTCCTATCCCCGCGTAGGCTTCAAGAAATGGGTAGATGTAACCATATCGAAGCCACCTCATTGCCAACAAATCGTAGGTTATGAACGAATTTGTAAAACTATACAAATCCTTCAATTTTTGAACTGCAAGTAGTGTCATTGAGAAAGCAATAAAGAGAACCAGTGTTCTTATAGAGATGAAGTCTTCAGAAACAAAGAACTGGAATGCTAACGATAGCAGAGCTGCCACAGAAAAAATCGCAATAACAGGTGCATAAGTAGTTCCGTTCTGCCCCGCTTCTCCTTTCCCGAAGTATTTACGAAGCTCATCATATCCACCAATTCGCTTTTCTTCGATGAAGGTTTGAGGCGTCGTTTCTACACCATGCTTTTGCTTGAAATCATCGGTGTCATTACGTGAAGTAAGATGATTGTCTTCTACTAAATAGCCTTCTCGCTCTAGTAAGTCTTTTGACCTTAAACCGTAAGGGCAAATGTGCTCTTTAGTAACCATTCTATATAGGATAGCTTTCTTACTCATTTTCCTTTCCTTTATTCAATTTACCTTCAAATTGAGGAATTGGACGCTGTTCGGCCTGTTCCTGAGTTGTTACCTTGCCATTCTTATTTATATCCTCTATCAACCACTCCATCTCCTTTATTTCCTTTCGCTGAGCTTTAATAATGCCGTTTGCTAATTCTCGTACGCGAACGTCTTCAAGGTTAGAACGCTCACTAGTCAAAATAGCTATAGAGTGATGAGGAATCATTGCTTTCGTGTAAGCGGTATCTGAAATGGTACTTTGTGAACGAACAAGATAGATACACAAGGCGAAAGTAAGTGCCGCTATTATAAAAATGGCTGTATTGAGTTTCTTGTTGCTATACATACCTAACATGAAAGCTAACATTATAATCGCCATGCCTGCCCCCATATAGAGTGCCATATAAGTCCTTGTCTCACTGAACCAGACATGCGAGATAGCGTAGGTATTTAAGTACATCATTAAAAACATCGCTACAGTTGAAGTTATTATCATTGCAGCGAACTTAGAGTATTTCATATGTAATCCTTACTTAAGAAATAGTTAATATTTGTAGATCTTTCTAACAAAAGAAAGCTTGAGAGAGGTTACAAACCAATCAATCTTAACTAGTCAAGTTTTGTACCAACAAGGAAATATTATGTTTTTGTCTATATTAATAGTTTTAGCTGCGCTGTTGAGCTGCGTAGGGCTGCATCTTTTTAATATTTCAGTAGTCGCGGACAATATCAGCGAGAGATTGAAGGGAGCTTGGATAAAAACACTGTCGGTAGTCGTTATTGCCATTTCGAGCCAACTTTTACTAGCAGTCATTTTTACTCTGGCGTATGAAATTGGACTTTATTTCGAGCTCGGCGATTTTAAGCAACCTGCCACTTCCATGGATATTTTTTACTTTTCACTAACTACGATTACTACATTGGGTCTTGGAAGTATCGAGCCGGACGGACATCTACGAATGATAGCAGGAGTTGAATCGGCTACAGGGTTTCTACTAATAAGCTGTTCAGCATCGAAAGTGTTCAAGCATATGTAATGTAAAAACTGTAACCTGAGAAGATGTAAACCTCACCCGTCAGGACTAGTTTTTAATGAAACAATGTTTCGCAAATTATTGTCTTTTTAGATACTAAAAAGCGAACAATAGAGCACTCTTTGCTTCTCTCTTAAAGAAGTTTGAGGGTATAGCTTAGCAAACGTTTCAGAACCAAAAGCACGGTTGAAAGCTGACTTTATTATCTCAAAACTGATTTAAATCTGGGCTATGATCTTGGCGCTTTTATTCGAGTCGCTTATGCAGATATATTTGGGATTACTATAGGAGCATACGCACAACTTCGGTAATTCCTTCATCCCTGATAACTCTAGTTTCCAAAAGCAGTTACAGCTTGAGTTCAAACAGATGAACATACGAGCTGCGCTGTGCTATTTACTTCTCTTACGGACATTTTTGCGGGTTTTGAGGTTCTTCCTGCAGACTTTCGAAGATTATGAATCAATACTAGTAATTGAATTTTTTACTGAGTTATGATTTTCGTTTGGTTTTAGAGCGCATTGATTAAATTTACATATCTTCAATAACTATTCTTTATTTTTAAAAGCAACCGAAGAAGCCACCGTTAAACGACAAAAAAGTAACCTTATCTCCTATATGGTGGACTAAATACACCCACGCCTTTTATACTCTTCTACCCATTCCTTGAAGCGTTTTTCATCGCGCTCTGCGGTCTTTGCGCGTCTATGTAAGGTTTTCTTAGACAATGCTTTTGGTTCTTCTTTATCAAAAGTAACTCCAGATAATGCATCTGCAAACATCTCGGGTTTTACATGACTGTAATGCTGCTCGATCATTTCTGTACTGGTTCCACATTGACGCGTAATTACGTCTATGCTGGTTCCGTTGAGAAGCTGCCACGTAATGTAAGTGTGTCGGAGAGAGTACAGCGTTCGATGTCCTCTGGGTGACTCTTTTAATCCGGAACTTTGAAGAGCTTTCTCAAATGCCTTACCTAATTGCCTTGTGGGCTCGCCACTTGCTAGCAAAAATAGCTTTTGATTGGGTGTGCGCAATGGAAAGCGTTCTCGTAGGTTCGTTAGGGCTCCTATCACATCACGTTTGCAAACTACTTTACGCGGTCCCGTATATTTTGTTGTTTTACCCTTAGAGACATTGATGAAAAATTGAGCTTTTGAACCTTGAGTTTTAATCTCGATATCTTTCCAAGTTAGGTGTTCCATCTCCGTGCCGGGCCTAATTCCGGTATTAACTGCTATTTCACAGTAATCGTATAGTAACTCACGAATTTGACGAGTCTTTTCACTATGAGCGTTTTGCTCACCTTCATATATTTCGTTGAGGATAACATCATACTCTTCTTCAGAAAAAGCCGCACGACGTGTGCCTGTTCCACCTTTCGAAGAAAGAACAGGTACTTGAGCGGCGATCATCCATTTTTGCTCAATAGCTTCTTTAAAAACGAGCTGAAGAGCAGCATTGTGAGTTAATAATGTAGAGGAGGCTGGAGACTTCTTCATTCGTCCCTTACGCCACTCATCAAACTTAGATATTTCTTCTTGGTCAATTGAGGTGATAAACGTACGCGAAAAGTAGGGGATGTGGTAGTTTTCTAACGCTCGAATATAGTCTTTATAGGTGCGTTTACCGCCCCCGTGTTCTAGTTGCTCTTCAAGCTTTTCGATGACGCGGTCAGCTACGTCTTTGAATCGCTTACTTTGGACTAGTGTGTTATTTTCGTGTCTAATTTGGTGGTCTAAGAAGATTCGATGTGCCATGGCGATAGCTTCGTCTTTATCTTTCTTCTTAGTTGATTTACAGAGCCATTTTTTGTGATTGGTTAGTATAAATCGCGCATACCAGCGCTCACTGTTATCTTGTTTAAAGATATACAGCTCGTCGTTTATGTCGTGTCTTTCAGTCTGTTTTGCCATAGCGCCAGTAAAACAGAAAAGAGCTCTCTTTGCAAAGAATTTGCAAAGAAATTAAAATTTGCATATTTTCAATGCTTTAGAGTGGTGATTTGCATTGAAAATCCGCGTGTCCCTGGTTCGATCCCGGATCGAGGCACCATTCTTAGAAGCCCTTGCAGAAATGCGAGGGCTTTTTTGATCTCACAGGTTATAAAACACAGGCACACGCTAACGTGCCCCTGCGGCTGCACCGCGCGTTACAATCCCGTATGTTTATTTTAAATTTACTTAGTTAAACCACTATTCGCCGCCGTTAACATAGTATCAGTCGCAGAAATTATGGAGCCAGAGATATCAATCTCAGCATGTTCCCAGGCTCTTTCAAATCGACGCTGTACTATTTTTGCCTCGTCATTTTTGCCTTGCAACCTTAACGCTTCAGCCAGTCCGCGTAAGGCCCAGCCATTATCTACCATAATCTCAAGGTCGCGTTGGTAGGTCGCTTCGGCAGCAGCAAATTCACCGGCTGAAATTTGTACGTCGCCTAGCGCATGGCGTACCGGGAAGTACCATTCTGGTGGTTCTGTATAGGGCAGAGAGTCTTCCATTATCACGGCAGCCTTTAACTGTGTTATCGCGTTTTGTAACACGCCTGCATTTGTTGCAATGGAGCTTCTCAGTACTGTCTCTGCGATTTCTAACAAGACCGGGGCACCTTCGCGGTTAAAAAACATGAGAGATTGTACTTCGGGCATGCTGCGTAGGGCGGCCAATTGCGTTAATTCTTGCTGGGCTTTTGCTGGTGCATCAAGGCCAATATATGCCTGTCCTCGGGCGTAGTGCCAGATTCCCCGCGCATAGAGAAGATCGTGCGCTAGCTGTGGGGTATTTAGAATTCCTTGCCAATCGGCAAACCTCACTTTTGCGTAAAGCGGCTGGGAATAATAATGTTGTGCAACGGCCATGCCTGGCGCTCGAAGCAATTCTTCACTTAATGACGCTGCGGTACCTTCTGCTAACTCGTAAGCTTTGCTTTTCCAGCCACTTATAGCTGCGGTTACCCAACCAAAATGCCAATTGTGGGGAATGTATCCGGCAAGGTAAATTGGGCTATTTGAGCGACAAGCTTGGATAAATTCACTATCTGCCGCCGCGGCTTGCATGTTGATTAGCGTGGCGTCGTGGTAACGGCCCACACGCATGTAAATATGCGCTGGCATATGCACCAGATGTCCGGCCGCTGGAGCAAGGTCGGCCAGCGTGTCTGCATAGCGCTCAGCCCGTTCTGGGTTTGTGGATTGCTCTACTGCATGAATGTAAAGGTGTATCGCGCCAATATGCTGTTTATCAAGGGCTAAAGCGGTTTCGATAGTGTCGGTAATTTCTTTTGTCCAAGGGCGCGTAACGCCTTCTGCGTCCCAAAAATCCCAAGGATGGACATCCATCATCGACTCGGCAGTAAGCGCGATAATATCCGCATCTTCAGGAAAGGTGTTCATTACATCGCGCATGCTATCGGCGTAAGCTTCGTTGAGTGAGCTTCGGTCTGCTGGCTCTGTGGCTAAATATCGCTGTTGCAACGCATTGATGAGCATGCGCTCCTTAGTGCTAACGTTCTCGCTCAAATCTTTTGCCAATGTGGCCAAACTAAAGGCGCGATTGGCATTGTCAGGAAACATGGGGGCGTTCACATTAGGGCCTAGTACTAGTGCGCTGCCCCAATAGCACATAGCGCAGTCAGGATCATAAATGGTTGCTTCGTTAAATGCGAAATCTGCTGCCGCATGATTAAACGCATACGACAATGCAAGCCCTTGATTAAAGTACTGCTGTGCAATTTGTGAGTTAGTGGTGATAGGAAAGTTTACCGCCCCTAATCCACTAAACAGCGGTTGCCGCCAGTTGCTTTCAGCGAGGTCTAATTCTGTGGGCTGTTCAGCCATAATATGTGTGCTGCTATCGCTACTACCGCCACAGCCGCCCAGTATTATTAACGTAGTAAACATCATGGCTATTTTTAGTTTAAGGCGGCTATTTAACCGCCATTGAGTGAGGTTGCTACCACGACTAAAACATAAAAAATTCATAACTCAGTATTCCTTTGGTTTATGTTATTTCATCAATGTCCCCGCCAACATTCGATTGTTATTAACCCAATTAGTGGTTTGGAATACTGTCAATAGCGTCAAATTATTGTTTAACGTCGTAGTGCAATAGCGCCAAGTGAGCTGTTTACGCTGGAAATAGAGATAGCCAGTGGTGGCGTTTAAATACTTTTATACGGGGGGATGTTATTGCTACTTAATTACTGTGGGTCAGAAAAACGATTTGGTCAATGTTACAAGTGAGATAACTTAAAATGATGATAAATTCGTTTCATCTATATGAATCAGGTTAACGGCCATTCGCTAAGCGACAGCTAAAGCCAATCTGCCAAAGGGAAATGAGCAGAGTTTTCAACAACGGGCTGCGAAGAGGGTATCCTATCCATTGAAAACTCTACTTAAAAGGCGTGTATCTATACTGAAAACGCAGGCGCCCTTTATTAGGCTAAACCTGTCTCTATAGGTTTGCGTTTGCTTCTTTAATTACTCTACCATGCAAAACGCATTCAACTTATTGTCGTCTAAATCTCTGAAATAGCCTGCATAAAAACCTGAGGTAGCTTCTTGGGGTCTAAACCCAGGTTTACCTTCGCAAGTAGCACCAAGTTCAATGGCTTTGTCGTAAAAGGCATTAACCTGTTCAGGTGTTTCAAGATAAAGCGCCACCATTACGCCGTTACCTACCGTGGCAGGTTTTTGATCGAAGGGCTTAGTTACCGATAGCGCGGCTTGGTCTTCTCCTTTAGACCACGCAATAAAGTAATCGGGCTCTTCCATAAAGCGAGTAGCGCCAATAGTACCGAGTAGGGCGTCGTAAAATGCTGCCGCTTTTTCTAAATCTGCCGTTCCAAGGGTGATGTAGCCAATCATGGTGTTCTCCTTTCCATCCGTTAGGGAATGTTTGTGGGTGTAAATTCATACTAGTCGTTGACTACTGACAGTTAATGTCAGTAGTGTTAAATCACCATGAAATAATTATAGCCTGCGATTAAACACCAATGCGTAAAGCTGAAAGGTTGAATGATATTGTTCATCATTTACGAAGAATGCACCATGCGATAACGGCACAAACGCTAGCAGATGCATTTGAGGTTAGCCTTCGTACCATCTACCGAGATATTCAAGATCTTATCGATTCTGGCGTGCCCATATTAGGTGAAGCCGGCGTCGGCTACATCATTGATAAAAAATATCACCTGCCGCCTATTATGTTTGATGCTGACGAATTAGAGGCGATTGCATTAGGGATTGGTATGGTCAGCAATTGGACAGACGATAAATTCGCGGCAAAAGCGAAAAGTGCCTACCTTAAAATTCAGGCTACCTTGCCTGCAACCTTGTTAAACGAATTGCATCAGATAAGTACTTTTTCTGCGCCAAGCCACTACAAAATTCCTTGGAACGTGGAATTTACCGAAGTTAGAGAGTGCATTAGACGTAAACAAAGGGTGAGCTTTTGCTATCTGGATTTAAATAATAACAAGACAAAAAGAACCATTCGCCCCATTGCTCTTATATCATTCAGCCCAATTTGGCTTTTGGCAGGATGGTGCGAATTACGCAGTGAGTTTCGAAACTTCCGCTTAGACAGAATTTCCCATTTCACTGCGCTATCTAGCCACTTTGCGGAGGAAAAAGAGAAAAGCTTAGCGGCCTATTTGAAGCAAGTTAAACAAGATGAGATGTAAGCGCATGGTGTAAAACGTAGGTTACTAGAAGCCAAGTGGGTAAATGTAACAATTGTAAAATAGCTATCCTTTTGTCTAAAACTTAATGAGAATGTTTCGCGTTTAGAGTTACAACACTCAATGGGAGCATTTTTTGAAGAAGTCAGTATTTATTGGCGCAGTTTGCGCGTTATCTAGCACCGCAGTACATGCACAAGCAACAAATGTAGAAGACACACAGGATATTGAACGGGTTTCAATTGTCGGGGCTTCTACCAACTTAAGTGTTACCGCTGAAGACATTGAGCAGTTTCAGGCCAATGATTTGGCTGATATTTTTCGTGAGTCACCATCGGTAAGTGTGGGTGGCTCGGTAGGCGTTGCGCAGAAAATTTTCGTGCGCGGCTTAGAAGATGCTTATCTAAACATTACGGTTGATGGCGCTCAGCAAACCTCAACCCTATTTCACCATATTGGTCGTGTAACCTTAGATCCTGACTTGTTAAAGCAAATTGATGTGCAAGCTGGAGCCGGTGAGGCAACCAGTGGCCCTGGTGCTATTGGCGGTGCTATTCGTTTTAAAACGAAAGATGCGAGCGATCTTCTGCGCGACGATGAACGTTTTGGCGGCCGTGTAAAAGCCAGTTACTTTAGTAACGACGGCACCCGATACAGTGGCAGTGTTTATGGCAAGCTAAATGAAGATTGGGGCGTGCTAGGTTATTACAGCACCTCAGATAGAGACAACATGGAAGACGGCGACGGCAATGAAATTTATGGTACCGCCGCCGACCAAGACTTGTTATTCGTAAAAGCCAGCGGCAACCTCACTGAAAACCAATATGCGTCACTAAGCTATGAAAAGCGTGAGGAAGAAGGTGAATTTTCGGCAAGGCCCAATTGGGTTGTGCTAGAAGGCGCAGCGTTGTATCCCAGTGAAGCTGAGCGTGACACTTTAGTAGCAAATTACCGTTTAGACTATAGCGCTATGGTGTACTTAGAAGCCACAGCGTACAACACCTCTTCGTCATTTAGAGGAGGTCGCTTTGATTGGTTGGCAAACATCGACACTTATGGTTTTGATATTCGCAACACCAGTGAAACGACAAACCATGTATTTACCTACGGCGTAGATTACCGCAACGACGAAGTGGAAAGCGGCCCGGCTGAGGGGGCTGTAGAAAATGCAGAAGAGGGCAGTGTGCTAGGAGTCTATGCCCAAGCCCATAGCGCGATAAACCCAGAACTCACATTAAGCTATGGTGTGCGCTTCGATGACTATGACTTCCAGCAAGACATATTACTTGATGAATATTACGGCGACCCGGTCACCGATGAGCCTTCAGGGCTAAACGACAGCGAAGTAAGCATGAATGTTGGGCTTACCTATCAACTGTCAAAGGCCTGGAAATTAGCCCTTGGTTATGCCGAAGCCGCCCGAGGAAAAGAAATTGGCGACGGGTTTACCATTGACGAATACTTGTATGACGGTAGCGATGTTCCGGTTGTAGGTAATAATGTGGTGCCGGAAACCGTGGCCAATATTGAAGGGGCAATTGAATATCAAGCTGATGACGTGCACGCGAGATTCACGGTATTTGAAAGCACAATCGATGATGTGATTTTTAGCGGCTTTGAAGGCGACTCGGTTTACAATAATATCGGCGACCTGGAATCAAGTGGTTTTGAATTTGATATTGCTTACGCATTGGGTGATGCAAACATATTCTTTGGTTACTCTAGCGTGGATACTGAGCTATCCCCGCGCGCTGATTTGTACAATGTTGAATACGATACCATCGACCTTAACGGCTATGAATTTGTTGGCCTAGGGAATAGTCGCGGCGATACATGGGTGTTGGGTGTTGACTATGATATTAACACCGACCTCAACGTAGGTATCAATATTACACGGGTCAATTCACTTACCATAGAAACCCTGCATCAGGCTTTGCAGAATGGTTGGACCGATTCATTGTACAACCTAAATAAACCTAGCTACACCACGGTTGATGTGTATGGGCAATGGTTTGTCAGTAATAACTTCAAGGTCAACCTCGCGGTGACGAATCTGTTTGATGAAGCCTATATCGATCATTCGAGTGTCGGTGATTACAGTGAGGTGTTCGGGAGCGTCATTGGGCCAAAAGAAGCGGGTAGAGATATTCGAGTATCAGTAAGCTACAACTTCTAAACACTCTTATGGCAATAGCAAAAACAGTGAAAAGGTGGGTCTTCTGGACTCACCTTATTTTGGGTTTAGTGGCGGGGATTTTTATATTTCTTATGTCACTAACTGGGTTTCTATTAACTTACGAACGTCAGTTTATCGAACTTGACGAAATGCGATACCGTGTGGATGTACCCCAGAACCAGCAAAGGCTCTCCACCGATGATATTGTCGATAAGCTTCAAGCACTACACCCTGAAACCCCCCATATTTACGTACGTTGGGTAAACAGGGAAGGTGCGGCCGTGCCTGCCTGGGCAGGGCGTAACAGCTACTTATTCCACCCCTATAGCGGTGAGATTTTAAGAGAAGGGGAGGGCAATGTGGCGCTGGTGTTTCATTGGCTTACCAACCTTCATCGATACTTACTGTTAAAAGGTGAGCTTAAAGGCATAGGGAAAACGGTGAATGGCTACGCTAATTTAGTGTTTATTTTCCTTATTGTCAGTGGTGCGTATCTTTGGTTGCCCAATAAATTGCGCCTTGCATCATTTAAGCAGCATCTTTGGTTTCGTCACCATTACACCAATCGCCATCATCGCCGTCGACAGTGGCATTTGGTGCTGGGCGTGTGGAGCATTCCTGTTCTTTTCATTATTGCCATTACCGCCACTTTGTTTCATTTCTCTTGGGCAAATAACGCGTTATATGGTTTCTTTGGTGAGCAGGAGCCGCCACGTGAACAGCATGAAGAAGTAACCTCGTTGTCCTTAGATGTGGTTGACTACGAAACTCTTTTTCTTGCCGCTCAAAATCATGCAAACAGCAACGATTACGACGATTGGTATTCAATGTGGATGGAAATAGGAGAGCACGAATACGAAGCGCGCTTTTTTATTGATAAAAGCATAGGACATAGGCAGTCAATGTCGTACTCGCTTTACTTCGATACCCGCAGCCCCGAGGTCACAAAGGTGTTAAGGAAAGAAGATTGGAGCCGAGGTGGGCAAGCATGGGGCACCGCGCGTTTTCTGCATACCGGAGAACATTTTGGTTTCATTGGTCAAACTATCGCAGGGTTGTTTTCATTGCTGGCGTGTTACCTTGTGTACACCGGCTTTATGTTAGGCATTAAACGCCTGATAGCCTCTAAGTAGAGGCCATTAAACAGGCCGTTATACTGACGCTTGTGTAGTTGACGTAGCGTTGATAGGAAGTGAAATGGCTATGGTAAGGCCGGCGGTGTCATCGATACGATTATGTGCACTAATTTCCCCGCCAACGGCATGCACCTGACGTTGTGCGAGTGCTAGTCCCATACCATGGCCGCGGTTCTTCTGCGAATGTGCCGCCGCCTCACCTTCGCCTCGCATTTTGGTGGCTGTTCTAGACTTTTCAACACGGAAGAAAGGTTTGAATATATCGTCGCATAGGGCATCTGGCACGCCTGGGCCGTTATCAGAGATAGTTAACGAATAGGTGTTGTGCAATTTCTTGAGATGCACACTCACTGCTTTTTCCAGTGGTGTATAGCGAAGGGCATTGCGAATAATGTTTTCTATAGCTTGGCCTAACGCTACTTGGCTACTGTTGTCTATCATGGCCTGCTCGGGCAAATCACAATGCAGCATATTGTGAGGGTATTCAAATTTTGCATCGTCGCAAATAACATTGATAAGCTCGACTAAATCGAAGGTCTCAGTGTTAAGGCTAGGAAGCTCCGTTGACAGCCACGAAAAAGTTAAGGTGTCTTCCACTAAACTTCGCATAGTACTGGCTTCATAACGCAGCCGTTCTAATGCTTGGGCCTGATTAAGGTTTTGCTCTACAAAGTCTACCGCCATATCAATACGCGCCAAGGGGGTGCGTAATTCGTGGGAAAGGTCGGCTAAAAGTTGACGTTGATTTTGAATCAGGCTGCTGGTGCGATCAGCCATTTTATCAAAGGTAGCGGCGATATCTGTGAGTTCATCATGTCGTTTAGGTAAGAGCGGTGTCACCCTAGCATCCAACTTCCCATCGCTGAATTCCTGTGTCGCTTTTTCAAGCCGTTTCAGGGGGCGCATCACATGTTGATACACCACATACGTAAGCAAACAAAGAAGAATAAGTGGCAGGGCTATTTGCAGTAACAGCCGAAACATCATTAAAAAGGCACCAGGGCGCATACGCTGGGGAAGCTGTATCAACAAGTGGGTGGCATCATCCACAAAGGGCACTTCCATAATGGGGTTTTGGGCAAAATAGAGGTGAATTTTCCATTCCACCCCACGGCCTAATTGAAAGTAATCAGTGAACAAGGGCACTAATTCACTGTCAGCAAAAGGGGTTATCTTAGAGGTGACTACGCCGGCCCACGTCTTCTCCTGTAGTTGGATGTGCTTGATATATTCGGCTAAGGCGTCTTCACCTTGGGTAAGGTAAATATGCTCAGCCTGTTTGCCATAATTAAGCAGTGTTTGCTGGTGGGTATCGGCAATAAAGCTCATGCTGGTTTCGGTATGATTTGTTAACCAATCTATGGCTAAAAACAGCACTACTGTGCCCAATCCAATGATGGCCCACAAGCGCCATAACAGTTTGTTTTTCATGAAAGTCGATAGCCTTTTCCGTGTACTGTCGCTAAACAATCGCAGGGCATCCCGGCTTCTATCAGCTTTTTCCGCACACGACTAAGGTGCATATCTAGGCTTCGGTCATATCGACTGAAAGGCCGGTCTAACACACATTGATAGAGAAACGCTTTGCTAAGTATTTCGCCTTGGTTTTCCGCAAGTGTCCATAGTAGCCTAAACTGTATTGGCGTGAGTTCGAGGGTGAGTTGCCCAATGTTCACGCCTTGATTTACTCTGTTTAGCTGTAAATCACCTATCTGTAGTTTACTGGGCTGTGAATGCGCCGCCACGTCTCGGCTGCTACGGCGCAATAATGCCTCTATGCGAAGCAACATTTCAGTGAAATTGAACGGTTTAGGAAGGTAGTCGTCTGCCCCTGTTCGATAGCCCTCAATCCTTTCTTGCTCGGCCCCTGAAGCGGTAATCATCATTACCGGCGTTTGCTTCTTTTTTCTGAGTTGATTAAGCACCGATAAGCCATCTAACGAAGGAAGAAGGATATCTAATAAAACAAGATCGAAGCGTTGTTGCAACGCGGCCAGTAACCCTTTTTGCCCGTCCTGACACTGACTAATAGTAAAGCCACTATCTTCGAGCAAATGCGCTATCTGATCGCTAAGCGTAGTATCATCTTCAATGATAAGGATGCGGGCCGCAGACATGTAAGGTTAATAAATTAAATGAATATAAAATCAATGTTATTGATAATCATTTTCATTTGCAAGTGGTGAGATGAAATTTCTCATTCATTTTTAGCGTAATCATCAAAAACTTATTTGATAAAAGCGCCGGGTGTTACTAATTGCTACGAGGGGCCGGGTATTAGCTGTGGCCCATGTTCCTCATACCAATTTAGCCAGGTTAGCGTTGTAGCATTAGGCTTAGCCAACCAATGCATTTTTAACTCAGCGTGAAGGTGTGTTTTAAGAGGAATAAACGTACATCCCTGCGTATGAAGGTTTTGAATACAAGATGGCACTAACGCAACACAACGAGAGCTGGCGATTTCAGTTAAAAGTGCCTGCATAGATGTAGGCTCGCTCACCACACTGGGTTTTAACTGCTGGTAGTGAAACGCGGCCATTAAACTGTCGAACAAACTGGGTGCATGGGCCCGTGCAAACAAAATTAGTGAGTACTTAGCGATAGTCGTTAAGGGTAAAACAGTATGTTTACTTAGCGGGTGATCATGGGCGACCACAGCGCAAATAGGGTCATCAATAATGTGTTTCTCTTTTAACAATCCCTCATGTGTTTTTTCTATTGGGCGAGAAAAGCCAATATCTATAGCGCCCTCGGTGAAGGCTTGCAGCTGCTGCGATACTGTCATTTCATCAAGTTTTACGGTTACCCCGCTATTTATATCCGTAAAGCTACGCAGCAACTGGGGAAGAAAGTGAACGCAAGCAGAACTTAGATACCCTATGCGCAGCAAACCTTTTTCGCCGCTTTGTACTAACTGTGCATCTTCTTTGGCTACCTCACAGTGTTTTAGAATAGCCTGGGCGTGCTGTAAAAAACGTTCGCCGGCAGGGGTTAGCTCAACAGTTCTCGTATTTCTCGCTAACAAGGTAACAGTAAGATCACCCTCCAGTGCGGTGATATGACGGCTTATCGCACTTTGCCCTGTATGCAGTCGTGTAGCGGCATGAGAAAAACTTTTACACTGGGCAACCTCAACAAATGTCTTTAAATGCTTAAAATTCATAGTTATGTCAAAGTAAGATAAGTAGTGCGTATTTATATCATTTAATATAAGTAATAAATACCGCTAGAGTAATGCCTTTGAGTAAGCGCGATCTATTAATTGCGTAGCACACAAGCATGACGATGAGGTTTTATGACAGCGTTTAACACCCAATCCTATTCTCTTTCACGTTATGGTGAATATTCTCTACTGGTTTCCGCCATGTTAACCATTATGGTGGGCGCTGCTATCGCACCCGGTTTAACGACAATCTCAACACAACTAGGTGTACAAGAATACGCGCCATTACTTATCACTACGCCTGCATTGGGCGCTATTTTGTTCGCACCTTTGTTTGGGCGTCTTATTGATAAAATTGGCGCTAGAAGGACACTGCTAATAAGCTTATGGGGCTACTTTATTTTTGGCTGTGCCGGCGCTTTTTAAACGGACCATTGGCGCTAGGTGTCGATCGTATTTTGTTAGGTGGGTTTACCGCAGGTCAAATGGCGGCGGGAACGGCGGTCATCTCTCAGTGGTTTCATGGGCCAAAGCGGCTCTCTATGATAGCAAAACAAGGTATGGCGATAGAGCTAGGTGGCGTTATCTTCCTGTTCTTCGGTGGTTTGTTAACTGAGCTACATTGGCAAGCGCCCTTTCTTATTTATGCTTTAGCGCTAGTTTGCGCGCTATTTGTATCAGCCTGTGTTCCAAAAGCTGAACCGCTATCAACACCGCAAGCCAGTGTCACAAAGCCGCAACGTTTACCCTCACAAGCCGTGCCCCACAGCCCTTCAGTTGTGCCCATAATGGCCTTTACAGTTATGGCTATGAGCTTATTTTTTAGTATGTTTATCATGCTACCAGAACATTTGGCCGGGCTTGGTTTTGGGGAAGCTGAAACAGGGTATTTATTGTCTTTTATTTCATTTATCGCGGTTTTGTCGGCCATGCTTATGCCCAAAATAGTGGCGCGTGTTGGCAATAAAATGACACTTGTTATTGCCTTTGTTGCCTACGGGTTGGCGCACGGACTATTTGCGAGCACCAACGTACTTGTACTTATTATTGCCGGGGCTATAGCCGCGGGTGTAGGGTTTGGATTCTCGATACCGGTACTTAATCATAGAACGGTAGAAGTGAGTAGCGAGGAAAATAGAGGAAAGTACTTATCGTACTTTGCAATGGCAGTGTTTTCTGGTCAGTTTCTTACCTCAGCACTTGACTTTATTCCATTGACGCTTACGCAGCTCTTTCTCGTTTGTGGTTTGCTCGCTTTTATCTTCGCTGTTGGCACAAAATTAAGCCGCTTCGACGCAAAGGATTAATGCCAGTTGTAAAATGATGTGTATTTTTTTTGTACAGCTGGCAGAAGTGCTTGGTAGTCTGCTATGTTTAAACGCGTGGTGAGAAGTGAATAGAATGCTTAACTTTCAAGTATATAAAGGCTGTTCTCTTGAGACGCAAATTATTAAGTGTTTTAATACCCGCCGTTAAAAAGCGAGCTGTTGCAGAAAGCTGTTACTGCAACCAGTAAAAAGGACACACGCTTTTTACGATAACCCATTGTTATAAATGGGGAATGCGATAACTATAAAGCATTGGTGGTAATATACTTCGTTACTGAAGGGTTACCACATGGCGCTGTAGTGGGATACCTAAGAATGCGCTAAAGCATCACTACGTATAAATTTTGCTACCGGATAACAATAAAATGATTGCTATAGTTTTCGTACTGACTCAAGGCTCGCAGAAGCCAAACTTTTAATCAGAGTAAAAACACTGTGTTTATCACAGTTGTTGGGGACCACTATGAAACAGCAATTACTATGCGCCGTATCGGCCGTTATTTTTTCTTCCTCCGCGTTAGCCAATGGCGGATTTGAACCTAACCCAAAAGCCTGCGTAAACGTAGGAAAAGAAATTAGCCGTGTAAGCACCGAAATGAAGGTCGCTAAATCGGGTATTCAAAAGTCATGGTTAAAACGTCAACTTGGCGCGTTAGAAACCAAACGTTCACATTGTTCTACTAAAGGTTTTGGTATTCGCTAATTAGTGTATTGGCTAACTCTGTTAGCGTACTTAGCGAAAAATCTGGGGGCAAACCTAAAGGATACATAGCCTTACCAGGGCGTTCGATGAACGTTGTTTGCAATCCCGCCGCCTTTGCGCCGCTTACATCCCACCCGTGAGCGGCGATCATCATTGCCTCACTTGGTAGTGCCTTAACTTGTTTACATGCCCAATGATATACCTTTGCATAAGGTTTATAGGTAAAGATAGATTCGGTGCTGAGTATATGGTCAAAGAGGTGATCAATTTCTGCAAACTGCAGCTGTGCTTCTAACCCTTTGATAGATGAATTCGAAAGCGCCACTAACGTAAACCCTTTCTTTTTTAACGAACTCAGCGCTGGTTTTACGTCGCTATGGGGCGGCAATGCGGTTATGTATTTTTTTATCGTTTGTTTGGCTTTAGACTGGCTAACCTCGATATTTTTGGTATGGGCAACCATAACAAGGGCAGATGCGCCAATATCGATAAAATCATGAAACTGACCAGAAGCAATATCGACCAAGGAGTGATGTAGCAAGGTAGCAAACCACAGATCTACCAAGGATTCATCGCCATTTAATACAGGCGCCAACCCTTGTTTCATGTGGGTCATATCAAGTAGGGTTTCGTTAATATCGAAAATTAGCACCTTTGGCAATGCCATGCACAGCTCCCTATTTAACCATAAATTGCAAAAGCGCAACGGCTTTACCGTTACGTTACCTACCTTTGTAATACCACTAGCTTAGCAATTTAGATGAGCGGAACGAGTAAATTACGCCTAAAGGCTGTTTAAATGCTACCAGTACCTTTATATCGCGCCCGGGCTAATGCATTGATGTGGAACCAAAGCTAACTAATATGGCCACGCCCATTAACGCCACTATTGACCACAACAAGGTAGCTTTAGTGGCCTTTTCCCCTAGTACCCAAGCAACCCCTAACGACATAAGCGCGCTAGTGGCAATAAGGGTTTGCACCACAGCGGCTTTCGCGTAGGCAAAGGCAAACATTTGTAAGTAAATAGCAGCTGTTGTGCCCAGTAAAGTGGCCAGAACAAAGGCAGGCCATACCGCTTGGCCTTGTGTAATTACAGGTAACCACCGTGTTTTGCTAAACGCAATAAGCGGCACCACAAAGAACATACCGCCCACCAATCGTAAGAAAGCAGCACTGGCGGCATCGACTTCACCACTACCAAGGATATCGCGACTTACTACAGCGCCTACTGCTTGACATAACGCAGCAGCTACACCATACAAATAGCCGCTTGTAGCAAACACATGGGTAGTACTGCGCTTTCGGGCTTTAATAACCATATCTACTGACAGTAGCACCACAGCCACGCCCACCCATTGCTGCCACGTTATCCATTCACCAATAAATGCCATAGCCAGTAGAGCGGTAAATAAGGGCGCTAAGGTTTCTGCTACCAAAACCGCTTGGCTATCGCCGATAGACTTTAGTGCTTTAAAAAAACAGGTGTCGCCAATGCCGATACCAATAAAGCCGCTAATTAATAGCCACAAGATGCTACTGGTAGTGTAAGCGGCCGGTGGTATTACTATAAGTACAATACCTAACAAGGCGATAGAAATTATCCCCTTCCAGAAGTTCATTGTAAGTGGCGAAAATGCATTACCAGTGCCGCTGAAAAGTCGTGCCGCAATAGCCCAACAAAGTGCCGTACCTAAGGCCGCAAATACACCCATGAATAAATACCCGAAGCAAAACGTGATGAAATAAAATGAGCGCGTATGCTAATGCAAATTAAAACCCGATGTAACTGATAACTGCAGAAAACTAAACCAAACGTAACTACCTAAAATGCCAATACCGTGGCATGTTAGTCATATAAAGAGTAAGTAGAAAGGTATCAGTGTGAATTTGAGCGGTATAAAAGGGGTAATTTTCGACCTTGATGGGACGTTAGTAGAGTCGCGGTTGAACTTCACTCAAATGCGCTCAGACATTGGCTGCCCTCCCGATGAAGATATTCTTACTTTTGTCGCCCAAATAACCTGTGGAAAAGCGCAAGATAAAGCCAACGACAGAATATTGCAGCATGAGCTGAACGATGCGAGGTGCGCAAAATGGCTGTTTACGGGTAAACAAATGGTAGACACAGTGCACGAATACGGCTTGCCGATGGCGATTGTAACGCGTAATTGTCGTGCCGCTAGCAACATAAAGATTGCGAATAACAATATTCCCATCGACTTCGTACTGACAAGAGAGGACGCGCCCGCAAAACCCGACCCTACCGCACTACTTATGGTTGCTGAAAAATGGCAGCTACAGCCAAAAGACTGCCTTTACGTTGGGGATTATATTTACGATCAATTAGCCGCCGAAAATGCCGGTATGCAATGGTTGCTGGTGTGAACTTGCCAAACCTGGCCCGCTTGGTAGTTTTGGCGTTTCAGGCTGAATGTAAAATAGCTCATTTTCTAATGGTGTCCATGAACCGGAGCCTGCATATACTTTAGTATATTCTTCTTCGTTCAGCTCTTTTCCGACCAAATTTTGTTCTATATTCATTTCTCTATCTTCCTTTATTACATGTAATTAAAGTGAATGTGTACTGCGGTTTCAAAATTACGAGCATTGTAGGTATATGGATATCACCAAAGAGCCAATTTTAAAATTAAGGGCCAATGTAGTTATATTTGGCGCGATTTTTATATTTTTTGTTCAGAATGCAAATGCTGTAGGGGTAGCTTTAGATGGTCGAAATAAATTCGCGGGAATTCCTACTGGTATAATTTACGATGTTGAAGTAGTAGGAAGCGTTATATATGTAGCATCAGAAAACGGAGTATTCGAAGTAATCGGGGGGCGCTCCACTAAGTTGAACTTTAACCCTAATAGTGACATATCGGGACCAATATCTGATATTCAGTATGACCCTTCAGGTCACCTTTGGATTGTTGAGTATGGGGTAGGGGTTTTTAAAGTTCGAATTGCAGATAAGAGTTCAGTAGAGCTTCCTATCCCTAAACACTGGAAAGAGTACGTTTGGTCGGTAGCGGTTTCGCCAAGCCATCTTGCACTATCTATTGTTAGTGGCGTCTACATTGTGGATAAATCAACTGGTTTAGTTGAAGCTTGGGCTGATAGCATAGGTCTGGGGAATACCACTAGCGCGTATTCAATAGCGACTGATAATCAAAACTTTTACGTTGCATCGGAAACAGAGTTGTTAACTATCGATCCAGAGCATCAAACAATTAAAAAAGACACCTTGATAGGAAGGTACAACGAATTATCAACGCTTAACGTTGTTGAAATACATGAAGACTCTGTATATCTAGCGGGAAAAGAAGGTATATACATAGTTAATCAAACCAGTAGCGATTTCTTTCCTTTTTTTAAAGCCCACAATAAATCAGACAATGTCACAGACCTACACATATCCGACAACGGAGAAATTTGGGTCGCAGCAGGCGGAATGTATAAAGTATCTAATGGTCTAGTTTCGCCAGCAAAATTTTTGAATCCCGTCATATATTCAGAAAGTATCCGCAGCATTACCGCTATAGCGGAAACCAACTCAAATGACCTATTGATAGCATCATCTCAACTTGGATTAATCGGGATCTCAAAAAAACACCGTGCGGTAAATTTCCTCCATGAAAATGGCGATATACTTGACAAAAAAATTGTAACTCACGGTGTAGATAGACATTACGCGCTAGAGATAAGGACTAAAGAAAAAAGCTATACTGTGGATCTTACAACCGGTGCGTTAACCTCCTATGGAGACTCACTGGGCGCAGAGTGTATAGAACGTAACGCTGTTATATTTACCAATATTAAAGAATCAGATGCTAGCAATTTTAAAGGTTGTGGCGAAACCTACTTCCATACTATTGAGATCTCAAAAGATAGCTTTTATGCGTATCACGATAATGGCTCTAGCAGCAGCTATTACCTCGTTCATGAAGGAGTTGTGGTCGATGAAATTAGCGCTCCTGCAAAGATTCTTCATTCGGTGTTATCTGAAAGCGGTGAATTATTGGCTTACGATAGTGAGAGCAATATCCATATTCAGTTATCGAAACTGAGCTGGAGGAAAATTAATGTTCAAGAAGGGGGCTGGTCGAGCATAACCTGTCTAATTGAATTGAGTGATGTGTTTCTCATATGTACCACAGGAAAAGGTCTTGTTGAGTTAAGTAAGGAAACTGGAAGAATAGCCAGAAGTAAAATACTGGAAACAAAAGAAATACGGTTTATTCGTGGCGCAATATTAAGCGAAAACAATAACTTGTGGGTAACGACAAACATGGGGCTCTTTCTCTATGATTTTCAAGAAGGCGTCACACACTACATAGGAATTGAAGATGGTATATTAGACACAGACTTTGAATATAACAGCTTCATAGGAAATAGCGGCAGCATTATAGTTTTTGGTGATCGTTACCCTTATTTAATAAATGAAAAATTAATTCTAGACGCTGTGCGTCATGCCGAAACTAACGGGCCCTCTTCCGTTTATACTATGATTGCTTGGGGGGCGGGCATAGAGAAAAAGGAAGTTCATTATCCCAGTGCAGAAGAGTTTGAGTTTCAGATAGGCAGCGACTATGACTCTATTGCGATCAATATTGGCACAAATAGCTTTTTAGCTCATGAAAATCAACACGTTGAGTTTCGAATCGTTGGGCTTAATAACGATTGGGTGGTACACCCGGAGTCCTTCGTGTATGTGGCGCTCTCCGACTTAAGCTACGGCCGGTATCAGGTTGAATCACGGATACTTGAAGACGGGCGACGTAGTAGTGTAAGTAGATTGAATTTCATCGTTATCCCTCCTTTTTACCTTTCGTATTTCGCATTTATCATCTACTTTATCTCGGCGGTAGCGTTTATTGTCCTAGCGAAACTTGGATACCTAAAACCATTCAAACGTTATCTCAAAAACACCAAAGTTTATCAATTTATCGCACGTTACGAACTCACAGATGGCCAGTCTAAATTTGAAAAAACGCTTCGTGCTAAAGAAAAGCATATCAGCAATATAGCGCACGATCTTCGCACCCCCTTACAAATCATTTTAGGTTCATTAGAAAAAGCACCTGATAGTACAAACATAAGTAGCACGGAATTTACCACACTAAGGCAAAACGCCATGCGAATTGAAAAGCTGGTGGACCAAATGAGTTCTACTGTGCCTAACATAGAGGGAAGCAAGTCACTGTTTAGTCGCTATTCAGTTGAAGATGTTTCCCACGTAGTAATGAACGTAGAGCCATTAGCGAAGGCTAAAAATCAACATTTAGAGGTAACCTGTCGGGGTAAACAGCATATTTGTTTAATTAGCGATAGCTTAGAAAAAATTGTTACTAACCTGGTAGAGAACGCTATTAAATACACTCCAGAACACGGCAACATAAAAGTATGTGCTTCTATAGACGATAAAAACCTTAGGGTTACTGTAACTGATGATGGCGAAGGCATAGATGCAAGTGATCATGATAAGGTTCTTGAACGCTTCGTTAGAGTGCATAAAGGTGAGGTTGAAGGCCAAGGTGTCGGGTTATCGTTAGTGGATGACTTAGTCAAATTAAACCAAGGTAAACTCACTCTTTCTAGTGTTTTAGGGCAGGGAGCTAAATGGACCGTTATTTTACCTCTCGATGACACTGAGTCGGTAAACGCAGAACAATCTAGCAATACTGAAGGCAAAAACTGGGATGATAGGCACACCATAATCGTTATTGACGATAACCGTGAATTTCGTACCTATATGTTTAATCTGCTGACTAAAAACTATCGTTGTTTAATTGCCAAAAGTGGCCGACAAGCGCTCGAATTAATGGGCAAATATAAGGTGGACTTGGTGATCACAGATTTAATGATGAGGGGGATAGATGGCATCACGTTAACTGAGAATATACGCAGTCATGAAACATTTGCTACTACTCCGGTTATTATACTTACTGCTAAGACCGATGAAGCGACAAAGCGTAAAGCACTTGAAGAAAAAGCTGACTACTATCTAACAAAACCTACGCCGAACAATGAACTACTGCTACTTGTGGATCACCTTTTATCGCTACGCACTTTAACCGCTGTCGAGGGTGCCGCCCAGCCCATTCTTCCCCAATTAGGTGAGTCGTTAAGAATACCTGAATTCACGTCGGAAAAAGACATGAATTTTTATCTCAATTTCATTGAGGTATTAGAAAAAAACTACCACAACGAGCATTTTAATCGGGATATGGCCGCTAACTTATTACTTATGAGTGCACGTAGCCTAAACCGTCGTTTGTCCGAGCTGTTCGACTACAATTTTAGTGAGTTTTTAACGCGGTTTAGAATAGATAAAGCGGTGCCCTTACTGGTAAATGGTGGGTCTGTTATTACCACAGGCATGGACGTTGGCTTTGGAACGCCTTCCTATTTTTCAACGTCGTTTAAAAAGATAAAAGGGGTGTCGCCTAAGAAGTTCGTTGATGAAAGAAAAGTAGGCGAGGGATAGCACTGTTCACTTATCACGCGCCACCCGCTAAATATACCTACGTCGCTCTGCTAAAAAACCAATTGCCATAAACGCCGCTACAAAGCCTACTCCTTGGTATTGCCAAGGCAAATAGGCAATAACGTGCTTTAAAAAAGGTGCGCCATATAAGGTTAATGCGCCATAACCAAAGGCACACAGCAAAACGAATAGGCTAATTCTTAGCATGAAATGGTAGGGGGCGAGTATACGTTTAACATGGCCATTAATAATATCGCCATATACCACTAAAATAGTGGCCATTAGCATAATACTCATTTCGGTATAATAGGGGCTTAACGCGCGCGATACTGCGCTAAATAATTCAGTCATAATAGGGTACGGCACCTACATCATTATGCTCATCACTATGGTGCCGTTATAATACCCTTTATCTATCTATTGCAGAAGTAGTTTACTTACTGGCCGCTAACGCTTGGTTAAGCTTATTTACCGCGGTAAAACCTTGCTCTATTGTGGCAATTCTATCGTTAGTTTTATCGCGCTCCACAAACTTATGTTGTATACCTGCAAGCTCGCCATGGGCAAAAATATTTTTGAAGTCGATGACGCCGGTGCCTACATCTGCAAAGGCCCCGTCTTTTGCCATGTCTTTAACGTGCCAAAGTTTAAACCGCCCAGGATAGCGTTTGAAATATTCAACTGGGTCTTGGTTAGCTTTTACCGCCCAGTATAGGTCTAATTCCATGGCTACAAAGTCTGGGTCGGTGTTTTCAATCAATACATCTAAAGGTAGCTGCCCTTGTCGGTTTTCAAACTCAAAATCATGGTTATGATAGGCAAGGGTGATACCTTCTTTTTGGCAGGCTTCGCCAATGGAGTTTAAGCTATCAGCTAATCGTTGATAGGGCTCAATCCCTTCGCCGCGCTGCGCCTCGCTTAGCCACGGCACTACTACATACTTATGGCCAACTGTCTGCGCATCATCCAGTACTTGGCTTAGGTTCTGTTGTAAATCTTGTAACTGTACATGGGCCGAGGGCGCCGTTAAGCCTTCGCCGTCTAAAATGTGCTTAATTTCTTTGGCTGAATGGTTGAAGTATCCAGCGAATTCCATTTCTTTATACCCAATAGCGGCAACCAGCTTTAAGGTGGCCGGAACGCTCACTTTCATAATGTCACGTAGGGTGTAAAGTTGTAAGCCTACCTTTGTATTACTCATCGTATGTTTACCGTGCCCATGTGCTAGTATGCTAGGCGCAATGGCAACCCCAGCTGTGGTAGCAGCAAGTTTCAAAAAGGTTCTGCGGGCGAGTGAATGCTGATTATATGATGCTGTCATTTAAGGTCTCTCCTTTACGCGTGTTTAGCCGGGCCAGTACTCTGGCGGGTAATTAACTCAAAAGGCATTATCACCTTTGGCGCTTTACGAATTTTTCCATTTAGCACATCTATTAATAGAGTAACGGCGGTTCTGCCGAACTCTTCTGCGGGTTGCGCTATGGTAGTAAGAGGGGGGTCACAAAATGCCGAAAAGGCAATATCATCAAAACCCGCTACCGATATATCGT
The DNA here is from genome assembly GCF_010500865.1 of Alteromonas profundi. GTDB lineage: Bacteria > Pseudomonadota > Gammaproteobacteria > Enterobacterales > Alteromonadaceae > Alteromonas > Alteromonas profundi. Next base: position 40,226 of record NZ_JAAAWN010000022.1, read on the forward strand.
TAGGAACATTAAGGCCGGCCTGTTTAAAGGCTTGCATTGCGCCAATGGCGGTTTCATCATTTTCACAAAACACCGCGGTAGGGCGCTGCGTAACAGGCAATTGCGAAATGGCAGTACCCGCTTGATAGCCCGCTTGTAGTGTAAAGTCGCCGGGAAACAGTAAATGATCATCAAACGCAATATTGGCGGCCGCTAGCGCATCTTGATAGCCTAATAACCTATCTTGCGTTAAAGGGCTTGAGTCTGGCCCTTTCACCATCGCAATGCGTTGATGGCCATAATTGATGAGATGGGTTGTCATAGCGTTGGCCGCAGCACGGTTATCTAACGAAACAACCGGGTACTTACCACACTCAATTACCTCACATGCGTTAACCATAGGCAAAAGACCATTGTCGTTAATCATGCTGTCGTCTAACGGAGTTTGCGCCCGAAGTTGAATAAGACCGTCAGCTTGAGAAGTACTCACCATTTTGGCGTAATGGGCTTCAATATCGGGGTTGCCAAGGGTATTTGCCAGCAGTATTGAATAACCTAACTCAGCGGCGGCTTCTTGCATACCGCTTATAACCCGTGCGAAAAAAACGTTTGCTACGGTAGGAACCAATACAACTAAGTTATGGGTTTTACCCGAACGAAATTTAACCGCCATTAAGTTTGGTTTATATCCCACCGATTCAACTGCCGCCATCACCTTATTGCGTGTTTTAGGCGACACTCGCTCAGGCTGTTGAAGCGCCCGCGATACCGTGGCTACAGAAACACCTGCGCTGTCTGCTACATCTCTTATATTTGCCATAGTTATTGTATTTTTACTGCTTGCCTATGTTGCTATGTTTAACCGGTAGTCAAAATGTAACCGTTATCATTACCTTAGAAGAATACGTCACTTTTTTAAAAAATCCAGCACTATGTGTTGCTGTTTTGTTAAATTGCTTCCGAGTACCTGCGGGTAAGCTAGGCGGTACGTGACCTATAGCAGAAGAGAACGGGGTTGAAACGTGAAAATTTTCAACTTTAGTTTAACAAAAAGAGACCAAATACATTGACAGGTAAAAATGTAATCCGTTACATTTTATACATAGTTACAATTATGCAACAAATTGTGAGAGTGTCGAAGCATCGAAATTTATGTTTTGTTGGCTTTGGGCACACAAGGAGCAAATATTATGGCGCGAACACAACCAATACGAATGGGCATGATAGGGGGCGGTGAAGGGGCGTTTATCGGCGCCGTTCATCGACATGCAGCTGGGCTCGATGGTGATTATAAACTGGTATGTGGTGCGTTTAGCCGCGATGCAAAGAATAACAGTAACACTGCCGATGCTTTAAATATAGACAGCCAGCGAACTTACAGCGATTGGCAATTAATGCTAGACGCTGAAGCGAAACTTCCACCTACAGAGCGAATGGAAGTGGTGGTTATTGTTACCCCTAATCATTTGCACGTTCCTATCTCTTTAGCCGCGATAAAAGCGGGTTTTCACGTGTTTTGTGAAAAGCCGGCAGGTGTTGATTTAGGCGAAGTACTCGACTTACAAGATGCTTTGCTTTCTAGCGACCGTTTATACGGGTTAGCTCATACCTACTTAGGTTACCCCATGGTATGGCAAGCCCGCCATATGATAGAGCAGGGCATGCTAGGTAGTATTCGTAAGGTGTTTGTCGAGTACCCACAGGGATGGTTGTCAGCTAACGAAGAAAGCCACAATAAGCAAGCCGAATGGCGTACCGACCCCGCATTAGCGGGGGGCAGTGGCTGTATGGGCGACATAGGCACCCATGCATTTGGGCTGGTAGAGTTTGTTCTAAACGACAACGTTAGTGCCCTGTGTGGTGAGTTACATACCCATGTAGAAGGCCGGCGTTTAGACGATGACGGCGCAGCACTTATCAAAATGGAAAGCGGCGCAACCGGTGTACTCATTGCAAGTCAGGTGTGTGCAGGTGAGGAAAACGCGCTAAAAATTCGCGTTTACGGCGATAAAGGCGGTTTGGAATGGCAGCAAATGGAGCCAAATTCAGTGGTATACCGTCCGTTAGGCGCGCCTTACCAAGTATTTCGTGCAGGGTTAGGACAACCCGGTTTGTGTAATGAGGCTATAGATCGTTGTCGTACTCCCGGGGGACACCCTGAAGGGTATTTAGAAGCAATGGCGAACTTGTATAAAAACTTCGCTGTGGCAATACGAAACGGCGACAGCGGCAAGGCTAAAGGTGTGCCGGGTATCCATTCTGGGGTAAGAGGTTTGGCCTTTATTAGTGCTATGTTGGCCAGTTCAGATAGCGATATGAAGTGGGAAACTATAAGTAATGTTGGCCTACAAAATTAAGCCTAAGAACCTAAAAGGATATCAGCATGACAAACACGAATGAAAGTAACACCGGCATTAAAGGGCCCGCTGTTTTTCTTGCACAGTTCATGGGTAAAGAAGCGCCCTTTGACACCTTAGAAAATATGGCAAAGTGGGCAGCTTCTCAGGGGTATAAGGGTATTCAAGTGCCTACCGACCCTGCCTTATTCGACTTAGAAAAGGCGGCAGAAAGCCAAGACTATTGCGATGAAGTAGCAGCAAGCTGTCGGGCCGCCGGCGTTGAAATTACTGAGCTGTCTACGCACCTTCAGGGGCAGCTTGTAGCGGTACACCCGGCCTACGACGAGCTATTTGATAACTTTGCCCCTGAGCATTTGCATGGTAATCCTCAGGCAAGAACCGAATGGGCCGTTAATCAGCTTAAATGCGCGGCTATAGCAAGCAAGCGGTTGGGGCTAAATGCGCACGCTACCTTTTCCGGAGCATTAATGTGGCATTTGGTCTATCCGTGGCCACAGCGTCCAGCCGGCTTGGTAGAACAAGGGTTTGCCGAGCTAGCAGCGCGTTGGCGCCCTATTTTAGATGCTTTTGATGAAGCAGGTGTTGATGTTTGTTATGAGATTCACCCCGGTGAAGACCTACACGACGGGGCTTCTTTCGAGCAATTTCTCGCGGCGGTTGATAACCACCCTCGTGCGAATATCTTATTTGATCCCAGCCATTTCGTATTGCAGCAATTAGACTACTTAGATTTTATCGATCGCTATCACACGCGTATAAAAATGTTCCATGTTAAAGATGCCGAGTTTAACCCCAATGGTCGAAGTGGCGTTTACGGCGGCTACCAAGACTGGAAAGAACGTCCAGGGCGCTTCCGATCGCTTGGCGATGGACAAGTAGATTTTAAAGGCATATTTAGCAAGTTAACCCAATACGGATTTACCGGCTGGGCGGTGCTTGAATGGGAATGCTGTTTAAAAGACTCAGCCCAAGGGGCAGCAGAAGGTGCGCCCTTCATAGCCGAGCACATTATTCAACCAACGCGCTATGCCTTTGACGACTTCGCAGGTGGCGAGGTTAGTGAACAAAAAAACAATCGAATTTTGGGCATTAGCAAGTAGGTCGCCCGCAGACACCGGATAACAATAATCATGATAAATCTACGTCTTAGCATAATGATGTTCTTGCAGTTCTTTATTTGGGGAGGCTGGTTCGTCACTCTAGGTACTTACCTTGCCAATACATTATCCGCCAGTGGCGGGCAAATAGGTATGGCGTTTTCTACCCAAAGCTGGGGGGCCATTATTGCGCCCTTTATTGTGGGCCTAATTGCCGATAGGTATTTTAATGCAGAGCGTATATTGGGGGTACTTCATCTTTGTGGTGCGTTACTTATGTACACCATGTATCAAGCAGACGATTTTACCGCTTTCTACCCAGCTGTATTGGGGTACATGATTGCCTACATGCCCACTCTGGCTCTGGTAAATTCGGTGGCGTTTGGCCAAATGAATAACCCATCAAAAGAATTTGGCAAAGTTCGGGTGTGGGGCACCATTGGCTGGATAGTCGCGGGCTTAATGATTAGCTATGTATTTTCTTGGGATTCAGCCGCTTCAATAGCTGATGGCATGCTGCGAAATACCTTTCTGTTGTGTGCTATTGCCTCATTTGGTTTAGGTGTATATGCCTTTACGTTGCCGGCTACACCACCAAAAGCAAAAGGGCAAAAAACGGGCTTAAGAGACGTTATAGGCCTTGATGCTTTGGGTTTATTAAAAGACAGAAACTTCTTAGTGTTTTTCCTTTCCTCGGTACTTATATGTATCCCATTGGCTTTTTATTACCAAAACGCAAACCCGTTTCTTACTGAAATAGGTGTAGAAAATGCCACCGGAAAAATGACGCTCGGACAAGTGTCGGAAGTACTTTTCATGCTCGCTCTACCCATTTTTCTGAATCGTTTTGGCATTAAAGCCACCTTACTTATTGGTATGGCGGCATGGGTATTACGTTACCTTCTTTTCGCTTTCGGTAACGCCGACGAGGCGCTCTTTATGCTTATTGTCGGCATCGCGTTGCACGGTATTTGTTACGACTTCTTTTTCGTATCAGGGCAGATATATACCGACGCAAAAGCCCAAGAGAGTACAAAAAGTGCTGCGCAAGGGCTAATAACCTTAGCCACCTATGGCGTAGGGATGCTTGTGGGTTTTGCCATCGCAGGCCTTATTACCGATAAATATACGGCGCTGGCTGGAAATCACCAATGGCAGGATATCTGGTTGTTCCCCGCAGGGTTTGCTGCGGTAGTGCTAATCATCTTTTTATTGATGTTCAAATCTGAAAAGGTACAAACCGATGCATAACCATAGCCGAAGACGCTTACTTAAAACGATGGCGTATACCGGGGCGGGGGTGCTAACCACTGCACCTATGTTTGCCCGGGCGCACGGCAATAACGCGGGCACAGATGAGGTGGCGATGGACAACAAGCTCAATTTGAAGGGCAACATTAATCACTCCGTGAGTCGTTGGACATACGGCGACCTCTCTATTGAAGAATTATGTAAAACCGTTAAAAAACTCGGCTTTAGCGCTATCGATCTTGTGGGCCCAGAAGACTGGCCTACCTTGAAGCGCTACGGTATTGATTCATCCATGTGTAATGGGGCGGAAATTAGTTTAGAAGATGGGTTTATTCATGCCCACCTTCATGACGAACTTGAAAGGCGTTATATAAAACACATCGATTTGGTCGCCGACGCAGGCTATACCAACCTTATCTGTTTTAGCGGTAACGCTAAAGGGATGAGTAAAGAAGAAGGGTTAGCAAATGCGGTAGCTGGATTGCAACGAATTTTGCCCCATGCCCAAAAGCGAGGTGTAGTGATTTTTATGGAGCTATTTAATAGCAAAATAGATCATCCAGACTATATGGCCGACAGCTCTAAGTGGGGAATAGCGTTAAGTAAGCAGCTTAATAGCAAGCACTTCTCATTGTTGTACGACATCTACCATATGCAAATTAACGAAGGCGACATTATTCGTACTATTCGCGATCACCATGCCTATTTTGGTCACTACCATACGGCGGGCGTTCCGGGGCGCCACGAAATAGGTGAATCACAAGAATTAAATTATCCCGCCATTGCTCGCGCAATAAAGGAAACCGGGTTTAGTGGGTACTTGGCACAGGAGTTTATTCCTACGCCAGAAACAAAAGCAGGCAGAGTGGCATCGCTTCGCGAAGCGGTCGCAATCTGCGATGTATGAATTTAAAAATACGAACTCACTACATGATGTAGGTGTGTAAGGGGACACAAGATGGCAAATAATGACTATGATGCAATTGTCGTTGGCTCAGGGATCAGTGGTGGCTGGGCAGCAAAGGAACTCACCGAAAAAGGGTTGAAAGTCTTGATGCTTGAACGCGGCAAAAACATTGAGCATATCAAAGACTATAAAAATGCGCATAAAGAGGATTGGGATTATCCCCACCGAGATTTAGCCACACAAGCCATGAAGGTAGATTATCCCGTGTTAAAACGCGACTACCCCCTAAACGAAAAAACCTATGGCATGTGGGCGAATGAAAAAGAAAACCCTTATATCGAAGACAAGCGTTTCGACTGGTATCGAGGCTACCATGTTGGGGGCCGCTCCCTGTTATGGGGCCGCCAAAGTTACCGTTTAAACCGTGAAGATTTTGAAGCCAACGATAAGGAAGGCATTGCGGTAGATTGGCCTATACGTTACGAAGACGTTGCGCCTTGGTATGACTATGTTGAAAAGCATGCAGGTATCAGCGGTAACCGCGACGGGCTAGATGTACTTCCCGATGGTATTTTTCAACCAGCGATGGCGCTTAACTGCGTTGAAAAAGACGTAGCTGCGCGCGTGAAAAAAGCTTTTAAAGGTACCCGCCATATTATTTCCGGTCGTACGGCGAATATGACCGAAGCGAAACCTGAAGATGGACGTACCAGTTGTCAGTACCGTAATAAGTGCTGGTTAGGCTGTCCTTTTGGTGGGTACTTTAGTACTCAATCATCAACCTTACCTGCCGCAATGAAAACCGGCAACCTCACCCTTCGTCCCTTCTCTATCGTTAAAGAAATTCTTTACGATAAAGACCGTAAACGCGCCACAGGGGTTGAGGTAATAGATGCACAAACCAATCAAACCTATGTGTTTAATAGTAAAATTATTTTTGTAAATGCCTCAGCGTTTAATTCTGCGTGGCTACTTATGAACTCTGCAACCGATGTATGGGATGGCGGTCTTGGCAGCAGCAGTGGTGAGCTAGGTCACAACGTGATGGATCACCACTTTAGAGTGGGCGCGTCGGCCACAGTAGAAGGGTTCGATGACAAGTATACCTACGGACGACGCCCTAGTGGCTTCTATGTTCCTCGTTTTAGAAACTGGGGCAGCGATAAACGAGACTACCTGCGAGGCTTTGGTTATCAAGGTGGTGCTAGTCGTAACGGATGGCGAAAAGATGTTGCCGAGCTAGGTGTGGGCGCAGACCTAAAAGACGCATTGTCTGAGCCGGGCGGCTGGACCATTGGCATGACAGCGTTTGGCGAAATGTTGCCTGATCACGCAAATCGTATATATCTGAATAAAAACACTACCGACAAATGGGGCCTCCCCGTGCTAGCGATGGATGTTGAGATTAAAGAAAACGAATTGAAAATGCGTAAAGATATGCAGCAAGACGCAATGGATATGTTTGAAGCGGCCGGGCTTAAGAATATTGAAGGTTGGGATGCTGATTATGCGCCGGGTATGGGTATACATGAAATGGGCACAGCACGAATGGGCAGAGATCCTAAAACCTCTGTGTTAAATGGGCATAACCAAGTATGGGATGCGCTGAATGTATTTGTTACAGATGGCGCATGTATGACATCGGCAAGCTGCGTGAACCCATCATTAACGTATATGGCACTTACTGCCAGAGCAGCCGAATTTGCGGTAGAGGAATTAAAGCGAGGTAACCTGTAATGCAACGCCGAGATTTATTAAAACTGATTGCCGCAACAACCGGCACTATGATGGTGGGCGGTAACGCCCTTGCTTACGAAATAGTGCCCCCGGTGCCGCTAAGCGATACCGGGTTCAGCAAAGAAGACGTTTCGTTACTTAACGAAATGGGCGAAGTTATCATTCCGAAAACCGATACGCCGGGGGCAAAAGCCGCTAATGTTGGCGAAACCATGGCTGTGCTTGTGGCCGACTGTTATACCCCGTTGCTACAAAAAACCTTTAAAGCTGGTTTACAGCAAATAAGTCGCCGCAGTAAAGAAGAATTCGGTAAAGACTTTTTACTGCTTAGCAAAGAGCAAAAAACTCAATTATTTAATGCGCTTGATACTGAAGCGAAAGCCGCGAACTTAGCCAATGGCATTCCTACGTATATAGAAACCAGTAAGCCAAATAGGTGGGATCCAGATACCGATAAACCCACCCCCCACTACTTTACGTTGCTAAAGCAGCTAACGTTGTATTGCTTCTTCACGTCAAAAGTAGGGGCCACCAAGGTGCTTAGATATGTTGCTATACCAGGTTATTACGATGGCGAATACCCGTATAAAGAAGGGGATAAAGCGTGGGCTACTTAGTAAATGCGCTTGTATAAAACCAAAACGCACAGGGTTTTTTAGAACAGAATTTAAGGGTTATAAGATGAAGGTAAGTAGCAAGAAACACTTAATGATGGCGCTAGCGGCAGGCTTAACCGTTACCGTAACTGCGCAAGCAGACGTTGAAGGAAGTGATATGTCAGACAATCAGCAACTTAGCCGTGCACAGCAAGCGGCGAAGACAGAAGTTTGGGAGCCGGTGCCAGAGGTGGTGAATGCCGACAAAGGTGCGGTTCCTTCTGATGCTATTGCACTGTTAGATACGTCGATGTCGGCGTGGGAGTCGCTGAAGGGCGGCAAAGCCCCCTGGACCATGGAAGACGGCGTGCTAACGGTTAAACCAGGAACCGGCGATATCAAAACCAAACAAGGGTTTTGTGATGTTCAGCTGCATGTAGAATGGCGTGTTCCTAAGCCAGAGCCTGATATGAAGGGACAACAGCGTAATAATAGCGGGATTTTTTTGCAGCAACGCTACGAAGTACAAGTGCTAGATTCTTATGAAAACCCCACTTATCCTAATGGGCAGGCGGGGAGCATTTACAAACAATCTATACCGCTTGTGAACGCAATGCGTGCACCGGGGCAGTGGCAAGAGTATGACATTATTTATACCGCGCCTAAATTCGATGGAGAGTCATTAGAAAGCCCGGGCTACATCACCGTGCTTCATAATGGCGTAGTGGTACAAAACCATACGGAAATACAAGGCACCACAGAGTGGATTGGCGCGCCGAAATACAAAGCACATGGCTGCGCGCCTATTCAATTGCAAGATCACGGAAACCTCGTTAGCTTCCGTAATATTTGGGTACGTGAACTTTAACTGATAAGGGTACGAGCAGGCTACTGCTCGTACAATTCTAGCGGCAAGCCGTCTGGGTCTTGAAAAAAGGTAAACCGTTTGTTTGTGTAAGGGTCGGTGCGAATAGGCTCACATGCCACCTGGTGATTTGCAAGGTGAGCAATAACATCCTCGATATTACTTACCTTAAACGCTAAATGGCGCAACCCTTGCGCTTCTGGTCGAGAAGGACGCTCAGGTGCACCAGGAAACGAAAATAGCTCTATTTGGCTGCCATCCGGCAGTGCAATATCGCATTTATACGAATTTCTAGCTGCGCGATAATTCTCATCTAAAATGCGAAACCCTAACACATCGGTGTAAAATGCCTTCGATGTGGGGTAATCGCTACAGATAATGGCCACATGGTGAAAACCACTAAGCATCGTCATAGTCCTTTTTTCCTGTTATTTGTATCATTATGGCATTTCTAGGCCGCGCGCACGCTCAAGTAGCAAATACCAATGCTCACGCGTTAGCTGTACGCGGTTAGCCTTTTCGCAAGCTTCAATACGTGACACATTGGTACTACCCAGCACAGGCTGTACATTTGCCGGGTGACGCATTAACCACGCTAGCACTATGGCTTCTGGTGTGGTTTCATATTCCCCTGCCAATTGAGCCACTAACGCTGCCGTTGCTGTTTCTTCAGGTGTTTGCGCGTTTGCGCCTGTGTATCTGCCTTGGCCTAAGCTTCCCCACGCTTGCAGCTGTACCTTGTTCGTTAAACAGTGCTCTACAGTGCCAGGGGCGTAACCAGAGTTTCTATTGGCTATGCTATTAGTAGTGACACCGTCTTCCAGCCAATCACGAAAAGCCAGGCTCATTTCTAACTGGTTTGCCACTATCGGGGTAGGTAAAGCCGATTGTAAATAAGCAATTTGATGGCCATGCATGTTCGATACGCCTACGTGGCTAATTTTGCCTTCTTTTTGAAGCGTGGTTAGCGTGTTAGCGACTTCTTCTAACTCCATCAAAGGATCGGGGCGGTGTAAAAGCAGAACATCGAGTTTTTCTATATTTAAGCGAGACAAAATCCCTTCAACTGAATGCGTAATCCAGTTGGCGGAAAAGTCATAACGCTTTGGCCCTAGGTCATCTTCAAAGCGTATGCCGCACTTAGATTGTAATATCATTTTGTCTTTAAGGGCGGGCGACTGTTTTAGGACTTTGCCAAACACGGTTTCGGCTTTACCGAAGGTATAGATGTCCGCATGATCAAATACGTTAATACCAAGCTCAAGAACCTTTTCTATAATCTCATGGGCTTGTTTTACATCGCCGTCATTAGCAGGAATATCATTCCAGCCGCCGCCAAGGCCCATACAACCATAAATTAGTCTACTGGCTTGAGGGAAGAATGCTTGCATCAGGTTACTCCAAAGTCGCGTATATAAAATTAACTATGCACTATAGCGAGGTGTTAGTGGCAATATAAGCCCTATGGGGTCCAAGTCGCGCATTTAGTCGACTGTTTAACAAATGAATACGTATGAAGTGATACATATAGGTAGATAAATGCGTAGTTAAAGCACAAGCGCATAGTGAGAGGAAATTTTATGAAGAAATGGTTACTAGGATGGATAGGTGGTTTAACTATGGTGTTAGGGGGGTGTACAGGTACACCTGATAATGTCGCTGCTGTTGAAGACTTTGAAGTAAAGCGCTATTTAGGGAAGTGGTATGAAATTGCGCGTTTTGATCATAGTTTTGAAGAGGGTCTTTCAAGGGTTACCGCGAATTACAGTGTGCGCGACGATGGCGGTATAAAAGTGATCAATCGCGGCTATAACGATGAAAATGGACAATGGGATGAAGCAGAAGGTAAAGCCTACTTTGTTAAGTCTAAAGATATAGGTCATTTGAAAGTTTCGTTTTTCGGCCCCTTTTACGCCAGCTACGTGATAATGAAACTCGATAAAGAGAATTATCAATACGCGTTGGTCACTGGGCCAGATCGGGAATACTTGTGGTTGCTAGCGCGCACCCCCACACTCCCACAGGCTACGCTGGATGAGCTGTTGAATTTCGCGCAGCAAAAAGGCTATGACACAGATAAGCTTATTTGGGTTGAGCACGAAAACAGCTAAGATCGGGTTGGTAATAGTGAACTAAGAGGCTATTTGCCCAGCTCGATATTTGCCTAAATGTGGTATACTGAGTGGCAAATTTCTATTGGGATACCTACTGTGCTTCAAAATGCTGTAATGACTCGGGCTGAAAACGCCTGCGAACTTTGTAAAAATACTGATGGTCTTGACGTTTACATGGTGCCTGAGTCACCCGATGAAACCGCTGGCTGCGCCGTGTTTACTTGTCAAACTTGCCGTGAACAACTTACTAACGAAGCAGAGCTGAATGCTACCCATTGGCGCTGTTTGAATGATGCGATTTGGTCTCCTGTACCGGCAGTGCAGGTGGTGGCGTATCGAATGCTCAACCGTTTAAACGCAGAAGCCTGGGCGCAAGATTTGCTTGATATGATGTATTTGGAAGATGAAGTTAAGCAATGGGCAGAGGCCGGACTTATTGAGCGTGAGCCTACCCTTGATTGTAATGGCACGCCCCTACAACCGGGCGACAACGTTCATCTTGTAAAAGACTTAAATGTAAAAGGGGCTACCTTTACCGCTAAGCGTGGTACACCCGTGCGTGGCATTAGTTTAAGTGATAATCCGTTGCATATTGAAGGTAAAGTTAACGGTACGCGAATTGTCATTATTGCGGCGTATACCAAAAAGTCATAGTTCATTTGTACAGTGCGCGAAGCAATAGCGCGAGTAAAGAATAGAGAGTCCACCGGCATGCAAACATTAACCATAACTACCCCCGATGACTGGCATCTTCATTTTCGCGACAATGAAATGTTGGCTGAAACCGTCCCAGCAACAGCCCGCTGTTTTCAGCGCGCCATTGTAATGCCCAATCTGGTGCCGCCTGTGGTCAATGCCGACATGGCAATAGCGTATAAGCAGCGCATTGAAGCCGCGCGTCCCCAGGGAAGCGATTTCACTCCGTTGATGACATTGTTTTTAACCAACCAAACGACGGCACAGGACATTGTTGATGCCAAACAGGCCGGCGTGACCGCGTGTAAGCTTTATCCTGCAGGCGCAACCACCAACTCTGACGCCGCGGTGAAAGGCATAGAAGCTTTGTACCCTGTGTTTGAGGCTATGCAAGCAGAAGGATTGTTGCTGCTGATACATGGGGAAGTTACCGAGCACCATATCGATATTTTTGATAGAGAAAAAGTTTTTATCGATAAGCATTTATCCTTGATAGTAAACGCGTTCCCTAAGCTTAAAGTGGTATTTGAACATATCACCACCGCAGACGCGGCAGCATTCGTCAAAGAAGCCAGTGATTTCGTCGGCGCCACTATTACCCCGCAGCATTTGCTTCTTAACCGCAACGATTTATTAGTGGGCGGCGTTCGTCCACACAATTATTGTTTGCCTGTGCTAAAACGCAACACGCACCAGCAGGCCTTAAGGGACGTAGTCGCCACTGGCCACAAGCGTTTCTTCTTAGGCACTGATTCTGCCCCCCACGCCAAGCACAAAAAAGAAAATGCCTGTGGCTGTGCAGGATGCTATAGCGCGTGGTCTGCCATTGAGCTGTACGCGGAAGTATTTGAACAGCTAGGCGCAATTGATAAATTAGAAGGTTTTGCTAGTCACAACGGCGCCGATTTTTACGGCTTGCCACGCAATACTACAACCATAACGCTAGAGAAAAACCAATGGCAGGTACCTGAACAAGTAACACTTGCTGATGGAACAGACATGGTACCCTTTTACGCAGGTCAGCCACTGCAATGGAAATTAAAGAGCGCGTTTAACCCGCGCTAATTTTTGACGCTTTAATTATACAAAGGCCAGATATTCTGGCCTTTGTCATCTTTGGAAAACCGAAATGACAATAGAAACCATCAAGCATTTAGCTATTAACCCAGATATCCAGCGCGCGCTGGATAGCCAAGGTATTTATACGCTATCGCCCATTCAAGCTCAGTCGTTACCTCATGCCCTAGAAGGGAAAGACGTTATTGGCCAAGCACAAACAGGCAGTGGTAAAACCCTATGCTTTGTTATTCCGGCTTTAGAAACCATTGATGCCAGTAATTTTTCTACGCAGGTGGTGATGCTTTGTCCTACCCGCGAGCTTGCCGATCAGGTAGCACAGCAATGCCGAAATGCGGCAAAGCAAATAGGGAATATAAAGGTGCTTACTTTATGCGGCGGTCAGCCTATGGGCCCACAAATTCAATCGCTTAAGCACGGCGCTCATATTATTGTCGGTACGCCAGGACGTGTTATGGATCACGTTGAGCGTCGCCGTCTCGATTTATCTGAGGTAAAACTTCGGGTGCTTGATGAAGCTGACCGCATGCTAGATATGGGGTTTGAAGATGCCTTAGGCGTTATTTTTTCGCCGATGAAAAAAGCGGTGCAAACCCTACTATTTTCTGCCACTTTCACAGAACAAATTGAGCGTATTGCTGATCAATACCTTAAAACACCGGTAACCTGTAAGGTTGAGTCTCAGGTAAGTAAGCCGTCTATCACTCAGCTAGGCTACAACGTATTACCGCATACCCGTATACAAACATTAAAAGCACTGCTTACACACTACCAACCTAAAAACGCCATTGTCTTTTGTAATCGCCGGGTTCAAGTAGCTGAAGTGGTTGATGAATTGGTAGCCGAAGGCTTTAGTGCAGCAGGTTTGCAGGGCGATATGGAACAGATAGCGCGTACCGCCGTACTTATGCAGTTTGCAAGCGATGCGCTACAAGTATTGGTTGCCACTGATGTAGCGGCACGAGGCTTAGACATAGACGACATAGACTGTGTTATTAACTACATGGTAAGTGAAGAGCCGGAAACCCATATCCACCGTATAGGTAGAACGGCCAGAGCCGGTGCGCAAGGTACCGCAATTACACTAGTGGGCCACGAAGAAGAGCACTTTTTACGTAAAATTGAGGTGTTGCAAGAAAGCGATATTGAAATGAAAGGGGCGCAGGCGCTGCGATTCCATAAAAATCGCATTGTATTGCCTGACTATGTGTGTATTTCCCTTAGTGCAGGTAAAAAACAAAAAATACGCCCAGGTGATCTTGTGGGCGCATTAACTAAAGATGCAGGTATACCGGGCGATGATGTGGGAAAAATTGCGGTGCAAAACAGTATGAGTTTTGTGGCGGTGAAAGTGCGTAGCGTGAAGCGAGCGATGGCCCACTTTAGAGATGGAAAGATTAAAGGCAAACGCGTACGCGCACGCAAACTATAATTAGTTATAAAGCAGTATTGAGAAGGAGTGAGCATGTCCGGTGAAACAAATTTAGCGGTATTGTTGAAAAATTTAATGCCGGTGAAAAAGCCGGGGGAGTACGTATTTGTCAGCGTTGCGCCTAGCCGTGTTACGGCTGAACTGATGATGTCAGCGCTTGCCACTTTCAAAGAAAAAGAAGGAATAAGCCTTATTTTAGAGGTTGGGGCAGCAAAAGAGTTTGAATTAACCTATGAAGGCACCTACAGCTGTATCACGTGTGAAGTGCATTCTAGTTTAGATGCCGTTGGAATGACGGCGGCTATGACGGCAGCGCTTACGCATACCCATATTAGTGCCAATGTAGTAGCAGGTTTTTATCATGACCATATCTTTGTGCCGACAACAAAGGCAGATCAAGCCGTAATGGTGCTTTCCTCGCTTTCCTTAGAATAAAGCGTCGTTATAGAGTACCAATAAAAAGGGCGACATACGATGTCGCCCTTTTTGATCTCATGGGGTTATTTTCCCGTTACCAAATTTTCACCCGTTTTTCAGGTGCTAAGTACAGCTCGTCTTCTTTGGTTACGTCAAACGCCTGGTAGAACTCAGGTACGTTACGCACAGCACCATTGGCACGGAACATAGCCGGTGCGTGGGTATCAGTTTGAATTTGCGTACGCAGCGCTTCATCACGGTACTTGGTGGCCCATATTTGGCCAAAACCAATAAACACACGCTGATCGCCGCTAAAGCCGTCAATCTCAGGTGCTTGCTTGCCTTCTAGCGACAAATGGTAAGCCTTCAGCGCAATACTGATGCCCCCTAAGTCTCCGATATTTTCACCGAGTGTGTATTCGCCATTGACGAACAAATCAGGTAAGGCTTCAAACTGATTGTATTGATCTACTAGGGTGGCGGTGCGGGCCTTAAACTCGCTAAGGTCGGTCTCTGTCCACCAGTTGCGAAGAACACCATCGCCATCAAAGGTTGAGCCAGAATCATCAAAGCCGTGGCCTATTTCGTGCCCGATAACCGCACCGATACCGCCATAGTTCACCGCATCCTCGGCATTCATGTCAAAGAAAGGAGGCTGAAGGATTGCAGCTGGAAATACAATTTCATTAGCTGAAGGGTTGTAGTAGGCATTAACCGTTTGTGGGGTCATAGACCATTCGTGCTTCCAAACGGGTCCACCTTGTTTCTTCAGCATTTCTGCATAGCGCATGTCGGCAGAGCGCTTTAAATTACCAAATAAATCTTGCGCATCAACGGTTAGACCTGAGTAGTCTTTCCATTGGTTTGGGTAACCAATTTTAACGGTAAACTTCGAAAGTTTATCAAGCGCTTGTTTACGTGTATCGTCGGTCATCCAATCAAGTTGTTCGATGCTTTCTTTATACGCCAGTAGTAGGTTGTTCACCATTTCTGTCATACGATCTTTGGCTTCAGGTGGAAAATGTTTTTTCACATACACTTTGCCAATCACTTCGCCAACATGAGCATTGGTTAAGCCTACCGCACGACGCCATAGTGGGCGCTGTTCTTCTACGCCGCTAAGGGTTTTACTGTAAAATTCGAAGTTTGCAGTATCGAATTCTTGTGAAAGCTGGCTAGCTGTAGAATTTAATAGCCCCCACTTCAAAAACACCTTCCAGTCTTCTAAAGAGGTTTCAGCAATAAGCGCATCAATTTGCTTCATGAAATCGCTTTGCAAGAACACGACACTGTCTAATTGCTCAAGCTGCATTTCTTTTAAGAATAACGCCCATGGGAAATTAGGCATGTAAGTGTCAAGTTCATCTACACTTACTTTGTTGTAGTTGGCAGCCCAATTACGTACTTGCTCTTTCTTCATATGAAGTTCAGCAATATCGCGCTCCATATCGAACAACATTTGCGCACTTTTGGCCGGCGCATTGAACTTGGCGAGGGTGAACATAGTTTCGATATGTTTTAGGTAGGCATCGCGTATTTTTTGTGACGCTTCATCGTCTTTAAAGTAGTATTCCCTATCTGGCAAACCAAGGCCCGATTGCCAGGTATAAATCATGTAATTTTCTGGCGATTTGAAATCAGCTTCTTGGCCAATTTGAAATGGCGCAACATATCCATAACGATTCGCATAGGCAAAATAACGCGCCAATTCGTCGTAACTGTCTATTGCTTCAATTTTTTCAATGTCAGCGGTAAGCGGTGTCATACCTAATGCATTGCGCGTGTCCATGTCCATATATGCACGGTAAAAGTCACCCACTTTTTGTTCGTCAGAGCCGTCAACAAAGTCACCTTCAGATGAACTTCTGATGATCTCCATTACATGGTCTTGTGACTCGTCACGCAAAATGGTGAAAGACCCATAGCTAGACTTATCCGCAGGAATTTTAAGGTTATCTATCCATTTGCCGTTAACATAACGGAAGAAGTCTTCACCTGGGTCCACAGATAAATCCATATTCTTTTTGATTACGCCAGACTGCAAGGTTTGTTGCTGCTCGGCTGCTACAGGAGTGGGGGTTTCAGTGGTGGCGTTTTGAGGGCTACATGCCGAAAGTGCGAGTGCTACACCTAGGCTTACTACAGTTCGTAACATTACTTCTTCCTACTTCATTTATGCTAGCACGCCTTTTATAGGCGTTTTTTAAGACCCGCTTTTTTATCATGGGCCTACCAATAGAAAAAGTATTTATAGTGAAAATACATAGCTTGTAACAACTTAGCGCGCCAACTTCGCTATAGTAAAAGGCCAGATGTAATTCTGCATACTGATATAGCGTGTGGCTAGCCATACAGAAGGAGAGCTTATGTTGCCGTTTGATACCGTGTCACCTTGTGAATACGCCGATGCGTTGCCTCGTGAGCAATTTATGCATTACAGTATCAAGCCACTTTGGCACCCCATACCGCGTATAGCCGGCCCCGCGTTTACCGTTAAATGTGCGCCCGGCGACCATCTTATGCTACACGCAGCAATATACCGTGCTCAACCTGGCGATATTATCGTAGTAGAAGCGGATGACGAATTTGCCGTAGCTGGGGGAAATGTATGCGCGATAGCCCAGGCGAGGGGAATAAAAGGGTTTGTTATCGATGGGGTAATACGAGATTTAGCGGAAACCCGTGACAATAAATTTCCAGTGTTCGCCAAGGGGGTAGTACCTAAACCTGGAGCCAAAAAATGTATATCGCCGCTAAATCAATCGATAAAGTGTGGCGGTGTAGAGGTAAACCCCACAGATATTATTGTTGCTGATGAAGAAGGTATTGCCGTAATCCCGCACCTAAGGGCGCAAGATGCGTTCGAAATAGCGAGTGCTCGGGCTAAGAAAGATGAGGCAATGTCGCTTTCTCAATGGCAAGCCCAGCACCACGAAAAAGTTGAGAGTATTCTGAAAGACCTAGGCTTTAACGATAAATAAACGGGCATTATGCCATTATAGAGTGGCTTTGCCCGTTGTTGGTCGTATTCGATGCCAAATGGCGTTGGCAAATACCCTATACAGTGGGACAAATGACAGCAGTAAAACATTGCTGAAACCGAGCCTCCACCATGTACAGGGCATCTACCACGTACAGTGCAACTGTTACTTATAGATAAGTTATGCAAATAAGCAGCAACGCACAGGCATTTCGCTTATTCAGCAATAACTCCACAGGCTACACGAGGGCCGCCGCCCCCCAGTTTTTTGGGTTGATCTGAATAGTTGTCGCCACCGGCATGGATCATTATTGCTTTACCGTGAATATCTTCAAGATCTAATTCTGGCGCAAAAACCGGCTTAGTGGCATTGCCATTTTCATCCACGTACAAGGCGGGAAGATCGCCTTCATGACCTGACTCCGACCATGGCTCTTTATGATGACCGGTATGTTCTGGGTCATAATGACCACCCGCCGCGCCGCCAGGCACTTTTTTACCGTTCTTCATTGTGGCCGAGCAATCGCCATTTTCATGAATGTGAAAGCCGTGAGCGCCAGGCGTTAATCCGCTAAGATCAGGCGTGAAAACAACGCCATCGTCATCGTGTTCACGTACTTGTATGGTGCCTATGCTGCTATCGGTTTTTAAATTTTTCATCATAACATTAGTCGTGTCGGCTTCTCCTGCCACTGCGATACCAACTGAACTGAGTGCTAACGATACAGCGCCTACCAGCGCGGTTAAACTGCGTCTTTTCATCATGCTCTCCTTTTCTTCGGATCAATATTCTATTAGCTAAATCAGTAGGCAAAAATGCCCGCTTACCTAGTAAAAAAGCATGAACCGCACCAATCCTACTTATTAGCGTTAACCCGCTGTATACATAGAGGTAATAGCTTGCAATGCGTAACCCATTCGGGTTTATGAAGAGGATAGTGCTTCGAATTAACACACCTTATGAAAATGTTACCCGATAGGCTGTCACAAAAAGTTCAGGGCATAAAATAAAGATATACTAACGCGCAGTGAAAAGCGGCAAGCCTTAGTGATTAAAGCTACCGATCGCAGAACTTAACCTAGCCGTTTATATGAACCAAAATAGTAAAGGTTTTGCCGATAGCGCAGCCTAGATAGTGTAGAATCAGCCAGATATTTTGCAGTTGATGTTTAACCATACGAGCGACAGTACATGTTTTCATTTTTTGAGCGCCTTACTAAGCCCTTTCCCGATACACTTCCAAGTCAACCTCCAAAGGGAATGGTCGCTTTCTGTAAGTACTATACCCAAGGTATGTGGGGCGTCATCGCCACTGTGTCTTTATTAAGTGCCATTGTGGCTATGTTAGAAGTCACCTTATTTGGTTTCCTTGGCCAATTGGTTGATTGGTTTTCAGAACAAAACCGCGATACATTTTTAGCCGAACAAAAATGGACGCTCGTAACCATGGGGCTGACAGTATTAGTTTTGATCCCCGGCTTTATTTTATTGCGTTCATTGTTTTCACGTCAGTCTTTAATGGGCAATTACCCTATGCGTATCCGGTGGCAAGCCCATCGGTATTTACTTAGCCAAAGCCTGACATTTTTCCATAATGAGTTTGCAGGCCGCGTAGCGACCAAAGTAATGCAAACCGCGCTATCAGTAAGAGAAACCGTCACCAAAATACTCGACCTGATGGTTTATATCTCGGTGTATTTTATTTCGATGGTCGTGCTTATATTCAGCACCGACTGGCGTCTTGCCGTGCCGCTTATTATTTGGTTTTTTGTTTATGTAGCAATTTTACGGGTGCTGGTACCAAAGCTAAAAGACGTGTCGCAAAAACAAGCTGATGCGCGTTCTCTTATGACGGGGCGAATTGTCGATAGTTATACCAATATCACAACAGTAAAACTTTTTTCTCATAGCCGCCGTGAGGCTGATTATGCCCGCGAGAGTATGGACGGCTTTCTCCACACGGTGTATCCGCAGATGCGCTTAGTTACGGTGCTCGAGTTTTGCGTAGAAATGGCCAACGCTATTCTTATTTTCTCCATTGGCGCGCTGTCGGTGTATTTATGGCTAGAAAATATCGCCAGTGCCGGTGACATTGCTATCGCCATTAGTCTGTGTCTTCGATTGAATGGTATGTCACATTGGGTAATGTGGGAAGTATCGGGGCTGTTTGAAAACCTAGGTACCGTACAAGATGGCATGAATACATTGGCGCAACCGGTAAGTGTAAAAGACAAGCCCAATGCCGATGCGCTGTCCGTTGCTGGCGGCAGTATTCGTTTTGATAAGGTGAACTTTTCTTACCAAGGGGCTGATAATCAGCCTATTAACGTATTCTCGCAATTAAACTTAACCATTAAACCCGGTGAAAAGGTGGGGCTAGTAGGGCGTTCGGGGGCAGGGAAGTCTACCTTAGTTAATCTGCTCATGCGTTTTTACGATACCCAAAGTGGGCGAATTATTATAGATGGCCAAGATATCACCGAAGTGGGACAAGAAACCCTGCGTGCTAAAATTAGTATGGTGACGCAAGATACCTCGCTCATGCATCGTTCAGTGCGCGACAATATTTTATACGGTCGTACCGATGCCACTGAAGAAGAAATGATACGTGCTGCAAAGCAAGCAGAGGCCCACGACTTTATTCTTACCTTAACCGATAGCCAGGGCAGAACCGGTTACGATGCCCATGTAGGCGAACGGGGTGTGAAGCTTTCTGGTGGTCAAAGGCAACGCGTGGCTATCGCCCGTGTGTTGTTAAAAGACGCCCCTGTGCTAATTTTAGATGAAGCGACATCAGCGTTAGATTCTGAAGTGGAAGCCGCTATCCAGGCATGTTTAGATAAAGTAATGGAAGGAAAAACCGTGCTTGCTATTGCACATAGATTGTCGACGATCGCACAGATGGACAGGCTACTGGTGCTAGATAAAGGGCAAATAGTTGAACAAGGCTCTCATAGTGAGTTATTAGCCCATAACGGTATCTACGCAAAACTGTGGGCGCACCAAACGGGAGGCTTTATTGGGGTTGAGTAAACTACGCAAGAGGCATAAAGCGCTTGTAACTTGAAAGTGGTTAAGTATAATACGCCTCCCTCCCTTGCGATACCGCACTTTCCTTCGAAAAGACGCACTTATCACAAGGGTAATGTAAGTAAAATTTGTTAGTTTAAAACACCACAGGGGTGTAGTTCGAATTGGTAGAACAGCGGTCTCCAAAACCGATGGTTGGGGGTTCGAGTCCCTCCACCCCTGCCAGATTTCATGCTTACGTACAAACGTGAGTTTAACGACGCTGTAGTGCTAGGATCGTGACATGAGCGAAAAGACGGAAAATCAGTCCAACGGGTTGGACATGTTTAAATGGGTAATCGTTTTTGCCCTACTTGCAGGGTTAGTTACCGCTAACACTATGTATGGTGAAATTTCGGTACTATACCGTGCGATCGCCGCAGTAGTAGTAGTGGCAATCTCAGGCTTTTTGGCAGCATCTACGGTTAAAGGTAGTACGTTCCTAAGCTTTGCTAAAGAATCTCGTACTGAAGTACGCAAGGTTGTTTGGCCTACTCGCCAAGAAGCTAACCAAACTACGCTAATCGTGCTTGCAGCAACAGCGGTAATGTCACTTATCCTTTGGGGTTTAGACGGTATCATTGTGCGTTTAGTAAGCTTTGTTACTGGAATAGGAGCATAACGTATGTCTGAAGAAGCAATTAAGAAAAGATGGTACGTAGTACAAGCATATTCTCAGTATGAAGCGCGTGTTAAAAAGACGCTGCTTGAATACATAAAAATGCACAATATGGAAGAATACTTCGGTCAGGTTTTAGTACCAACGGAAGAAGTGGTAGAGATGCGTGCAGGCCAAAAGCGTAAATCTGAGCGCAAATTCTACCCAGGTTATGTTTTGGTTGAGATGGCGATGAATGAAGATTCATGGCACTTAGTGAAAAGTGTGCCTCGCGTACTTGGCTTTATCGGTGGTACATCAGATCGCCCAATGCCAATTACCCAAAAAGAAGCCGACGCTATCTTAAATCGTCTTGAAGAAAATGTTGATAAGCCAAGACCAAAAACCTTGTTCGAACCAGGCGAAGTGGTACGTGTTACCGACGGTCCTTTTGCCGACTTCAACGGTGTAGTAGAAGAAGTAGACTACGAAAAGAGCCGCGTAAAAGTATCGGTGCTTATCTTCGGTCGCTCAACACCGGTAGACCTAGAATTTGGTCAGGTAGAAAAAGGCTAATCGCTTTTTACTTGTACCCATTGAAAAAACCTGCTTCTTGCAGGTTTTTTTATCTCTGCTCGTTAACCTTGACTTGATAAAAGTCTTCTAAAGGAACAAGTAAGTAGGCGGGTAACGTCAGTGCGATAATAAACGCGTAATGACGCCATTAACCACTATTACTCATATAAGCTATACCAGCGCACCTAGGCTCATGTTCATTTTTGGGGGCTCATATGCTTCGCCTTGTTCTTAAGTTTGACGCACTTACCTAGTTTAACTTTTTGATTTTATTTAACTTTGTTTTGCTGTTCTTGAACGTGCTATAACCTAATCACCGTATCTTCATTATTATTACTACCGTCTTGTTTTGAAACTGCCCCTAAGATCGTTTTTTAAACACTTTAACCCTTGCATAATGATTACCCACCTTATATAATGCGCGCCCTTTTAAACGGAAACGGGAAGCCGATTGAGCAAATATTCTCTGTATTTGCGAGGCGTTAGACCCAAACAAGAGAGCATTTAAAATGGCTAAAAAAGTAAGCGGTATTATCAAGCTTCAGGTTGCAGCTGGTTCTGCTAACCCAAGTCCACCAGTTGGTCCTGCACTAGGTCAACATGGTGTAAACATCATGGAATTCTGTAAGGCTTTCAATGCGAAAACTGATAGCCTTGAGAAAGGCGCTCCGGTACCAGTAGAGATTACGGTATACGAAGATCGCTCTTTCACATTCGAAACTAAGACTCCTCCTGCGTCTTACCTGCTTAAAAAAGCAGCTGGCATCAAGAGTGGTTCTGGCCGTCCTAACACTGAGAAAGTGGGTAAAGTTACTCGCGCTCAGCTAGAAGAGATTGCTAAAACTAAAGAGCCAGATCTAACAGCAGCTGACTTAGATGCAGCGGTACGCACTATCGCGGGTTCTGCTCGCTCAATGGGCTTGAACGTAGAGGACTAATCGAATGGCTAAATTAACGAAACGCGCTCGTCTTATTCGCGACAAAGTTGAAGCGACTAAAGAGTACGAAATCAATGAAGCGGTAGCGCTTCTTAAAGAACTAGCTACAGCTAAGTTCGCAGAAAGCGTTGACGTAGCAGTTAACCTTGGTATCGATGCAAAGAAATCTGACCAAAACGTTCGTGGTGCAACTGTACTACCTAACGGTACTGGTAAAGACGTTCGCGTTGCAGTGTTTACCCAAGGCGCAAACGCTGAAGCTGCTAAAGAAGCAGGTGCAGACATCGTTGGTATGGATGACCTAGCTGAGCAAGTTAAAAAAGGCGAAATGAACTTTGACGTTGTAGTTGCTAGCCCAGACGCAATGCGTGTTGTTGGTCAACTTGGTCAAATTTTAGGTCCACGTGGCCTAATGCCTAACCCTAAAACGGGTACAGTAACGCCAGACGTTGCTACTGCTGTTAAGAACGCGAAAGCGGGCCAGGTACGCTACCGTAACGATAAGAACGGTATCATCCATGCTAGCATCGGTAAGATTGCGTTCGAAACAAACCAAATTCAAGAGAACCTTGAAGCACTACTTGAAGCATTGAAGAAAGCGAAGCCTTCTTCTGCTAAAGGTACTTATATCAAGAAGATCAGCCTAAGCACCACTATGGGCGCTGGCGTATCTCTAGATAAAGCTTCAGTAGGTCTATAAAACTATTGAGCGAAAGCTCAACAGTTTCTCTTAAAGGTTATGGGTTGGAGCTGTGATATTTAGCAGTGCTAATAAGCAGCTCCCGTCCAAGACCGCAGGTGCGGTGTGGTGGAAGAAGTAAGAGAGCTTTCACAGTCAACATACTGCTTAATACAACAACCTGCGCAGACGGTGGTTTGACTCAGACTCTCTGGGGTAACAAACACCGTAGAGCGGTACTTTCAATTGTGGAAGTATCAATCTGTGAACCCTGACCGCGTAAGTAGGAAACTACAGACAACGTCAGATACAAAGAGGTGAACTCAGTGGCACTAGGTTTAGCAGCAAAAAAAGAGATCGTAGCAGAAGTTTCTGAAGTTGCGTCTCGCGCTCTATCCGTTGCCGTCGCTGAATACCGTGGGATGGAAGTTGCAGAACTGACTGACCTTCGCATTAAAGCTCGTGAGCAAGGCGTATACCTTAAGGTTATCCGTAATACTCTAGCTAAACGTGCATTGGCAGACAGCAAATTTGCAGACATCGATAGCGCGCTTACAGGCCCGCTTATTTATGGTTTTTCAATTGACGCACCTGGCGGTGCGGCTCGTCTTTTCAAAGACTTTGGAAAATCAAACGATAAGCTAAATGTAACAGCACTATCGATTGGTAGTGGTCTTCTTGGTCCAGAAAAATTGGACGCAGTGGCTTCACTTCCAACTCGCGACGAAGCGCTTGCAAAACTACTTGCAACCTTCAAAGCACCGGTGGGCAAATTCGTTCAAACTATCAACGAAGTACCTACCAAATTTGTGCGCGTATTGGCGGCGATCAAAGACGAGAAGTAATTTCCGTTTTTGGCATATTGATTTTTTTAACATTCAAAACCCAGGAGTTTAGAGAACATGGCTCTAACTAAAGAAGATATCTTAAACGCGATTGCTGAAATGCCAGTTATGGAATTGGTTGAGCTAATCGAAGCAGCTGAAGAAAAGTTCGGTGTTGAAGCAACTGCAGCAGTAGCTGTAGCTGGTCCAGCAGCTGGCGGTGAAGCAGCAGTTGAAGAGAAAACTGAATTTGACGTTGTAATGACTTCATTCGGTGGCAACAAAGTTGCAGTAATCAAAGCAGTTCGCGGCGCGACTGGCCTAGGTCTTAAAGAAGCTAAAGAAGTAGTTGAATCTGCTCCTAAAGCTATCAAAGAAGGCGTAAGCAAAGAAGAAGCTGAAGAGCTTAAAGCACAGCTAGTTGAAGCTGGTGCCGAAGTTGAAATCAAGTAATCTGAATTGATCAGATTATTTGCCTGAGACGGCAAGGCTGGTGGTTTTTTGAACCACCAGCCTTTTTGCGCTGTGTAGTGTGTAGAATTTTTACCCTTGGCTATACACCGAAAAGCGCACTCGGAGATTCCACAAAAAGCATAAAACCAACAACTTAACTAAAAATTGGTTAAATTTTGTTGTATGCTGGTGAAATCGCCCGAAAAAGGGTTGTGGAAGTTTGTTGCTTAGTGCGCCATTTAACACGCAGCTTTTAGCCCATAGCACGCGTCTTAAAGCATTTTGCAGCAGGTTGGGTCATAAATCAGCAGGCTGAGGAACCCATGGTTTACTCTTATAGCGAAAAGAAACGTATCCGTAAGGATTTTGGCAAACGCCCACAGGTATTGGAAATTCCATACCTTCTTTCAATTCAGCTTGATTCTTTCAAAAAGTTTATTGAGATCGACGCCGATGCTCAATACGGTTTGGAAGCAGCATTTCGTTCCGTTTTTCCAATTAAAAGTTACTCAGGTAATTCAGAGCTTCAGTATGTAAGCTACCGCCTGGGAGAGCCAGTTTTTGATGTTAAAGAATGTCAAATCCGCGGCGTAACTTTCTCTGCTCCGTTAAGAGTAAAACTACGGTTAGTGTTGTTCGATAAAGACGCTGCCCCAGGTACCGTAAAAGATATTAAAGAACAAGAAGTGTACATGGGCGAGATCCCATTAATGACAGAGAACGGTACGTTCGTTATTAATGGTACAGAGCGTGTTATCGTGTCACAGCTACACCGTTCGCCTGGTGTGTTCTTTGATCACGACAAAGGCAAAACTCACTCGTCAGGAAAAGTGCTTTATAATGCACGTGTTATTCCTTACCGCGGGTCGTGGTTAGACTTTGAGTTTGACCCGAAAGATAACTTGTTTGTACGTATCGACCGTCGTCGTAAGTTGCCTGCAACTATTATCTTACGCGCGTTGGAGATGACGTCTGAAGAAATACTCGATACTTTCTTCGAAAAAGTTAATATCCGCATCGACAAAGACCGCTTAATGATGGAAGTGGTACCCGATCGCCTACGTGGTGAAACGGCTGCCTTTGATATCATTGATGGTGAAGGCAACGTAGTTGTTGAAACCGGTCGTCGTGTGTCTGCGCGCCATACTCGTGCGTTAGAAAAAGCGGGGTTGACTGAACTTGAAGTACCAGCAGATTACCTAATTGGTCGCGTATTTGCCGCCACTTATGTAAATGAAGATACTGGCGAAGTGATTGTTAGCGCTAACGAAGAGTTAACGCTAGAAAACCTTGCAGCACTAAGTCAAGCAGGTATCAAAGAGTTCGAAACTCTGTACATTAATGAATTGGACCATGGTTCATACATTTCTGACACACTACGTATCGACTCTTCAACAAACCGCCTAGAAGCGCTAGTTGAAATTTACCGCATGATGCGCCCTGGTGAGCCACCAACAAAAGATGCAGCTGAAACCTTGTTTGAGAACCTATTCTTCTCAGAAGAGCGTTATGACTTATCATCTGTTGGTCGCATGAAGTTTAACCGTCGTCTAGGCCGTGAAGAACTTATAGGTTCAGGTACGCTAGATAAAGAAGACATTATTGCTGTAATGAAGCAGCTAATAATGATTCGTGATGGTAAAGACGAAGTTGATGATATCGATCACCTTGGTAACCGTCGTATCCGTTCTGTTGGTGAAATGGCTGAAAACCAATTCCGTGTTGGTTTAGTACGTGTAGAACGTGCTGTTAAGGAACGTCTAAGCTTAGGCGACCTTGATAACATCATGCCACAAGACCTAATTAACGCTAAGCCTATTTCGGCTGCAGTTAAAGAGTTCTTTGGTTCATCACAGTTATCTCAGTTCATGGACCAAAACAACCCGCTATCGGAAGTAACGCATAAGCGTCGTATTTCTGCATTAGGCCCGGGCGGTCTTACCCGTGAACGTGCAGGCTTCGAAGTTCGAGACGTACACCCGACCCACTATGGTCGTCTGTGTCCAATCGAAACGCCGGAAGGACCGAACATCGGTCTAATCAACTCATTGGCAAGCTTTGCGCGTACCAATGATTTTGGTTTCCTTGAAACACCTTTCCGTCGCATTGTTGATGGCGTGGTGACTGAAGAAATCGATTACCTATCTGCTATTGAAGAAGGCCAATACGCCATTGCACAGGCGAACATTGCGCTAACTGAAAATGGTGAGCTAGTTGACGACCTTATACCATGTCGTCACCGTGGTGAAACTACCTTGATGCCTACAGAAGACATTAAGTACATGGACGTTTCTCCACAGCAAATCGTTTCGATTGCAGCAAGTATCATCCCGTTCCTAGAACACGATGATGCTAACCGTGCACTTATGGGTGCCAACATGCAACGTCAGGCAGTACCGACACTACGCGCTGATAAGCCGCTTGTAGGTACAGGTATGGAAAGAACCATCGCTGTAGACTCGGGTGTAACCGTAGTTGCTAAGCGCGGTGGTATGGTAGATTACGTAGATGCCAGCCGTATCGTTATTAAAGTAGATGAAGAAGAAATGCTTCCAGGTGAAGCAGGTATCGACATTTACAACCTGACTAAATACACACGTTCTAACCAGAACACCTGCATAAACCAACGTCCTACTTGTAGTGTGGGCGACCCAATTGTTGCAGGCGACGTGCTAGCTGATGGTCCTTCAACCGACCTTGGTGACCTTGCACTTGGCCAAAACATGCGTATCGCGTTTATGCCGTGGAATGGTTATAACTTTGAGGATTCAATCCTTATTTCTGAGCGTGTAGCACAGGAAGACCGTTTTACTACGATTCACATTCAAGAGCTAAGCTGTATTGCTCGTGATACCAAGCTTGGTCCAGAAGAAATTTCTTCTGATATTCCAAACGTGGGTGAATCTGCACTAAGCAAGCTTGATGAATCAGGTGTTGTTTACATTGGTGCAGAAGTGAAAGGCGGTGACATTCTTGTAGGTAAGGTAACGCCGAAAGGTGAAACCCAGCTTACGCCAGAAGAAAAACTGTTAAGAGCCATCTTTGGTGAGAAAGCGTCTGACGTTAAAGATACGTCTTTACGTGTACCTAACTCAGTACACGGTACCGTTATCGACGTTCAAGTATTTACCCGTGACGGTGTAGAGAAAGACAAACGCGCGCTTGAAATTGAAGACATGCAGCTTCGTCAGGTTAAGAAAGACCTTACTGACGAATTTGAAATTCTTGCTGACGGTATTTTTGCTCGTGCTCGTAATGCATTCATCCGCGCTGGCGTAGATGAAACTAAGCTAGACAGCATGCCGCGTGAGAAGTGGTTTGATATTCCACTTAACGATGAAGACGCACAGCTTGAGATTGACCAGATTGCTGAGCAACACGCTGAGATTAAAGCTGACTTCGATAAGAAATTTGAAGTTAAGCGTCGTAAGATCACACAAGGTGATGATCTTGCGCCAGGCGTGCTTAAGATTGTTAAGGTTTATCTAGCGGTTAAACGTCATATCCAGCCAGGTGATAAAATGGCCGGTCGTCACGGTAACAAAGGTGTTATCTCGACCATCCAGCCTGTAGAAGATATGCCTTACGATGCTAACGGTACGCCGGTAGATATCGTACTTAACCCTCTAGGTGTACCGTCTCGTATGAACATCGGTCAGATTCTAGAAACTCACTTAGGCATGGCAGCCCATGGTCTAGGTGTGAAAATCGACCGTATGATCAAAGAACAGCGTGAACTCGCTGAACTGCGTGAATTCCTGAAGAAGGTATACGAGCTTGGTGAGAATCACCAAGAAGTGGATATCGACAACTTCACTGATCACGAAGTTAGACGCCTTGCAGAGAACCTGCGTAAAGGTGTGCCGGTAGCTACGCCTGTATTTGACGGTGCTCGCGAGTCTGAGATTAAGGAAATGCTGAAGCTTGCTGATATTCCAGAAAGCGGTCAGATTGCCTTGTTCGACGGTCGTACTGGTCGTGAGTTTGAACGTCCAGTAACGGTTGGTTACATGTACATGCTGAAACTGAACCACTTGGTTGACGATAAGATGCACGCCCGTTCAACCGGTTCTTACAGCCTAGTTACACAGCAGCCGCTGGGTGGTAAAGCTCAGTTCGGTGGTCAGCGCTTCGGTGAGATGGAAGTGTGGGCCCTTGAAGCTTACGGTGCAGCATATACCCTTCAGGAAATGCTTACTGTTAAGTCGGATGATGTTAACGGCCGTACTAAGATGTACAAGAACATCGTCGATGGCGATCACAGAATGGAGCCTGGTATGCCAGAATCCTTCAACGTATTACTTAAAGAAATTCGCTCGTTGGGTATCAACATCGAGTTGGAAGAAAAGTAACACGGCAATCGCCACGTAATGACATGAGATGGCCCGGCGCTTGCGCCGGGTTCTAGAGACTGACTCCGCTGGGAGAGTAATGTGAAAGACTTATTAAAGTTTCTAAAGCAACAACACAAGACTGAAGAATTCGATAATATTCGAATTGGTCTTGCTTCACCTGACATGATTCGTTCATGGTCTTTTGGTGAAGTGAAGAAGCCAGAAACCATTAACTATCGTACGTTCAAACCTGAGCGTGACGGCCTATTCTGTGCGCGTATTTTCGGGCCGGTAAAAGACTACGAATGTCTTTGCGGTAAATACAAGCGTTTGAAGCACCGTGGTGTAATCTGTGAGAAGTGTGGTGTAGAAGTTACCCTAACAAAAGTACGTCGTGAGCGTATGGGTCACATCGAGCTAGCTAGCCCAGTTGCACACATTTGGTTCTTAAAATCACTTCCGTCTCGTATCGGCTTAATGCTTGATATGACACTACGTGATATTGAACGCGTACTTTATTTTGAATCATACGTGGTGACAGAGCCAGGTATGACTACGCTTGAGCGCGGTCAGCTTCTTAACGAAGAAGAATACCTAGACTCTTTAGAAGAGCACGGTGACGAGTTTGACGCTAAAATGGGTGCAGAAGCAGTATTTGATTTGCTTACTGTCCTTGACGTTGATGCCGATGTTGCAGCAATGCGTGAAGAACTTCCGTCAATCAACTCTGAAACTAAGCGTAAGAAGATTACTAAGCGTCTTAAGTTGCTAGAGTCGTTCCAGCAATCTGGTAACAAGCCAGAGTGGATGATTCTACAAGTGTTGCCAGTACTTCCACCGGATTTACGCCCACTAGTACCACTAGATGGCGGCCGCTTTGCAACGTCTGACCTTAACGACCTTTACCGTCGTGTAATTAACCGTAACAACCGTCTTAAGCGTCTTCTAGACCTTGCGGCGCCTGACATCATCGTACGTAACGAAAAACGTATGCTTCAAGAAGCGGTAGATGCCCTTCTAGATAATGGTCGTCGTGGTCGTGCAATTACAGGGTCTAACAAGCGTCCACTTAAGTCGCTTGCAGACATGATCAAAGGTAAGCAAGGTCGTTTCCGTCAAAACCTTCTTGGTAAGCGTGTTGACTACTCAGGCCGTTCTGTAATTACCGTTGGTCCTACACTACGTCTTCACCAGTGTGGTCTTCCTAAGAAGATGGCACTTGAGCTATTTAAACCGTTTATCTACGGTAAGCTTGAAGGTCGTGGTTTAGCCACAACAATTAAAGCTGCTAAGAAGCTTGTAGAGCGCGAAGCACCAGAGGTTTGGGACGTACTAGATGACGTTATCCGCGAACACCCGGTACTACTTAACCGTGCACCTACACTTCACCGTTTGGGTATCCAAGCTTTCGAACCAACACTTATCGAAGGTAAAGCGATTCAGCTTCACCCGTTAGTGTGTGCGGCGTACAACGCCGACTTCGATGGTGACCAAATGGCGGTACACGTTCCGTTGACAATCGAAGCACAGCTAGAAGCACGTGCGCTAATGATGTCTACGAACAACATTCTGTCACCGGCAAATGGTGAACCAATCATCGTACCTTCACAGGACGTTGTATTAGGTCTTTACTACCTAACCCGTGACAAAGTAAACGGCTTAGGCGAAGGCATGGTATTTACCAGCCCGAATGAAGCAGAAAAAGCATACCGTACCGGTAATGCTGAGCTTCACTCTCGCGTTAAAGTGCGTATTTCAGAATTCGACATCGATGAAGATGGCAACAAAACTGAGAAAGTAACGCTAACTGATACTACGGTTGGTCGTGCAATTTTCTCATTGATTCTACCTAAGGGTCTGCCGTTTGAAATCATCAACCAAGCGATGGGTAAAAAGCAGATTTCAAGACTATTGAATGCTTGTTACCGTACGCTAGGTTTGAAAGATACCGTAATTGCTGCTGACCAAATCATGTATACCGGTTTCCACTACGCGATGATCGCGGGTGCATCTGTTGGTATCGACGATATGGTTATCCCTGCTGCTAAGAAAGAAATTATCGACGCGGCGGAAGCAGAAGTTATCGAAATTCAGGAACAGTTCCAAAACGGTCTTGTTACCGCGGGTGAACGTTACAACAAAGTTATCGATATCTGGTCAAATGCCAACGAAAAAGTTGCTAAGGCCATGATGGATAACCTTAAAACTGACATCGTAATTAACCGCGATGGCGAAGAAGAAGAGCAATCATCATTTAACTCTGTTTACATGATGGCTGACTCCGGTGCTCGTGGTAGTGCCGCTCAGATTCGTCAGCTAGCGGGTATGCGTGGTCTGATGGCTAAGCCAGATGGCTCAATCATCGAAACCCCGATTACGGCAAACTTCCGTGAAGGTCTGAACGTACTACAGTACTTCATCTCTACTCACGGTGCGCGTAAAGGTCTAGCGGATACTGCACTTAAGACAGCGAACTCGGGTTACCTAACCCGTCGTCTTGTAGACGTTGCACAAGATTTGGTTATTACTAACGATGACTGTGGCACATTCGAAGGTGTTCAAATGACACCACTTATCGAAGGTGGCGATGTTGTTGAACCATTGCGTGAGCGTGTACTAGGTCGTGTTATTGCAGAAGACGTAGTGAAGCCAGGTACTGACGAAGTATTGGTTGAGCGTAACGTGCTGCTTGATGAAGCGCTAGTAGATATGCTTGAAGCAAACTCAGTGGACCAAGTTATGGTTCGCTCGGTTATCACCTGTGACAACGACTTTGGTGTTTGTGCCAATTGTTACGGTCGTGACCTTGCACGCGGCCACATGGTTGGCAGCGGTGAGTCAGTGGGTGTTATCGCTGCTCAGTCTATCGGTGAGCCAGGTACACAGCTTACCATGCGTACGTTCCACATTGGTGGTGCGGCATCAAGAGCGTCTGCAGAGAACAGTGTTCAAGTTAAGACTGCGGGTAGCCTTAAGCTACACAACGAAAAATTTGTACGTAACTCTGATGGCAAATTGGTTATCGTTTCTCGTTCAACTGAGCTTACCGTTATCGATGAGCAAGGTCGTGAGAAAGAGCGTTATAAAGTACCTTATGGTGCTGTGCTTAGCGTGGACGACGGTGCAACGATTGCAGCTGGCGACATTGTTGCTAACTGGGATCCGCATAGTCACCCAATCGTTACTGAACGTGCAGCTAAAATTAGCTTTGCCGACATTGACGACTCTAACACCGAAATGCAGCAAGACGAGCTTACTGGTTTAACGCGTATCGTTGTTAAAGACCTATCTAAGGTTAACGCCAAAGAGCCTAAGCTTATCCTGGAAAGTGACGAGTTCGGACTTCAAGAAATTCGTCTTCCAAGCTTCACCACTATTGAAGCGAAAGAAGGCAAGGTGGCTAACGAAGGTGACGTGCTAGCACGTATACCTCAAGAAAGTTCGAAGACCCGTGATATTACCGGTGGTCTACCTCGCGTAGCCGACTTGTTTGAAGCACGTAAGCCTAAAGAGCCAGCTATTCTTGCAGAAGTGTCAGGTACCATTGGTTTTGGTAAAGAAACCAAAGGTAAGAAGCGTCTAGTTATCACGCGTCCAGATGGCGAAGCATACGAAGAGATGATTCCGAAATGGCGTCAGCTTAACGTGTTCGAAGGTGAGAAAGTGGAAAAAGGCGAAGTTATCGCCGATGGTCCAGAATCTCCACATGACATCTTGCGTCTACGCGGTATCTCTGCAGTAGCCAACTACATCGTGAACGAAGTTCAGGAAGTATACAGTCTACAGGGTGTAAAAATTAACGATAAGCACATCGAAGTTGTTATACGTCAGATGCTGCGTAAGTGTATTATTACTCACCCAGGAGATACGCAGTTCCTAGAAGGCGAGCAAGTAGAAGTATCGAACGTGAAAGTGGCTAACCGAGAAATTGAAAAACTTGGTAAGATGCCAGCGCAGTATGAAACACAACTGCTTGGTATTACTAAAGCATCACTTTCAACTGAGTCGTTTATTTCTGCAGCATCGTTCCAGGAAACAACGCGCGTACTTACCGAAGCCGCTGTGCAAGGTAAAGAAGATGACTTACGTGGTCTGAAAGAAAACGTTATCGTGGGTCGTTTGATCCCAGCCGGTACCGGTTTCGCATACCACGAACGTCGCGCCCAGCAGCGTAAAGAGCAAATCGAAGAAATGTCTGTATCTGCTGCCGAAGCAGAACAAGCATTAACCGAAGCGCTTAACGCTGGTGCAGATGAAGACTCTGCTGAATAAGGTGTGATCAAGGGAGTACGTTAACGTACTCCTAACAAATTGGCATGTCAGGCTGACAGTTTAGCGGTTTATTATCTGTCTATCCTTTGTACAGCTTGACAGTCAGTGCTTTGATCATTAATATTCCGCGACCCGATTTTTGATAGCCTTTAAAAGGCAACAGAAAAGGGGCGCGGTTTTTTGTATCAGAGCTCTGCTAACACTGACGAGCACAGGGTTAGCTAAAAAGAGAGCGACGGTGATGAAGTCGCATTAGTATGGACCCAATCATAGTGATTGGGTTTTCGTAGTTTTTAATCAGGAGCTAGTTAATGGCAACAGTTAACCAGTTAGTGCGCAAGCCTCGCAAAAAGCCCGTTGAAAAAAGCAACGTAGCTGCATTGCAAGCTTGTCCACAAAGACGTGGTGTATGTACTCGTGTATATACTACTACGCCAAAGAAACCAAACTCTGCACTACGTAAAGTTTGTCGTGTACGTCTAACTAACGGTTTTGAAGTTTCTTCTTACATCGGTGGTGAAGGTCACAACCTACAAGAGCACAGTGTAGTACTTATCCGTGGTGGTCGTGTTAAAGACTTACCAGGTGTTCGTTATCACACAGTTCGCGGTACACTTGACTGCGCAGGCGTTAACGATCGTAAGCAAGCCCGTTCTAAGTACGGTGCGAAGAAGCCTAAATCTTAACGGTTCTCCGTTAGTAAGGCCAAACTGAAGTTTAAGAGTTTTGGGTTATCCCTGAATTCATACGGAGAATAGAAAATGCCAAGAAGAAGAGTCGTAGGTCAACGTAAAATCCTACCAGAGCCGAAGTTCGGTTCACAATTGCTTGCAAAATTCATGAATGTCGTAATGCTCGACGGCAAAAAGTCAGTCGCTGAAAAAATCGTTTACGGTGCGCTTGATATTGTTGCTGAAAAAACCGGCAAGGCACACCTAGATGTATTCGAGGAAGCACTTGATAACATTCGTCCTACTGTAGAGGTTAAATCTCGTCGTGTAGGTGGTTCAACTTATCAGGTTCCAGTTGAAGTACGTCCAGTACGTCGTAATGCACTAGGTATGCGTTGGATGGTAGACGCTGCACGTAAACGTGGTGAAAAGTCTATGTCTCAGCGCCTGGCTGCTGAAATGCTTGATGCTGCAGAAAACAAAGGTTCAGCGGTTAAGAAACGTGAAGACGTTCACCGCATGGCCGAAGCAAACAAAGCGTTTGCTCACTACCGTTGGTAATCAACGTTATTTAACTGAGAGAGATATATGCCTCGTAAGACCTCGATTGAGCGGTACCGTAATATTGGTATTGTGGCGCATGTGGACGCGGGTAAAACCACGACTACAGAGCGTGTTCTGTTTTATACAGGACTGTCTCATAAAATCGGTGAAGTGCACGATGGTGCTGCAACCATGGACTGGATGGAACAGGAGCAGGAGCGTGGTATTACTATCACATCTGCTGCGACTACCTGTTTCTGGTCAGGAATGGAAAAGCAGTACGATCAGCACCGTATAAATATTATTGATACGCCTGGACACGTAGACTTTACCATTGAGGTAGAGCGTTCATTACGTGTTCTTGATGGCGCTGTTGTTGTATTTTGTGGGTCTTCTGGGGTTGAACCTCAATCAGAAACAGTCTGGCGACAGGCTGATAAGTATGAAGTGCCACGCCTTGTGTTCGTCAATAAGATGGACCGGGCTGGCGCTGATTTTGAACGTGTTGTGGCTCAAATCCGCAAGCGTTTAGGCGCAACCTGTGTTCCTATTCAATTGAACATGGGCGCTGAAGACGATTTTCATGGTGTCATCGATTTAATAAAGATGAAATCAATCAACTGGAATGAAGCTGACATGGGTATGACATTTACCTATGAAGACATTCCGGCTGAATATCTCGATAAAGCGCAGCAGTATCGTACCGATATGATTGAAGCTGCGGCGGAAGCATCTGATGAGCTGATGGACAAGTATTTGGAAGGCGAAGAGCTAACTGAAGAAGAAATCCGTTTAGGTCTTCGTACGCGTACCTTGAACAACGAAATTGTTCTTGCCACTTGTGGCAGTGCCTTCAAAAACAAAGGTGTTCAAGCTGTACTCGATGCCGTTATCGACTTTTTGCCTGCTCCAACCGAAGTTAAAGCTATTACCGGTGTTCTTGACGATAAGAACGAAACCGAAGCAGAGCGTCACGCAGATGATAACGAACCGTTTTCTGCGTTAGCATTTAAAATTGCTACCGACCCGTTTGTGGGTACGTTGACGTTCTTCCGCTGCTACTCTGGCGTGGTGAATACTGGTGATACTGTGTATAACCCGGTTAAGGGTAAGCGCGAGCGCTTTGGGCGTATCGTGCAAATGCATTCTAAAGATCGTGAAGAACTAAAAGAAGTGCGTGCAGGAGATATCGCTGCCGCTATTGGTTTAAAAGATGTTACTACCGGTGACACACTTTGCGATCCTAACAATGTGATTACGCTTGAACGTATGGAGTTTCCTGACCCGGTAATTTCCATTGCCGTTGAGCCGAAATCTCAAGCAGATCAAGAAAAAATGGGGATTGCTCTGAGCAAACTTGCTGCAGAAGATCCTTCATTTAAAGTAAAAACTGACGACGAAACCGGACAGACAATTATTTCTGGAATGGGTGAGCTTCACTTAGATATCATCGTTGATCGAATGAAACGTGAATTTAAGGTTGAATGTAATGTTGGTAACCCTCAGGTTGCTTACAGAGAGACCATTCGTAAGTCTGTTGAAGTTGAAGGTAAGTTCATTCGTCAGTCTGGTGGCCGCGGTCAATTTGGCCACGTGTGGTTACGTATAGAGCCGCAAGAAGAAGGCGCAGGCTACGAATTTGTAAATGACATCGTCGGTGGTGTTGTACCTAAAGAGTACATCCCCGCCGTAGATAAAGGAATTCAGGAGCAGTTACAAAGTGGTGTCGTAGCAGGGTATCCTGTACTTGATGTAAAGGTTACTTTGTTCGATGGTTCATACCATGATGTTGACTCTTCTGAAATGGCGTTTAAGATCGCCGGCTCTATGGGTTTCAAAAATGGCGCCGCAGAAGCAAATCCGGTGTTGCTTGAACCCACTATGAAA
The DNA here is from genome assembly GCF_010500865.1 of Alteromonas profundi. Taxonomy (GTDB): domain Bacteria; phylum Pseudomonadota; class Gammaproteobacteria; order Enterobacterales; family Alteromonadaceae; genus Alteromonas; species Alteromonas profundi. The sequence goes on from NZ_JAAAWN010000022.1 coordinate 76,579, forward strand.
GTTGAAGTAACTACTCCAGAAGACTGGATGGGTGATGTTGTTGGTGACTTAAATCGTCGTCGCGGCATGATCGAAGGTATGGAAGATGGCGTAGCAGGTGTTAAGATAATACGTGCAAAAGTGCCGCTTTCAGAAATGTTTGGGTATGCTACTGCTTTGCGTTCTCAGACGCAGGGTCGGGCTTCATACTCAATGGAGTTCTTCAATTATTCTGAGGCGCCGAACAATGTGGCGCAGGCTATTATTGAATCTAGAATTTAATCTAAATGAAGGTTCGGTCCGGTCTATGTGTGGGTCGGACTTTTAACTTAGGAAACGAGAAAAATGGCAAAAGAAAAGTTTGAACGTACGAAACCCCATGTAAACGTGGGTACTATCGGCCACGTTGACCACGGTAAAACTACCCTAACTGCAGCTATCACTACAGTTCTTTCAAAGACCTATGGTGGTTCAGCTCAGGCTTTCGATCAAATCGATAACGCGCCTGAAGAAAAAGCTCGTGGTATCACCATCTCTACTTCACACGTAGAATATGACACTCCAAGCCGTCACTACGCTCACGTAGACTGCC
>NZ_JAAAWN010000023.1 GCF_010500865.1 Alteromonas profundi
GGTCATCTAAATCTGACCAATCGATTGAGATAACAGGGCGTGAAGTGCTACCACAAAATAGTTGGCCGATAGATGCATAGATAAGGGGTGTTTCACTTAATAAATGCGGGTTTGAGAGCAAGCGGTCCGCACGTTTAATTCGATGTTTTTCAAAAGCTTTAGTGTTAATTCCTCGACCTATGCTGGTTACGGTTGCAGTGCTTCCATTGAGCAGGCTTTTGACGCACGCCGTTACCGCATCCCGACGAGTTTTATGCATTTTATAGCTGACAAGCGATACAACATTGTTCACAATAGACAGGGCATTCATGGCGTTTAACCTTCACTTTTTTTGGCGAAAGATCTGATCACCAAACGTCATGAATGTTCCCATCTTTTTTATCCTACTGATTTCGCTATATTATTTGTGGGGATTCCTCAGCCTCTAACCCCTTCTTTTTCCATCAAGATACAGGAGAAAATCCAGCACTTAACTGGCTCGCGTTGCAATGGTTTGTTCCGGCTGTGGTATTAAGTTGTTTTTTCTGGGCGCCACTACACAAGCGCTTACAAATAAGCGTAGACGATTTAAGGATGCTACATGGTGAAAAGGTTTTACGCGGTATTGCCACAGTCGCGGGGGTGTTTACCTGTTTATATATTACCAGCGTAATACGTAAAGTATTTCATCAAGGCAATATGACCATGGACCTTGGGGTAACGCAAGGTGAGCTTTATACTTACTCTGTGGTGTGGTTATTCATCGCCACAGCCACCATTTTCATTGCCCAATTTCGTCGCAGTATTACCGGTGTTAAAATAGGTTTTGGTGTATTGTTCGTGGTGATAACTAAAGCTTTTGTTATCGATATGGCTAATTTAGAAGGCTTGTATCGAGCCCTTTCCTTCATTGGTCTTGGACTAAGTTTGGTGGGTATCGGCTGGCTATTTCAAAAGCTAAGAGGCGATGAGCAATTCGAAGCTTCGATGTAAGGGATAGCGCTACTACTTATTTAGCGCCTTTATGGTGATGTTGCAGTAAGCGCATAATTAACCGTGCTTCTTCTTCATCTAGCGCTAATAGCTCTCGGACACGGTCAATATGCTGCATGTCGTGGTCGGTTAATGCACCATCATCTAAAACTTTGCGCACTGTGTCTTTAAAGCGGTCGCGTTTTAGCTGCATTTGCGCGGTATAACTTGATGATAATATACCCGCCGGAAGTGCATAAAAGCAGATACCCATGATAGTAACTAACCCCCCAAATAGCTTCCCTAAGGGGGTTATCGGCACAGCGTCGCCGTAACCTAGCGTGGTTAACGTTACTACGGCCCACCACATAGATGCAGGAATGCTGCTAAATACATCGGGCTGCGTTTCATGTTCGATGTAATAGATACAGGTTGCGGCAATCACAGTAAATAATAGCAACACACTGATCGCCGCCAAAAGGCTGTGCGTTTCGTTTCTAATCACAGTGACTAGGGTTTGCATCGAACGGGAATAGCGTCCAATCTTTAAAATTCGAAGAACCCTGAAAACCCGCAAAATACGTAAATCAAAGGCAACCAGCATACTGAGGTAAAAGGGCAAAATGGCCATTAGGTCGATAATGGCCATGGGGCTTTTAATGTAGTCTAGGCGCTTTTGCCACGGCCGCATATAAGGTTTATCGTGATGGCTGGGTGCCTCTGCACTACTATAAACACGCAGCGCGTACTCAATAGTGAATAAAATCACAGAGGTAATTTCAATGATATGCAGTTCATATTGCCAAACAGCAGGTATGCCCGGCACAGTTTCCAACATCATCGCTGCTATATTTACTAAAATGAGTATGACAAGCAGAGTATCAAACAGCTTGCTAACACGTCTGTGACTTTGTGCTTGGGTATAGGATACCAATATGTTGTAGCATATAGATTGAAATGACATTAGCTGCCTTTGGGTGATCACTGCTACTCGTTACTTTATCAATAAATCGATAACGCGCAATAAAATAGGCGCTTTAAAAGGATAGACATGAAAATAATTACCGCACTTGGGGCCATAATATTTTCGCTGGCAGTGTCAGCCGACGAAGCTAAAAAGGTGCCTAGCGCACCCACTATAGATGGCTATGCAAACGAAGCATTTTGGCAACAGGGGGAATGGATTGAAATGACCGAAGCAATGCTTGGTGAGACACCTTCCGCCGATGATTTTACCGGCAGGTATAAGTTAGGGTGGGATGCCAATGCACTTTATTTATTAGCTGAGATCCACGATGAGCATATCTCGGACACCTATCCCGACCCATTAGAGCGCTACTGGGATGATGACTGCCTAGAAATATTTATTGATGCTGATAAATCTGGCGGCGACCATTTCAATAATTACAATGCTTTTGCTTATCACGTGGCGTTAGACAATCAAGTGGTAGATATAGGCCCAAATGAAGCAGGCGAGCCTGAAGCGCAGCTTTATAACGACCATGTTACCAGTGCGTGGAAGCGCCAAAAAGATGCCCCCCATGCTATTTATTGGGAGGTGGCCATTCGTATATTCGCCGATGATTACCAACATGGGAAAGACAATGTGCCTATTACGCTAAAAGAAGATATGGCATTGGGTTTTATGTTGGCTTATTGCGATGCTGATGGGGCGGACAGAGAACACTTCATGGGCTCTCACCCTATTACGCCGGTAAACGGTGATAAAAACCTAGGCTATAAAGACGCTTCCGTGTTTGACGTTCTTAGGTTAAAAGGAAGCGATTAAAAGCAATAAAAAAGCGCTACAAAAAAGGTAGCGCTTTTCTTGTATATTCACATTTATGCCATGCTTACTTAGCGCTAGCTTCTCTAGCTATCGCTCGATGAGCAATGTCGGTGCGATAATAAACATCTTTAAATTGAATAGTGTTCACCAGTTCGTAGGCTTTTTGCTGCGCCTCGGTCACGGTATTGCCAAGCGCAGTGGCACACAATACACGCCCGCCTGCGGTAACAACTTTGCCTTCATGTAACGCAGTACCTGCGTGGAAAACTTTACCTTCAAGCTCTGCCGCTGCTTCAAACCCAGTGATCTCATCACCTTTGTTATAACTAGCTGGATAGCCGCCAGCCGCTAATACTACGCCTACCGCAGCGCGCTCGTCGAAATCGATGGTTTTTCCTGCTAGCTCGCCTTTGCAGGCGGCTTGGCAAAGAGGTACAAGATCCGATTTAAGACGTAGCATAATGGGCTGAGTTTCTGGGTCGCCAAAGCGACAGTTATATTCGATAACCTTAGGTGTACCGTCAGCCATAATCATTAGGCCCGCATATAAAAAGCCAACGTAATCGTTTCCTTCAGCGGCCATACCATTTACCGTGGGCATAATAACTTCATTCATCACACGGTCATGGATTTCAGAGGTTACTACAGGGGCTGGAGAATAGGCACCCATACCACCAGTATTAGGGCCTTTATCGCCATCGGCTGCACGTTTATGATCTTGGCTGGTGGCGAAAGGCAGCACATTTTTACCGTCTACCATTACAATAAACGATGCCTCTTCGCCATCTAGAAACTCTTCGACTACTACACGACTACCCGCATCACCAAAGGCATTACCAGCAAGCATATCGCGAATGGCCTCTTCGGCATCAGCGACGGTTTCTGCAACAATCACCCCTTTCCCTGCCGCTAAACCGTCGGCTTTCACTACAATAGGCGCACCCTTTTCTCGCACATAGGCAAGCGCTGGCTCTATTGCGGTGAAATTTTGATATTCTGCTGTGGGTATTTTATGACGGGCTAAGAAATCTTTAGTGAATGCTTTTGAGCCCTCAAGCTGCGCAGCAGCTTGAGTAGGCCCAAATATCATTAGGTCTTCGTTAGTGAACGCGTCAACTACGCCTGCAACTAGCGGCGCTTCAGGGCCAACAATGGTCAGTTCAACCTCATTACCTTTGGCAAATGAGACCAACCCGGCTATGTCATTTACGTCTATGGCGACATTTTCGAGTTTTGCCTCAGTAGCTGTGCCTGCGTTACCGGGCGCAACAAATACCTTTGATACGGTTGAAGACTGTGCGGCTATAAAGGCTAGCGCATGTTCGCGGCCACCGCCGCCAATTACAAGTACATTCATTAACTATTCCGTTTTATGCTTTGGGTTTTTACAAATTAGGCTTTTTGAATTTTAGCGTCATACGATTACTCTCACCAATAGCGAGATATTTATCACGGTCTTGTTCATCAAGTGAAAGACTCGGTGGCAGTGTCCATACCCCTTTAGGGTGATCAGCGGTATCCATAGGATTCGCATTTACATCACTGCTCTTTACAAGTTCAAAACCTGCTTTTTCTGCTGCAGCTACCACATAGGCGCGTTTCATGTAGCCGCTCTTTTTCATAGCTTCATCATCGGCACTTTCAGGGAGTTCATGTTCTACTACACCCAGCACACCGCCTGGCTTAAGCGCGGTAAAAAAGGCTCCGAAGGCTTTATCAACACCCTCGTTCCCCTCACGCATGTACCAGTTGTGCACATTCCGAAACGTTAACACCATATCAGCGCTACCAGGCGCAGCAATATCAAGGGCTTTTGTTGGATGGAACGCAGTTACTTCAACGCCTTCGTATTTCATGCCTGGCTGGTTTTTTTGCTTAAAGCCGTCAAGGGAGCGCTGGTAGTAACCTGGGGCAGTATCATCGACAAAGAAGTGTGCAGCAATATATTTACCCTCACCTTTCACCACCGATGAAATAATATCAGCATACCATCCACCACCTGGCCAGATCTCTACCACTGTCATATCAGGCTTTAGACCAAAAAAGCGGAGCGTTTGTTGGGGGTTGCGATATTCATCACGCGCTTTGGCCTGTGCCGAGCGAATGTCGCTCATAGCTGCCTGTGAAATAGCATCGGCAGTCGCATAGCTCGCTGACATACTTAATGTAGCGGCTAATACAAGTTGGGCTAACTTTTTCATTCTTGTTTCCTTATTCTGACGAGGGTAGGGGGATTAACATAACATTTATTTGTAATACTATTACTACAAATTACCACAGGTCAGATCAAGCAAGCTCAGGCATTATCGCTATGTACTGGGGAAGCCAAAATGTCACGGTAGCGTCCCCATTTATAGGCGTACAGCGTGTTTAGAGGGGAGATTTGCTCCCATCCGCCCACTAAATACGCGAAACAAGAGGGGAGAGAATACCCGTACTGAACTCTCTGCGGCACGGATGCCGCAAAGAAGCCCCATAAATGGGGGTAAGGCATGTTTAGTACGGGTAATCCCCTCACTATTTCGCGAATTTAACTATTCGGCATAACCGATTAATGGCGGAAGTGGCGCATACCTGTAAACACCATGGCAATACCATGTTCGTCTGCTGCGTCAATCACTTCTTGGTCGCGCATTGAGCCGCCTGGCTGAATAACTGCTTTAATGCCAGCTTCAGCGGCAGCGTCAATACCGTCGCGGAACGGGAAGAAAGCATCAGATGCCATCACAGAGCCGGCCACTTCTAGGTTTTCATCAGCGGCTTTAATGCCAGCAATTTTCGCAGAGTATACGCGGCTCATTTGGCCTGCACCTACACCTACTGTCATGCCGTCTTTGCAGTAAACGATGGCGTTAGACTTCACGTATTTCGCTACTTTCCAGCAGAACATCAAATCGCGGAGTTCGTCATCGCTTGGCTTACGCTTAGTCACTACTTCCAGGTCTTCCATTTCAACCATGCCGAAGTCGCGTTCTTGAACAAGCAAGCCGCCATTAACCCGTTTAAAGTCGTAACCTTCGGTAAGTTGGCCAGCCCAATCGCCGCAGGCAAGAAGACGTACATTTTTCTTCGCGGTCACAACTTTTTTTGCTTCATCGCTGACTGTTGGTGCAATAATCACTTCCACGAACTGACGGTCTACAATGGCTTGCGCTGTTTTCGCATCAAGTTCACGGTTAAAAGCGATAATGCCGCCAAACGCTGACGTTGGGTCGGTTTTAAACGCGCGATCATAAGCGTTAAAGATATCTTCACCAATCGCCACACCACAAGGGTTTGCATGTTTAACGATAACGCATGCAGGTTGTTCAAATTCTTTCACACACTCTAGCGCTGCATCGGTATCGGCGATGTTGTTGAAAGACAGCTCTTTACCTTGCAGCTGGGTTGCTGTAGCCACAGAGGCTTCTTGAATGTCGTTCTCAACATAAAATGCCGCTTCTTGGTGACTATTTTCACCGTAACGAAGATCTTGCTTCTTGGTCAGCTGCATGTTGTACGTGCGCGGGAATTCGCTGTGCTGGTGGTCGCAATCGGCTTCGCATTCAGTACTATCTAAACGTGCGCCGAAGTAGTTAGCAATCATGCCGTCGTATTCTGCGGTATGTTCAAAGGCTTTAATGGCTAGGTCGAAACGGGTGCTGTAGGTGAGTGAGCCATTGTTATCGTTCATTTCTGCTAACACACGACTATAGTCAGAGGCGTTAACCACAATAGTCACATCTTTATGGTTTTTCGCTGCCGCGCGCACCATTGTTGGGCCACCGATATCAATGTTCTCAATGGCATCTTCTAATGTGCAGTCTTCGTTTGCCACGGTGGCAGCAAAGGGATAAAGGTTCACTACCACTAAATCGATAGGGGCAATGTTGTTTTCTGCCATGACGGCTTCGTCGGTGCCACGGCGTGCAAGGATACCGCCATGAATTTTAGGGTGAAGGGTTTTCACGCGGCCGGCCATAATTTCTGGGTGGCCAGTATGTTCAGACACCTCAATCACAGGCAAGCCTGCGTCGGCTAGCAGTTTAGCGGTACCACCCGTCGACAGAAGTTCGACCCCAGCGTTATGCAGCGCCGTGGCGAAATCGAGGATACCGGTTTTATCAGAGACACTTAAAAGAGCACGTTTAATAGGTTTTGGAGTTTGCATAAATGTATTAGCTTCAAAGTTGTAGTGTTGAAACAAAAAGAGCACCGTGTGGTGCTCTTTGGCGGGCAATGCCCTTAGGATTTTAGTTCATGCCGTATTGCTTAAGCTTCTTGCGAAGTGTGCCACGGTTGATGCCCATCATGATGGCAGCGCGGGTTTGGTTGCCGCGGGTGTAAGTCATGACTTCTTCCAGCAGCGGTGCTTCTACCTCTGCTAATACCATTTCGTACAAGTTGTCGATGTTGGCGTTGTCTAGTTGTTTTAGATACTTATTAACTGCTTGCTTAACTGAGTCACGCAGTGGCTTTTGAGCCTGCGTCTGAGAGGGCGTAGTTACTGTAGTAGTAAAAGGTGAAGTCACGTTTTGATCGAACATAATACTGAGTTGCTCTTAAGTTAGTCATCACTATGCTGCAGGGGAAATCTGTCGGGTTTCCGAATTCTGCAACGATTGAAAGTAAGCGTTTAGTGCCTCAAGTTGTGCATCCGCACACTCGATAGCGTTGAACGTTTTACGAAACTGACGATCCGTATCGTATTGTGAGAGATACCAGCCCACGTGCTTTCGGGCAATTCTTACACCGGCGACATCGCCATAAAAGTTCTGCACATTAGCAACATGCTCATGTAAGACCTCATATTGCTCTGACAATGATGGAGAAGGTAGGTTCTCGCCCGTTTCAAGGAAATGTTGGATTTGCTTAAAGATCCAAGGATTTCCTTGCGCGCCGCGCCCTATCATAATTCCATCTGCACCCGTGTAATCCAGCACCTCTTGTGCTTTTTGTGGAGAGGTTATATCACCGTTGGCAATAACAGGTATCGAAATTGCCTCTTTAATACAACGAATGGTGTTGTACTCCGCCTCTCCTTTGTACATACAAGCTCGCGTTCTACCATGAACAGCCAGCGACTGTATGCCGTTTTGCTCTGCAATGCGGGCAATATCTACCCCATTGCGATTTTCTGGGTTCCAGCCGGTACGAATTTTCAGTGTTACCGGTACATCAACGGCATTAACCACTGCTTTGATGATCGCTTCCACTGTTTCTGGGTATTGCAATAATGCCGAACCTGCCAACTTCTTATTTACTTTCTTAGCAGGGCAACCCATGTTGATATCGACGATTTGAGCGCCGTTTTCAACATTAAACTGGGCAGCCTGCGCCATAAGCTCAGGATCGGCCCCAGCAATCTGTACAGAGCGAATGCCTTCTTCGCCTTCATGGTTCATACGGGCTTGCGACTTGGCGGTATTCCACACTTTCGGATTACTTGAAAGCATTTCGGAAACCACGAGGCCTGCACCCATACGCTTGCATAGTTGGCGAAACGGACGGTCAGTCACGCCGGCCATAGGAGCCAACATCAAATTGTTATCTAACTTGTAGGATCCAATTCGCATACATCGCCATTAAAAACTGCACAGAAATTATACACCCGGCCAAAACGGGGCGCTAAGTGTACGCGTTTTCGCAATAGTTGAAAAGGCTAAAAATCACACAAAATTTCACTTAGTGGTCTTGACAGTGAAAAAAAACTGTCACATTAGCAAGCTAGTGAAACATTTTTGTGTGTTTTTTGTTCATCAGGGCGCAAAGGCCGCGCCCGAAAAGGCTTTCGATAACAAAAAATTTACGCATTAATTGCGTTTTTTACCTGAAACTCTAGCCCATTCACCGTCAATAGCGCTAGATTCTAAGTGAAATTGTTGCCCATATGCGTGCTCTATTTTGTCTACTTGTTCAGCAAGAATACCAGAAAGAACAAGCAATCCTTCTGGAGCACAATAGGCGGCAATAACCTGTTGGAGTTCAAGCAACGGGCCGGAAAGAATATTGGCCATTACTACATCCGCCTCTAAACGAGGTTGATCTTCGGGTAAGTAAACCTGTAATCGGTCTTCTACACCATTGCGGCGAGCGTTTTCTTCAGTGGCCTGCAGGGCTTGGGGGTCAATATCTATACCTATAACCTTCTTGGCGCCTAATTTAAGCGCTGCGAGGGCTAAAATACCTGATCCACAACCAAAATCGACGACAACTTTGTCATGCATATCTATGCCATCTAACCAACGCAAACACAAAGCCGTGGTAGGGTGCGTGCCGGTACCGAACGCAAGGCCTGGATCTAACATCACGTTGACCGCTGTTGGGTCGGGAACATCACGCCAACTCGGACAAATCCATAGTCGTTCACCAAACTGCATAGGATGGAAGTTATCCATCCACTCCCGTTCCCAATCTTTGTCTTCTAGTGGCTCTAACTTATAGTTGAAGTTTTTCCCTAGAACACGGGCTTGGCTTAGCCGAGCAATTATACGTTTCATATCGTCTGAGGCATCAAACAAGCCTACTACTTGAGTATCTGGCCAAAGTAATACTTCACCGGGTTTGGGTTCGTACATCGGCGTATCTTTCGCATCTACAAAAGTAACAGCCTGCGATCCGTTAGCGGTTAACATGTCGCCAATAGCATCAGCATGTTCAGAAGTAGTATTTATTCGTAGTTGTAGCCAGGCCATACGTGTCGATGAGTTAGTAAATTTGGGGTAATTGTACAGCCTAGCTGGCATAAAACGAAGATGAACCCAACGAATAACTTCACATTACCCATTGCACATTGGTAAAGCTGGTGCAAACCTATATAGTGGGGCTTAGTCTTTTGTCCAATGGCAGTTTTAACGAAACCCGATATGCTCATTAGTGGTTCCACTTTTAACAGGTCTTCATGCGCCTAATTATACTCTGCTACACCTTATTAATAACGCTCTCTGCTTCCGCCTTTGCCAAGCAGTTAGATCTTGTTGTGGGTTGGGATAAGCCGCCTTATGTGATGACAGAACAAAACAGTGGTTTTGAAGTCGAAATTGTACGCTCGATAATGTCTGACTTAGGCCACGAAATAAAAGTGATTTATGTGCCCTTTGGTCGAACAGCCCGAATGGTGGCGTCTGGAAGTGCTGATATAGGTTTAACGTTAACCAACGAGCACGATATTTCTCCTGAATATCTTACTGATTGCTACGTTGTTTATCAAAATGTGGCCGTTTCACTGCGGGAACGAAGGTTAGAGATTAGTACAATCCCCGATTTAGCCGGCAAAAGCATTATTGCGTTTCAAACGGCAAAGCATGTTTTAGGCGAAACCTTTAAATCCTCGCTAGGTAGCCAGCAGAATTACCTTGAGTTTGCCGAGCAGGAGCGCCAGGTCAATATGTTGCTGTTAGGCAGCGTGGATGTGGCAATTCTAGACCGTAATATATTTAATTATTTGAAGCATCAATTACCGAAAGAGCGGCAAAAAGCTACCCAGTTTCATGAACTATTTCCAGTTACTACGTACAGTGCGGCTATCGCCGACCCTACGTTGCGGGCGCAGTTTAATCAAGCGCTTCATCTATACAAACAAGACGGACGTTATCAGGCGATGCTGGATAAGTTCGGGCTCGAAAATTTATTCGATAAACTTCCATTGTCCTTTGGCAGTGCGCGCGCAGAAGAGTGAGCGCTGGTCACCGAGTATTGACCTGTGAACCATATGTGTCGCATGCTGTATAAAAAACGACATATAAAAATCAAAAACAGGGAAATACAAGATGAAGCTAAAGCTCTTTATCGTCACACTGGCGTTAGTTATAGCGGGTTGCAAAACTCCGGCGCCCACCTCTGATATCACTTCTGCAAACACACCCATATCCAATGCCTGGTTAGATAAACCCGCGCATGCACAAGCACAAGCGATAGCTGCTGGGGAACTTACCTCCGAGCAACTAGTTAGCGGCTATCTACAAAGAATTGAACGTTTAGACACTAAGGTTAATAGTATTCTTGCGCTTAACCCTCAGGCATTGGCAGAAGCGCGAGCTGCTGATAAGCTCAGGGCGGCAGGTGATATTAAGGGTCCTTTGCATGGTATTCCGGTATTACTCAAAGACAATATAGAAACCAGCGAGCTTGCGACAACAGCCGGTTCGATGGCACTGGTTAACAATATGACCAAACGCGATGCCCCCATAGTGGCGAATTTAAAGGCAGCCGGTGCTATTATTTTGGGTAAGACTAACCTGTCAGAGTGGGCTAACTTCCGCTCAGAAGCTTCAATTAGCGGCTGGAGTGCGGTAGGCGGCCTTACTCGTAACCCGCATATATTGTCTCGCACTGCGTGTGGTTCTTCATCAGGTTCGGGCGCGGCCATGGCGTTACGACTTAGCTCGCTAGCGGTGGGCACAGAAACTAACGGCTCAATTATTTGTCCGTCTTCAATGAATGGTATCGTGGGCTTCAAACCTACTGTGGGCTTATTGTCACGCAGTTATATTGTTCCTATTTCATCTTCGCAAGATACCGCAGGCCCTATGACCACAAACGTTAATGATGCGTGGTTAATGGCCTCTGTAATGGACGGCGTAGATACTACGGACGATGCTACGTTAGCCTCTAAAGAACACCAACTTAGTGGGCTTAAAACGCGCATGCTACCTACCGATTTAAAAGGCGTTAAAGTTGGTGTAGTGCGTTATCGTCAAGGGGATAACCCCCATGTACTGTCGGTTTATGAAAAGTCGTTAGCAACACTAGAGGCCGCGGGTGCCGAGTTAATTGATATCAAGGATTTCGAGCAGCCAGATAGCTTCTGGGCAGACTCGTACACGGTTTTGCTAAGCGAATTTCACCACACAATCAACGAATATTTGTCAAAGAGCCCGGCCGATATTCCCGTTCGTAACCTTTCAGATTTGATTGCCTTTAATAAAAGCAATAAACGTGAAATGGCCTTGTTTGACCAAAGTATCTTTGAAAAATCCTTAGCTGCGCCGACCCTCTCGAGCGAGGAATATCTAAGTGCGAGCAAGCTTGTAAAAGACACGGCAGGCAAAAAAGGCATTGACCATTTAATGTCTACCCATGATGTTGATGTGCTAGTAGCACCCTCGAATAGCCCGGCCTTTTTAATTGATGGCGTGTATGGCGATCATTCTCCTGTGGGCTTTATTGGCATTGGCTATTTAGCCGCAATTGCAGGCTACCCGCACTTGACCGTACCTGCCGGAGAGGTGAAAAATTTACCTGTAGGCTTAAGCTTTATTGGGGGCAAATGGCAAGATGAAACGGTTTTACGTATTGGCAGTGTGTTTGAGGCAAAACATGGTGTATTTGTGAAGCCGGGCTTATTGCCTAGCCGCTTAGAAAACCCAGCCCTAAGCGACGTGGTAAGTGGCCTGTAAACAGCAAAAAGCCTCTGCGGAATTCGCAGAGGCTTAGTTATTAGCAATCTTTCGGTGGCGTATTACACCTCTGCTTTATCTAGCCTGGGCGCTTAACCCACGCACTACACCAACCGTTTGCATTCACTAGTTTATTGGGGAATAACGCACATGGGCGGTGATCGTTACCTTCTGAACCTTGAATGTACATGCAGTTATTGCACTGGGAACCTTCTACAGTTGAAGCCGGTGTATAATTTAACGCTTTGGCCGTAGGATCATCTGCTTGTAATTGCTCTTGAGCATTGGCACGTAGGGCAACGCCTCCAAGCGTAAGGCCGATTAATGTGGTACCTGACAACTTAAGAAAGTCGCGACGGTCTACAGATTTCATATTTCACTCCAAGTGAGATAAAAACGATAATGATTCTTTTTTACTCCGCGCTTTAAACGCAAAAACCTGCCCTAAAGGCAGGTTTTAAACATCATGCTGCGTATACTATAGCGCGTTTTATCATTATCAGCCAAAAATGGATACACTTCATTGACCTAGGTTAAGCATGTTTAATTAAGCCGGCTCGCTATCTACCGGATATTTACATAAGACATACCCATTGCACTGAAGTTCATCGTTTGTTCAAAGGCTGATCGGGCTTAGCATAACTAAACTGGGCAATTTGCGAGGTGCTATGATAGCTATCTAGCCCTGAGATACAGGCCGTTCCAGCGTGTTCAATATTGGCATAACCCTCTGCATCTACATACTTTTCATTAATAAAAACCTGTTGAACTTCACCAATAACCATTTCAGTTTTATTGCAAAGGGTAAAATGTTGCGCAACTTTTAAGCCCAGTTTAATGGCGCTTTCAGCCACGTAAGGGGCGCTAAAGGTGTTGCTGTACCATGGGGTTAAATTTACTTTATCAAATTCACTTTCGTTAGATTCATAACGGGCCGAGGTTTGGTGCGCTTTATCCACCCAGCTGGTATGTACATGATTTAACGTGTATACCCCCTGACGTTTGATATTCCCCAATGAGTCGCGCTGTACCGTGTGTGGTCGCATGATCATGCCTAATAGTGGCGGGTTAGCACCCACATGCACGATAGAACTCATGATGGCAAGATTGTTCGTCGTGCCATCGGTAGTACCTAACAGCGCCGCTGCCTTAAAGCCAGACAAGCTGTTAATAAAGTTGGTTCGAAACCCTTTCGACATGGCTTCGATATCCGAGGCAGAAAAGCAAGTGGTGCTATCAGTCATTTTCGCGCTCGGCATTTATGGTAAGTTCATCGCCTTGTTGATACACCCCAAGCTCTATCGGCTGGCAACATACTTGGCAGTCTACTACTTGAACCTGATCAACATCGTTTATTTCATCTACCTCTATGTCATTGGGCGCCATACAATAAGGGCACGAAAATCCCATCGATTTTGTTAAGCTCATAATCCATATTCAATATAGTTGGGTTTGTATTCACTACGGGTAAGTTGCTCAAGCGGATTGATAATTATGCATTATCTTAGGCTGTTCCATTGCAACAGAGGTGCACAGATTCGCGTTTAAACGTAAAAGCCGAAGGTAAAGGTTGATTTGTAGAGCTGTATAAATATACACTGTTGCGGAGTGAACTAGCCGTTGTTATTACATGCGAAAAGACCTACCCCCGCGATATTACTTGTCTCATTTCTTCGAATTTTTGCAGTTTTTTGAAGGCGCTAATGCGTTGCTTTTGACCGATAAGGCCAAGCAATTTATTCACCGTTTTAAAGCCTTGGATGAAGATAAGCAATGTATCGTGGTGCGCGCAGCGAACCGTAAATATGCGGTTATTGATAGAACCCAATTCAACTATGATGAAATTACTGCACCGCAACAGCAAATTGATGCCCTTATTCAACAAGGTTGGTTTGGCGATTTAGCCCATGCCGCCTTACAAGATATTGCCGGTGTATTAACCAAAGATGCGTTAATCACATTACTTGGCGAGTATGGCAGTACGCAAGGTTTTAGCGCCCTTACTAAGCCTAAACTCGTGGCCTTACTGGGCCGCCACATTAATGAAAAGGGCTGGCCTGAGGCGTTTCCCAACCATGTTTATCTAGTGTGCTTGTTCGATGACGCCCTGCGCTTTTTACTGTTTTTGTATTTTGGCAATACGAAAAGTCGGTTGAACCAGTTTTCCATGCGCGATTTAGGTGTGATGCGCACGCGCAATGACTCGGTGGGTGATGTAGCGCGCTTTGAATCGAAAGACGATGCCGAGGCAGCATGGTTCTATGCTAATCACTTAGCACTTATGCCGTTTTATGACGATGCCACACTCAATGAGGTGGCACGTAGCTGCAGGCCTAAAACAGAAGGTGTGTCGGCCTGCTTCTATCGCGATGAAATGCTATATGCTTTGGGGCTTAAATTACTTGGGGTGTCGCAAAAGCAAGCCTTAACCCTTTTATTAGAAGCACAAAGTGACAAAGCGAAAGAAAAGTGGATTAGGGAAAGTTACAAAGCGGGCGAGGTTGAGCGGGTTAAGCAAGCGCTTGTCGACATTATTGATTCGCCTCCCTCTGATACGCTGTTAGCCTTTGCGGAAGATTTCTATGCTCGAAAGTTTAATAAAAAACGCACCAGTGTGGTAACCGATATGTTGCGTAATGCTGCCCGCAATCTTGCTATTGATGTTAGTCAAAACCAGCAAGTAGAGCGGGGCGTGTTGGCGCATTATGCCCGTCACGGAGTAGCGGGATGGCGAACTGAAAACCGTTTATGGCGTAGCCTGTTTGGGCTGACCTTTTGGAAGCAGTTGTACGAAGAAGATACGCTGGCAACAGAGTTCGATCGCCGCCCCTTGTCACTTAAACAAAACAACTTTTATAGTAAGTTTGCACAAAGTATTGAGCAAACGCTATCGGCGTTCAGCAGTAAGCAAGAACTACAACAGCACATACATAAAATGGCGACTGCGCACTATGGCAAAGTAAACAGCCTATTTATGTGGAGCAGCGGATTACTTGCACCTATCGATGCGCTTATTACCCACGGTAGCTTAAATGCGATAATTACAATGCTGCGTATGATGTGTAAAGACTTTGCGTCGCTGCGTGATGGGTTTCCAGATATCATGGTGCTAGATAAAACGTTGCGGTTTGAAGAGGTAAAGGCGCCTGGCGATCAATTAAGGCGAAATCAGCTTGTTAGTATACAGCGCCTACAGCAGGCGGGCTTTGAAGTTGCAGTTACCACGGTAAACTGGGTACGTGACCCAGCACAACCTTACGTAGTGGTAGATATAGAAACCACGGGCGGTAACAATAACTACCATCGTATTACTGAAATCGGCATGGTAAAAATGATAGCCGGTGAAGAGGTGGACCGTTACCAAACGTTGCTTAACCCACAGCGGCGTATACCAAGTAATATTACCCGATTAACGGGCATTTCTGATGACATGGTTATTGATGCCCCGCGCTTTAGCGAAGTAGCGAACGATGTGGCGGCATTTACTGAAGACGCGGTGTTTGTGGCGCATAATGTTAATTTTGATTATGGTTTTATTAAGCAAGAGTTTGCCCGCTTAGACACGGCGTATCGTCGGCCTAAAATGTGTACGGTAAGAGAAATGCGTCGGGCCTATCCCGGGTTGGCTTCATACTCGCTGGCTAATTTAACTCAGCACTTTGGTATTTCAATGGAGAGGCACCACAGGGCGTTGTCAGATGCACAGGCTGCGGCAGAGTTACTTAAAATGGTCTTTGCTGTAGATGATGAAAATTTGATTAAGCCTCGTTAAGGTAAATGAACAAAAATCCCGTTTAAGCGTAAATAAGCCCGATTAAACGAGGAGTAAGTTATGATTCGAATTGGCTCTAATGAGTCGCGCATAATAGAAATGGCGTGGGAAGACCGAACGCCCTTCGAGGCTATTGAGCGGTTGTATGGGCTTAAAGAAAAAGACGTTATCCGCTTAATGAGAAGGCATTTAAAACAAAAAACGTTTAAGAATTGGCGCGCTCGGGTATCGGGGCGAAAAACCAAACATGCTCACCCAAGGCCTGCTGGGGTAGACAGAGGCTACTGTCCTTCGCAGTATAAGCCTAACGGGGCGAGCAAGTAACATGGTCACCATGGTGTTTATGGGGCGTTGCTTTATTTAGTGTTGTCGGGTTTGGTAACAGCAGAAACGGGAAGTAACAGGGCCATTAACTGTTGTCTCCAAGGTGTTGGAAATAAATGGGTATTTTCAGCCGTTGCTATTCGCTCTGCTTGTTCCACGCATGCTTTTAGCTGAAAGTAGCGCTCACTGTTGTTTTGGATGTTTTCAACTTCGCGCATAATACACTGCACAAATTCTGCTGAAGAGGTGAGTGTTGTTTCTTTAAGTGCTAACACAAGCGAACGGCGCACATAGGCTTCCCACTCTTTACGGTAGCTGTCTTGCAGGCGTTCTGGATGTCGAACTAAATCATGAACGTCTTTGTCGATATTGGCGATGTCATTAGGATCATCATATAGCAGGCGCAATGCGAGAAGCACGTCATTGGTAAGACGAGAAACTGGAAGTTGGTCTTTTAATATTTTATATCTTTGTGGCACTGACAAAACCTTCTCTACGTTTTAACGACGAGTGAATGGTAGTTACCGGTTACTAACATCACCTTCCCTGTATACGTTAGCATTCTTTTAATACTAATAAAGCCACAGTAAGTATTAAAGGGGTTAAAATTAAAAACTCGTAATCTTATGCAGTGAACTTAGCGAAAAAGCCCACGTAAAAAATTGTGCACTGTTAAAGTGCGTACGCGTTCTTGCTGTTTGGCCCGCCATTTGGTGGGCCTTTTTTATGCCTTATTAGTAAGGAATAAAAAAGCAGTAGCAAAATGAGTAAGTAGAATAAAAAAAGCCGGCGCAAAGCACCGGCAAATGTGGAGGTGGACTCCAATGAGGGTAAACACAACTAAAACAATAAAACACACAATTGTTAGCAGGGAAACTAACAATGGGGAGAGTATAGAGAGAAAGTGTTATTAGATAAATCGTTAAAAGTTGATTGTACTAATCGGAAAAATAGAATGGTTTGTAGCAGGAAGAAAGCGCCGACCATAAATAAACCTGGCCGACGCTAAGGGGGATGCTGTTAAGCAATACCTAGTTTTTTCTCTAGGTAGTGGATATTAGTGCCACCGGCAAAGAAGTTCTCGTCTGCCATGATGTCGCGCTGTAGAGGGATATTGGTTTTAATCCCTTCCACGACAAGTTCATCAAGGGCATGACGCATGCGAGCGATAGCTTCGTCACGACTTTCACCATAAGTAATTAACTTACCAATCATGGAATCGTAATAAGGCGGCACGACATAGCCAGAGTAAATATGTGACTCCCAGCGAATGCCTAAACCACCTGGAGCGTGAAACATATCGATAGGGCCCGGGCTAGGAATAAAGCTTTTCGGATCTTCAGCATTGATACGACATTCAATAGCGTGGCCACGAATTTGAATTTGAGACTGGTCAATTGACAATGGTTGACCGGCCGCAATACGTAACTGCTCTTTAATTAAGTCGACACCTGTGATCATTTCTGACACAGGGTGTTCTACCTGAATGCGGGTATTCATTTCAATAAAGTAGAATTCGCCGTTTTCGTATAAGAACTCAAACGTTCCCGCGCCACGATAACCAATTTCAATACAGGCGCGACGACATCTGTCGCCAATTTTCGCGCGCATTTGATCAGAAATGCCCGGTGCGGGCGCTTCTTCTACCACTTTTTGGTGGCGACGTTGCATTGAACAATCACGTTCACCTAAGTGAATTGCGTTGCCTTGGCCATCGGCTAATACCTGAATTTCCACGTGACGGGGGTTTTCTAGGAATTTTTCCATGTAAACCACAGGATTGCCAAAAGCTGCACCGGCTTCAGCTTGGGTAGTTTCAATAGCTTTAACGAGCTCATCTTCGCTGCGAACAACACGCATACCACGACCACCGCCGCCGCCAGCTGCTTTTACAATAATGGGGTAACCAATACGCTTAGCAATAGCGCGGTTTTTCTCCGCATCGTCAGAAAGTGGGCCGTCAGAGCCAGGTACACAGGGCACGCCCGCTTTTTTCATAGAGTTAATGGCAGAAACTTTGTCACCCATTAGGTTAATCGTTTCGGCTTTTGGCCCAATAAAAATGAAACCGCTTTTTTCCACGGCTTCTGCAAAGGCAGCGTTCTCTGCAAGGAAACCATAACCCGGGTGAATAGCAATTGAGTTAGTCACTTCAGCGGCCGCAATAATGCGCGGAATATTCAAATAGCTTTCTGTTGCTGACGCTTTACCTATGCAAATAGACTCATCTGCCAGCAAAACGTGTTTTAAGTTTTTGTCTGCAGTGGAATGTACAGCGACGGTTTTTATACCGAGTTCTTTACACGCGCGTAATATACGCAGTGCAATTTCTCCTCGGTTAGCAATAAGTACTTTATCTAGCATGATGCAGCACTCGCTTATTCAATGATGAACATAGGTTGGTCGAATTCTACTGGATCTTGGTTTTCAACCAGTATGGCTTTTACAACGCCTGCTTTATCAGCTTCAATCTGATTCATCATCTTCATGGCTTCAACAATACACAGGGTATCGCCTACTTTTACCTGTTGGCCTACTTCAGCAAAAGGTTTCGCTGTAGGCGATGAAGCACGGTAGAAAGTACCGACCATAGGTGATTTTACTACATGGCCTTCAGGGGCAGAGGGTGCCGCGTCAGCCGCTTGTTCTGCAGCAACAGGCGCTGGCGCTGCCTGGGGGGCTTGGGGCGCAGCAAAACCATAATTAACAGGGGCTTGAACACCTGTAGGACCACGGTGAATTCGTACAGACTCTTCGCCTTCTGTGATCTCTAGTTCGGCAACACCAGACTCTTCAACAAGTTCGATGAGTTTTTTGATTTTTCTAATATCCATGTTCTGTCTCTGCGTTAATTTTACGATTTCGGTAAATTGATAGCTGCGGTTAGCGCCAATGAGTAGCCAATGGCTCCCATTCCTACTATGACGCCGGCTGCAACATCAGAAAAGTATGAGTGATGTCTAAAAGGCTCACGTGCGTGAACGTTAGACAGGTGCACTTCAATAAACGGAATATTGACACTTAACAATGCGTCGCGAAGCGCCACACTGGTGTGCGTGAAAGCAGCAGGATTAATAATGATGGCATCAATGTTACCCATTGCGCTGTGAATACGATCGATAAGTGCACTTTCAGCGTTGGACTGAAAATGGCTTAATTGCACGTTACTTGAGGCTGCTTGCGCCTGCAAGTCATCTACGATGTCTTGCAAAGTTTGGGTGCCATACTTCTCGGGTTCACGTTGACCTAACATATTTAGGTTAGGGCCGTTTAATAACAAAATGTTCATTTAGTTTGCCGCTATCTTCGGGAAAAAGTCACTGTATTTGCCATTTCAACAAAATATGGTGGCAGTTGCACGAAAAAAAGCCAATTAATACGCTTATAAAGTCAATTGATCTGTGATTATAGTAGGAGTGAAAGATTTCGCAGCAAAATACTGGTCTAATCAGGTGTTTTCGCAGCAAAGTTTAAACGTAAGAGAGCGCTTTCATGGGGTGTGGTTATGCTTTGTATCAACATAACGCAAAGTATAAGATGCCTCGCCCGCGGGGGCTAAAGGCATCTTATTGCACTATGATTGCTTTATGCTTAGCGGTTAAGTGCCTGCTCAACGTGACGGGCGAAAGCATCGGCGTGCATCATGCCGGTAACCCGGGCCTCGGTGAGTTCTTTACCTTGGGTATCAAAAAATAAGATAGTGGGCAGGCCCAACACGCGAAATGTCTCAAACACCTCTTGTTGCTGTTTAGTGCTTTCGGTAAGGTCCATCTGCATCCATACGGTGTTTGCTAATGCGGCTTTCACCTTAGGATCGGGAAAGGTGTACTTTTCAAATTCCTTGCACGCCACACACCAATCAGCATACAAATCTACCATGACGGTTTTACCTTGGGCATTTGCCTGGGCCACTTTATCCCGTAAATCTGCCAAATCTTGCGCCATTACAAATTCAGGGTGGCTTTGTTGCTTGCCCCACAGGCCTGAATTAATACCGGCGTGGTAGGCAACGGACACACTACCCATAAAGCCCATGGCGACCAAAATGGCCCTTATCAGCTTCATCTTGGTTACGGCGGTATGGCGGTTGATAAACCAGTAATAACCAAACAAACCAAAGCCCCAAACTGCCCAGATAAAGTCGGAGAAGGGGCTGTTCCATAAGCGTTCGATAAAGACGATTGCAACCGCTAGCATCATAAATCCAAAGGTTACTTTCACCACATTCATCCAATTGCCCGCTTTTGGCAGTAATTTACCCCCGGTAATACCGAATAAGATAAGGGGGATCCCCATGCCCAAGCTAAGCAGATAGAGCGAAATAAAGCCAACCGCCATGTCGCCCGTTTGCGCGATAAACAGCAAAATACCGGTAAGCGGTGCAGTAGTACAAGGGGATGCGATAAGGCCTGAAAGTACACCCATAATAAACACGCCGACAAAGCTGCCCGGTGTTTGGTTGTTACTTAAACGGGTTAATCGTTCTTGCCATGACGAAGGAAGTTGCAGTTCAAAACCACCGAATAACGCAACGGCCAATACAACAAACAAGGTGATAAATATACCTAGCACTACAGGGTGCTGAAGCAGCGCTTGAAATTGCCCCCCTGCAACGGCTACCACTAAGCCAAGTAGTGAATAGGTAATGGCCATACCCTGCACATAGACGAAAGTAAGCCAAAAGGCGTGTGAGGTACTTTTCGGTTTGCCCTGACCAATTACAATGCCAGAAACGATGGGGTACATAGGGAATACGCAGGGCGTAAACGCTAACCCTATGCCAAGCACAAAAAATAACAACAAAGTGATGATAAGACTGTCTTGGCTGATAAGCTTGTTGGCCAATGTGTACTGCTGACTTTGTGGTAATTGCGCCATTGTGTTATCAGCGCTTGTTTCACCCGCGTTATTCAGGGCATTTAAGTACACAACCTTTACGGCGGGAGGGTAGCACAACCCGGCATCGGCGCAGCCTTGGTAACGTACTTTCACCACACCATCTTGCGCCACTTCCTCCAACGGTATTTGAATACTCAGCTGATTATAAAAAACGTCAGACTCACCATAGTATTCGTCTTCTATAATGACGCTTTCAGGGTAGCTAGGCTCGCCAATAGTGGCCTGCTTCGCGACATAGGCAAATTGCTTCTTATATAAATAGTAGCCATCGGCGATATTAAAGGAGAGGGTGAGTTGGTCGCCTTTTTGGGTAAAGTCGAACATGAAGGCTTGGTCTACTTTCAGAAATTCCGGCCCCTCACCAAACATATTATCTAGCTCGCTTGGCACCTGTGCGCGCGCTAACGACGTCATGCCTATAAACAACATCAGCATGCATGCAATGTAAACGTTGGCTAAAGAATTAGGTGTTCTCATTATATTAACTACTACTTATTTATCTATTGGCGGTGTCAATTATTAGGCGTTGTTAACCACATCTAGCAACCAACTCCCGTATGCGGGGCTAGCGTGTGCTTCTAAAACTACCCACTCAGGCACGTCATAAGGGTGGTGTTTGCACATTAACGCGTATGCCTCGTTTAACCGTTCATGGGTGGTTTTAATTATCAGTTGATGTTCGCTATCAGTTTCAACGCTACCTTGCCATTCATAAACAGACTGTACGTTAGCGACTATGTTCACACATGCCGCTTTTTTCTCTGCTATTAACGCTTGAGCTATATTCTTTGCTACTGCTTCATTAGGCGCGGTGCATAGTACAACACGTATCGACATAAGGGGTGCCTTTCCTATTGCTCTATTATTTTATTAAGACCCACACATTACGGCTATTCTTTCACGAACCAAGCATAACATATCCACCATCGGTCGCTTTAGGTTGCTAATTAACCGAAAGCAGGGCACCTATTCTTGTTATTACGCTCAAAGCCCCTATAACTGTTTATGAAACGATTAAAGAGGAAGCATTTTGCGGGTTTTATTTTTACTATTTGCCATACTACCAATTATTGAAATAGCACTACTTATTCATGTGGGCGACATTATTGGCGGTTGGAACACGGTTGCCTTAGTTATTTTATCGGCGTTTATTGGTGCTTATTTCGTCAAGCGCGAAGGCATAAATACTTTACAAACCGCGCAAGCAAAGATGCAGCGAAACGAGCTTCCTGGCAAAGAGCTAGTAGATGGCTTAATGCTGGTAGTGGCGGGTGTGCTTTTGGTTACCCCGGGGTTTATCACTGATATTTTCGGTTTTCTGTTTGCTTTACCTGGTACTCGCCACGTGTTGGCCGCGCAGGTAAGCAAGCATATGAAAATGCGGGTAGTAACAGCAGGCAGTGCCGGCGGCTTTCATCAGCAGCACAATCCTTTTGAGCAAGCTAGTAATCCTTTTGAACAGCGTACTAAGCCGTCACAAGAAGAGGATGTTATTGAAGGGGAGTACTCTGATAAAACCCAAAATGACACTGATAAACGGTTGAAATAGCATTAAATCAATTTTTTTACATTTTTTTATGTAAAAACCCTTGAAGTTGTCAGGTCACTCCCCCATTTATCCACGCAGATAACATTTAAACGCCCAGCAATGGGCAACCCAGGCACACGGTATTTAGATAACTGAATACCGGTAATCACTTAACTTTGAATAGTGAAATTTTCAGGAGACTTGAAAATGGCAATTCGTCCTTTACACGACCGCGTAATCATTAAACGCGCAGAGCAAGAAAGTAAATCTGCAGGCGGCATCGTTCTGACTGGTTCTGCAGCAGAAAAATCTACTCGCGGTGAAGTCATCGCAGTAGGTAACGGTCGTATTCTTGATAACGGCGACGTAAAAGCGCTAGACGTTAAAGTTGGCGACACCGTTATTTTCAATGACGGTTACGGCGTTAAAACAGAAAAGCTGGATGGTGAAGAAGTTCTAATCCTAAGCGAAAGCGACATTCTTGCGATTGTTGAGTAATAACAACTAACGTTTAACCGAATTAGAGAGGAATTGAATCATGGCAGCTAAAGAAGTACGTTTTGGTGATGACGCGCGTTCAAAAATGCTTAAAGGTGTTAACACCCTAGCAAACGCAGTTAAAGTAACCCTAGGTCCAAAAGGCCGTAACGTTGTACTAGATAAGTCATTTGGTGCCCCTACCATTACTAAAGATGGTGTATCTGTAGCGAAAGAAATCGAACTTGAAGACAAGTTTGAAAACATGGGCGCACAGATGGTTAAAGAAGTAGCGTCTAAGGCGAACGATGAAGCGGGTGACGGTACTACTACTGCAACAGTACTAGCGCAAGCTATTGTAACTGAAGGTCTTAAGAGCGTTGCTGCGGGTATGAACCCAATGGATCTTAAGCGCGGTATCGACAAAGCTGTTATTGCTGCAGTTGAAGAGCTTAAAGCGCTTTCTACTGACTGTGCAGACAGCAAGTCTATCGCTCAGGTTGGTACTATCTCTGCAAACACAGACGCAGAAGTAGGCGACATCATTGCACAAGCAATGGAAAAAGTAGGTAAAGAAGGTGTTATCACTGTAGAAGAAGGTCAAGCACTTCAAAACGAACTAGACGTTGTTGAAGGTATGCAGTTCGACCGTGGTTACCTATCGCCTTACTTCATCAACAACCAAGAAAACGGCACTGTTGAACTAGACAACCCGTTCATCCTATTGGTTGATAAGAAAATTTCTAACATCCGTGAACTACTTCCTACCCTTGAAGGCGTAGCGAAAGCAGGTAAGCCGCTTATGATCATCGCTGAAGATGTTGAAGGCGAAGCGCTTGCTACTCTAGTCGTTAACAACATGCGCGGTATTGTTAAAGTTGCAGCGGTTAAAGCACCTGGTTTTGGTGATCGTCGTAAAGCTATGCTTCAAGACATCGCTATTCTTACCGGTGGTACTGTTATCTCTGAAGAGATTGGCCTTGAACTTGAAAAAGTACAACTAGAAGACCTAGGTACTGCTAAGCGCGTAGTTATCAATAAAGACAACACTACTGTTGTTGACGGTAACGGCGACGAAGAAGCCATTGAAGGCCGTTGTGCTCAAATCAAAGGTCAAATTGAAGAATCTTCATCTGACTACGATAAAGAAAAACTTCAAGAGCGTCTTGCTAAGCTTTCAGGCGGTGTTGCAGTAATTAAAGTAGGTGCAGCAACCGAAGTTGAAATGAAAGAGAAGAAAGACCGTGTTGAAGATGCACTACACGCAACTCGCGCCGCGGTTGAAGAAGGCGTAGTACCTGGTGGTGGTGTTGCTCTAGTTCGCGCCGCATCTAAGCTTAGCGAACTAACTGGCGACAACGAAGACCAAACTGTAGGTATTAAGCTTGCACTACGAGCGATGGAAGCACCTCTACGTCAAATCGCATCTAACGCAGGTGCTGAAGCGTCTGTTGTTATCAATGCAGTTAAAGGCGGCGACGGTAACTACGGTTACAATGCAGGCAACGACACCTATGGTGACATGCTAGACATGGGTATTCTTGACCCAACTAAAGTAACGCGCTCTGCACTACAGTTCGCCTCTTCAATTGCTTCACTTATGATTACCACTGAAGCGATGGTTGCTGAACTTCCTAAAGACGAAGCTGCTGCTCCTGCAATGCCTGATATGGGCGGCATGGGTGGAATGGGCGGCATGATGTAATCAATTGCTGCCTCTAGCAGTCCTTTTAAATCAAGGGTTTATGTTCAATGTATACAGTTAAGTATACGCGAATGTAGACAGTGATGTAGGACGAAAAGAAGCTTTAAGAAAGGCGTTGGGTTTAGACTCAGCGCCTTTTTTTTGGTTATTCGAACGTGTTAATCGGTGTGGCAATATCTAATCAACTACATCTAATGTCATTACAATGCGCGGTTGATTAGTCGTCACAGGGGGAGAGCGATGCACTATCCCTGCATTCTCATTACCATGCTACAACTCGTCTTTTCAAATGGCAGCATCACCCGCAGCTAACGTTTGTATATTCTGCTCTGTACGGTATAAGCCAGGCTCACTATCGTTCACAATAACCGCTACGCGCTTTCAATCGCGGTTGTTGAGGATGTGGCTAAGAACGGTGGTTTTTCCTGCGCCTAGATAGCCAGTCAGAGCGGTAACGGAAAGTTTAGGGGGAGCCATAGGGAAAGGAAACTTGGGTTTACGCACGCGAAAACAAAATTAATATATGAATAAGTACTAAATTCACATTACTTACTTGCTTAAACCGGCTGTGCTGCTAAATTGCTTTAGTAATAGCCAATTATTGTCCTATTTTTAGTCATTTCAATATATTTAGTTTCAGCTACTTATTACGATAAAAAAGTGCAGCAGCAAAAGAGCCCTATAAAATATGCTATCTACCAATAAAGGAATAAGAAAGGCGCTACCGATATTAACACTGACTTTCTTTCTGTTTGCTTTGTTACTGGTTTGGTGTTTTTTTACGCTTACTCACAGTAGCTATTTTCACCAGCTAAACATGCGTCACTTCAAATATACAACAGAATTGACCACGCTAATTTATGCCCCTAGCAATGAGATTTCTCACTCGCAGCCTATTGATACACAGGCTTTGCGTCAAACGCTTATTAATCTGCGTCAACAGCCTCAAGACTGCCTGTCGATGGTAACCAAAACAGATGCTTTTATCATGAAGATGATTGGCACCGATTCTATTATTTCAATTTGCGAGAGAGACGTGGCGACAGGGAACAAATCCTTAGCGTATTTGACCGATTTTGAACAAGGCAATATTAGTAGGGAAATGCTGCAACAGCAGTTGGTTAACGCGCTAAATGAATTTAGTGCTAATTCTAGTGAATTTGAGAAACCTGTAGCGCAAACAGTGCACTTTATTTCCACCGTTACCTTGTCGGTGATTATTCTTTCTTCTCTTGTTGTGTTGGCGTTTGCGTTGTTTATTTCTCGCGCAGTGGCATCGGGTCTTACCAATAGAGAGGAAGCGATGAAGGCGCTGGCCCATAGCGAAGCACGTAACAAACAGCTTGCCTATACAGACTTACTTACTGGGTTGCCAAACAGAAACTTACTCGATCATACCATTGATACGGCGATTAAAAGTGCTGAGCGCAATGATTTACAGTTTGCAGTAATGTTTGTAGACCTTGATAGGTTCAAAGATGTTAATGATACGCTAGGACATACTATTGGTGACAAGTTACTGGTCATTATGGCGAAGCGGATTGCAGACGCGGTTCGTTCTACCGACCATGTAGTGCGCTTTGGTGGAGATGAGTTTGTGGCAGTCACTGATGGTTTCGAGTCTGTTGAAACTATCGACTATATTGCGCATAAAATTATTGATGCCATAAAGCAACCCGTGAAGCTTACAGATAGTGGCAACGATTCTTATATAACCGCGAGTATAGGGGTAGCGTGTTACCCTCAAAACGGGTTAAACGCCACGCTTTTGCTTAAGCACGCAGACACTGCCATGTACCAAGCAAAACGGGCGGGCAAAAACCGATACAAAGCGTTTGATAGGTTATCTGCGCTCAAGCAAAATAGAAAATTGAAGCTGGTAGATCAACTTCATCATGCTATAAGCAATAACGAGCTCAGTGTGGTTTATCAGCCTATTGTGCGCCTGGCCGATGGTATGACCGTAGGTAGCGAAGCCTTATTACGTTGGACAAACAGTGACAATGAAGCTATTTCGCCGGCCGAGTTTATTCCTATAGCTGAGCACTCTGGCCAAATACTTGATATAGGTTACTGGGTATTAGAACAAGCGTGCATGCAATGTAAAAAATGGCATAACGAAGGTGCGCCTCATCACGCCATGGCCATTAACGTTTCCTCACATCAATTGAAAGACCCACATTTTACCCGACGTTTGGCGAGTATTTTGACAGAGCTATCTTTGCCGGCGAGTTTTATTCACTTGGAAGTTACGGAAAATAGTGCCATTACCGAAGATCAAGCGAGCGTTGCTACCTTGCATCACCTGGCGGGGCTGGGCACCAAACTGTTGCTGGATGATTTTGGTACCGGCTATTCGTGTTTAAGCTACCTTAAAGATTTACCGTTCCACATACTTAAAATAGATAAAAGCTTTATGCCCGCCGATAACACTATAGCCTCAACCATTATTGCTATGGGGCATGAAATGAATAGGCCGATTGTGGCAGAGGGCATTGAAACAATGCCCTGTTACGCTCACTTAAAGGCCTTAAATTGTCAGTATGGGCAAGGTTTTTTGTTCCAAAAGCCGGTTCCACCACACCAATTTGATACTTCCAAACGTTACGCGTGTATTACTTCAGTGCTGGCGTAATGGATAACCCTATAGGTAAAAAAGAGCATAGGTCTAACGGGTATATGCATCGATGAAAAAACCCTAAATATTCGCAAATTCGTCGCTGACGAGGAAGCTAGGTATTCGCCTTGTACGTTAAAAGCGCCTTGTGGCTGCATTGCTATTGTAGGTGTTACTCCGAACGGTTAAACATCCCAGAGCCAAAGCCGAAACCGCCTACACCTAATACAAAACCGAAGTCGTACCATCCGCCGTTATTGTAAATAGCGTAAATAGCCACATCGTCAAAAATGAGTGAACCTAGCCACGAAAAAATAATAATAAGGCCGTGCCATAACCCATGAAAAAAGCCTACTTTTTCGGCAGTTTGTGCCTGCGCAAAGGTCATTTGATCAGCGCACCCTGTCAGTACTAGTAGTAGTAAGGTTATCAATACCAGTTTCTGGTTTTGCATACTTATCCTCCTTTATAGGTTGTCTCATTTTTACTGTTGATTAAGGTCTGGCATAGAGATGCTTGGAACAGGCGTAAATGGTGCAATGCCAAAGTCGGGATACACTTCAGTGGGGAAGAAGAACTTTCCTTGAGTGGCCACCATCGCAATGGTCTTTATGGCTTTTAAATCAGAGGTAGGATCGCCAGGTACTAAGAAGAAGTCGGCTTTTTTACCCACCTGAATTACCCCACGATCGTCATGACCGAGGTACTGCGACATATCATAAGAGGCACGTTTTAATACTTCTGCTGGGGTCATACCTATTTGCTCAAATAGCTCTAGTTCGCGATGAAGATAAAAAGCGCCGCCCATATCGGTGCCAGGAACCAGCAAAATTCCCTTCTGGTGCATTAATGACAAGGTAGCCATAATTTTTTGAAAGGCCGCTCGATAGGCTCTGTCTTCTGCGTCATCAGCTACATTTAGCATGGCTGATTTCGCGTTTCTCTGAACGCTTATAGGCATATGATCGATATAGTCGGTAACGGCTTTATTGGTAATACCGTTGCGCCCCGTCATTGCGTATTCGTGAATAACCACAGTAGGGTCGTGAGCAATATTATTTTCAACCATTAGCGCTAAAGTGTGTTCTACCTTGTCACTGGTTAGGTCCAAATCGGTAAAGCGTTTCATCCCGGTTATTCTAAATAACGTACGGGTATCTTCTTCAGGCGCTAATACCCAGCCCAGCATTATTTGGTTGATATGGGTTAGCTCGTCATACCCTGCTTCTATCATTTGATCAGCGCGATAAAACGCAGGCACATGACCTGCCACACGTAAGCCTAGTTTATGTGCTTGAGCAACAATATCTGTAACCCATTCGCCATTCATCGAATTATATATTTTAATTTGCCAGTAGCCTTTTTTCGCGTAGTCTCGAACTAATGCTAGCGCTTCATCTTTCGTAGTGGCTAGCTCTCCCGTGGCAGCGCTGTATTCACTTTTTCCTTCGATAAAGCCACTTTTGGTAATGGTAGGCCCAATAAGTACACCCCGTTCTATTTTGTCTATAAGTGCGCTTAGCACATCATCTTCATTTCCCATATCACGTACACCGGTAACGCCTGCCATAACATTCAGTAGTGCTTGGTTGTCGCCCATATGCCCATGCATATCGTATAAGCCTGCAACCAAGGTTCCGCCGTTACCGTTAATAACAACTTCATTGCTGCTTGTGGTCGTTTGCACAGGCTCGATGGCAGTGATGGTATTGTCGTTAACCACCACAGAGCGGGGAGGGGTTAGGCCTAAAGTGGTTGGGTCGAAAATACGCACATTATTAATGCGTACCGGATAATCATATTGGTGAGTTACGTTAGCTGCGATGTTTTCATATCGTTCGCTATTTAAGGTGGCCGCGAGCTCGCGTAAACGCTTATCTTCATGGGCTAGGTTGGTTGGCAATACCGCAAAGCGAGGGGACACTACCCCTAAGAATGCCTTTTTGTTGTCCATCAACACATAGGTGGGGTTTAGGTCAATTCCGCCTACGGCATAGAGGGTAGCGTCAATCTTTTTGCTGCTATCCTCGCTTAATTGTAACTGGCGTTTAGCGGTTACGGTTACTTGCCCGGCAGGTAACGCGGGATAAGATTCGCCGCCTGCATCCAATACGGTTTTAGCATAAACGTAATAAGCATAGGGGCTAGGATCCTGCGCAATATATAAAGAGGGGGTACTTACGCTTTCTTCTCCGCTCCCAGCCGCTGATTGCCAGCTTGCTTTACCATCGACAATTTCAAACCTTTCATTTACTTCATTTCCGAAGGTAGTTTTGCCCGTAATGGTCCAGCTTATAGGTACGCCCGACTCAGCCATAAGTAATGTTTCATTACTACTTGCTCCTCGCCCATTATTGCTAAAGCCGAATTCAATAAGGGTTTTAGTGCCATAGTCTGTAAGGGTTAAATCGCCTACGTCGGTGCCACCAAACATAACGTCGTAGGATGCCGTTGTAGTGGTATTCTCTACGCCGCCAGTGGTGTCAGACTGAGGGGAAGATTTTTCGCTACAGGCTGTTAATAGCGCTAGTATGGCCACGGTGAATATTAAACGCATTATGCTTGTCCTTGCGGTTATTATAATTTTGCTTTTTTGGTAAAGAATCTAAGGTAAAGCGCAGTGGAATTGATACTTTCAATAACTATAGCGCAGATCTCTATAGTTGGTTTACTAGGGTGTACGAAGAAACAAGATAAGTGGCTATTGCCTACCTTATCGCCCTACTATTTTTAGTAAGATGCGCCGTGGCAACGCCCTTTTTAAACCGCCCATTGGGGAAAAACGCTTACTCCATGAAAGTGTAGTGCGCATTTCATCGCACAAATCCGCTGTTTAAGCTACTTTTCCTCACACGTATTAGCGCGTTTAATCCACGTTATTATTTAACATTTATTTAATGTTCTTGTCCGGGGTTTGTTTAGATACATTATTAAATAGGCCTGTGGATGCCTGAATTTATGGGTTTTTAGCCCATTAAGCTTTCAGCGGCGGTAGCGGTAAAGATGCATTTAATTGTTAATTATTTGAGTTGTTTTCCATAGGCCTAACAATCCGGTTCGCGTTTTAGCACTTTTCGGCTACTTGAGCTTACTTGCGTTTCTCATTACCCTTCTCGGCTTAATAGCGATAGCTACTGTTCATCGTTTTACGTCATTATGAAGGATTTTCACCTAACTATGGCAACATCTTCGCCCTCGCATACCCACTGGATGTACAGCTTCGTGCAATCGGTGCAACAACACGCCTCGAGTGTTGGTACGTGGTTATGGATGGCTAACGTGGTGCTTTTGGTGAATGTGGTTTTAGTGCTATCTGGCACTATGGCCGAAGCGTCTGAATTTGTTAGTGCTATACAAGATAACGTAGTTATCGAACCTTATTATCTCGCGTTACTCGAGCAAACCCTTTCTCAATTCATATCGCCCGTGATTATATTGGTGCTGTTTGGCCTTAAAGTGCATTCTTGCGCCACCGCAAGAGCCGCTTATGAAGGTGATGATCGCCCACTTCCATTTGTATTCTACGAATACCCTCAGCCTTTTATACAGCAGCTAGGTAGCCGCGCCCCCCCTATTGCCCATTAACGGTTTGTTGCCTTCACGCCCAGTGAAAAGGCAAAAGAAAAACCAGTTTTAGTGTTTATTTTCAACAAATAGGCACCGTCAGTTTTTAAAACTTCTAATGCTGCCCGACCAGCGCGAATGCGCCTGTTTTTGGCAACGTTACCTTTGAACTCGTGGGTTATAGGAAAATGTTTTTGTCTATTCGTAACCTAGCTAAATTAGCTTTTGTCACGACTGTGCTTTTATTAGCCGGTTGTAGTGGTGGTGTACTTGATCCTAAAGGGCAAGTGGGCATGGATGAAAAGAATCTTATTATTCTTTGTACCATCTTAATGCTTATCGTTGTTGTCCCTGTCATTGTACTAACCCTTTATTTTGCCTGGAAATATCGTGCAAGTCGCGATTTTGAAATTTACACGCCGAAATGGGCACATTCCACCAAAATTGAAGCCGTAGTATGGTCAATTCCCATTTTAATCGTTATTGCCCTTGGCGTTATTACATGGCGCTCAACACAAGCGCTAGACCCCTACGCCCCGCTAAACGATAAGGGGGAGCACCTTACGGTAGAAGTGGTGTCACTGAACTGGAAATGGTTGTTTATTTATCCTGAGCAGGGGATAGCTACCGTTAACGAGTTGGTGTTTCCAGCCAACAAACCAGTAGCGTTTAAAATTACTTCTGAAGATGCCATGAATTCCTTTTTCATCCCTCAGCTGGGCAGCCAAATTTACTCAATGGCGGGAATGGAAACGAAACTTCACCTTATCGCTGACGAACCCGGCACGTTCAAAGGTATATCGGCTAATTACAGCGGCGCTGGGTTCTCCGATATGAAATTCGACGCTATCGCCACGCGTACCCAAGCCGACTTTGATGACTGGGTACAACACGTTAAACAACAGCGCAATGTGCTCACCGCAGAAACGTATCAGACACTTGCTGAACCTACTGAAGATCACCCCGTTACCTATTACGGCAAGGTGAGTAACGGCCTGTTTAATCAAATTGTGATGAAGTATATGAAAGACCACGGTGCTATGGACTTTTACGCTAAACCCAGCCACGGGGCTCGGGGTTCGCACAGAATGTCTGAAATGAAGCAGCCAGGTCACCATGCAGAGGTGAATGAATAACTATGTCTTTTCTAGGTAAATTGTCGATAGATGCTATTCCTTACCACGAGCCCATTATCATGGTGACGCTTGCGGTAATCGCTGTAGTAGGGCTTGTTATTGCGGGTCTTATTACAAAATACAAACAGTGGGGCACCTTATGGTTTGATTGGATCACCTCGGTGGACCACAAACGTTTAGGTGTTATGTATATCGTGCTGGCGTTAGTGATGCTGCTGCGCGGTTTTGCTGACGCTATCATGATGCGTACCCAATTGGCCGTAGCCACCAATGGCGCTGCAGGTTATTTACCCCCTGAACATTACGACCAAATATTCACTGCCCATGGCGTTATTATGATCATCTTTATGGCGATGCCATTTATGATTGGTTTGATGAACATCATATTGCCACTGCAAGTGGGGGCACGTGATGTTGCTTTTCCTTTTTTAAATAACCTGAGTTTTTGGCTTACCGCTGGCGGCGCTATTCTTATAAACGTGTCGTTGGGGCTAGGTGAATTCGCGAAAACCGGCTGGGTAGCATACCCGCCACTAGCGGGGTTAGAGCTAAGCCCTGGGGTAGGGGTAGACTATTATATATGGGCGCTACAGCTATCGGGGCTCGGCACGCTATTAACGGCAGTGAATTTTCTGGTCACGGTGTTTAAAATGCGTGCCCCAGGCATGAAGCTCATGCAAATGCCAATATTTACCTGGACCTGTACGTGGGCCAATATTTTAATTGCAGCGTCTTTCCCTATACTTACGGCCGTACTGGCTATGCTAACCCTAGACCGCTATATGGATTTTCACTTCTTCACTAAAGAAGCAGGTGGTAACTCCATGATGTATATCAATTTGTTTTGGGCATGGGGCCATCCAGAAGTATACATTCTGGTATTGCCTGCCTTTGGTATTTTTTCAGAGGTTATATCTACGTTTACCGCCAAGCGATTGTTTGGCTATAAATCTATGGTATATGCCTCGGGAGCGATTGCCATTTTAGGCTTTATCGTGTGGTTGCACCATTTCTTTACCATGGGTTCAAGTGCTAACGTTAATGCGTTCTTTGGCATCATGACCATGGTTATCGCCATCCCTACCGGCGTGAAACTCTTTAACTGGTTATTTACTATCTATCGTGGGCGATTGGTATTAAGCGTCCCCGTTTTGTGGACCTTAGGTTTTATGGTGACCTTTACCATTGGCGGTATGACAGGTGTGCTTCTGGCTATCCCAGGCGCCGACTACGTGCTGCACAATAGCCTATTTCTTATCGCGCACTTCCATAACACCATTATCGGTGGCGCAGTATTCGGGTATTTGGCAGGCTTTGCGTTTTGGTTTCCAAAAGCAATGGGCTTTAAGCTTGATGAAAAAACTGGTAAAGCCGCCTTTTGGTGCTGGCAAATTGGTTTCTTATTGGCCTTCTTGCCACTGTATGTGCTTGGGTTCCTAGGCATGACGCGCCGCCTAAATCATACCGATAATCCTGATTGGAATGTGTGGCTATATATTGCAGCCGTGGGGGCATTTGTTATTGCCATTGGCATTTTCTTCCAGTTATTACAGCTATTTATTAGCTTTAAAAATAGGCAACAACTGAAAGATAGTAGCGGAGACCCATGGAATGGCCATACGTTAGAGTGGTCCACTGCTTCACCACCTCAGTACTATAACTTTGCGCATATTCCTCATGTCAAAGATATCGACGCATGGACCGATATGAAAGAGAGCGGCGAGTCTTATCAAACGCCACAAAAATATGCCCCTATACATATGCCTAAAAATACCTCAGCAGGTGTGTTTATGAGCATGGGATTCACCATAATGGGGTTTGCGCTTATATGGCACATTTGGTGGCTAGCTATTTTAGGTTTCGTGGCGGGCGTTGGCGTGTTTATTAAGCGCTGCTATAGCAAAGACGTAGATTATTACGTGCCCGTAGATGCGATTAGTGAAATAGAAACTGCCCATTTAACCGCCAATGCAAAAGGAGTGAACTCATGAGTACCTTAGCTGCATCTATGCAAAGTGACGATGCCCATGAACATCATGAGCATCACGAAAATAATACGGTATTCGGTTTTTGGTTGTACCTAATGACTGACTGCTTGTTATTTGCCTCGTTTTTTGCCACCTACGCTGTGTTATTTATGAACACGGCTGGGGGGGTATCTGGCAAAGATATCTTTGAACTTAATTTTGTCGCCCTTGAAACCGCAGCGCTATTAGTCAGTAGTATTACTTTCGGTTTAGCCATGCTAGGCGCACAAAAGCAAAACCGCAAAGCTGCTTTGTCATGGTTAGCCGTTACTTGGGTGCTCGGCGCAAGCTTCATAGGCATGGAGGTGCACGAGTTCCATCACTTAATCATCCACGGTCATGGTCCTCAAACGAGTGCCTTTTTAACGGCTTTTTTCTCTCTTGTGGGGTTGCATGGCTTACACGTTACCGCCGGCCTAGTTTGGATGACTATTATGTTCATAGAAGTCTCGCGCCGAGGATTACCTGATCAAACGGTGACACGGTTAAGTTGCCTTAGCTTGTTTTGGCACTTCCTCGACATCGTATGGATTTGTGTGTTTACCGTGGTTTATCTAATGGGGGCAATGTAATGGCATTACATGATTCAAAAACAATAGCGCCAGGCGATGTGAATGAACACTCACATACCGACGATCACGGCGATATAAAATCCTATATCATCGGCTTCGTTCTCTCCATCGTACTAACTGCTATCCCGTTTACTTTGGTAATAGGGGGTGAATACTCAAAAGTAACGACGATTTACAGCGTGGTAACCCTGGGGTTGGTTCAGATATGGGTACACCTTAAGTATTTTCTGCACCTAAACTTTGTTACCGAAGAAGGCAGAGCCAATACATTTTCCTTCCTATTTAGCGCGCTTATCATTTTAATGGTAGTAGGGCTGTCGGTATGGATTATTTACGAGTCAAATGCCATGATGATGTACTAGTGTGTACCCTCATCACTTACGGTAATGAATAAGGTAAACAGTAAAATGAACGCTCTATTTCGCCGCTATTTTACGGTAACTAAGCCCGGTATCATTATGGGCAATCTTATTTCGGTCACTGGTGGTTTTATGCTAGGGGCGCGAGGCAACATAGATTGGTCAATAATGTTTGCAACGTTACTGGGCCTATCGTTGGTAGTGGCCTCAGGATGCGCCATCAATAATTGTATTGATAGCGATATCGATACCAAAATGCAGCGTACCCGGAGCAGGGTAACGGTCACCGGAGAGATGTCGTTAAAAGCGGCATTTTTCCATGGCGTTGTACTAGGCGTAATAGGCTTCATTTTGCTAGCAGTGTACACCAACACAACGGCCACTTTTTTCGCCGCCTTAGGTTATGTGGTTTATGTGGGGGCTTACAGCCTTTATATGAAGCGAAACTCAGTATATGGCACATTAGTAGGCAGCTTATCAGGTGCGGTGCCGCCAGTGGTTGGCTATTGTGCCGCTAGCGGGCAATTTGACGCGGCCGCGGCTATCTTGCTGTTGATGTTTAGTTTGTGGCAAATGCCGCATTCTTATGCCATTGCTATTTTTCGCTTCAAAGACTACGAAGCCTCCAATATTCCAGTGTTGCCGGTGGCTAAAGGCATGGCCAAAGCGAAACAGCATATTGTTTTGTATATCGCGGTTTTTGCGTTGGTAGCGATGCTACTTCCTATTAGTGGTTACACAGGTATGGGGTTTATGGCGGTGGCCTGTACCACAAGCCTATGGTGGCTGATGATGGCACTTAGAGGGTATCGACGGGATATCAATTTAGAAGGCTGGGCTAGACAAGTATTTGGCTTTTCTATTTTAAATATTACCGCGTTATCGATAGCAATGGCGGTGGATTATCACGAAAGCGTGCCGCAGCTGTTTGCCATGGCGTTTTAACGTTTGGTAGTGGCCCACGTTCAAAAACTTGCGCGTTACCCCTATAGGGCCATATTTGTTAAGCGATAGGCTTCTATCGCTTAACCCGCCTATGCGGTGTGCGCTATACTAAGCAGGTATTTAACTATTTAGGTAACTTTTATGGCCACCGCATCTGCGCTTCATATTTTGGTGAAAACTGAAAAAGAAGCCTTGTCTATCCTAGCGCAATTAAACAAAGGCAAAGATTTCGCCACCTTAGCTAAGCGGCATTCTACGTGTCCTTCAAAAAAAAGAGGGGGTGATCTGGGCGAGTTTCGACGCGGGCAAATGGTAAAAGCATTTGACGATGTGGTGTTTAAAAAAGAAGTGTTAAAGGTGCACGGGCCAGTTAAGACCCGTTTCGGCTACCACTTGATTAAGACTTTATATCGTAGTAGGTAAGTGTTTACTTACGGCACCCAGCGTTCCCCGCAAACGCCGTTTCGGGTATATTGATTAAACGGGCTTTTGTAAGGGTGAATATCTTGTGATAGCGCTTCTTTGTGATCGACAGAGATGAAGGGTGTCGCTAACGGCTTACCTTTTTCATCCAGCAAATAATAATGTGATGAATAATCGGCTAGAAATAATTTTTCCGTAACACCGAAATCGATAAGTTGAACCTTAGTTACCGCCTTGAACATGGCATCGCTTTTGTCTAAGGATAAAATTTTGCGATAGTAATAGCCCTTTTCTTTTTGATGCTGCGAAAACCCACTTAGCGCATCTACGAGCGCATCTAATGTGATAGCTTCTCGTTGGAGCATGAAATCGTGCTGTATTTTCTTATTATCGTCACTCGACTGCCCTGCTGTATACGCCTGTTCCTCTTCTAAATCGCTAAGGTAGGCTTTACCCGCCTCAGCATAGTTGCTAAGCGCATCTGTGTTCATATGAACAAAATAATCGCTAAGCCCAGCGGGACTTACCTCAAAAAGCCATAAGTCGGGGGTAACTGCGCCTCGTTCTTTCGGTGTCTGGGGGCCTTTAGGCACACATTGTTGGGATATAAAGTAGTAATACTGGCCAGCTTTTATAGCATGGGCACTAGGTATAAACCACAATAAGCAAAGCAACACACTTAAAGAAAAAGAAAACGAAAACCGGGAATTAACTCGCCTTAGGCTAGTAAGGCGAAATAGAGACGAACGCTTTTGTGATAAACCCATAGGAAACCTTATAAATGCACAACAGCACATCATGCGCAAAGCGGCACAATCGTAAAATGAGATCCTAGTGTAAAGGTTGAGCGTCTAAAGTGCGAACAAACCCTTGTTGGTTATTTACCCTTGGTTGTTTTCGATAGTCTCAATTTGCTTTAAAAGCGCATCTGATTCAGCAGTTAGCATAGAGTACGTCTTAATATCGCCATTGCGCTGAGCATGCAGGGCACGTTCAAGCAATTTGTCGTATTGGCGGCGTAATTTTTTGCTGGGATTAGACTTAAACAGGCTAAACATAG
Organism: Alteromonas profundi; assembly: GCF_010500865.1. Lineage (GTDB taxonomy): Bacteria > Pseudomonadota > Gammaproteobacteria > Enterobacterales > Alteromonadaceae > Alteromonas > Alteromonas profundi. The sequence continues at coordinate 37,526 of NZ_JAAAWN010000023.1, forward strand.
GCCTTTCTCAGTGGTTGGATGACCTATATTTAACGTAAAAGGTAACTGAAGCGATCATCTATTAAACGGTTGTAATACACGCTATACCCCTTTTATTCTCTCGCTTTTTCCAGCAATTACTCTACAAAAACCACTCCCCCTCCTTCTATTTCATATAAACAATAGTTATGACTCGGAAGGAAAAGATACTAGTTATATATAGGCATATAACGTAGGTTTAATCGCGATCGCTACCTTAATTAGTGGCGTGAATTCTATTACTACCCATAAAAATAATAAATATTAATAGATCTACAACTTTTGATTTAGCAAAAAAATGGTAAGCATAAGTGAATAAAATGGCTTGATCGCCTTCGATCAGTGTCATTCTCAGGTTGCCTGGAACAAAGGAGAAGCGTGTGAAAATCATTGTGTTAAACGAAGCGAAAGCGCCCGATCCGAACTCTCACATAGAGAGCCGGTGTGCGGTAACGCCTGCAAGTGCACAGCGTTTGTGTAAGCAGGGTGTAGAAGTAACCGTTGAGGCGGGTGCGGGCAATTTATCAGGTTATCTTGATAAAGAGTATGAAGAGGCAGGGGCAGTTGTTATTAATGACGTGAATGATGCTTTATCAACTGCTGATATGTTGGTTGCCGTTAATAAGCCTACAGAAGCACAATTGTCGGTGATGAAAAAAGGGGCCATTGTGGTAGGCCACCTTGACCCTTTCTTTCAGCAACCGCTAATTGAGTCTATTGCAAATAAAGGGCTCACTGCTATCTCTGTTGAGATGATCCCACGTTCATCCCGCGCACAGAAAATGGATGCACTGAGCTCACAAGCCAGCCTAGCTGGTTACGTCATGGTGATGCAAGCCGCCAATCATTTACCGTCTATCTTACCTATGATGATGACGCCCTCAGGTACTATCAAGCCAGCGAAAGTTTTTGTTATCGGAGCGGGTGTAGCCGGGCTGCAGGCTATTGCTACGGCAAAACGCTTAGGTGCTAACGTACTGGCGTATGACACGCGTCCTGTGGTAGCTGAGCAGGTTGAATCGTTAGGTGGGAAATTTTTGAAAATTGATATTGGTGAAACGGGGCAAACCAAAGATGGTTATGCCAAGGAGTTAACCGATGAGCAAAAAGCGAAGCAACAAGACGCACAGCGCGATGCAATTGCCGATTCCGATATTGTTATTACTACCGCTCAGTTGTTTGGACGCAAACCTCCTTTGCTAATTAGTCAGTCAACGTTAGCGTTAATGAAGCCAGGGAGTGTGGTAGTAGATATGGCGGCGCAATCTGGGGGCAATGTTGAAGGCTCGGTACCCGGCGAAACGGTTGTGGTAAACGGTGTTACCGTTATTGGTTCAGGGCATTGGAGTCAGCGCGTAGCCAGGGCTGCCACCGATATGTACGCCAATAACATTTACAACTTGGTGTCTGAGTTTTTAGATTCTGAAACCACACGCTTCAAGCTCGATCTCGAAGACGACATTTTAAAAGGCTGTGTCATCGTTCACGACAATAAGGTGACCAACGAGATGTTAACTAACGCTTACAAGGGAGCTTAATTGTGGAAATTATTTATCTGTTATTTATCGTTCTGTTAGCAGCGTTTTTAGGTTTTGAGCTTATTCGCAAAGTACCTGCGACGCTACATACTCCGTTAATGTCAGGTTCAAACGCCATTTCCGGCATTACGTTGGTAGGGGCGCTAGTTGCCTCGGGCAATGACAATGGCGTATTAACAACCATACTCGGCACCGCCGCAGTAGCCTTAGCGAGCATCAATGTAGTAGGTGGATACTTAGTTACCGACCGTATGTTGAGTATGTTCAAAAAGAAAGATAAGAAGTAAGGGGCGCGCAAGTGAACGATATAGCAACCATAATTAATCTTGCGTACGTTGTTGCAGCGGCGCTATTCATTTTAGGTTTGAAATTACTAAGTCATCCAGATAGTGCGAAGCGGGGCAACTTCGTTTCTGCCGTGGGTATGTTAATTGCGGTAGTGGTAACCTTACTCGACCAGCAAATTATTAGTTACCAGTGGATCTTACTTGGGTTTGTCATAGGGGGCGCTTTTGGTGCTTGGAAAGCAAAAACCGTGGAAATGACGGCCATGCCAGAAATGGTATCCTTATTTAACGGCTTTGGCGGCGCTGCTTCTTTATTGTTAGGTTGGGCCACGCTGGCAGGAATGAATTCTGTTGTTGTTCAGACTACAGGCGCTTTTACCTTCATTACCCTGTTTTTTACTGTGCTAGTGGGTGGGGTAACCTTCTCAGGCTCGGTGGTAGCATGGGGGAAGTTGTCTGGTAAATTATCATCAAAAGCGGTCATTTTTACCGGCCTTCGCGAACTTAGCATTTTGCATATTATCGCCATGCTGGTGGTGGGGTACTTGTTTACCACCCAGCCGCAAAACACGGTTTGGCTCTATTGCATCATTGCCTTGGCGCTAAGTTTTGGCTTATGGGCAACCATATCTATTGGCGGTGCTGATATGCCCGTCGTCATCGCCTTGTTAAACAGCTATTCAGGTATAGCTGCAACCGCCGCTGGGCTTGCAACGGGCAATACCATTCTTATCGTTACCGGCCTTTTGGTGGGTGCTTCGGGTCTTATTCTTACTAATATTATGTGTAAGGCAATGAACCGTTCGTTAGCGAATGTGTTGCTCTCTGGGTTTGCTAAGCCTATTGAAGCAGGGGAAAAAATTGAAGGTGAAATTAAAGTGCTGTCAGCGCAAGATGCGTTTTATGTGTTAGAAGCCGCGCAGTCAGTATTGGTCATCCCTGGTTACGGTATGGCAGTGGCGCAAGCGCAACATGCGGTGCGCGAAATGCAGTCGTTATTAGAAGATAATGGTTGTACTGTAGACTACGCTATACACGCCGTTGCTGGACGTATGCCGGGACATATGAACGTGTTACTGGCTGAGGCCGATGTGCCCTACGATCAGTTATACGAAATGGATGATGTAAACCCACGAATGGAAAATTACGATGTGGCTATTGTCATTGGTGCCAACGATGTAGTGAATCCAGCCGCTAAAGAAATGAAGGGTAGCCCTATTTACGGCATGCCTGTTATTGAAGCTTACCGGGCTAAAACCGTGTTTGTACTTAAGCGGTCGGCCAATGCCGGTTTTGCCGGAGTGGATAACCCACTATTCTTTAAAGACAATACGCGTATGGTATTAGGCGATGCGAAAGAAACAATTAATAATATCGTTAGAGAATTTGGCGACGATTAATTTTGCTTCTTAATATGTTAGGGGCGTGGGGCCGAGGGTCTCACGCCCTTTTTTATTGCTCTTTTTTACCCATAAATTTGTTTATTAAATGGCGGTATTGCAAATGCCACGGCTTTTTGTAACAGGTATATATACCTATGAATAGATAAGGCCACGAAAAAATACGGGGGATGCGTTGTACTTCCGTGTCTATCACTCGTACCATATGTACATATATCACCGCCATTAATTCATCACCATTAATTGTGGAACGAAAAGAAGTACATGTCTCAACAGCCCTATCGAATAGAAATATTGAACAACTGTATCTGCGTAACCTTACGGGGACATTGGGATATGGCCACAAACATTCACTATCTGTCTAGCTTAGCGAACACCCTTAATAGCCGAAAAGGTTCTTCATTTTACCTTTTGGTAGATATGCGTACGTGGGTAGTACCGGCTTCTGCGGTATCGCAGAGAATAAAAGGCCATATTCATTTAGACCGTCGCAATCAAATGAGCGAACTATGGCTTCAAAGTGGCAGCGCCGACGTTGAGCATATTGCTGATAAATTTTCAGGTGAGCAACATTTCACTTTGCACCGTATTAGCACTGTCGACCTCTTTTTAGAAAAGGTTGAACAAGTGTGTGGCCATGACAATAAACTAACGGTTGCTGAATGGTTAGAACGCAATACCATCGATAAACAAAATTAGTCGCGACAATAGATATTTTACATCGCACTGTATATTTTGTTGTCTATAATACGCCCCCTATTTCCTATTAATGCCGAGCAGTGTCTCGGCACAAATAACAAGGTGAACGACATTGGCAGATTGGAGCATTGAAGAAGCAGAACGCGTATATGGCGTTTCTCAGTGGGGCGGCGGTTATTTTCAAATAGGTGAAAATGGCAATGTGCATGCTACCCCCGTGCCCGATGACCCTAGCATTCGTATTGATTTTAAATCAGTCATTGAAGAAATCCGCCAAGAAGGCGTTCAGTTCCCTGTGGTTGTGCGCTTCCATGATATTTTGCGTTCGCAGGTGGCAAGCCTTAATAAGACGTTTAGAAGCACTATAGAAGAAGCCCAGTATACCGGGCAGTATCAAGGCGTGTACCCGGTTAAAGTGAACCAGATGCGAGAAGTGGTGGAAGAAATTGTCGATGCAGGCACACCCTTTAATTACGGGTTAGAAGCAGGTTCGAAAGCAGAGCTGCTCACTGTATTAGCAATGAACACCAATGAAGATTCGTTAACCATTTTAAATGGCTATAAAGACGACGAATTCATGCGCCTAGCATTATTAGGGCGTAAGCTGGGCCGCAAAGTTGTTGTGGTGGTAGAGAAATACAGTGAATTACTGCTGTTAGTAAAAACGGCGAAAGAACTTAACATTGACCCTATTATCGGCGTTCGCGCAAAAATGACAGTTAAAGGGCGCGGCAAGTGGGAAAGCTCTGGCGGTGAACGCGCTAAGTTTGGGCTTACTATTACCGAAATTATCAAAACAGCGCGCTACCTTGAAGAGCAAGGTATGGCAGATTGTTTGAAACTGCTTCATTTTCATATTGGAAGCCAACTAACCGATATTCGTGCTGTAAAAGAAGCGATGACTGAAGGAGCGCGCATTTATGCCGACCTCCATAAGATGGGATTCCCGTTAGATTATGTCGATGTAGGTGGTGGCCTTGGCATTGACTACGATGGCAGTAATTCTACGAACGAATCGTCGCGCAACTATAGCATGCAAGAATATGTGGCAGACGTGGTGTATGGCATGAAAGAAATGTGTGACCTTGAAGGTGTGCCACACCCTAATCTTGTTAGTGAAAGTGGCCGTGCAATTACGGCGCATCACAGCTGCGTGGTTACTGAAATAGTCGGTGAAATAAAGTCTAATTCGGCCAGTATCGATACAAGTGAGAAAGAGGGCGAACACTTTTTCTTAAAAAACATGCGTGAGTTGGCTGACACCTTCGAGAGTCAAACGAATATGCATGAGGTATATAACGATGCCTCTCAATATAAAGAGCAAGCGTTGGATGCCTTTAAACTGCGAGTGATCACGCTAGAAGAACTGGCAAAAATTGAAACTCTGTATTGGGAAATTATGGCGCGATTGCAAGTTTGGTATCGCCAAGAAGAGTATGTACCTGAAGAATTGCAGGAGCTTGATTACAGCCTTTCTTCGCAATACTTATGTAACTTCTCAGTATTTCAGTCGGCCGCCGACACCTGGGCTATAGACCAATTGCTGCCTGTGGTACCGTTAACGCGGTTAAACGAAAAGCCGTCGGTGAACTGTTCACTTGTAGATATTACGTGCGATAGCGATGGCAAAATTGACCAATTTACAATAGGGCGAGAAATTACTGACGTACTGCCTATGCATCCGTTACGTAAAGACGAGTCTTATTATGTCGGGTTGTTTTTAACAGGGGCATACCAAGACGTGATGGGCGATATGCATAACTTGTTCGGACGGTTAAACGAAGTGCATATATTTAGTTATGACGATGACCCTGAAGACTTTTATATTGAAGAAGTGGTTAAAGGCTCTTCGGTAGAAGACGTGCTAAATATTATGCAGTATAACCCCCGTGCTATGGCGTCGGATGTTAAACGCTTTATCGATCGTAAAGTATCCAGCGGAGTGATAAACCCGCGTGAAGGGGTTCGATGGACAGACTTCTATGAAGACTGTTTAAGTGGCTACACCTATCTCAAACCGTAACGCATAGGGTAAGCCGTTACGGAGGGCTTAAACAGGCGGGGGCTATTTTGCCTCAGCCTGTTTAAAGTAACGTTTCCAAAATTCTGCAGTGGTGGAATTAATCATGTTCGACTCTGCGTTCATCAACATCACATAACCTACTTTATAGTCGGGCGCGAACGACACATCTGCGCGGTATCCTTTAACCCACCCCCCATGGTAGTTAATACGCTTTCCCTCAAAGTCATAAATTCGCCAGCCTAATCCGTAGTGAGCATCATCGAGAAGCCCGCGCCAACCTCGGCGGTTTATTTCACGCTGGGTTTTTACTCTAGGCGTAGTAACGTCTTTTATCATTTGTGCAGAAATAACAGTAGGGAATTCACCCAATAAAGCCTGCAAATAAATGGTCATGTCAGCAATACTGGCGTTCACTCCAGCTGCCGGAGAAAAACGGTAATAATTACTTTCTACACGCCCCTCGCGCCAGCGATTACGTGCTATTGCGATATGCGGGTGAGCCCATGATTCGGATGCCAATAGGCCCCCTTTACCTACACTGGCGGTAGACATACCTAGTGGCGTGAGTAACTGAGTTTGTAACTCCCGCGAATATGAGGTGTTGTTATTACTAAAATAGTACGCCAGTGCCCCAAATAGGGCGTTTTGATAGGTATAGCAATCGCCAGGCTTACACAACGGGGTGAGCTCTGACATTGAAGTAAGTACTCTTTCTAACGAATAATCTGCTTCAATGAGATTGTCGTAAGCATTCGGGATAAAGCCGCTGGATTGCCCCACGATATGTTGAAGTTGCAGCGCGTCCATCCCGTTTTTGTCAAAAGGTATATCTGGAAGCAGCGTGGATATAGGGGTATCCCACTGAAGACGATTCTGCTCTACCAAACGGGCTGACAGTAATGCGGTAAACGTTTTCGATACCGAAGCTAAGCGAAATACCGTGTCTTTAGTAATTCGCTCACCCGATTTATGCGTGCGCCCGTACACATACACCTGTGGCTCTTTGCCTTGCTCATAATAAACAAATGCATAGCCAGGCACATTATATTTGTCTGCTTGCTTTTTAACGTAGCTTGCGTAGTTGTCAAGCCACTGCTCGGCGTAGGTTACAGGCGAAAAGCAACCCATCAACACGAGCATTAGAAGGCTAAGGTAATATTTCAAAAGGCGTTTATTCCCTTGGCGGAAAGAGTGCTGCATGAATTTCGCTCAGTTGGGGCACGTCCAATGGGGGTGCAGAATTTGTTATTTTTTCTACATTATGCGTTTGCATGTTGGGTTAATCAACTTTGTCTGAATGAATAGTCAGTTCCGATTTTGTCGCACGTTAGGTTTAAAACCAAGATACACTTAATTTTGTTACTGTTCTCGTATGATTTAGGTGCATTATTTGATGGAAATAGCAGCGGATAGCTCACGTGTAGAGAAACTACAGATGTATGCTCAGGCAAGAATGAGTCGTGATCGCCGTTTCGATGGGCGCTTTTTTGTGGCGGTAACATCAACCGGAATTTTTTGTCGTCCTATTTGCCCCGCGAAATTGCCATTAGAAAAAAATGTCGTGTATTACGAACACGCTTCCCAAGCTTTGCACCATGGGTTTCGCCCCTGTTTGCGCTGTCGCCCTGATAGTGCGCCCGAGTCGTACGCATGGCAAGGCGTAACAACCACGGTTAAGCGAGCGTTGTCTTTATTGAGTGAAATTCCGCAGCAGCCTATTGGCAATATAGCCAATAGGCTTGGCATAGGCGAACGTTATCTTAATAAACTAATGCAGCAATCCATGGGTATTTCAGCAAAAGAATATCAAAGCTTTCATCGCGTGTTATTCGCCAAAAAACTACTCCAGCAAACACAGATGAGTATTACTGAAGTTGCATGTAGCGCAGATTATTGCAGTGCAAGACAGCTTCAGCGTGCGATACAAAGGTATTGTAAAACAACACCGTCACAGCTTCGCACGTCAGCGAGTACTAACACCTTGCCTATCGCACTAAGGTTGTCGTTCATAGGCCCTTATAATTGGCCGCAAGTACGCGATTTTCTTGCCATGCGAGCCATTGACGGTATCGAAAAAGTCACCGCTGAGAGTTACCATAGAGTGATAGAAGTAGCGGGTAAAAAAGGAAGCTTTACAGCTACATATAACGAGAAAGACCATGGCTTTGACGTAAGCTTAGTGCTTCAGGATATACGTTCGCTTTATGCTACGCTTGAAAAAATTAAAATCTTACTAGATTTAAACGCCGACCCCTATGCTATTGAGCAGAGCTTACAGAATGCAGGTATTCCATCTGATGCTTTGTTAGCAGGGCTAAGACTACCAGGAACGTGGGACGTGTTTGAAAGTGGTTGTCGGGCGATTGTGGGTCAGCAAGTTAGTGTGAAGGCGGCAATTGGGCAAGCGACTTTATTGGCTAATACACTGCATAAACAGCAAACAGACGCCGATAGTACGAGGGTGTGTTTCCCCAACGCCCGCACCGTAGCGCAGAGCGATCTGTCGTTTCTACGCATGCCTGAGAGTAGAAAGCGGACGCTAAAGAATTTCGCTATTTTTATGGCCAACAATGAAGGCGCAGAAACTTTAGACGATGATGCCATATTGGCAATAAAAGGTATTGGTCAATGGACCCTAGATTACATTAATATGCGTGGCAAAAAAGCGCCGGATGTTTATTTGGCCGGCGATCTTATCGTAAGGAAAATGGCGGCTAAGTACCCGCTTAACCCTAAGAGAGCGGCGCCCTGGCGTAGCTATTTAACCCTTCAGCTATGGGAAATGAGCAACCAATGAAACGTGTCTCTACCTGTGTGGAAAACGTACAATTTGTCGATTACCTTTCAACCTCCCAAGGGCTACTGGAAATTATCGCTAACAAAGAAGGCGTAAGCGCGGTAACCTTTGTACAATCGCCTCGCCTTTCCCCCAATGCGAATGAAATAGTGTGTCAGGCGAAAGCTCAGCTTAGCCAATACTTCAAACGTACACGCACCGAATTTTCGCTTCCACTTGCAGCAGAAGGTACACAGTTTCAAAAGGCGGTATGGCAAGCCCTGCTATCCATAAAGTATGGCGAAACGGCCAGTTATGCAGACATTGCCACTGCGTTGAACAACCCAAAAGCCGTGCGAGCGGTAGGAATGGCAAACAGTAAAAACCCGATAGCGATAATTGTTCCTTGTCACCGCGTTATCGGTAGCAATAAAACCCTTACCGGCTACGCCGGGGGATTGGATAAAAAGCAGTACTTACTTAATTTAGAAGGGGCGCAAGGCGTACTATGGGAATAAGGCAGGTTATTGCATTGCTTGTTTTGGCGGCCATTTGGGGCGGTTCGTTTATCTTTATGCGGGTGGCGGCCCCCGAATTTGGTATTTACGTATTAGTGGCTATAAGAACCCTGTTAGCAACGTGTGTGCTGTTACCTATTTTAATGGTAGTAGGGGGCGTGAAAGACATTTACCGATACTGGTTACCTATTGCGTTGGTCGGTATGGCAAATACAGCGGTGCCCTTCGTTCTGTTTAACTACAGTAGCTTACATTTAGAGGCCGGGGTAAATGCTATTTTAAATGCTACTGCCCCCATGTTTGGTGCCGTAGTTGCGTGGCTTTGGTTAGGCGATAAATTAACTAAAAGCGCTATTGCTGGTCTTCTTGTCGGGTTTGCAGGTGTAGCAGTAATTAGCCAGCAAAAACTAGGCGAAGGGGAAGTCAGTGTGCTGCCTATAATTACCGCGTTACTTGCCACAACCTGTTATGGCATTGCTGCTAGTATGATGAAGAAGTGGCTACAGGGCGTGCGTCCCCTGGTAGTCGCCACCGGGAGTCAGGCTATGGCTACTATTATGCTAGCGCCTTTTGCTATTGCCACGTTACCTGCAACTATGCCTAGTACTAACGCGTGGGCAAATGCCGTTGCACTTGCCATTGGCGGTACGGGTATAGCCTATATATTGTATTTTAAGCTTATTGCAGATGTTGGCCCCGCACGGGCGATTACAGTAGCGTATTTGGTGCCACTCTTTGGCATTGTATGGGGCGTACTCTTTCTACAAGAGCACCTTTCCTTGCAAACCATTATAGGGGGCGTAATGGTACTAGGGGGCGTTGCGCTAACCACTGGTGTAATAGGCGCAGTGAAGCGTAAACGCTATACAAGGCCGGTTAGTAGCTAACTGGTACTACTCAATTAACTGCATACGCACTAAATTGCTGCCATCACGTTTGGCCTGATACAACGCATCTTCGGCATGGGCGGTAACTTCATTCATACCACGTGTCGAAGCGGTAAATGAAATACCAAACGATGCTGTAATGTGCAGTTTGGTATTTTCCGGCATAGGCGCTAGTGTGGCTATGCCGTGGCGCAAGTTCTGCGCTATATCAAAGGCTTCATGGGGGCCAGTGTTCGGTAGCAAAAGAATAAATTCGTCACTGCTCCAGCGACCCAAAATATCTTGTTCGCGCACGGTATCTGCTAAATACATCACAATCTTATCTAATGCATCATCAGCGATATTGCGCCCAAAGGTGTCACTGATGCCAGAAAAATCGTCGATACTTATCATCACAAGGCTTACGGCCTTTTTCTCGCTAAGCAGCGACTGGTAGATAGACTCAATCTCTGGTTTGTCGGGCAAACGGTTAGTATGGCGCACGATCAATTCGGGATGCATGTCCTTCCGAAAATAATAAAGTAAATTATAAATCAGTAGGAAGAGAGAAAAAATCACCACCAACAAGGTTACTACGCTAAAAATAAACCCTTGGGATATTTCTGTTTGGCGGTCTTGCAGTGGGCTAAGTAAGAAGACAGTCCAGTCAAATTGATTGAGCTTAACTTCTGCAATTAAGAAGTCTTTTTGATCAATTGTAACCAGTCGGTTATTAAGTGCTTGCTCACTTTGTACGCTAAGAGGCAAGCTTGCATACCATGGTAATTCTGACAAATTGGTAAAGTCTGAATACGAGGCAATGAGCGAGGGGTCGGATGAAAGCATAATATCTCCCATACCATCCACGAATAAAAAGTCGTAGCCGTATTCCCTTTTGTAGGTATCAAATACCTCCAAGAAACTGCTTAAGCTTTTACCGACACCAAAAAAACCGAGAAACTTGCCGTTGTCGTCACGAATTTTTATGTCGATATAAAAATGCGTATCTTCCCACTTGCCAATGTCTGCTACCGCATCTTCAGGATAGTCGCGATACTTAAAGTACCAGCTTACTTCACCTTCAATTAAATCAAGTTTGCTGCCGTCAGAGTTATAGAGCTTTCTTGACGTTTCACTGGCAATAAAAAAGGATAAATTAAATTCGTTTTCTAGTCGTTCTAGCGAGGTAAACACGGCATCTTCATCGATGAAATCCCCGCTCATTAGGTCGACCAATTCCGTTGAGCGACCTAATGCTTCTGAGGTATGCAGTGGCTTTAATAATTGCTCGACTATAAGGGATATGGCAGGCGATAAAGACTGTTGTTGGGCACGACTTTGCTCGGCCACTATTTTAGATACGCTAAAATGAATAAGGGTAACAATGGCAATGACAACCACTGCAAATAGCACCAGCAGACTACGGTGAAGAGTTCTAAATGTATTCACTGACTACGCATGCTCCTTTGCCCGACCTACTCAGTACAACTAATAGCAGAGTATACCCGCTGGTTTAATGAACTACTAGTTTGTTTGAGCCAAATTAAACTAATGGACAATGAAACTAAATGAAGCACTGAATTATTGTCAGAGCTTGGTTACACTAGGGTTAATCACGGTTTTTCGACAAATTGCAAAAAGGAAAGTTATGGCATTTTCAGTAGTGGTTTTGGCGGCAGGCAAAGGCACCCGCATGAAATCTTCGCTTCCCAAAGTGTTACATAAGGTGGCAGGCGAGCCAATGGTGCAGCGAATCATTAATACGGTAGAAAGCCTTAATGCGCAGCGTATACATTTAGTGTATGGCCATGGCGGCGATAAGCTAAAAGCGACCCTTGGTGGTGAACATCTCAACTGGTGTTTACAACAAGAACAGTTAGGTACAGGCCACGCGGTACAGCAAGCAGCCCCTCATATCAGTGATGACGAAGATGTAATGATATTGGTGGGTGATGCCCCGCTAATACGAAAAGAAACCCTTGCAGGGTTAATTGCCGTAAAAAAAGAGTGTGATCTAGCCTTGCTAACCGTTGAGCTTGACGATCCCACCGGTATGGGCCGAATTGTGCGAGAAAATGGCAATATTACCGCCATTGTTGAACACAAAGATGCAAGTGAGCAGCAGCGTAGTATTCGTGAAATTAACACGGGTATGATGATGATGTCAGGCGCCGACCTTAAGCGCTGGTTGAACGAATTAGGTAACGATAATGCCCAGGGTGAATACTACCTTACCGATGTTATAGCCATGGCGGCAAAAGAAGGAAAGCGTATATCAGCTGCCCACCCCCAAGAAGTCGTGGAAGTAGAAGGCGTTAATAATCGCGTACAGTTGGCGCGCCTAGAACGCGCCTTTCAGTTGCGACAGGCAAACGCATTAATGATGCAAGGGGTTAGCCTTGCCGACCCTCAACGCTTCGATTTACGGGGCCAATTAACTACCGGTGAAGACGTTCAGCTAGATGTGAATGTAATTATTGAAGGTAACGTTATATTAGGCAATAACGTGAAAGTGGGCGCTAACTGCATTTTAAGAAACTGCGAAATTGCAGATAACGCTGTAATCGAGCCTAACTCTATTGTAGATGAAGCAATTGTAGGCGAAAGCTGCAGTGTAGGCCCATACGGCCGCCTGCGCCCGGGCGCTGTAATGCATGCGAAGGCTAAAGTAGGCAATTTTGTAGAAATGAAAAAAGCGGTATTAGGCGAAGGGGCAAAAGCGAATCATTTCACCTATTTAGGCGATGCTGAAGTGGGGGCGAATGCGAACATAGGTGCGGGTACTATTACCTGTAACTATGACGGTGTTAATAAGTCAAAAACCCGCATTGGGAAAAATGCATTTGTTGGTTCTAATACCTCCCTTGTGGCTCCTGTAACGGTAGGGGACAACGCTACCGTAGGCGCGGGGTCGGTTATTACCACTGATGTGGACGATAGTGCGCTAGCAGTAGCGCGGGGTAAACAGCGCAATATCGCCAACTGGCCACGCCCAACGAAAAAGAACACCTAACGTTTAGTTGTTCCGCAGGCTAGCGGTTTGTTATTACAAAGGGGAGTTACCTTGTGTGGCTGCCCTTTTTTATTATGAGTTTAAGGAGCACATATGCTATCTACATTGCTGGTAGGTTTTGGGTTTTCAGCACAAACGTTTCATTTACCTTTTTTAACCTATTTGCCCAGCTTTAACGTGCAAGGTGTAGTGTCTTCACAACCTAACGTTGTTACTAAAACACTTCCTTCGGCTAAGGTATATGCTTCGCTAAATGATGCGCTTAATACAGAATCGTTCGACCTTGTGGTTATTACCACACCTAACCACCTCCACGCTGAACAAGCAGAATCTGCGCTTAAAAGCGGCGCCCACGTGCTGGTGGAAAAGCCCTTTACCCTAACCAGTGCTGATGCCAGAAAATTAGTTGATTATGCTAACCTAGTGTCGAAAAAACTGTGCGTTTACCAAAATCGTCGTTTTGATGGTGATTTTTTAACGTTAAAAAACCTTATAGAACAGGGAACGCTAGGGAATGTTCGAAGGGTGGAGAGCCGCTTCGATCGCTTTCGCCCAGTACCGCGAGATCGCTGGCGGGAAAACAAGGGCCCCGGAAGTGGTATTTGCTGGGATTTAGGGCCTCACCTTATTGATCAAAGCCTATGTCTATTTGGCCTTCCTGAGGCGATAGACGCGAATATTGCCACCATGCGCCAACATGGCCAATCAGACGATTGTTTTGATATCTCGCTTTACTACCCAGACAAGGTGGTAAAACTAGGTAGTAGTGCCTTCCAGGCAGGGCCAACTTTGCGCTTTGATGTGCAGGGCGACAAAGGCAGTTATCGTAAATTTCATTTAGATCCCCAAGAAGATCAGTTAAGAGCGGGCATATCGCTCGCAAGCACGCAGTGGGGACAAACCCCAAGTGACCAACATGGCACCTTATATCTTGAGGGGAATACACAGTGCTTCCCAACCCTGCAAGGCGAATATATTCGTTTTTATCATCAATTGGCGTGTGCCATTTTAGAGGGCGCTACATTACCTGCTGACGCAGCGTCGGTTGTACCCGTAATCGAAATTATCGAACAAGCAAAACTTGCCTGCGAAAAGGGCCATCGTGTAAGGGCTGTTTTCAGCTAAAAAGAAGGTAAAAAGCAAACAGCAACTTATTAACTTGCGAAATGCTCATATATAAACTATCTTTGTTTCATTATGATTATTTGGGTATTTCGAAACGAAAGTTTTGATGTAATGCTGTTGCTCAATATGAAAGTGCTGATGACCTCTCATCAGCTATTGGCCCTTTGAAGGTAATTTAGTGCTGTGAAAACAAGTCGCTCGGTAGAGAAGCGCCGTCAAGGTATTGTTGAATGGGTAGGTGCCCACGGTTTGACGCAAGTAGATGAGTTAGCCGAGCGATTTAATACGTCGCAAGTCACGGTTCGCAAAGATTTAACCGCGTTAGCTAACGCCGGAAAACTTATCCGGCAGTTTGGCGGCGCGGCGCCCTTACCTATGCAAAACTTTCCTCCCCAACTTGAAGCCGAGACGAGTTCTGTGCTTGCTGCTATTGGCAAAGCTGCAGCTCAACGTATTGGCGATGGCTGTCGTGTCGTACTCGATTGCGGTTCAACCACTGCCGCCTTGTTGCCCTATTTACACGACAAGCAACATATTGTGGTAATGACGAATTCATTGCAGGCCAGCAATTTTCTTACCCAAGCGCCGAATAAGCCCAATGTGCTAATGACAGGGGGAACATGGGATCCTAATTCTCAGTCATTCCAAGGGCTAATGGCGGAGAAAATGGTAGCCGAGTATAGTTTCGACATCGCCATTGTCGGAGCAGCTGGAATAGATGTGGACCGGGGCACCACTACGTTTAATGAGCTTACCGGTGTTACAAATGCAATGGCAGATGCGGCAAGTGAAGTGGTCGTTGTGGCAGCGTCAAATAAACTTAAACATAAAATGCCTAACTTAGAATTAGGCTGGAAAAAAATATCAACCTTGGTGACAGACAGTGGTATTGGTTATCAAGATAAAATTCAAATTGAACAGCAAGGCGTTAGCGTAGTTGTCGCTGCCTTCGGTGGAGAGTAAAACATGTGTGGAATTGTAGGTGCAATAGCCGAACGTAACGTTATTGAGATTCTGCTAGAAGGGTTGAAACGATTAGAATACAGAGGGTACGACTCTGCAGGTGTGGCGTTATTAAAGCAAGATGGCAGCCTTACACGAATTCGACGTGCAGGAAAAGTACAAGCACTTGCTGATGCCGTGGCCGATTTGGAAGCGTTAGGTAGCACGGGTATCGCCCATACCCGTTGGGCCACCCACGGCGGAGTAACCGAAGAGAACGCACACCCCCATCTTTCCACCGACCGTATTGCTGTTGTTCACAATGGCATTATTGAAAACTACGAGCATTTGCGCGACAGCCTAAAAGAGCAAGGTTATACCTTTACTAGCGATACTGATACCGAGTCAATCGCGCATACGGTACATCAAAAAATTAACCAAGGCGCCAGCTTACTGACAGCCGTGCAACAGGCGGTTAAAACCTTCCACGGCGCGTATGGCACTGTGGTTATGGACACCCAAGATCCCCATAAAATGGTTGTGGCTCGATCAGGTAGCCCCTTAGTAATTGGGCTTGGGTTGGGCGAGAACTTTATCGCGTCAGACCAAATGGCATTGTTGCCTGTCACCCGCCGCTTTATCTTTTTAGAAGAAGGCGATGTGGCAGAAATAACCCGCCGCAGCGTATCTATTTTTGATAAAGACGGGCGAGCGGTAGAGCGTGAAATCATCGAGTCGAATGTAGAACATGATGCTGGCGATAAAGGTATGTATCGCCATTACATGCTCAAAGAAATTCATGAACAACCTGTGGTAGTGCGCAATACACTAAAAGACAGACTGGGTGAAAACGCGTTAGTAAGTAACGTTTTTGGCGATGGCGCCGAGGCCATCTTGTCTAAGGTAAAACATGTACAGATAGTCGCCTGTGGCACCAGTTACCACGCTGGAATGACAGCACGCTATTGGCTAGAACAGTACGCGAATGTATCGTGCAATGTTGAAATTGCCTCCGAATTTCGCTATCGCAAATCAGTGGTTCACCCCAATAGTTTGCTTATTACCATTTCTCAATCGGGTGAAACTGCAGACACATTGGCAGCCCTTAGGCTGGCTAAAGCGCAAGGTTACAAGGCCAGTTTGGCTATTTGTAATGTGGCAGGCTCGTCACTAGTGCGTGAATCAGACCTTGCTTTTATGACACGGGCAGGCGCTGAAATTGGCGTTGCTTCTACCAAAGCATTTACCACCCAATTAACCGCCTTTCTTATGCTTACGCTTGCACTTGGTGAGTACAACAACATGGCTGCGCAAGATAAAAAAGACATTGTCGAAGCGCTGCATAGCTTGCCAGCAAAACTAGAAGAAACCCTTACTATTACCCAAGGTATAGAAGACTTAGCAGAAGAATTTGCAGATAAGAATCATAGCTTATTTTTGGGGCGCGGTGATCAGTACCCTATTGCTATGGAAGGCGCCTTGAAGCTTAAGGAAATCTCTTACATTCACGCAGAAGCTTACGCCTCAGGCGAACTCAAGCATGGTCCGCTGGCCCTCATTGACGAAGAAATGCCGGTTATTGTGGTAGCGCCTAATAATGAACTACTTGAGAAACTAAAATCGAACGTAGAAGAAGTACGTGCTCGTGGCGGGATTATGTATGTGTTTGCTGACAAAGACGCACGGTTTACCGGCGATGCGTCTATGCGGGTGATTGATGTACCCCATTGCCACGCAGTAATTGCGCCTATTATTTATACTCTACCTCTGCAGCTATTATCTTATTATGTGGCGCTAATTAAGGGCACCGACGTAGACCAGCCTCGCAACTTGGCAAAAAGTGTAACGGTAGAATAAGTAGGAGATTTAAAAGTTAGCTGCTTGTTAGAGCATATTATATTTGGTAACAAATAAAAATTTAGCATTAAATTAGGTAATAAAAGTAGATTAGTTTATGCTCTATGGCATAGGGTGTAGGCGATGACGAAACTGCAATGGCTGACAAGAGAAGAAATCGATAAGCGCTTCGCAAGCGGCAGAGGAATGGGCCGTAAAAGCGAATATCAGCCGTGGATTTACATTCAAGAAATATCCAGTGATGGAACGAGTTATCGTGCCTTATCTCACCGCACCGGCAGAGTAGTTCACTTGCTTTCCAAGCTAGAATACCTTGCTTTTTCACTCTACGACTGGAATGGGTCAATTTATGACATTCGAGAGCAGTATCCGTTTGCTCTAGAAACCATTCTGGAAGTAGCCGACAAAGCGGGCATAAAACATCCGCAAAAAGGCAATAAATATCACATATTTACCACTGATTTGTTATTAGACTTTGATGGGTTAGAGAGCAATCAAATCGCGATTCAGGTCAAATACAATGATGAGCTGATGGATAAAAATGTTATTGCTAAGCTCGAAATAGAGAGGCGAAGTGGTCTGGCCAAAGTAATGCAGTGGAAGTTAATTACTGAACTCGACATACCTCATGTTCAACAAGCCAATATTGATTGGATACTGGGAGGAAAAGACCTTCACATTGGCGAATCTATTCAAATGCAAGTTTATGATCTTTGGGAAGAGATAAAGCGCTTCCCTGACATTAAGCTCGCTAAAGCATGCTCAGATTATGATAAGCGTCATGGCCTACCGTTAGGTGAAGCATTAAAATTAGCTCGAAACGCCTTTAGCTATCGATTGCTGGCGTTTGATATCCATAAGCCCTATCAATATCTTATCTGCTCTGACATCCATAGCGTGTCCTTCGGGTTCGATAGCGGAGATTTATATGCTGTTGGTTAATAGCGTTGTGCATGAAACGGACAATTTGATAGGGTGTTAGCCATCACACCGGAACACGCTATTTGGATTGATATATACAAACGACTTGCTGATCCTATTGAATTTGACCTAGGCGCAATAACCGAAGCTATTCAAAGCAAACACACACAAGTCGTCAGTGATCCATTCATCGATGAATCGCTAAAACACCCCACCGAAGCTCATAAAAACGGTTAGAAGAAAACTGGTCAGTTATGCAAAAAGTTGCTGATAATCCTTATCGGCTCTTCAAACATGGATGGCTTCGACTCTACGAAAAAGTTATCGATCAAAATAATCCTGAGTTTTCCAAAAAACACTTTTACAAGCTCCTGCGTCAATTTTTACAGCGTGGTCAAAACAAGAATGTTCTAAGGCCTGATTTCCATAAGCAGGGAGCGCCAAAGCAACCAAGAAACATTGCTAATAAAAAAGTAGGCAGACCGCGTATCACGACTGTTGGCACAGGCATCCCAATTACGGATGAGATTAAACAATTGTTTAGGGAGGCAATTAATAAATATTATTTGAATTCCATGAGAATGCCGTGGACAAAAGTTCATGACCTAGTGCTACTTAAATTTAGGAAGCAATATCCCACTATTACACGACAAGATTCACCAACTGTTACGCAGCTAAAACACTTGTTTAATATGGAATACAAGGCCATTAAAACCGTACAAGCGCGTAACACAGCAATAGCGTTCGAAAAGGACGTGAGGCAACTTACTAGCACAGCGACTGCTCAAGTGCTTGGACCCGGAGATAGGTTTGAGTTTGACGCCACCATCATTGATCTTTATTTGGTCAGTGAAAAAGACCCATCAAAAATTATTGGTCGCCCCACGCTTCTCATTGTAATCGATGTTTTTTCTCGTTTAACGGCAGGTTACTATCTGACATTTGAACCACCATCTTATGTTTTAGCCATGATGTCATTGGCAAACTGTTTAGAAAATAAAGTAGACGTTTGTAGGCGTTTAGGCATTTCAATCGAGTTTGAAGATTGG
The DNA here is from genome assembly GCF_010500865.1 of Alteromonas profundi. Taxonomy (GTDB): domain Bacteria; phylum Pseudomonadota; class Gammaproteobacteria; order Enterobacterales; family Alteromonadaceae; genus Alteromonas; species Alteromonas profundi. The sequence goes on from NZ_JAAAWN010000023.1 coordinate 56,558, forward strand.
CCAGCGCTAGGTCTTCCGACGGCAGTATTAGCGGATAAAGGAGACCTTCTTACCCACCAAGCAGATTCTTTAATCAACGTGTTTAACACCCGTATAGAAAACGCAAAAGCTCGCCGAGGTGACGCTAAAGGCATTGTTGAACAGAGATTTAGAACCTTACAGGCTGAATTTAAACCTTATGCCCCCGGCGTTGTGACAACAGAAACAGTTAAAAAAAGAGGGGGTAAGGATTATCGCCTAGATGCGAAATTGTCTCTGCGACAAATGGAAGAGATCATTGCCTTACTTATATACAAGCATAATTTAAAAGGGATGAAAAAATATGATGCTGATGAAGGAATTCCCGATGACCTGCCCTACACCCCAAAGGACTTGTGGCAATGGGGAATAACGAATAGGTCTGGTGCCCTAAAATCATATGACGTGGAAAAGTTTAAGGTGCTAACTTTACCGAGAAATACCGCAACGGTTTCAAATGAAGGAATAAAGTATCAGTCTCTGACTTATAGTTGTTCAGAGGCTTTCGAAAAAGGATGGTTTATTCGAGACAAGCATCGAACCAGACCACAGAAAGTCGAAATAGGATTTGACCCAAGGAGCACGAATAAAATTTATGTGTTCCCACTGGGGCAGACTTCTCAGTATTGGATCGCGCAGTTGACCGACCGGAGCCGTGCGTATAAAGATATGACGTTTTATGAAGCAAAGCTTTCTATGCAAGTAAGTAAACTAGCGAACAGTGAGGCTGCCAATGCCAATAAAGACAAACAGCTCTCTGCTGACGAAGAAATTCAAAAGCGCATGGAGTCAGCAGAAAAGCATGCCAAAATTGGCAGTAAATCTGCGTCGAATAGTGCTCGTATTAAATCTATAAAAACTAATAAAAAGGAAGCTATAGCTCAAGAGCGCAAGAAACGTGCTGTCGGCAGCAACCCTGATAATGACCCTAAAACACCACCAAATAATGTTCAACCGATGAAAAGACAGGAAGATTTCTCTCACCCTGATATTCCAGATGATATTTATGGAGACGAAGATTGAAAACGCCTTATGTAGCGGTTACAGCAAATTATATTGATCCGGGGCTAGAAGAGTATCGTGGCAATCCGCTTATTGAAGCTTTGCCTAAGATTTACGAGGACGATCTTGTATTAGCAAAGACTTTGGCATCCCGCCCAACACATAGTGAGGGTGACTTAAAGCTACATCCTAAATTGCGAATGCACGCGTTAGGGCGGTTACTTGATGGTGACTTTTTTCATCCATTGCCAAACCACCTAAACCTCGAAAAAAAGTTGTCCCTGATGATTCGGAGCGGCTACGTTAAACGAAACCCTGCAAAACATCACGACAAACAATTGATGCAAGAAAACTATTTAAAATCTCAAGGAAAAGAAGAGAGAATTCAAGTATTCCCGACCACAGATCGATCAGTTCAGAGTACGACGTTAATTGGCTGCTCTGGCAGTGGCAAAACTACGGCGGTAAGGAAAGTTTTATCAACATACGCTCAATTAATTGAGCACCCTGACTACAATATGCATCAACAACTCGTCTACGTGGTTGTTGAATGTCCCTATAACGGCGATTTAGCGAGTCTATGTAAGAATTTCTTTCTCTCGATTGACGAGGTGCTCAATACTAAGTATCACCGACTCTATGGTTATGAGATTCGAGTAGGCGAAAAAACTTTATTGCAAGCAATGAAACAGATAGTGATAGACCATTCGCTGGGTTTACTTGTGATAGACGAGATTCAGCACCTGCAAGATACCAAAGACAAACGTGATGAACTGTTAAACTTTTTTACTGAATTGACTAATACCATCGGTGTTCCGGTACTTATCGTCGGAACTCCAAAAGCCTCGGGTATTTCGAAGGATTTGCGTGGCGCTAGGAGGGAAATTGGTTTTGGTAGTATGAACTGGGGAATATCCAAAACTGAAAGCGATATGAAGCAATGGCGGAGCTTTGCTATGCGACTATGGCGTTTTCAATGGGTTAAGAAGCGAACCCAAACGCCGGATAGCGATCTGCTCGAACACTTATTCGTACTGTCGCAGGGCATTATTGACATCACACTTAAGCTGTTTGTGATTGCACAGATAAGAGCAATTGTTACAAAAGCTGAAGAAATCACTATTCCATTGCTAGATACCGTTTATGCGGAAGAAATGAAAAGCGTACACCCTATGCTAGACGCTTTACGCTCTGGTAACGAGAAGGAAATCCTGAAGTATTCTGACCTTTTGATACCTACGGTTGATATTGAGGATGTTGTGAAAAACATGCCGCAATATGTTGAGGAACTTGATATCTCAGAGCAGAGGGAGCCTGAAGAAAATGGGCTGAAATCATTATTAGAGCTTTTCAAACTCGACTACAAGGAGCATGTCAGTGGAATTGCGCTTTTAAAAGATGAGTACCCGGACATCGACAATGTCAGCCTTGTAAGAAAGTTAATTGCTGAAGTTGATGCAAGCAAATTAAGTTTAAAATCGGTTCAGAAAAAAGAGCAAAAACCAAAGACTAACGTCGTCCCTTACGGGAAATGGTCGAAGCTTGATCATGACGATCTACGATATATTCGTTCCCAGTCCAATACTGAGTCCGAGATGCACTCGAATCTGGTCAAGGCTGACTGAATAGCTTCCCTAGACTAGCTTCACTTGCATAAGTTTGATTTTGGCTATGAGAACTACCTATATTGGAAATGTCTGTTTGGTTTTTTCATTTATAATACGTCACCTCTTTTCTTTCTTATGAATCAACACTATCTTTTATATTGAAGTTATTTGGTAAGGCATGAGAATGGACGTATGAGCTTCTGGCAACTCTCAAAATTAGTCAGCTTTTAGCTTCTTATTCAAAGGAGGTTATCATGGATAAACTTGATGTTCTTGACTTGCTGAAAGGGTCGCCCAAGAATCGGCATCGGGTTCTATTGCGGCTGAACTTTTGAGTAATGGAAATGATTTGTATGAGCCTAGTCAGACAAGTAAGAAACTCAGGCGAATTACACCCAATGGTGAAATCTCCGAAGGCTATCTTAAGGAAAACCGGTTCGTCGTAGAAAAGATCTTTACCGCTTAACGCGATAGTTGATTTTTTGCGCAAATGGCTAACACTCTCCACAGATGTACTAGTGTGATCAGGAAGGGAAATTATCGGTCTAATTACCGAGCGACTTTGTCGCCTGAAACTTAGCAGTTACTGTTATTATCCGCCATGAACCTATGAAAACTTGCTTTAAAGTATGACTTATGCAACTTTTTGCTAAATGAAGATAGACTCAGACTATGCGGGGCAATTAATGTACACAATAAGTAAACTTGCGAAAGAAGCAAATGTAGGTGTAGAAACCATTCGTTTCTATGAAAGGAAGGCCTTATTGGAACAACCGATAAAACCATTGCAAGGATACAGGCAATATACACAGCAGGCACTTACCAGAGTGTTATTTATAAAGCGTGCTCAGTATTTAGGTTTTACATTGGCTGAAATATCATCACTATTAGTCTTGAGTACCAGCAGCTGTGACGACGTCCAGTCCCTCGCTGAGCATAAACTGGATATTATTGAAGATAAGTTAAAAGACTTAAGTCGTCTTAAAGGCAGCCTTGAATCCCTCGTATCAGACTGTAAAAACAACCCGAAAAACAAAATCTGCCCCATCATTCAGTCTCTCCAGTCGTAAAATAACACTACCACTTGACTCCGTACCTAGATACGGAGTGCATACTTCAGATTGTTTTAAAAATTACGTCATAATATGGTAAAAAGTAGTCAACTATCTATCTTAGGCGGTCTTGTTGCCGCCGTCGGTGCTAGTGCATGTTGTGCTGGGCCGCTGGTGCTTCTTTTGATGGGTATTAGCGGAACGTGGATCAGCCATCTAACGCTTTTAGACCCTTATCGACCTATTTTTATTTTTGCCGTAGTTGTTTTATTTGGGTTTGCAGGGTGGCAAATCCATCGGCCCATAAACGACTGTGCAAAAGGTGAGTCATGTGCAACCTCTAAAGTAAGAGCGCGAAGAATAGTAATTTTTTGGTCAACCGCGCTGTTGGCGTTCCTTTTTGTCACCAGTAATTACTGGATTATATGGCTAGTATAGCTACTATCACCTTAATTTTTTTCGGAGAAATAAATGAAGAAAATTTTAATCACATCACTGTTTTTAATAAGCAGCACTGCAACATTGGCGAAAGATGTAACACTTGCTTTAGAAGTGCCTTCAATGAATTGTGCTACATGCCCGATAACAGTAAAAAAAGCGCTTGAGCGTGTTGAAGGTGTAATGAAAGTAGATGTTACATTCGAAAATAAACTTGCTGTTGTAAAATTTGACGATGAAGTAACTAACCCGGATGTACTAACGAAAGCGACAGAGAATGCTGGTTTCCCTTCACGAGTAAAATCGTAACTTATTTTCGAATTGTTCTCTTTAACTTACATGTGGAGCACTGCGCTTTGGCGAAAATAGAGCTTTTATCGGCAATTACATGTCCTCAATGCAATCATAGCCAGCAAGAGGTAATGCCAACCACTGCATGTCAATTTTTCTATGAATGCACTCACTGCAAAACAGTGTTGAAACCTCTTAGCGGAGACTGCTGCGTTTACTGCTCATATGGAACAGTTAAATGCCCCCCAATTCAAGAGGGTAGCGGTTGTTGCGGTTAGCAGATTAGCTGGGACTCATTATCCGTATTAGAAGAACACGCCTCTGCAATGCTATCTAATTGATGCAATACTCCGCACTCTTTAACTTTCTTATCATGATCGCAAGTAGAACGAATTGAAATCAGTGTTTCTTGTAGTAATTTTAATTCAGCTATCCGATGTTCGATATCGTCAACATGCTTATCTATTGTGGTATTAACGTTTTCGCAGCTATTCTCTGGATTTGCTCGGGTTTCCAGTACTAATTTAATTTCCTCGATTGTCATATCTAATGCACGACATTGCTTGATAAACAATAACTGCTTCAGTGCATCTTCAGAGTAGCTTCGATAATTCGATGCCGTTCGCTCAGGTGCAGCCAATAGTGATTTACGCTCATAAAAACGAATTGTCTGAATACTGAACCCTGTCTTAGCTGCCAAAATCCCAATTTTCATTTTAACTTGCCTAAAGCTTGACTCTATACCAAGTATAGAGTTTACACTCGTATCATAGGTGAGTAAAGCGAGTGTTTTTATGAGTGGTTGTGGGTGCGAAATTGAGATAAAAGACCAAGAACAAAAGGCAGTTCTCTACTGGCTATTGGGCATCAATGCTGTGATGTTTATCATTGAAATGAGTGTAGGGTTACTCGCTGACTCAACAGCACTTATTGCAGACTCCCTTGATATGTTGGCTGACGCAGTCGTTTACGGTGTTGGTATATATGCAGTAGGGAAAACAATTGTTCACAAAGCCAATGCTGCAAAGGTAAGTGGATATTTTCAATTGGCATTAGGCCTATTAATTTTGCTTGACATAGCGCGTCGCGCAACCTTTGGAAGCGAGCCTGAATCTATGCTTATGATGGGCATGGGCGGTGTTGCACTTATCGCTAACGTTATATGTTTGGCGATAATCAGAAAACAAAAAAATGGCGAGGTGCATATGCGAGCAAGTTGGATATTCTCGGCAAACGACGTCATTGCAAACATAGGAGTGATATTGGCGGGTGTGATGGTTTATCTATTCGATACTCGTTGGCCTGATTTGGTCATAGGTTTTATTGTGTCTATCGTTGTGTTACGAGGCGCAGTCTTAATTCTAAAAGACGCCAGACAGGAATTCCGTGAAAACAGCTCGACGAATGGAGAGATCGTATGAATTTCACTCAAGCAGCAAAACCTTACATACTTCAAAAACTGAGCGCCGCGCATCAATCCCTTTCGAACAATGACAATAAAGCAGGATTTAAGGCCTTAGAGGATGCTCATGTCATCGGTCAGCACTCAACATACCACCACACACGAGTGCATTATGAAATGCTTAAATTTGGAATAGAACGCCGCGACCTTAAAGAGATATTTGGACAAACTTTTAGAATGCTAGGTGCGCTGACTAAAACTCCAATTGGCTTATTGCCTGAGGGCAATACTGGTGGGGCAAACGTGAGTCCATTCAAGCCAATGTCTATTTCACCCGAAAACAAAGCCATATTGGAAAAAATTAGAAATGCACAGTCATAACCATTCACACTCGCAAGAGAATTCAACCGACGCGTCTAAACGTATTGGATGGGCGTTTTTCTTAAATGTGGTGTTTACTGTTATTGAATTCATTGGTGGATGGCTTACCAACAGCACCGCTATTATGGCTGACGCAGTGCACGATTTGGGTGATAGTCTTTCCATTGGTACAGCGTGGGGATTAAACAAGCTTAGCGATAAAGATTCTAATCAAACATTCTCATACGGCTACAAAAGATTTTCCTTACTCGGTGCATTGATTAACGGTATTGTGCTGACGGTAGGCTCCATTTGGATATTGCTTGAAGCGATACCTCGTTTGGCTGAGCCTGAAATGCCCCAAGTTGAAGGGATGGTTTTATTGTCTATCTTTGGGATGGCAGTAAACGGCTTTGCGGCTTATAAACTGAGTGAGGGAGACTCATTAAATGAGCGAGTCCTCAACTGGCATTTGCTGGAAGATGTGCTTGGTTGGGTAGCAGTATTTATCGTGTCCATCGTCTTAATGTTTAAGCCTTGGCCTATTTTAGATCCAATCTTATCCATTGGCTTTACTTTGTTCATCCTTTTCAATGTGTTCCGCAATCTCAAAGAAACCCTAATGCTGTTTTTGCAAGCAACGCCCGATGAAGAACAGCTTTCAAAGATTCGAAGCGATTTACTGGCAAACGATAAGGTAAGTGATCTTCACCATTTTCATATTTGGTCTCTAGACGGTGAGCGTAACGTAATGACGGTCCATCTTGTTCTTGATGAAGATGTCAGTCTTGAGCACCTCCAATCACTCAAAGAAAACATACACAGTTCGTTAGAAAAGTATAAATTTGAACATACGACAGTTGAGCTGGAGTTTGCTAATGAACAATGTCGTGACGAAGTGAATTAGGCTTGGTAAACTTTCATACATGAAAAATCTAAAACGCATAAGTTACATCGTGATCTCGCTGATACTCTTTCAGTCGTTTTCTGCTGTGGCGAATTCGTTAGATTTTCATGCAATAGACATTCAGCACTTGCAACACGAGCATAAGCATTCTGAGCACGAGCAAGTGCAGTCTGAGCTGTCTGCCAATGAAACCAGTGATAAAGTAAGTACAGAGCACCACAATCCTGCTGATTGTCACCATTGCGGCCACTGCCATGGCACACATGCACAATGGGTCAGTCAGAGTCATATCAACAGTCTGAAAACAGTGGTTTCAGTCCACAATTTCAACTATTTAGATGCGGTAATTGACGCACCTATTAACCGCTTACTTCGCCCCCCCAAAATTACTTCCTAGTACGTTTTTTCGATAGCACCGCGCTGATAACACTCGCGATGCTAAATATTGATAAATTATTAGGATATTCCAATGAAAATGTTTCCTATTTTCGGGCATGCATCTGCCATTGTGTGCAGTTGCATACTGGGCTTATTACTCAGTCCACCGACCGCTCATGCGGCGAAAACCAACAGATTTGTAGACAAAAGTGCCCAAGCGCCCATACGAGAAACGCTGACTCTTGAGGACGCTATTAGACTAACACTTGCCAATAATCCAAGTCTGTATGAGTTTAAATTTAAACAACGTGTTATAGACGGAGAGTCAAAAACGGCGGCGCTTAAACCCGCATTGAATGCAGGGGTTGAATTAGAGAACTTTTTGGGAACTGGCGAGGTATCAGGTCTCAAAGAGCTTGAAGTTACCTTGACATTATCATCAGTGTTACAGCTCAATGATAAGCCAGCAGCAAGGTTGAATGTACTCTCTGAACGAAGAATACAGCAAGATGTTGAAAAGCGAATACTCACCTTAGATATCCTCGGTGAGCTTAATCGTCGTTACATCAAAGTACTCGTATTGCAGGCGAACTTAGACGTCATAAAAGATGCAGAGGCACTTGCACTTTATACATTGAATGCCGTAACGAAACGCGTTGAAGCAGGCGCGTCCCCCTTGTTAGAACAAAAACGTGCCCAAGCTGCGCTGGCCCAAGCAAAGCTCGATGTTAATCTAGCTCAACAGGACCTAACGTTTGCCTTGCGCAGTTTATCCATCATGTGGGGGGAGCAGGTACCGAGCTTTAAGCGTGTGGAAGGCGATCTTTTTGCTTTTAACAAAGTTGCGTCGTTTGATGCGCTGGCAGTCGCAATCCAAAATAGCCCTCACATTGACCTATACGCTAAACAAAGCCGTGTGCAAGCGGCGCAGCTTCGTTTAGTGCAAGCGAATAACCGCGCTGATATTGAGTGGTCAGCGGGGCTTCGCAGAATGCAAGGTATTGATGAAACAGCACTGGTTGCCGGAGTAAGCGTTCCATTGTTTCAAAAAGAACGAAACCTTGGTGAATATGAAGCAAACAGGGCACGTCTTGACGCAATAGAGCAGCAAAGACAAAGCAACGTTCGCAGCCTATTACATTCAGTTAATCAAGCGTTAGGCGAACATACACGAGCATTGCTAGAGATTGACACACTTCAGCGCAAGGTAATTCCTCCGTTAAAGGGCGCGTTAGATTTAGTCGAGAACGCATACTTAGACGGCCGTTTCAGCTACTTGGAATGGGTAACTACTCGACAAGAATTTCTGACAACCCGGCTGACATTAATAGAGGCAGCGTCTCAAGTTCACTTAAGCAAAACAGAAATTGAAACACTCACAGGTCTCGCGCTGACGACTGAGCACAATGATGACTCAACGCTCTCAAGGCACCAAAACAATTGGCAGCAGTCATCTAACATTTCGATAAGAAGTCATGATTATGAATAAATTCACTATACAAAACGTACTTATTTCTATCTTCACCCTTAGCCTTTATAGCCTAACCGCAATCGCAGAAGGTAAACACAGTGGTGTAAGTTCCAGCGATCAAGACAATCACGCAGGTGAAGTCGTAAGAATGAGCAATGAAACAGCAATTCAGAATGGTATTTCTGCAACTCCCGTGCTCGCACGCGATATTGCGTTAACGAGTACGCTTTATGGGCGAATTAGTGCAGACCCCGCCTCATTAAGTCATATAAGAGCACGGTTTGACGGTGTTATTAAAGATGTAAAAGTCAACATTGGCGACTCCGTTAAGAAAGGTGATATTTTAGCGGTTGTTGAGTCCAATGAGAGTTTAAAAAGTTATTCCATCACGTCGCCTTTTGATGGCAATGTGATTGCGCGACATGCGAATAATGGTGAGTTATCAAACGGGCAAGTACTTTTTTCGTTAGCTAACTATAAAAACGTATGGGCACAGCTGACCGTTTTTTCACAAATGCTTAGCAGCATCAAGGTTGGACAGTCAGTTGAACTAAGCCACGCAGGTTTCAACCAAACCTCCAAGATTGCTTACATTACGCCTTCAGCTGATGGCAATCCACACTCTCTTGCCAATGTAACTGTCGACAATAGTACTGGATATTGGCCACTCGGTACGCTGGTCAAAGCACAAGTTACGACGTCAACTAAGTCAGTAAGTCATTCGGTTCCTCTATCTTCTGTGCAAGAGTATGAAGCCAAACAAGTTGTTTTTGTGGTTGAGGGTGATGAGTATGCGCCCAGAGCAGTAGAGCTTGGTGTCTCAGATGGTCGCTATATCGAGGTCATCAGTGGCCTTGAAGCAGGCGAACGCGTCGTGGCTTCCAATAGCTTCATAATTAAAGCAGATTTGGAAAAATCGGAGGCAGGCCATGATCATTAATGCCTCACTACAACTGATATTTCCCTGTCAAATGGCGTGTAGTTCTAAGGGAGGTTTAAGATGCTAGTTTCCATTATTCGTACCGCAATCGAAAAGCGCGGTATTTTTCTGATGCTTTCCTTTTTGGTGATTGGATTAGGCCTATTCAGTTATCAAAAGCTGCCTATTGATGCCGTACCCGATATCACCAACGTTCAGGTACAAATCAACACACAAGCAGAAGGTTATTCACCGCTTGAAACTGAACAACGTATCACCTTTTTGGTAGAAAACGCTTTGGCAGGATTACCAAACTTGGACTACACACGTTCACTATCGCGCTATGGCTTATCACAAGTGACGGCCGTTTTTGAAGAAGGCACGGATCTCTATTTTGCCAGAAACCTCATAAACGAACGGCTAGGCATTATCAAAAGCCAATTGCCCGATGGTATTGAGCCTAAGATGGGGCCGATTGCCACAGGTTTGGGTGAAATTTACATGTACACGCTTAGCGCGAAGCCCGGCACAGTAACTGTCGATGGCAGAAAATTTGATGCAATGGCGCTTCGAGAGTTACACGATTGGGTGGTGAAACCTCAACTGGCCTTGGTTAAAGGGGTAACAGAGGTTAATGCTATTGGGGGGTTTACCAAACAGTATCATGTGAAGCCTAATCCTCAACTTATGCTTAATTACGGCGTTAGTACTGACGATTTATTGCGGGCATTAAATCGAAATAACGCTAATCAGGGCGCTGGGTACATTGAACGCAACGGCCAGCAAATACTAGTACGTTCACAAGCGAGACTTTCGAGCGTTGAGGACATCAGTAACGTGGTGGTAACGCTTACAAACCGATCTCCCGTTACGGTAAATGACATTGCAGAGGTCGCCATCGGTAAGGAGCTTAGAACGGGCGCTGCAACACGAGAAGGTCAAGAGACGGTGTTGGGCACAGCTATGATGCTAATAGGCGAAAATAGCCGAGCTGTTGCACTAGACGTGGCTGATAAAGTGGATGAAATCCAAGCAAGCTTGCCAGAGGGCGTAATTATCCAAAGTGTATACGATCGCACTACGCTCGTGGATAAAGCCATCAATACAGTACAAAAAAACCTTGTTGAAGGCGCACTACTCGTTATTGTTGTCTTATTTTTATTGCTGGGCAATATACGGGCAGCAATTATCACCGCCGCTGTCATCCCACTTGCCATGCTTGCCACAATAATAGGCATGGTACAAACGGGTGTTAGCGCGAACCTAATGAGCTTAGGCGCGTTAGACTTTGGACTGATTGTCGATGGAGCGGTTATTATCGTCGAGAACTGTATTAGGCGATTAAGTGAATCGCAGCGGCGAACGGGTGCAATACTGCCTCTCAGAGAACGTCTTGAAGTCGTATTTGAGGCAACGAATGAGGTGATACGCCCAAGTCTATTTGGCGTGATGATAATCACGATTGTGTACATTCCTATCTTTAGCTTAACAGGTGTCGAAGGGAAGATGTTTCACCCAATGGCGGCTACCGTAATATTGGCATTGCTAGCGGCAATGGTATTTTCAATCACCATTGTGCCCGCAGCCGTTGCTATGTTTATGTCAGGCAAAGTCAGTGAAAAAGAGAGTCCAATAATCACTGGGGCTAAATCAGTTTACCGCCCTGTATTGGAGTGGGCATTAAAATTACGATGGTTGGTAGTAGGTGCAGCAACATTACTCGTAGTTATCAGTGTTTGGTTTGGGATGCGCCTAGGTTCTGAATTTGTGCCGCAACTAGATGAGGGTGACATAGCCCTTCATGCAATGAGAGTGCCCGGCACAGGAATTGAACAAGCTGTCGATATGCAAAAACGGCTTGAACAGGTCATTATGCAATACCCACAGGTAAACACCGTATTTGCTAAAACGGGTACTGCTGAGGTGGCTACTGATGCTATGCCACCCAACGTCACTGACACTTTTGTAATGCTAAAACCAATTGATGAATGGCCAAACCCTGCATTATCGAAAGCGGAATTTGTCGAGCAATTGGAGAGGGAGCTTCAAAATGTACCCGGCAATAACTATGAGTTTACGCAACCCATACAGATGCGCTTTAACGAATTGATTAGTGGCGTCAGGGCAGATTTAGGGATCAAGATATATGGTGATGATCTGGATAAGCTACGGGATTCAGCTGGTGATGTTTTAGCCGTATTACAAGATATTCCGGGCGCTGCTGATGCACGAGTAGAACAAGTAGATGAGATCCCCATCTTCACGGTGAACCCGAAACCTTATGCGCTGGCGCGTTACAACTTAGACGTAACTGACTTGCAAACGTGGTTAAGTGCATCCGTTGGCGGCAAAGAAGCTGGTTTGGTATTTGAAGGCGACAGACGCTTTGAGATTGTTGTTCGTTATCCTGAAGAGATTCGCAGTGACTTAGAAGCGCTGAGAAATATCCCAATCATGACCAATGATGGTGAGTATGTGCCAATCGCAGAGGTGGCTGAGCTTGAATATACCAATATTCCCAGTCAGATAAGTCGAGAAAACGCAAAGCGCCGTATCGTCGTCACAGCAAATGTGAGAGATCGTGATTTAGGCTCTTTTGTAGATGATGCTAAAGAGCAGATCGCCGCCAATGTGGTACTGCCAAGTGGCTACTGGATAAGTTATGGCGGTACGTTTGAGCAATTGGAAAGCGCAAGTCAGCGACTGAGTTTGGTTGTGCCCGCAACGCTTTTTCTGATCCTTGCATTACTTGTGATTGCATTCGGCTCAGTCAAAGACGCCATGATAATTTTTACAGGCGTCCCTTTGGCATTAACTGGCGGCATCTTTGCACTTTGGATCAGAGATATGCCTCTTTCAATATCCGCAGGGATTGGTTTTATCGCGCTCTCTGGTATTGCTGTATTGAATGGACTGGTGATGCTGTCTTTTATCAGGCAGAGGATGGAAGAAACTGGCGAGTTAGTAAACTCGATTATTGATGGAGCAATGACTCGCTTGCGGCCAGTACTGATGACCGCGCTAGTGGCGAGCCTTGGTTTTGTGCCCATGGCGCTTAACGTAGGTACTGGCGCAGAGGTGCAGCGACCTCTGGCAACGGTGGTCATTGGTGGGATCATATCCTCTACCTTATTAACTCTGGTTGTACTACCTGTACTCTATAGACTCGTTCACAGCAAAACTGCGATCTAATGTTAAGGGCTTTCTGATTGATGACGAAAGCCCTTATTTCGAATTATCCAGAACGGCGAAACTAGAATATTGTCGTGTCGTTCATTTTTTGACGTTGCAGGAAAAAGTATGGAACCAACAAGAAAAAGTGATTTAAAAAAGGCGAGAAAGCTTCAAATATTAAATGTCATCTATGATGCAATTGAAGTAATGGTCGCTTTAATAGCAGGGATAACTGCCAATAGTTCAGCGCTCATAGGATGGGCATTGGACAGCACAATAGAGGTGATAAGTGCTGCCACCCTTGGCTGGCGTCTACACGGTGAGCTTAAAGGAATTGATGAAGATCAGGTAAATAGACGGAAGAAAATTACTCTCTACGTGATTGCAGTATCATTTATTTTGGTCTGCATATTTATATCTTATGATTCAACTACAAAACTTCTTAGTCAGCAAACTTCAAGCTGGAGCACTATGGGGTTAGTCATTTTAGTTACTTCTTTGCTTATCAACCCTATTCTTATTTATTTCAAAAGAAAATATGGTCGTAAGCTGGACAGTCCAGCGTTGCTTGCCGATGCCAAAGATACCTTTATCTGTTTATACCAAACTATTGTTGTTCTTGCTGGTTTGCTATTGGTAAATTGGTTTGGCTGGTGGTGGGCAGATCCTGTGGCGGCGTTGCTCATTGTACCTTATGCAGCAAAAGAAGGTTGGGAGGCCTACACTAAAGCAAGAAAAATCAACGTTGATAAGAAGTAACAGGCGTATAGACGTTTACAATACATTCTCTCAAAACTGACGTTATTCATTTTGTAAAAACTATAATAGTTTCTTAATTACTTAGATTTTTATCAGGTAATGCTGTTAGTGGAGCAGTTCTATACTTCGGTGATCGCAGTACTGCACATAAGGTAATGATCCATGCATCCAATGGTTAAAATACAAATACACAGGAAGCCATAGCGCTTTTAACTGAATCAGGGTTAGATTTACATCGTGCTAAAGGAGGGGAAACATGAGTGAGTTTTTAACGCAATGGCAAGAGGCCGCCCACACTACTCTGGGCCTATTCTGGATGGCTTTTTGGGCCTTCGCGCTTGGTTATTTAATAAGCTCAATGATCCAAGTTTTTGTCGCCAAAGAGAGAATGCAAAAATCCATGGGGGAAACCGGACCCAAAAGCGCCCGCTTCGCCCTAGTTAAAGGTGATCTGCGCGGCATCCCCAAGGCTCGCTGCTTGTCCGAAACTACCATGCGCAATATATGCCAGAATCTGTTTCTTGCGTTTGTTTACCAAGCTTCAGGCATACCGATAGCAGTGGGGGTCCTGCACTCTATGGTTTCGGAGGTTCGGCCCATAACTAATACTTAGACCAAAGACAAACTTAATTTGTTCTGCTACGTTAATACTTTCCCGGTCAGCAATCGGGATAAATATACTACGATGTTTCAATTTGACGTCATTATCGCTTAGACGGTCTATGTAAATGCCCTGCAATAAAGGGTTGATAAATTACGGAGTACATAAATCATGATGAATTGTATGGGAGAGACGATGGGTGTTGGAATGATGATAGGCATGGGTTTGATCTGGCTACTGGTAGTGGTAGTCCTAATCGGGGCAGTGGCAGCGTTGTGGAAATACTTGCGTTCAGACAAAGCGCGTGATGAATAGAATTAAACGTTTGTCTGTAAGCCCGGAAGCAAATGTGATGCTCTTTTCCTTTTTGGTAAATTTTGTCTGGGAAATGTGGCAGGTTCCCTTTTATAAGAGCCTGCCCACGATAGACCACATGGACGCAGTGCGTATCTGTACTCAGGCAAGTACGGAGATGGCGTGATTAGCTTACTCGCCTTCTGGAGTGCTGTAGGTGTGATGCGTTCACGCCGATGGTTTCTATCGCTGACCTCGACCTCCGTTGTGACATATTGGGCCGAGGGTATCGTCAACACAACTCCAATGGAGTGGTTTGCCACGGGGTTTCTCAATCGTTGGCAATACTCAGCAGCAATGCCTCGACTACCATAATAGGGACTGGCTTACTTCCGCTATTACAGTGGACGCTGCTTCCAGCGATAATCCTTTTTTTGGTGCAACGTCAAGTGCGAGGAACAGAAAAATGAGCGCGGCATAAGCTTGAGATAAGTTAGTCCGCATTCCAGTAGCCCGTCACTCTGGGGCAAGTATTAATGCAATTTTTAGGTGACCCGTCTAGCTGTGGCCACGGTAAGTTTTACGTTTGGCCCAGATACCATCGATACAATTAATTATATCCCGATTTTGGAACGTCTCGACGTCTGGTTGTCGGTGGAAAATATAGAAAAGTTGAGCCTGTTAATGGAAGTATTTTCTAAGCTATAGTTCTCTGGTCACATAGTATTTATCAAAATTTCAACAAGGAATGCTCTGCCTATTTACACAAGCAAGGTGTTTCGTGTATCGTATCAGAAGTATTTTTAAGAGAATTTTATGTTTAAACCACTTTCAAAAGTCTTAGTTGTTGTTGCTATGCTTACTGCCTTTGTTGGGTAAGAATTGGCTTATACATCTATGTCTTGTGAAATGTCGGCAGATTCTCATCAATCTCATATGACTATGGAACACTCTTCAATGAAGTCTCATGAAGGTATGGAACATGGTGATATGAAGGCTAGTGCTTCAAGTTCAAAAGACTGCTGCGACGTAGACTGTATTTGCCCTGCAAATGCATGTACATCAGTCACATTTTTGAATTCAAACAATGGTTCACCTGATATTTTGGGCTTTACTGAAGCTATAGTGAACCAAGGCGCTGAACACCCAAAGTCAATGTCTACTTCCCTTTTCCGCCCACCAATATTTGCCTAACACAGGGTTAGTGCGTCCAAAATTTACGCACAGAATAACTTTTCTTGTTAATTAATCAAGCGCAGTTGCGCCTAAATACTGTCCAGCATTGTCTGGGGGCAAAAAATGATCAAAATATTTTTTAAGCTAGTGGTAGCTGTACTGCTAATACCACCGTTTACCCACGCTACCGAGCATAATCATGAAAGTCATGTCGAAGCAAAGCTAATCGAGTTATTAGTTTACAAAACTCCGACTTGTGGATGTTGCAAAAAGTGGATAACCCATATTGAAGATGAAGGGGTGATTGCGCACTCCAAAGATTACCGCAACATCTCCAATATAAAAACTAAGTACGGTATCAAACCTAATTATCGCTCTTGTCATACAGCCGTTACTAGAAATGGCTTTGCGTTTGAAGGGCATGTGCCTGCCAAATTCTTAAAACAATTTTTAGCTGAAAAACACAACAACGCCATTGGTTTGTCAGTCCCAGCGATGCCTGTTGGCTCTCCGGGGATGGAAGTAGGTGAACGTTTTATGCCTTATAACGTGTTGATTCTATTTAAAGATGGTACTAGCGAAGTGTATGCAGAGGTGAAATCCTATGAGGAGCAATTCTAATGAAATTTGGAATTCCAAGTCTATTAAACATTACTGTTAGTTTAATGATCGGGTTTTCTGCATTTTATGCCCAAGCAGAAAAGATTATTTCACTTGATCAGGCGATAGCATTAGCACAGCAAAATGACCCTTGGCTGCACGGCAGCAAGTTGAAACAGCAAGCTGTTGAGTATAACAGTATAGCTTCTGGAACATTGCCTGACCCTATTATGTCTGTGGGCATGATGAATTTACCAACAGATACATGGAACTTAGATCAGGAAGGTATGACTCAATTTAAAGTTGGAGTTTCTCAAATGTTTCCTAGAGGAGATAGTTTGGAACTCAAACGACAACAGCTAAAAATCGAATCAACTAAATACCCGCTGTTACGCGAAAATCGTAAGGCGAAATTGAAAAGTGAAGTTTCCCAACTTTGGTTAGACGCTTTTCTAGCGCAACAAACCATTAAGTTAATCGAGAACGATTGGGAACTATTTGAGCAGATGGCGGAGATAGCAAAAGCCAGTTACTCAAATGTGATTGGAAAAACAAGACAACAAGATGTCATTCGAGCACAACTAGAAATCGTTCAATTGGAAGATAGGTTGACAGTCCAGAGGCAAAAATTAGAAACCTCAATTGCTCGTCTAAACGAATTTATATCTGGAATACGGTCATAGTGCTGACGAAAACTGCGTTCTACGTTGGCTTTGCCTGTATTGCTGGATATACATTTTTTGGCAATGTGTACGGCGGTAATACTTTGGAAAATGGAGAAAGAAGATCATTTAGTCAGATAACCCTTATTACCGCCTTAATAGCTTTTCTAGCAAATGCAATTTGGTTCTTTGCTAACACTGGCGCAATGGTTGAAGAAGGAATAGTAGGAGCGCTAGACCTAGATATGATTAGTATCATCTGGGATTCGTCAATAGGCGATACCACACTATGGCGCTCGATTGGCCTGATTGGGGTTGCGATAGTAGCGATTTTTTCTCAATTTTGTGTTTGGAAGCTTACTAAATATGTCTTAAACGCCGTGCTTGTCATATGTCTATTTTTTCTTTCTTATTCATTTACTTTGGCTGGACACGTTGTAAGCGTCCGGCAATACCACCTATCGCTTAGCAAACTGCCATGGTAGCAGTTGCTCGATATCGACGTCGGGCTTGCTGAGTTCATCAAGGCAAGTCATCACATACTCGAACACATTGAGGTCGTTAGCTTTAGCGGTTTCGATGATACTGTAGAGCATTGCGCTGGCGTTTGCGCCCGTGGCGGTTTGACTAAATAGCCAGTTTTTTCTGCCTATCACGAACGGTTTAATCGCGCGCTCAGCGCGATTATTATCAATCTTTAGTTGGCCGTCGAGTGTATAACGTACAAGCTTTTCCCATTGGTTCAAGCAGTATTGTATCGCTTCGCCTAATTTGGTTTTCGGTAACACTTGTTGAACTGATTTCATTAGCCATGCGTGAAGCTGATTGAGCAACGGTAGGCTCTTTTCTTGTCTGGTAAGGTAGCGCACTTCGACCGTTTTATCGTTTAGCTGCGTTTCGATGCGGTAGAGCTTTTGGATATGATTGAGTGCCCAATCTGCTTTTCCGCTGCCTTTCTTACCCGCACCTTTTTTGGCTTCCATGAACTTACGACGTGCATGTGCCCAGCAACCGATAAGGGTCGCTTGCGTTTGCTCGTAGCCTTGATAGCCATCCACTTGTAAGTAGCCGTTATAGCCATTAAGGAAGTCTACTGCGCATTGCCCAGCGCGACTATTGTGATAATCGTACAACACGATATTGGATGTCGCTGTATCGGGGATATTACCGCTAGGTGAATCAGCGCCACTGGCGTACAACCACATATAGCTGTTCGCTTTTTCAGACTCAACCACTTTTAGCGTGGTTTCATCCGCCGCGATAACAGGTTGCTTTAACAGGTGTTGATGAAGCTGCTCATAAAGCGGTTTAAATAACTCAGCGCAGCGGATTGTCCAATCAGCCATTGTCTTACGGCTTAATTCAATACCGTGCTGTTTGAACATCGCTTCTTGTCGATAAAGCGGTAACCCATACTGATATTTGCTGGTGATGATTTGACTTAACAAGCTTGGCGTTGCGTAGCCTTTTGGAATCACGCTGTGAGGTACGGGCGCTTGTTTAATCGTGTTGCTGATACCGTCCTTTTCACAGGTACGGCACGCATATTTAGGGCGAACATGCTCTATTACTTTAACCTGTGCAGGAATAAACTGAAGCTTCTCTGACTTATCTTCACCAATGCGATGTAATTCGCCCGCACAACAGCCACAGATTTTTTCTTCGTCGCTAATATCGTGAACGATAACTTCACGAGGCAGGTCTTTAGGTAGCGGTTTACGTGTGGGCTTTTTGCGGGTATAGCTAATCGTTTCTTCGGCTGTTTCAGATTCAACAACCAGTTCTTCCGCTTCGTTAAACAACTCACCTTGCCCAGGGTGGCCTTCGGTACTTTTTCCGAACTGCTTGTGCTGGGCAACACGGAACTGTTCTTCTAAATAGGCAATTCGCGCGCTCTTCTCTTCAAGAAGCGCTTCAAGTTCAGCGATGCGGGATTGGTATTCTTTCTCGTTCATACCGCTATTATCCCGTATTAA
Source organism: Alteromonas profundi (assembly GCF_010500865.1). GTDB lineage: Bacteria > Pseudomonadota > Gammaproteobacteria > Enterobacterales > Alteromonadaceae > Alteromonas > Alteromonas profundi. Next base: position 75,645 of record NZ_JAAAWN010000023.1, read on the forward strand.
GCTGCTGATTACCTTACATTATTAAGACTATTTCGTGATCGTTAATCGCTACTTATGATCACAGGTTATAAGCCGGATGCGTTGTAATGCAACGGTTGATGCCCTATGACATCGTAGCCCGATAACAGCCATTGTAGCTGCTTTTCACTCATATGCATCTGTTTTAAGTTCGCATCGACAGGCCATTTAAAGCGATGTTTTTGTCGAGTAGCCAGACCCGATTACTCGAGCCCAGCCCTCTAAGAACGGTACGTGCGAGTTTCCCCGCATACCGCTCAAGTCGTTATAACGCCATGTAGGATGGCGCAGCAGTATTTTTACTTTTATG
>NZ_JAAAWN010000024.1 GCF_010500865.1 Alteromonas profundi
TAGTGTTAATCCCTCGACCTATGCTGGTTACGGTTGCAGCGCTTCCATTAAGCAGGCTTTTGACGCACGCCGTTACCGCATCCCGACGAGCTTTATGCATTTTTAAGCTGACAAGCGATACGACTTTGTTCACAATAGATAGGGCATTCATGGCGTTTAACCTTCACTTTTTTTTGGCGAAAGATCTGATCACCAAACGTCATGAATGTTCCCATCTTTTTTATCTCACTGATTTCGCTATATTATTTGTGGGGATACCTCAGGGTCAGAGTACATTAATACGAGTACACAAATACCTAATACTAAACCTTCGACCTCTACTCAAGTCGGGCGCTACGCTCCCACTAAGCAAGCTTTTTACATAGGCATTCACTGCTTTCTGACGAGTTTTATGCATTTTATAGCTGACAAGCGATACAATAGTGTTCACAATAGATAGGGCATTCATGGCGTTTAACCTTCACTTTTTTTTGGCGAAAGATCTGATCACCAAACGTCATGAATGTTCCTATCTTTTTTTATCTCACTGATATCGTTATATTATTTGTGGGGATACCTCAGGGTCAGAGTACTTTTTGCAAAATTAACTCTGACCCCATTATTGATTCAATCTTCGACCTTGCGTATTCTCATTCCAATTGTGTTTGAGAATAACTCTAAAGGTAATAAACGCTGTGTGTGAACTGTTAGGCATGAGTGCCAATACGCCTACCGATCTGTGTTTTAGTTTTACTGGGCTCACTCGCCGGGGAGGTGAGACTGGGCCTCATAAAGATGGGTGGGGCGTAGCGTTTTATGAAGGTAAGGGCGTGCGTATGTTTCACGACCCCGAGCCGTGTGCAACATCACCTATTGCCGATTTTGTCTCAAAATTACCGATAAAAAGTAAAAATGCTATTTGCCACATACGCCAAGCGAACGTGGGCAATATCAATTTAGCCAATACGCACCCTTTTGCTAGAGAATTATGGGGCAGCTATTGGGTATTTGCCCACAATGGTCAGTTACCTAATTTTACTCGTAGAACGGGTATCTATGAGGCCGTGGGTGATACCGATAGCGAAGAGTTGTTTTGCGACATTATGAACAATGTAAGAGAAAATTTGCCACGTGATGCTATGCCTGAACAGCTCGCTGAAACCTTGGTGGGGTTAGCTAAAGAATACGCGCAGCAAGGTGTGTTTAATTGTTTGTTGAGTAACGGCGACTGGCTATTCACGTTTTGCAGCACTAAGCTTGCCAGCATTACCCGAAGAGCGCCTTTTGGCCCCGCGTGCCTTAGCGATGTAGAAGTAGAAATTGACTTCGCCGCTGAAACCACGCCAAAAGATGTGGTAAGCATTATTGCCACTGAGCCACTAACTAATGACGAACAGTGGGATATCTATGACCGAGGCGAATGGAAGCTATGGCAAGAAGGCGAGGTGATTGCGACGGGTAAAGTGGATGTGCCTGAACATAAAAGGGAAGCCGAGTTAGTTGCGCCGGATCCATCCCTTCATGGGTAGTTTTTCTGCTACTTCTTAATGGAAGTATGTATTGGGGCGTTAGGTTTTTACTCTGACCCCATTATTTGCGAGCACTTCTCCAATCACTTTTTTAACTATCTGATAGCGAGCTGGTAGCGCACTATGTGGGGTTTGAACGCTGTACAAGGGCTCGGTAACATCGTTTTTAGCTTGATATACGATGAGTTTGTGGGCAAAGCTGACAAAGTTTAGGCTACTGGTAGGGAGTACGGTAAAACCCAATCCTTCGCTTACCGGCAGTAATATTTGCGAAAGCTGATTGATGTAACCGGTGTGTTGAAGCTTATTTGGATTAATGCTGGCAAGGTCAGCTTCACCGCAATCGTTAAAGTAGCGCTGCACATAGTGCATGGCATCTGGGTGATTAATAAGCCCTAATGCCGTGACAACGTTTTTGATAGAGCCCTCAGCGTTTTGAAGACCACCGTCAGCGCTTTGAAGACCACCGTCAGTGCCCAATAGATCACCTTCAGCACTCTGTGGAACTCTTTTAATATCAAGTGCAGCGCTTTTTGCGTTATCCGAAGTTGCAAGGTCTAAACCGAGCAGCGCGCGAGGTAGAATAAGCCCCAGCGGCTCTTCGCCTAAATATTCGCTTTGCACATCTTCTGTGTCTGGCATGTTGGTGACAATACCAAGCTCAAGGGTATTGTTGGCAATACCTGACAAAATCGTTCTGCGGGGCGCTACTTCAACGTGAATATTAAGTGCACTATGCTGTTTTTGAAGGCTAAGTAGCGCAGGGTAAATACGCTGCGCAATTGCGCCAGAACACGCCACTACGCATTTTCCTTCATACGGCGCGTCGAACTTTAAGCTAGCAATAAAATCTTGCTCTTGGGCTTGCTGACTTTTTGCGTAGTGATAAACGCGCTGGCCTTGTTCGGTAAGCTGAATGCCTTTGCCTAACCTAATCACTAACTCACAATTGCAAACATCTTCTAGCTTTTTTAAGTGCTGGCTCACCCCGGGTTGCGTCATAAAGCGCTGTTCCGCCGTACGCGTAAAATTTCCTGTTTCCACCAAGGTGATAAAGGTATCTAGCCAAATTGGATTAATCATAGGGCTATAATTTTAAATTATCATATCGAGAAGTAATGATAATTTCATGTTTTATGTTTGTCTAGCTACTATGTGTCCACGTTCACTTAAGCGCGCTATCACTTGCCGTAAGACCGCTGAGATAAACCGTGCGTTTAAGCCATTTTGAATACTTGCACTACAAAGGAGTAAGTGATGACTGAAGCAGTAAAAACACCGTATCCACGTACGTTTTCACACATTGGTATTTCAGTACCCGATTTGGAAGCCGCAGTTAAGTTCTACACCGAAGTGCTTGGCTGGTACCTTATTATGAAGCCAACCGAAATAGTAGAAGACGACTCTGCTATTGGTGAAATGTGTACCGATGTCTTTGGCGCAGGCTGGGGCAAGTTCCGTATTGCGCACCTTTCAACGGGTGACCGTGTAGGCGTTGAAATCTTTGAGTTTAGCAATCAGGAAAACCCAGAAAACAACTTTGAATACTGGAAAACCGGTATTTTTCACTTTTGTGTTCAAGATCCTGATGTTGAAGGTTTGGCCGAGAAAATTGTTGCCGCTGGTGGTAAAAAACGCATGAAAGCGCCACGTTACTACTACCCAGGTGAAAAACCTTACCGCATGATTTACATGGAAGACCCGTTTGGCAACATCCTTGAAATTTATAGCCACAGCTATGAATTACACTACGCAAGCGGTGCTTACGAATAAGCGTGTGGTAGTTGAGCTAGCGTAATTTGAGTTACCCCTTGTGGTTAACAAAGGCAGTTAGCGATTAAATACCGACTAAATACCAAAAAGGCGAGGGCGCTTCTACAAGCGTACTTCGCCTTTTTAATACGTACTCACTACATCTGCGTTACCCGAACTGCCCAGAAACATATGGGTTTGTGGCTTTCTCTTTGGCTATGGTGGTCGTTGGGCCGTGGCCGGGATAAATGGTCATATCATCGGGTAACACCATTATTTTCTGCTTAATTGAATCGATAAGCTGCTGGTGATTTCCTTGCGGAAAATCGGTGCGGCCAATAGAGCCTGCAAAAATGACATCTCCCACAATAACCTTCTTGCTTGCGCGCTCTACTAATACAACATGGCCCGGTGTGTGCCCAGGGCAGTGCAGAACGTTTAGCGTTAAGGTTCCAACTGAAAGGGTATCGTTATCGTTTAGCCACGCGTTAGGAGCAAAAGGCTGTGCCGGTGGAAACCCAAACATTTGGCTTTGCTGCATTAAGGCATCTAACCAAAACTTATCACCCACATGCGGCCCTACAATAGGTACATTGTAATGTTCGGCAATAGCAACCGTGCCGCCCACATGATCTAAGTGACCATGAGTTAAAATGATCTTCTCTATATTGACGCCTTTGCTCGAAGCCGCGCTTATCAGCTTTTCAATGTCGCCACCAGGGTCAACAAAAGCCCCTAGCATAGTAGATGAGTCCCAAATTAATGAGCAGTTTTGAGCAAACGGGGTAACGGGTATAACTTGAATTTCCACTTTCTAACCTTTTGAAGCGTTGTTGTGTAGGACGACATAAAGCAGTGCGCCAATGACGAGTTCGCCCACTAAAAATAACCATGCATGGGTTGAAGATTGTGTAACAGACCACGCGCATACCGCAAGCGCTAAAAAAGGCAGCAAGCGCTTAATAAGGTTAACCGGAAGCGTTAACTGATTTTGCGCTTTAATGAGCACCAACACACACATTGCGTACACCACCAACCTTGCCAGAACACTTGCAATGGCCAGCCATACGAAACTTCCACTTAGCGCCATAATGCCGGCGAAAATACCCAATACCACTATGGAGATGTAAGGTGTAGCAAACGTTTTGTGTACTTTGCCTAACCATGGCTTGCCTAGTGTGCCTGGAATGAGCGACTGATGCGCCATAGAAAACGTTAACCGAGAGGTAGAAATCATATTGGCGAGCAAGTTACCTGCAACAGACACCACCGCGGTTAGCGTCATAACAAGCGCCCCGGTTTGACCAAAAATCATATCGGCAAGCGCAATTAGCGGCGCACTATCGGGTTTTGCTGCGCCTACCGTATGCCAATATAACCACTGTACGCAAAAGTAAAACAGTGCAATACCTGCCACGGTTAACATAAGTGCCCGAGGTATAGTTTTTTTCGGTGAGTTCGTCTCTCCACTGGTTACCACCACAGTTTCAAACCCTATAAAGGCGTAAAGCGTAAGTAGGGCGCCAGCAGAAATGGTATCAAACGCCGGTAGCGTGTTGGACATTGATGAGTCAGCCACGCGGCTAAAATCTAACTGCCAATAGCCTATACCGATAAGAGCGGCAAAGGGCAAAAGCTTTAACACCGAGATAGTGTCTAGTGCCCGCATCGCCGCTTTTAACCCCACAATATTCACCAAGATTAGCGTTGTTGTTAGTGCAATGATGGCTAAAGACTTACCTATCCCCGCGTTTAGCTCAGGCCAAACATATCCAGCGTAAAGTAACAGCACGTGCATATTGGCCGCAATAGCGGTGGCGCGGGCTAAATAGTAAATAAAGCCAGTTTGAAACGCGGCGGCGTCGCCAAAGCCTTTGCGGGCATAAATCACTGGCCCGCCGGTTTCTTGATACAAAACTACTAGCTGGCCAAAGCACCACACCACAGCAAGTATCAGGGCGCCAAAAATCAAAAAGATGTAAGGGCTGAACCCACCTAATTCGGCGGCCATTTTGGCTGGCAGGGCAAAAATTCCCGCTCCAATAAGGCCGTTTAGCACTAATAAGGCGGCTCCTACACCGCCAATACCTTTGCTTAAAAGGCCTTTGTTTGAACTGCTCATTTACACATTACACTCGCGGTTATTGGGCAAATACTTGCTTGCCTGCCACATACGTAGCCTGCACTTTGGTTTTCCAAATGTCCTTCGCATCAATGGTGAAGATATCTTGGTCCACTAAGATAAAGTCGGCCCATTTTCCTGGCGTTAGCGTCCCTAGTGTGTCTTCCATATGCCCCGCGTATGCCGCATCTAACGTAAAGCCTTTAAACGCTTGTTCAACGGTTAGGGCTTCGTGAGCATACCAACCTTTTACTGGCTGGTTGTTTCTGTCTTGGCGTGTTACAGCCGCATGAAGACCGTAAAAGGGGTTGGCTAACTCTACCGGAAAGTCAGAACCTAGTGGCAGCGCAATGCCTGAATCTAACAACGTTTTCCACGCATAGGCGCCTTTCATACGTTCTTTGCCTATGCGATCTTCGGCCATGTTCTTATCGCTGGTGGCATGCGTTGGTTGCATAGACGGTAGCACTTTTAACTTGGCAAAGCGGGCCAGGTCATCGGGTGCAATTACTTGCGCATGCTCAATACGATGACGGAGTTCGCTGCCGCCAATGTTGTCAAAGGTAGTTTCAAATTCATTGAGCGCTACGTGGTTCGCTTTATCGCCAATGGCGTGATAGTTAAGTTGAAAACCTGCGCCTATAACGGTAGTGAAAAGCTGCGTCATGTCTTCAGGTTGAGTCAGTAGTAAACCATGCTGGTGCGGAGCATCGGAATAAGGCGCAAGAAGCGCTGCACCACGGCTACCTAGTGCGCCATCGCCATAAGCTTTAACCGAGCGAATATACAAAAAGTCGTCTTCATCGCGAATAGGTCCGTTACCCAACATGGTTGAAAGCTCGTTATCTGTTGCGCTTATCATAGCGTAAATACGTACCGGTAAATCTCCCTCAACGGCCTCTTTTAAATAGAAGTCATAAACCTCTCTGCCTACGCCGGCATCGTGCATTGACGTAATACCATTAGCAAGTAAGTGCTCACCCGCAGCGTCGAGCTGTTGTGCATATATGGCGTTACTGGCTTTAGGTAAATGCGCTTCTATTAATAAAGATGCGTTATCAATGAACACGCCTGTAGGGTTGCCGTTAGCGTCTTTGATAATTTCACCGCCAACGGGAGATTGAGTATCTTTAGTAATGCCTGCTAGTTCCATGGCTTTGGTATTCACCCATGCCGCGTGACCGTCTACCCGAGTAAGAAAAACGGGGCGATCGGATACGACTTTGTCTAAGTCTGCGGCGGCTGGAAAGGCCCTGTCAGACCATAATTCCTGGTTCCATCCCCGTCCTGTAATCCAGTCTTGTTGTGCATTGGCAAAAGCGTAGTCGGCCACCATTTTAGCGGCATCTTGGGCGCTGCTGCTTTCTCGCAAATTCACTTCAAGTAAGTTTGCGCCTAAGCCTAACAAGTGACCGTGTGCGTCTATCAACCCTGGCAGCATTACTTTGCCTTCGCCGTTTATTGTGGCATCAATTGAGTAGTTATTTTCATCAACGTTTAGGGCCACAATCTTGCCTTCGTCAAACACAAGGTTGCTAAATTTTACCAGCTTGCCCCCTTCATTTAAGGTGTACCCGGTGACGTTCTTTACTAAGGTTGTAGCGGTGACTGAGCCAATGGATAGGCCTGTTGCAGCAATGCAGGCCATAGCCAAGGACAAGCGAGTAAATAGGGTTTTAACTGTCGTTATTTTCATGGTTATTCTTCTTCTGTAGAAATAATAGGGGGCTGAAGTAAAAAGTCTCTTTCCCATATTTTTGCCATCGATGCTTGGCTAATATTGCCGCCTGACAATATGACCAATGCAGTTTGACCTGGCGTGGTGTTTGCCGCCCACGCAGCCACTGCCGCCATCGACATAGCGCAGGTAGGTTCAATATGCAGTTTTAGTAAATGTTGTAGCCATTGGGTCCAATAAGCTATTTGCAGTTCATCCACTTCGTAGAAGTCATCGAGTTGTTGCAAAAGAGGAAAGGTTACTTCGCCAATACTTGGCGTAGCTGCACCATCTGCTAGGGTTTCTGGCGGGTGTTCTAAGGAAACTATCTCGCCGGATTGTAAAGACATAGAGGCATCGTTTGCTTCCGCGGGTTCTGCACCAATAACCAATGCGTTAGGTTGTAGTTCACGCGTAGCAATAAGCGACCCTGATAATAGGCCGCCCCCGCCACAGGGGGCAAATACCGCATCTACATTGCCTATTTCTTGTAATGCCTCTAATGCCACCGTGCCTTGCCCAGCTACAATATCATCGTGGTTGAACGGCGGTATCCATACTGTATCGGGAGCTTGTGCAGCTTCACGCACGGCCGCATCGGCGTCTGGGCGAGAATCAAATAACTTCACTTCAGCGCCATAACTTTGTGTGGCAGCAGCCTTAATGGGCGATATATTTTTGCTCGCAAAGATAGTGGCTTTAACCCCGAACGCTGCCGCAGCATAGGCAACAGCTTGTGCGTGGTTACCTGAACTATTTGCCACAACATGCTTAGGCAGTCGGCCTTGTTCGTTAAGCTTTGCTATAAAATTCATTGCGCCACGTAATTTAAATGCACCCACGGTTTGCAAGCATTCTGCTTTAAACAAAATACGTTGGCCCATCCATTTGTTTAAAAGCCTAGACTCCATAACTGGCGTATGTTTTACATGGTTTTTTATGCGTGCTGCAGCGGCTGCTATGGCGGCATAGTTTACAGAAGAATTTTGTGTCATTTTAATTTGCTAACGCATCGTGTTGTTTTTCTATTGTTATCTACCCTAGCATCTATCTGGCATCACGAAAATTCATAATTAATTCATAATAGTCCATTAGGCTTGTCGCTCATCGAGCAGAGAAGTCGTCATGCAAATAAGAGTTACCCACCGAGTTTACGGTTTACCTATCGCATTATTTATATTCTTGGCGATATTTTTCGTTTCAGCAGGGATTTATCTCGAGAACGAAGAAAAAAGCGCCCGAATTTCGAAAGCATCGTCGGTAGCTGAACAGGTAAGGATCAGTTTGGAGGTGTTCTCAAGTGAGCGAATTCAGGCAATAAATAACCTTATGCGAACATGGCCTACTTTCGAGCCTAACCAAATAGATTGGTTTAACGCGCAAGCAGTATCGCTAATGGGCATGCAAAAAGGCTTTAGTGGGCTTATCTTTATTGATGAAAACGGAGTAATACAGTGGGCGGCTACTCCTTCAGAAGTTAGTAGCGCGCGGCTGTCCACCGAATTAATTGGTCAGCCCATGGATGCCACGGGGTTATCCATTCCGGCTATTTCAGAACAGTTTACCAGTACGCTTATCTATTCTGTACCCACCCAACACCACCACATATTGCTTGGTAGAGCGATTAGCCCTCAGGAACCCAGTCATGGGTATGTTATTGCGGGCTTTGATGTGCAAACCATTTTATCGGTAATGTTGGGCCAGTTGGTTGGGCCCCAGTTTAACTTCGAGTTAGCCAGCGGCGAAAACATATTGTTTAAAAGTGGCGACTTTAAGCATGATGGTAGTGTGGTTTCCACCAAAGATTTTTGGTTTATTGATCAATTGTTCTCATTGTCCATGCAATCGCAAACGACTATGTACCAGCCAGGGAAGCTGATTATCCTTATCGGGCTGTTTATGTCAGCCTTGGTGAGCTGGGTTTTCCATAAGCAATTAAAAGGCGCATTGCATTTGTCATTAAGTGAACAGCGCTATCTCACTGCCAGTGAGGCGGCTTTGGATGCCATGCTTATTTACCAACCCCACGGGAATAACTATCGCTTGGTTGAGGCCAATCGATACAGTCGTTTCTTATTTAAAGGGGCGTGGGAGAAACTAAGCGCAATGAGTTTAAAAGGGCAATTGGCTTTTTTAGGGTTGCAGATTGAGTATGACAAGGTGAAGCAGGTGGCAGTAAGTGGCCAGCCCTATGAAGGGTATTTCGCCATTGAAAGTACCAAAGTTGCACCACAATGGGTAAAGGTGCAGGTAGTAAAAGCGGGGGCGAACATCGCGTTAACCGTTCGCGATGTAACTGAAAGGTTCAATGCCCAACGGGAGCTAAAGCAAAGCGAAGAGCGTTATAAACGCCTAGTAGATGGTCTGCACCGTCATTTTGTGTATACCAAAACGGCTACACATAAATTTATTTACGTGAGTGCGGGTATCAATACCATATTAGGTTATTCGGCCGAGTATTTCTGTGCCAATGAGTCGAGTTTGGTAAAGCAAGTGCCAGATGAGACGCTGGGTATTAGAAACACCATTTTACGGGGCCAGAAGCCAGAACCTTATCTTGTGCACTATGTAGGGGGCGCGGGTAAAGAACATGTTCTTGAGTTTTCTGATACCCCCATCTTAGATGAGAACGGTCATATCATTGCAGTAGAAGGTATTGCTCGAGATGTGACTAAAGAGCAAGCTTTACAGGCGGAGGTTGTGTTTCAAGCCAATCATGATCAGCTGACAGGCCTACTTAATAGGTATGCTTTTGATAACCAACTGCGCGCCATATTAAGCGAGCGCGACTGTGCTCACCATAACGCGACTGAGTCTACAAATGTCACCCCTATAGGGGCAACAGTTGCTATTGAAAAGCACACAAGTGTGATGTGTTTCATTGACATGGATAGATTTAAATTAGTCAACGACAGCTGCGGGCACCCGGCAGGCGATAAGTTACTAAAAGAAATTTCTACCTTGTTTCGCCAACATGTTAATGACAACGATCTGCTAGCCCGAATTGGCGGCGATGAATTTTGTATTATTTATCGAGCAGAAACCTTATCGAGAGTAAAGGCTAAGTTAGATCGGCTACTAAAGGCTATTTCAGGTTATCGCTTTGTCTATGACGATAAACTATTTTTTGTGGGCGCAAGTATTGGCGTTATTGAAATAGGTGCGCGCTCAGTAAGCGCCGCAGAGCTTATAAAGGCAGCTGATAACGCATGTTATCGGGCCAAGCATTTAGGGCGAAATCGCTACTTTATTGTCCATCCCAACGATGAATATATGGGCATAAACAATAACGAAAATGACGTACTACACACCTTACATCGCGCATTACAAGACGATGGTTTTGAGCTTTATAGTCAAGCTATATTGCCGCTAAATGTCCCATCGGCCTCGTCACAACAGCACTATGAAATATTACTTCGTTTAACGGCCAGTGACGGAAGCTTAATTAGTCCCAATCTATTTATCCCTTTAGCTGAGCGGCACGGTTTAATGAATAAAGTAGATATGTGGGTAGTGGACAACACCCTTAGGGTGTTAGAGACGAACCCTGCGCATTTGGATAGCGTAGGCAAGGTGGCGATAAACCTTTCGGGAATTACGCTGGGAGATGAAACCACACTGTTGGCCATAACTCAGCGGATACAGAATACCTGTGTACCTGCTGAGAAAATTTGTTTTGAAATAACCGAAACCACAGCGGTAACCAATTTAAACGCAGCAAAGCATTTTATATCTACCCTTCGGGCCTTAGGTTGCAGTTTTGCTTTGGACGATTTCGGGGCGGGTATGTCTTCATTTACTTACCTAAAAAACCTTGATGTGGACTACGTTAAAATTGACGGTTCTTTTGTGCGAAACATTGCTCACGATCACATTGACCATGCTACAGTTAAAGCGATAAATAATATTGCGCATAGTATGGGCAAGCAAACTGTTGCAGAGTTTGTTGTAAATTCTGCCACCGCTGAGGTTCTCAAACAGCTTGGTGTTAACTTTGGCCAAGGGTTTGCTTTAGATAAACCAAAGCCTTTAGCGCACCGTGTTCAATGGCGTTTGAAACAAGCGTCGGTTTAGGAGATAAAAATGGGGTTATTCGATACATTGTTAGGCAACGCCAGCGAAACCAGCGCAGAAGCCGTTAACGAAGAGCTTATGCCTATATTGGCGGCTAACGAAACCGTGACAGCTGCGTTTAAGCTAGTAAGAGACCTAAGTGTTTTCACCAATAAACGTTTGATACTTATTGATAAGCAAGGTTTAACCGGGCGTAAAGTGAATTATCATTCCATCCCTTACAAGTCGATTACACAGTTCATTGTTGAAACGGCGGGTCACTTCGATACAGATGCAGAGTTAAAAATTTGGTTGTCGGGCAAAGCCGATGCTATCGAAATAGAGCTAAGTGCATCTTCGGCACAAGCGGTACAGCAAAATTTAGCAAATCAACTTTTTGCCTAAACCCGGTGGGGCTTACCGCCCACTAAAACGAGGTTAATGCAGTTGTCATTAATGAAAAGGCACCGCCAAAACGCTGGCGGTGCCTTTTTTATCAGTTATGTTTTCGATTAACTGAAAGGACGATTTATTTCAGTGTACGATCGAAGAAATTAGTAATGGTATTGTACAAGTGAATACCGGTTTGTTTGCCACGTATACTGTGCTTTTTACCCACATAGTCCATGGTTTCAAACGGAATGGCTAAATCCTGTAAATGCTTATATAGCATGGTGGAGTGAGTGAACAATACGTTGTCATCTGCCATCCCGTGGTAAATTAACAAATCGCCTTTGAGGTCTTTTGCGTATGGGAAGACCGATGATGCTGTATATGCATCATCATCTGTATTGGGGTTGCCCATATAACGCTCAGTATAGTGAGTGTCATATAAACGCCAGTCGGTTACCGGTGCACCCGATACCCCAGCAGCAAAGTAATCACCCGCTTTAAACATACTCATTAGTGTCATATAGCCGCCATAACTATGGCCATGAACACCAATACGCTCAGCATCTACATAAGGAAGGGTACGGAGGAACTCTACACCCGCTATCTGATCTTCTACTTCAATAAAGCCCATTTTCTTATAAATTGGATCCTCAAACGCTTTGCCGCGATAGTTAGAACCACGATTGTCTAAGGTGAATACAACATAACCTTTGTCCACCCAATGCTGCATTAGTAGGCCCCGGTTACCTGCCCAGCTATTGGTAACGACTTGGGCATGAGGGCCGCCATATAGGTACACAATAACAGGGTGTTTTTCTTCAAGGTTATCGGGCTTATAAATGCGATAGTTGAGGGTAGCGCCATCTTTGGTTTCAATTTCGCCAAATTCAGGGGCTGTCCAACTATCCATATAGGTGTAAAGGGGGTGGCCTTGCTCAACCTTGTTTTCTTCAAGCCACGTAATTCTTTTGCCTGAAGCGTCATTTAAACTTACTTGAGCCGGTGAATTTACGGTGGAAAAACGGTCGATAAAGATAGAGGCATCGCCGCTAAAGGTAGCGCTGTGGTAGGCACCGAGTTCTGTTATACGCGCAATGTCTGTACCATCAAGGGAAATAGAATATACGTGACTTTCAAGTGGCGTATCTTTACGTCCAGAGAAGTAAAGACGATTGTTCTTTGTGTCTATCGCTTCAACACTATCAACAACCCAATCGCCTTGGGTAAGTTGTTTAACTAGGCTGCCATCATTGTTGAAGAGGTATAAGTGTTTGAAGCCGTCTCGTTCTGACGCCCAAATAAATTGGTCACGATCGGCCAGAAAATAAAGGTCGTCGTGTAGGTTTACCCAGGTATCACTGGTTTCTTGTAACAACACACGTTGCTTTTTATTGGCCACATTAAAGGCGCGTAGTTCAAGGGTTTGTTGGTCGCGGGTTTGCCACTGATAAGTAAACGTTTTGCTATCTGGCATCCAGGCGCCACGGGCCAGGTAAATATCTTTATTTTCACCTAAGTCTACCCACTCGCGCTGCTGGCTCTCAATATTCTGGATCGCTAATTCAACCTGAACATTTGGCGTGCCTGCTTTGGGGTACTTCTGCTCGATAAGCTTAATTTCGTCCGCGTAAATTTCTGAACGGGTAATCACGTCTACGGGGGTTTCATCTACTTTGGTAAAGGCAATGTGACTTTCATCGGGCGACCACCAGTAGCCTGTCATCCTTCCCATTTCTTCTTGCGCTACAAATTCGGCCATACCGAATTTGATATTACCGCCGCCTTCGGTAGTGATCGCGGTTTCTTCGCCACTCTTAATGTTTTTAACGTAAAGGTTTTGCTCGCGAATAAACGAGATATAATTGCCCTTGGGCGATAGTTTTATATCTGTTTCAAAGGTATCGGTATCAAGCAATTGCTTGGCACCTTTTTCACCTAATTTATGGTAATAGACGTCGCCACCAAGAGGGAAAAGCAAGGCTGTTCCATCATCGGACCATTGGTAACTTACAATACCGCTACCCGATAAACGCATACGCTCGCGGCGTGCTTTTTCTTCATCAGAGAGCACTTCATCACCGCTTTGTAAATCGTTTGAATCGAACAGCAAACGAGTTTTGCCGCTCTCAATATGGTATTCCCATAAATCTAGGCGTTCGTAGTCGGTTTGCTTTCCTTTAAGAAAAGTAACCCGTTCGCCATCAGGCGAAACTTGTAGCGCCCTTGGGGCGTTTCCATCTAGGGAAGGTGAAGAGAATATTCGCTCAATAGTGAGCGTTTCAGCGTGTAAAACTGTAGAGAGCATAGCGGCTCCAATTAAAAGGGCTTTTTTCATTATTTTCTGCATATTTTAACTGTCGAAGGGTTGATTGTAGAGAATCTATTAGATGATACAAGGTGCGAAGTATGAAATCAGCAATGGTGCTGGGAGCGACAGGTCTGGTTGGGCGAGCGTTAGTAAACTTATTATTACAAGACCCGCGCTATCAAGAAATTACGTGTTTAGTGCGAAAACCTTTAGCCCGCCACCAATATAACGACCCGCACAACAAGCTAAAACCTGTGGTTATCGACTTTAACGCGTTGCAGGATTATCAAGGGTATTTTAGCGTTAACCATGTGTATTGCTGTTTAGGAACTACGTTAAAACGAGCGGGTTCTAAAGCCGCTTTTAGACGGGTAGATTTTGAATACGTTCATATAGCTGCGCAACTTACCCGCGCGCAACGGGCGGATAGCTTCGTATGGATATCTTCGGTAGGGGCAAATGCCAATAGCCGCAGTTTCTATTTACGGGTAAAAGGCGAGTTGGAAAATGCCATTATGCGCATGTCGCAGTTACCTTATGCCTCAGCAGTAAGGCCTTCTTTGCTGCTTGGCAAGCGCGACGATGCGCGAACATTAGAAGATATAGCGAAAAAAACGGCACCTGTGTGGCAAGCGCTTATGAAAGGCCCGCTTAAAAAATACCGTCCTGTCCACGCTACAGACGTAGCGAGGAATATGCTGGCGTTGCAACGTTGGTAATAAGTACGAAGGCGTGGCGCTGCGCGTTCCTTTTGCCTAGCCAGATGTGAAGACCCATAGTGTGCAATGCAATAATTAGAAGATATTAACAATGTTTAAGTGTAAGCAGTTTACGGTGAAACAAGGCAATTGTGCCATGAAGGTTAACACCGATAGCTTAATATTAGGAAGCTGGGCAGATGTAACTGACGGGGCGCGCGTGTTAGATATCGGCACGGGGACGGGGGTTTTAGCCCTAATGATGGCTCAAAAAACAGATACCTCAGCGCACATAAACGCTATTGATATCGACACGGGAGCGGTAGAGCAAGCGAAGGAAAACGTACATGCTTCCCCGTGGCCCCATAAAGTAACCGTGTTTCACTGTGACATCAGTAAACATATTAGTAACGGCTATGACGTTATCATTACTAACCCACCTTATTTTGCAGAGCAAAATAAGCGCAGCGCTGCCTATGATGCGCAATCACACACGCGTAAACAGGCCCGTCAATTTTTGTCACTTTCTCCAGAGGCTTTATTTAACGCCGTGGCCAAAAACTTATCATCTACGGGGCGCTGCTACTGTTTATATCCTGCTGTGCAGGAAAATGAAACCAGGCGTATCGCATTAGCGTATGGACTACATGTTCAGCGGATTTTGCGGGTTAAACACGAGGCCACGGTAGCGCCTTATGTGAATGCTTATTGCTTTGCATCTACGTCGGCAATCGAAACAGAAGAAACCCTTATCATAAGAGCAGAAGACGGACGCTATTCGGCGCAATACCAACGGTTGTGCCGGGCATTTTATTTGAATTTTTAATCACAAGGTTTGTGTAACTATGATAGTGGCTGAAGCGTTTGGTGCGTTGGCGGTAATACTTAATTTTATTGGTTACCGACAGAATAATGTCGATAGGTATCTGCTTATCTCCGCCTTTGGGTTAGCCGCACTTAGCGCGCACTTTTTTATGTTAGATGCTATGGCGGCAGGAGTAGGTACGTCATTAGCAAGCCTGCGTAACTTTATTGCATTGAAAAATCGAAATCGATTTATCTTGTTTTTGTTTGTGGCAGCTAACATAGGGTTTCTTATTTATGAATGGTTTGTATTAAACCATGGGGCAATTATTTTTATTGCTTATGCTTCCTCTCTTATTTTTACCGTGGGTTCAATTGTATTGCGTAGTGCGGGCAAAATACGCCGCTACTTTTTATTGGCAGAGCTACTCGGGCTTATTTACGCAGTATCAGTAGGCAGTATTTTTGGCACCGTATTTAACATCAGTAATTTAATCAGCATATTGTCTAAAATTCATGCTGAAAAGCACACTCAAAAGGCCTAGATTGGTTCAACTTTAGTCTACATTTGATTTCAATAATCACTTTTGAATCAAGTGCTTATAGAGAGTGTTAGGCGAAAGTTTAATTTTCCCCTCAAAGATCCCGCGTATACTTTGTCATCAGTAAGTATGAGTTTAGCGATTTTTCCTCAGGGTAAGCAAAAGTAAGCTTACGCTGTACTGTTGGGGAGGACCTATATGCCGAACGTAGTAGAGTTAAATCAATTCAACACCGTTGTTGAACCTGCACATGACGCGTGCGAATTTCGCAATCCTTCTTTGGTAGATACGCATACTCGTGTACAAACCGAGCAGTTGTGGCAAAAACGTCTGCGCATGTTTGTTCGTGCCGAACGAGCACTGTTGAAAATGAATCGCTTAAGTAAACTTACCGGGGTGTTTACCGTTGCTAGTACGGGAACGCTACTTTTTTCATTATACATGGCGCCCACGTTACCGCCTTCGGTATTTTTCGCTCTGTTCGTAACAATGGCTTTTGGTGTTATTACTTACCCCGCTTGGTTATTGGTTGGCAATGATAGTCGCAAAAGACGAGATTCAATCTCTAAAATGTTCTATCTAAGCAATCATGAACTTGATATTGAAGGGGATAAGGTGACATTAATCAACCGCGCGAACTATGCCTACGTGACCCATGTCCACGTTACGGACAGCCACCTTGGACAGTTCTCGCGCAGATAAACACTATACTAGTCAATATTTGGCTATTCTTCTTATTGCTGCAGCACTTCTTGGCCTTTTGCTGTTAGCGCCGATGGACGCAGCGGGCCAATTGGTAACCTCTACTGTAGTGCTGGTTATAATTTCTCTATGTAGTCGAGAAGCTACACACACACAGCGCTATCAATCTTTGTTTAAAACCTTTGCCCTTGTATTGGGCGTGGCTTTAACGTTTCGCTATTTATTATGGCGCGGTATATATACACTAACCGCTACAGATTTTCTCTCGCTGGTGGCCGTTTGGTTGCTCTTTGCGGCAGAAATTTATGCGGGTATTACTTCTGTACTCGGGTGTATTGTGAACGCCTTTCCGTTAACTCGGCCCCCTTTGCTACTTAGTGAAATGGAGGTAGACCGTGTTCCTACTGTAGATGTCATGATACCCAGCTACAATGAATCGCAGGATATTCTTGAAATCACTATCCGCGCCGCAAAACTACTCGACTACCCTAAAGATAAGGTCTCCATCCATTTATTAGATGACGGTGGAACGGATCAAAAAATTAATCAAGCAGATAAAGCTGGGGCGGCTAGAGCCATTGCGCGTAGGGAAAGTTTGCAGCGTTTATGTCAACGTCTCGGTGCCACCTACCATACCCGTGAAAAGAACCTAAATGCGAAAGCCGGTAATGTGAATAGCGCGATTGAAAACACCCATGGTGAGCTTATCGTTATCCTTGACGCAGATCACGTGCCTACCAGTGATTTTCTTGCGCGTACCGTGCCTTGGATGATTAAAAGAAAGAAGGTCTTTCTTGTTCAAACCCCTCACTTTATGGCAAATCCAGACCCCGTAGAACGAAACTACTTTTCTGCCTTTACCCGTATGCCGTCAGAAAACGATATGTTTTATGGCACCATTCAAAAAGGGCTCGACTATTGGTCTAGTTCCTTTTTTTGCGGGTCAGCGGCGTTAATGCGCCGTGAACATTTAGCGTTAGTTGGCGGAATCTCGGGCGAGTCTATTACTGAAGATGCTGAGACCGCGTTAGATTTGCATAAGATGGGCTATGAATCTGTATATGTAGATCGCCCAATGGTGAGTGGCTTAGCCCCTGAAACCTTCGATGCTTTTATTCAACAGCGTATGCGTTGGGCGCAAGGTATGACCCAAATATTACTGCTTAAGAAACCCTATAAAGCTGAAGGGCTAAAGTGGTATCAGCGGGTGGGATACATGAGTTCTATCATGTTTTGGCTATTTCCCTTTGCCCGCATTGTGTTTCTTCTTATGCCGTTGGCATACCTGGTTTTTGGTTTGCAGGTATACCACGCCTCCCTTCTTGAAATTTTAGCATTCACGCTTCCCCACGTTATTGCTACCTATATGCTCTCAACCATGCTATTTGGGCGAACGCGATGGCCTTTGGTTTCAGAGCTATATGAAATATTGCAATGTGCCTTTACGTTAAATGCCTTGATAAAAGTATTCCTCAAGCCGAGAGCGCCTTCGTTTGTGGTTACGCCAAAAGGCGAAAGCTTAGATAAAGCCTTTGTTTCTCCTTTATCGAAGGTGTTTTATTGGTTAATTGCGGTGCTCACCTTTGCCACCTTAGCGGGTGTGTACAAGTACATCAACCAACCCCTCACCCGCGAATTAACCATTGTTGTCATGTTGTGGAATACCTTTAACTTACTCTTGCTACTTAGCGTTATGGGGGTGTTATTGGAGCGCAAACAGCTACGCAACCAATCGCGTTTACCAGCCACCGATAACGTAGTGATTGAAACAAAAGAGGGGCACGCTTGGGTGGGGCAACTTATCGATTTGTCGGTGGGAGGCGCGCGGCTGCGTTTGAAGGGCGACGGCATAGAAATTCCGTCTAATGTCGTATTAACTTCTTGGTGTGAAGCGATAAAATCTACTGTGAACCTGAACGTGCAAATACTTAATTTTGATACTGAAAGTAAAGAGTTGCGGGTTAAGTTTACGCCGGTCACAGAGCAGGAGCACGCTGATGTTGTTGCCTATAGCCTATGTGATAGTCGTCGTTGGCAGTCATTTCAACGCCGCCGGACGCGCCCCATTTCTTATTGGTATGGCGTAAAGCACGTATTGAAAGTAGGTATAAAACCTACCTTCATTCATCTATCGGTGAGCTTGCAGCACGGTTTTCAAAAATTGAAGACCTATTGGCAAGTCGCTAAGGAAAAGTAATGTATAAAACCCTGTTTCTGTTATGTCTGTCTTTTTTTTCTTTTGGCATTAGCGCTGAATCCCATACTTATCGTCTCACCAACTTCTATGGCGGCGACGGCGTAGTACGTATGCAAGGGAAGTCCAATAGTTTCGATATTGCAATTCCGCTCACTTCCATACATTCGGTAACCTCTTCATCGGTTACCCTTGAGGTTACCAGCTCTCAAGCGCTGATTAAGCGGCGTTCGCAGCTCTTCGTTCGTTTTAACAATGCCACAATTGGTCAAATAGCGTTTGATCCTACCCGGCCTAGCCTAACCTCGCGCATTGTTATCCCTGCAGCCCTATGGCGTGCAGGTTTTAATCGGCTAACCCTCGCAGTGAGCCAACATTATGCAGAGCAGTGCGTAGATGGCAACGCGCCTGAGTTATGGAGCGAGGTAAACGTTTATAATTCAAGCCTAAGCGTTGACACTAAGCTTGGTGTAGACGAAGTGACTCTGGCACATTTAGCCGGCTTTTTTAACCCGGGTATTGGCGGGCAACGCAATGTAAATGTGTTCACAGCGGCAGATACGCAGCGTCAGTTGCAGGAAAAAACCTTACCTCTTGTTGCGCAGGGTTTAGCGCTTCGCAACCAATATCAGCCACTCTCTATTCGTCACAACGTGCTGCCCGATGGTAACGTATTGCCTGAGATACAATCGGCAAAAGAAACGTTTTGGAATGAGACCCAGGTGGATAATTATGAGCACTCTGCTTGGTATCTAAAGGGGGCGGATACCGATGAGGTTCATGTGGTGGTAGGCACAGTAGAAGAGCTAGCACTTATTTTATCCGATGATGTTATTAACGAAATAGATGGTGCTTATGTAAAGGTAGAGCGTTCGTCGCGATTTATGGCAAATAATAAAACTCTGGTGGCTCCCGCATACCGCCTTATTGTAAGTGGCAATACACACGATGAAGTATATCAGGCCGCGAAAGCCCTTGCCGTGATGGACGATGTACTAAGTCCAGTTTCAAGTATCCGTGTGCTATCGCAAACGCAGGTACAGGCTGAACGTCTTCAGCGTATGCGCGTACTTACGCCAGGTGAACAATATAGTTTCGAAGCCCTTGGGGTGGCCAGTGAACGCTTTACCGATGAGGGCGATTTTTCTAAGCGCATAACCTTTCGATTGCCAGCTGATTTTTACGTACCCGAAAATGCCAGTGTAGCCCTGCTGCTTGATTTCAGTTATGGCGCCGGCACTGGGCCAGGCTCTATTATGAACATTAGCGTTAACGATGAATTAGTTCATGGGCTTTATTTTGGCGATCAAAACGGCGAAGCCTTTAGAGATTATCAATTGCGGATCCCGGCGCGTTTTTTCAAAGGTGGCATCAACAATGTGGACATTAGTGCCACCATGCGAGCCCCTTTAGCAGGCGTACCTTGCGATGATGTGTTTGGGTCTCATTTAGTATTTCAAGTAAATAACTCTTCTAGCATTACCCTACCCAAGGCGGGGCATGTAGCAGTGCAACCTGATTTAGGCCTATTTAGTGAAACAGGGTACCCCTTTGCACGGTACGCAAGCGCACCAAAAGGAAGTATTTTTATTCCTTCTAACGAATATTTAGACAGCGCGCTCACGTTATCGGGTAAGTTAGCTCAAGTAGCGCAATCACCCTTATTAAACTTAGCAATTATTGACGCGCTATCGAGTAAAAATGAGGGGGCTCTTATTGTTTTGGGCTCACCCGCAACCCTTGATGATATTGAGCAGGATAGTTTTGCCGCGGCTGTGGGCAACGTAAAACGTTGGCCTTACCGATTACAGAATGAATTGCACAATCAAGTAAGAGAATTAACCGGCGATGAGTCATACCGCCAAATGCGGGTAACCGGTGCCACAGTGCAGCAAAGTGACTTAGGTGAGCAAGCCATTTTACTGGCCCAGCGCCATCCGAATAGCCATGCATCTGACACCATGTTCATTATTGCCGCGCAAACGCCAGAATACTTATTTGCGCGAGTGAATGACCTGATAAGCTTATCGATGTGGGGGCAATTAGCGGGCGACTTTTTTGTTTGGAACGATGGGTTGAAACCCCAGCTCGTCATGCAAGTTAATGAAAAGTTCGAGCTTGGGGAAGCCAATAGCTACTGGCTAACTTTACGCCTTTGGTTATCAAATAATCCCTGGTATTGGTTAGTATCATTCTTGTTGCTTGTATTGCTTGTAAGTTTATTGATTTATCTTTTGCTGAAGCGAAGAAACCAACAAATAGAAGATTCATGGTAATTGTGGTGACGCAAAAACGTGAGATGAAATGGCCAAGGTTATGGCTGCTAACGGTGCTGGTATGCGTTTTGTCTTCATGCACCAGGCATGAGAACACCGCGTTTAACAATGCCTACCAAGGGTATAAAGCGTTGTTTATCGACGCTGGACGGGTTGTGGATACAGGTAACCAAAACGTATCTCACAGCGAGAGCCAAGGCTATGGCATGCTCTTTTCTGTGGTAGCGGGAGACCAACAAACCTTTGATAGTATTTGGCAATGGACTCAGGCCACATTGCAGCGCAAAGATAAGCTGTTTTCTTGGCGCTATGTTCCCTGCGAAAGCGCGGATAAGAACTGTATTGATGATGACAATAATGCCTCTGACGGTGATTTACTGATTGCATGGGCGTTGTTGCGTGCCGCAGCAAAATGGGATGAGCCTCGATACCAAGACGAGGCCACAAATATTATCAAAGCTGTTGAGACGTCGCTTTTTTATCAAAGCGGAGACTACCATCTACTACTGCCCGGCGAGTTTGGTTTTATACACCAAGGTGAAGAGAAACAAGCCCAAGATACAGTGCAGATAAATCTGTCTTACTGGGTTTTCCCTGCTATCAATGCCCTAGCTAAAGCGTCCAATCAACCGAAGCGTTGGCAGCAATTGTTCGACAGCGGTGTGTCGTTAATTAATCGTGCCCGTTTTGGCGCCCACCAGCTGCCGCCAGATTGGCTAGGTATTAAGGGGGAAACCTTTACTTTCGAACACACGCTTTCGCAAGATTACGGTTTTAACGCATGTCGTATTCCGCTTCACTTGGCGTGGGCAGGGGTAAATGCACCTAACGTTTATTCCGCGTTTCTTAGTTGGTGGAAACAGGGCAGTGTACCTGCCACGGTTAATGTGGTTACAGGCGAAGCGGCTGACTATGAAATGAGTGCGGGGATGAAAACTGTTGCTGATACTGTTGCATACCTGATTAATCAACAAGCGGTTTCGTTTAATCAGATAAACCGCCACACGGATTATTATTCGGCGAGCTTAATTATGCTGTCGCGAGTAGCTGTTATGGATACGACGATATGAGCTATAGGCCCCATAATTATCTATTTAGTTGCTTG
The DNA here is from genome assembly GCF_010500865.1 of Alteromonas profundi. Taxonomy (GTDB): domain Bacteria; phylum Pseudomonadota; class Gammaproteobacteria; order Enterobacterales; family Alteromonadaceae; genus Alteromonas; species Alteromonas profundi. The sequence continues at coordinate 22,175 of NZ_JAAAWN010000024.1, forward strand.
CTAGCAAGCGGTTTTTTTGCTGCCAATACGCTAATAAACACCCCTGCATTTGCGCAAGTCACTACCACGTATAAGTCTTCTGATGAACACCCTAACCCCATCGAGCAAGCCGACCCCGATGTTACTGGTTTGTGGTATCACATTAACCAGCAGCAAACGGCGTTAGCCAACCAAGAAGCCGCACGTTTACGGCGCAACTATCCCTATTGGGCCATGTCGGTTGAACTTAAAGAGGCGTTAGAGAAGCTTAATATCCCTTCTACAGCGCGCGCTAACCCGGTAGTAAAACCAGCGAAAGATGCACCATTAGTGCGTTTCTCGTCGTGGTCTAACAGTAAAAGGGCAGGCATTAGCGATAGTGCATTTTCCCGCCTATCCCAATTGGCAGATACTTTGGCCCGCAGCGATTATCACCTATTAATGGGGTGGAGTGCCCTAGAGCGAAAGCAGCTTAGCCGTGCTGAGAACCATTTTAAACACGCCGAGTACACCGCTAGCAACCGAAACGAGCAACAGGCGGCGCAAGCGGGTTTAACTGCACTTAAGCAAGTTCGTGTTGATCAAGCTATAGCCCGTAATGATATTCCGACGATCCGCCAATGGTTAGAGGAAGATAATAGCGCACAAGTACGCACCTTAGTCGAAGGCCAAGGCTGGAAAGATTATGAAAGCGACAATTTTACACACGCCCAGCAATGGTTTGCTTTGGCGGGGAATAAAGAGGGGCTATGGTTAAGTTTACAGCGTCAAGGCGATGAACACGCTGCTGGAGTGTTTGCCTGCGGGCTAAGCAATACAGAGGTTTTTCTAAAACGCTGTGCAGATTATTACGCTTCACAGCAAGCAAGCCTGTTTCAGCAAGGGAAGCTTGAAAACAGTATTCAAACGGCATTGGCGCTTAAGCAAATTAGACCTTTAAAAGAAGGGGAGCTGGCGCTACTAGGGTGGGCTGCAAGTGACGCTGGTCAAGATGCGCTTGCGATTGATGTATTTTCCAAGGTACTGAGAGCAACCCCGAACAATGAAGACGTTGCCGGACAACTTATCCGTTTATATCAGCGTAATCAGCGCTCGCTAGCACCCTTAATACGAACGAATAGCCAAGTTCGCGCATTAGTTAGTAAGATGCACGGCGCTAAAGCTTGGCCACGAAAACAGTTTATGTACAGCTACTTTTCCGGCGACCCGCGTTCGACATCAGTGCAGTCAAAGGCGGCCTTTAACATGGTTGCGGGCGTAACTACAAAGCAACGTAGTGGCGAAGTAGGCTTAGGAAATTTCGATATACTAGGCAGTTATATTGGCGTTGGAAGCACCCTTAAGCAATGGCGCTGGCAACTCGCGCTAGATTATCAACAGCTATATAGTGGTGCGCCTGCAAGCAATAGTTGGTTTGCTAGCGAGCAACTTACTACGACGTTTGCAGGCATAACTGGTTTGGAAGATACAGGGATAAGAGGTGAAGTTGAATGGCAAACAAATGGCTTCAATTTTTACGGTAACCTTGCTTATTCGCTTCTTGATCAACCTGAGTCGGCCAGTGTCACCGGCCAGTTTTCAGGTACATGGTATCTATCTAATACTACCCTTGCTACAACCGTTTTTCGACAACCCAAGCAAGATAGCTTGCTAAGTTATGCGGGAACGTTTGATGCTGCGCATGAACAAACATGGGGCTATGTGCTAAGTGAAGGTGCTTCTGCCTTGGTGGCTTACAGCCTAAAACCACAGGTGTCGTTGGCTGGAACGATAAAATGGGAAGAGCTAAAAGGAGAGGGGGTTGATGACAACCAAGGCCTGTTTTTGCGTACAGATATTAGCGTTAATATAGCGCCTTCAGTTTCTCAACAATTAGATTATTGGCGGATAGGCCCTTACGTAAGTTATCTTGGGTATAACAAAAACCTTAGCGGCTTCACCTACGGCCATGGCGGTTATTTCAGCCCCGATTACTTGGTCACAATTGGCGCTTATTCAGAGCTATTAACCCGTGAAGCGCATCAATGGCAAGTTAAGCTAAGCACTACGTTAGGTTTCTCTAAGCTAAAAGAAGATGATAATACGCGTTTTCCATTAGATCCTGATTCTAGCCAAACAGCGCGCCTTGGGCAAAATAAAAGCTCAGGGCTAAGTGGTAATATGATGATTGAGGGGCAATATCGACTATCTGATAACTGGATTGTAGCGGGTTATGTAGGCAAAAGCTTCGCTGTGGAATATCAGGCATTTGAAGCGGGCTTCCAGCTTCGCTGGCGCCCGGGTAAGGGCAATGGGGTTACCAGCGATGAATTATTACGCTCATCGCCGCGCTTATCGGGCTTCGCGCTTTAACCCATTTGGCCTTAATACAAAAAACGCAGCCAATAATACCAGCCATGAAGTAGCGGGCGCAGGTACTTCCACCAAACCAAATCGATAATTATTCACTTGCCCTGTAGGCGCCGTATAGGTATCGCCAGCGTTGTTAGTGAGCAACATTTGCGGCGTACTTAACGAGGCAGCAATCAAATTGCCATCTATTTGACCGTTATAAAAACTGACATCGGCGAAGGGCGCTAATACACTGCCTTTTACGCCTACTGAATGTAAGCTCACATTGCTGGCGTCTAGAAAGTTAAACAGTACATTATTGGTATACGTACCATCGTGACGGTAGTCTATCGCTGGGTTGTTATCTACGTATTGTCCCTCGAACGCAGTATTGTAAAAACCGGTATTAAACAACTCGACGCTGTCGCCAAACACGTTGATGATGTTGTAGCTGGTGGAGGAAAAATCATAGGTGATACTTTTGTTAGCAGAAGATAGTGACGCCGCATCGATAGCAAAAATATTGATATCAGCATCACCGGAGAACACAATCCCATCAATATCACTCGCATCGCAGGTAGTTTTACCCGCACAATAAACCTCAGTCACGCCGTTAACAGCCATACTACCAAAGGCGAGAGATTGCTCGGTGACCTCATTGGCAATGCGAGTAAAGTCGATAGTGGGTTCGTTAAGCGGTGAGTTGGCGGTTGTTATTACAACATTATTTACCGTAGAGTTGGCGTCTAAAGATACCGTCGCTGCTGACAATGACCCACTGGTCACTTGTGAATTGACGAACACCGCGCTATTTTCCACGCTTACGTTACCGCTATTAACACTGCTATCGCGCTGCACTAAATTAGCTGCATTAATATCGCCTTGCAGCACTTCAGAGTTTTCAAGAACCAATGAACCCTGGGAATTGATATTACCTGCCGCCACTTGAGATTCAATAAGACTAACGTTGCCATTCGCGTTAATGCCGCCTTCAAAGGTAACACCTGTAGCACTTAGGTTACCGTTTACCGTGGTTTGGCCGTTGCGTATAGTTCCATTTACGTAGTTAATGTTACCGCCTACATATAGGCTGCTTGTGGATAGGTCAGGGGAAAGAAGTAATCCAACATCGAAGTCTGAAACGTTCAGATTTCCTCCCACGGCTAGCGTTCCTTCTACATCTGATTTGTAGCCGGTGTAGTCACCAAAAATAAAGGCGTTGTAATCGAATGCATCGCTAAGGGGAATTTGTCCTGCCTTGCCAGCAGGTGACAGCGTCAGGGCGGCCGCCATAATGGCAAGTGTACTACACAATGTTTTCATAGAATTGGCTCCAGTCTCATCAGGGTCTGGAACCGTTTCAACATGGCTATCCAGATAAACCTGATGGTACGATCTGACCAGATTTCATGCGACACGACAAGAGATACTTTGGTATAAGAGCCAATACGAAAAAAGCCGCCCAAGGGCGGCTTTTTTATAGTTAAAAAGAGCGTCTAGGTCTTTTTAACCAGTACAGATACTTTCTCAATACCCGCCACTTTTACTTGGTTCATTACTTCAACCACAGTACCGTGCTCGGTATCTTCTTCAGCTTGGATAGCTGCTGTATCAGTGTTGTTTTCTGCAAGATAAGTTTGCGTATTTGCAACAACACGACGAATATCCACTTCACGACCACCCATCATAATGGTGCCATCTGCCTTAATACGGATAGAAAGCGCTTTTGATGGCTTGTCGTTTTTAGCTTGATTGTCTTCAGGACGGTTTGCGTCCAAACCTTTTTCTTTTACGAACGAGGTCGTTACGATGAAGAAAATCAACATGATGAACACTATGTCCAACATGGGGGTCATATCAATCTGAGCCTCGTCTTCAGCCGAGGTATGCTTTTTTCTTTTCATCTCGTCTTCTTTCTTCTATTACGTTCGAGCGCTTTAGTATACTGCTTGTTACAAAAATAAACAGGGTTTTGTACAAAAACAGTGTACTCATTAACACTTGTTGCTGAAAAATTGCTCTACTTTCACAGTAAAAAAACAACAAACTAGGTTTGTTTATGTGAAATGGCGACGCCTAATTAGTAAAAATACAACATTCACGCTTCTTGCAGCGCTATGCGCAAATTACCATGAGGAGAAACGCCAAGTCTAGCTTCTGTTGTTTTTTTCTTTTTTTGCCCCGAAGAACACAGTATTAACGCGGCGATCTTCGATACAAGCCTCAAAAGTTCGAGCAGCCATCTCCTGAGATTTAACATAGTAATACATTTTTAACCTGTGATCAGCCTCTACCGATCGCAAAAAATGATCGTTGAGTGGAGCTGGATCTGATTTTATAAATACAAAACAATTACTTGTTTCGCAATATCCATAATGATCATAGTTGAATTCAATATTTAACGAGTGCTTTATCACGTTAAAAAAGCATCAAATCGGATCGTAGGTATTACGCGCTAGTGACACATTTACTCTTGCTGATCGTCTTGCTTAGCTTTTTTGGCAATACTTTCAGCGTGGTAAGGTTACCTTCGTTCAAGGGTTTTACCAAGCATAGCGAAATAGGTTTTGAAGTGATGCCCGATGAGGGCTCTTTCAGCACCTAGAGGGTAGATGCCGAGTTTAGCTTCAGGGGACTGCTTAGTGCCTTTTACCAAAAAATCGTTTTTTAGTGAATTATCTTGCACAAAGGCTTCAAACGCGCGGGCAGAGATTTCTTCAGGCATAGCGTAATAAAAGGTACCAAGTGCCTTATCTGCTTTTACACTTTTGACAAAAACCTCGCTTGGTTGGTCACTGTCTTGTTTGAGAAAGACATGTTGATAACAGCGCTCTAGTAAATTATTTAACGGGTGCTCAATCACTTGATTCCTTTGTAGCCATAAAGCAGAGGCGAAATCTTTGGCGCTCACCTTTTTTAAAAAGCGTTGGGTTATAAAATTGTCGAACGCATGAAAATACTCATGAGCTAGCGCACCAGCCCCCGCGTTTTTGGCTAAAGCGAGGGTTTTAGTGGCTGGGTTATATAGCGCCGAGCTATGCTTATTGCCGCCACTACCAAAAGCAATAGACAGGGTTCCGCGAAGCGAGATTACCTGCTCGTTTACCTGTAATATTGTCATTAAATCGCAAAGCGCATCAAAGAACAGGTTTGCTGCAATTTGCTGCTCTTCTTTACTTACCCACGCACCTACCTTTGCACTTTTAAAGCCGAATATCTTTACAATATCGCGGAACGTGACATCGGCACCGTCTCGATGACTTGGCCCATTTCGATAAAAAGGCTGATATAGCCTGCCTGGCGTCAAAATTACTCCGCAAGCTCGATTACAAGTTGTTCGCACCACTGGGCTATACGCTGTTCTGACACATCGTATTGATTTTCATCATCTAGCGATAACCCTACAAAATGCGACTTATCTTCAGTGAGTGCTTTTGATGCAGTGAAGTCGTAGCCTTCGTTAGGCCAGTAGCCAATAATATGGCAACCCCCAGGGGCGATAGCATCGTGCAACATACCCAAGGCATCTTGAAACCACTCACCATACCCAAGTTGGTCGCCTAGCCCAAATAGCGCAATGGTTTTGTTATTTAAATCTAGTTGATACACATCTTCCCAGTGCGATTCCCAGTCTTCTTGTAGCTCACCGAAGTCCCACGTAGAAATACCAAACAGAACAATGTCATAGTCGCGGGTTTTGGTTAGGTTCACGTCTTTAATATTGTGCATATCTGCAATATTGGCGTCGAACAGGCTATTCAACTGGGCCTGAATTTTCTCTGCCGCCATTTCGGTATAGCAGGTGGTGGAACCATAAAAAATGCCAATAGATAGCGCGTTTTCACTCATGACGTACCTCTGTATCGATCGCTAATCGTCTTTAATGGGCGGGAATTCTACCTCTTTCCCACTGCTCAACAAAGCTTTGCAGGTTACATGGCGGCGATTATTAGACAGTTTTAATACGCCAATGGCACAGCCATTGTAAAGTTCGCCATAACCTTCGGTAGGTTCGCGAGCAGATACCGACATATTCCTTCGTCGAGTAAACACGTTCAAAATAGAAGATGGGCCGTAAAACGCACGATTTAATCTATCGAGCCAGCGTATAAGTCCGTCTGGAAAGGCGTTTTTAAGGCCACTGCAGGTAAACTGGGTAATATGAGGGCTATTACGGCGAAAGCGCAAGCGCACATCGTACACGAAAGAATAGTGAACATCGCCAGATAAAATAATGAACTCGGGAGGCGTTTTATAGTGGCGAAAGATATTTAGCATTACATTGGCAGTGCCTTTGTGGGCCATCCAATTTTCGGCATCTACGGTGAGGGCTTTGCCGAAAAAAGTGAAAACCTTTTGGATAGCTTCAATAAACTTTACGCCATAAACTGGGGCGGCGGAGACCACGATAACCGCCTCTTTACCAATGATATTGTGCTGAAACTCGCACAACGCTTCCCAGTCCATTAATCCAGACGGTTTATTCATGCTCGACTCTGAACGCCACCGGCGGGTGCGTGTATCGAGTACTTCAATTGGCGGTGTGGTATCTAGCCGATAGTCCCACTCTTCAAAGGCAAGCAATTGGTCAATAAACGCGGCGTGTTTGTTAGTATCAGGATAGGTATACCATTGTTTAGCATGGTCGATAAGCTCAGCGCATTTATCTGGCGCGTTTCCCCAACCTTGGCACAGTAAATAACCGGTAAGCGCATTGCCAATCATACGTTTAGATAGGGGGTTACTGTAAACCTCTTCTTCCCAGCCGCGGGTTAGGTTCCAATCGTCAGTGACATCATGATCATCGAAAATCATATAAACAGGTACATGGGCTAACGCCCGGCGTACTTTATTGAGCGAGTCAACGAAACAACCAATTACCTTAGCTTCTTTATCGAAAGTTTCTCGCTGCTCGTTAGCTATTTCATCAGATGTTAATGTTATTGAAGACCATAAACTTGGCGACCAAACCAGTAAATACATGGCGAGTACTTCGGCGCCACTAATAAGATGGTTTTGCGCATTCACCGAGGTAAATATTGGTTTCTTTTTAGCCCCAAAAAAGAGCGTTGAAAGAGCGGTATTGGTGGCAATTTTAGGCAAAAGCTGTTGTCGTTGATAAAAGCAAAAGGGATGGCTGGCTAATTCACTTGAGTGAGAAACTACCGCGCCTTCTAAGGGTTCTTGTTGTAGCCCTAAAAGGCTAATTGTTTGTTGGATGGCGAGCAGCATGGGGCCCGCAACATCGTCTACATATACCTGATCGCCGGTCATCAGCAATAAATCAGGTCGTGCGGTTTCTTGATTGCTGCCCTGTGGACGAATAGCATTGGCGATGAGGTTATCTACTTGGGCTAGCGCATCATCACCATCATAATGAGGTTTTCGGCACGAACCATGTAAGATAGTACTTGGCGTATCTGTCCATACAAAACTTAAATTCGACTGATTGTCATAGAGTAAGCCTGGTAGCGTAGCATTCCATTGTTGTTGGTGCTGGTTACAGGTAAATTCAAGGGCGTATTCCACTGCCTGATTAGGCGTGAAGGTTTGCTTAGGGGTAAACGTGAGTAAACAGATATAACAGTGGGTGCCTACCTGTACGCTAACGCACTCACTTTCCCCCGCCAGTTGCTTGCCCTGTTGGGTTAAGGTTAGGCTAATTTCATCGTTATGAGAGGTAACGAGCCAGACATTACATTGCTTAGACGTTACACGTCTTACCATTGGCCCTGCTATAACAGCAGGAAGACTGGTTGAAGTGATAAGGGCCCCCAAAAAATACGTCTACCCAGGATTTTATAACCTTACTCTTTTTTGGCATTAAACGGTATGACAGATATACTCGGTTACAATTTTTTATAGGAAGTTTGTTTAATGGGTAAATCGCGTTTTTTGGCGCTATGCGCAGGTGTTTTTCTAATGGGGTGCAGTGAACCTCAGTCGGTTATTGTTGTTGAACAGAGCGATACGAGTATTGTGTCTAATGGGCAATGGATCCGAGATGCTTCTGGGAATGTTATGCCCGATCCGCAAACCTCAGGCTTATTTGCGCTAGGTGGCACCTTGGTTACTATTGCTGATGGCAGTGCACGTGAATCGCAACAGCGTAAGTTGCATTTCATTACGCCAGCTACTGCTAAGCTTCAGGGTGCAAGTAATGTCTTTGAACTTGCCTCGCGGGTATCTCGCAGCTGTTTTAGTGGCTATTTAACCAATGCCCCCGATCTTGAAGCGTTAGCTGCTGACCCTCGCCATCCAAACGTTTTCTATACGGTAACTGAAGATGCTACTCGCACAGGTACCCTAACCCCCCGCTGTGAGAAAAAGTACGAGAAGACGGGGTCTACCGACTATCCAACGCTACTGATTAGGTTGGAACAAAATAGTCAGGGTAAAGTAACCCTTACTCATGTGCGACCGTTACAGTTTGCCCCAGAAATGGCAGTGGGTAACTTTCCTAACGATGGCATTGAAGGCATGGTGATGGCAGAAGATGGAACTTTGTATCTTGCCTTGGAGAAAGATAAAGCCGGGCAGCCTCGTATTTTTACTCTTTCTATCGATGAGCAGTTTTGGGAAAGTGGCGATTTTGCGCCTGTCGCTGAACCATCGCTTTCATTACCTACCTTCAGCAAAGGAAATCACCCTATTAATGGGCTTGCTCTATATAGCACAGCGCAAAGCGAGTTTTTACTTGCTGCTGCCCGTAACGATGACGAACTATGGGTTATAGATACCCACAACGCTGTAAATACAAAACGCATACCCCTTGAGTTTTCGGTAAACGCGAGCGAAGGGTGTGAAAGCTATATTATGGATAACGCTTCTATAGAAGGGTTAGCGGTTATCGACGACACGCTATGGTTGATAAATGATCCGTGGAAGAAAAATTATATGAAAAACGTGGTTTGCGAAACTGAGCGGCCTAACTACGAAGCTAATGCACCTTTGTTATTTTCGCTCCCTTTGCGGGAAGAATGGTTTAGCAAATAGCGGCGGCAAAACGAACGGGCGCAACTATTACAGCGACTACAATAGTTGCGCCCATTTTAATTATTCACTGCGTAAACGGCTGGCAAACGTTTTTTTAAACTTGGCCAGTTTAGGTGCTACCACCATTGCGCAGTAGCGGTTTTCGGGGTTATTTGTAAAATAATCCTGATGGTAAGCTTCCGCTTCGTAATAGTTATTAATTGCTACCAGTTCGGTAACCACAGGGTCAGGCCAAATTTTCTCGTCTTCAATCTCTTGAATAATCGCTTTGGCTTCAGCTTCTTGCTTCTCGTCGTGATAAAAGATAGCGCTTCTGTACTGTGTTCCGACGTCGTGTCCTTGACGATTCAGTTGAGTAGGATCGTGTAACGCAAAGAAAATTTCTAAGATTTCACGGTAACTTATACTTTCAGCATCAAAGGTTACCTGAACGACTTCAGCGTGGCCCGTGGTTCCCTGACATACTTCTTCATAGGTGGGGTCGGCTTTCTCACCACCTGCATAACCTGACACTGCTTTCACTACCCCTTCAACGGTATTAAATGCAGACTCTATACACCAAAAACAGCCCCCGCCAAGGGTGGCTTTTTGTAAATTTGCCATTAGGTGAAACCTCTTTATATCTAATGACCACAGTGTGGGTGTGAGAGGCGTAAATCTCAAGTCATCCAAGGGCATTTTTTTATCGTATAACGGTATAACAAATAAAAAATGACCAAAGTAACTACGGTTACTGTAAAAGTCAGAGGTATATAAATTGATTATTTTTTATGATGGCTATTGCCCCTTGTGCAAGGCCGAGATGCGTCATTTGCAAAAACGAGATAAACACAATGCATTGACCTTGGTAGATATTCAGTCCACGGCGTTTGCCAGCAACTATCCACAACTAGACTTCCACGCACTCAACGCGCGTATTCATGGCATGCTCGATGACGGGCGTATGATTACGGGGCTAGATGTTACCTACCAAGCGTGGAAAGTCGTCGGTATGGGGTGGGTGTATGCACCGCTACGCTGGCCAGTAATTCGTGTTTTCGCCGACTGGGGCTATGTAAAGTTTGCAAAGCATAGATACACCATTTCCTATTTATTAACAGGTAAAAAGCGTTCTTGTGCGCGCTGTGTGCCTGGAGTGAGCAATGAATAGACAAACCTTAGTGGTAGGGGCTACTGGCGGCATAGGGAAGGCCTTGGTAGCCGCCTTAATTGAGCGAGGCGATAAGGTGATTGCGGTTAGCCGGGGCCGTGACATCGACGACACCTGGCCGGAAGCTGTAACATCCTATAGGTTAAAATCGCATACCGATGAAAACATTGCTACTTTGATAAATCACCTGCACCAAAACAAGGTGAAAATAAGCCTAGCAGTGGTCACCACCGGCATATTGCACGACGAAGATTACCCAGTAGCACCAGAGAAGCGTTTAGAAGATATTGATGAAAATGCCTTGCTACGTTATTTCGCCGTGAATAGTATTATTCCCGGATTATGGCTTAAGCACCTGATTCGGGTAATGGACAAAGGCCAGCCAACGCTTGTGTGCCTAAGTGCGAGGGTGGGCAGTATATCAGACAATAAACTGGGGGGGTGGTATGGTTACCGCGCATCGAAAGCGGCGCTTAATATGCTGCTTAAAACTGCGTCTGTGGAATATGCAAGGCGCTTGCGCCAACCTCTTTTAGTTAGTTATCACCCCGGTACGGTAGATACTGCGTTGTCGCATCCGTTTCAGCGCAATGTGAAGCCCGATAAGCTATTTACACCGACATTCACAGCACGCCAACTACTCCAACATATTGCCACGTTAGATAGGCAACAACCCTGCCACTATATTGACTGGGAAGGTAAGGTGGTAACTTGGTAATACGCCTTTTCCAGCCGTCAATTCCACGCTAATTCAAGACTTTTTATTACACTGCTGTTAACATGCGAAATTGGGTATGGTGCAGTGTATGTCGTTGCCAAAAGCGTAACGTTACTACCTCGTAGTAGACGCCACACGATGAAGTCGTTTTATGAACGCCATCCCGGCAAAATATAACAATAACTCAACAAGAGGAAGGGATATGAGCGGGGCCAGAGAACAGTTCGGATCGCGCATAGGTTTTATCTTAGCAGCAGCAGGTTCAGCTGTTGGTATCGGTAACTTAGTGGGGTTTCCCGTCGGCGCAGCAAAAAATGGCGGCGGTGCGTTTTTATTAATGTATGCAATTTTTGTATTTTCTATTTGTTTGCCCGTCATGTTGGCAGAGATGACCATGGGACGTCATGCAAAGAAAGACCCACTTGGCGCATACAGTGCTATTAGTGGAGATTCGCCCAAGTGGAAGCTAGCTGGATGGTTAGCAATTGCCACCCCCTTTATGATTGCGGTTTTCTATTTGGTTATTACCGTGTGGATCTTCGGCTATTTATTTGAAGCTGTAAGCGGCAATTTAGATTTGCTGGCCAACCCCGAAACATTTAATTTATTTATTAATTCCTCGTCTATCTTTATCTATATGGCGGTAGTGGTTGGCGTAGTTTATTTGATATTGCAAGGGGGCGTGAAAGAAGGCATCGAAAAAGCGGCCAAGCTACTTATGCCGGCCTTATTTGTAATGTTACTAGGGCTAGTAGTCTTTGTACTTACCCGTGAAAATGCTATGGCTGGGGTTAAGTTCTATATTATCCCTGACTTTTCAAAGCTTACGGCCTCGGTGATTAACGGCGCGCTATCGCAAGCATTTTTCTCGTTGTCGCTAGGTATGGGTATTTTGATTACCTATGGTAGCTACATCGATAAACGCGCAGATGTACCTACATCGGCAAAGTTGGTAGCGTTAACCGATACCGCCGTGGCTTTTACCGCTGGTCTAATGATTTTACCGGCTATCTTCTCGTTTAACCCAAACACAAACCCAGAGGATTTGAGCGAGTCTTCGGTAGGAATGATTTTTACTTACTTACCTAATATCTTTTTAGCTTTGCAAGATTCTGTGGGTTATTTAGGCGCATCAATAGTAGCAAGCCTATTCTTTTTGTTGGTATTTTTTGCCGCTATCACGTCACTGGTTTCTATCTTTGAAGTTCCGGTTGCAGCGCTTATGGATGAAAAGGGCGTAAGTAGAAAATGGGCGTTAACGTCATTAGGCAGTATAATGATTGTGATTGCTATATTGGCCGCACTCTCCTTCGGTAAGGTAGAAGCACTTACCTCATTTATTCACTATGCAGGCGTAGATAAATCTTTCTTCGACGTAATTTTAGACGTGTTTTACGAAACAATACTGCCGCTGAACGGCTTATTGGTATGTATCTTTGTAACCTATCGCTGGAAGAGCGCAAACTTTAATAAAGCGCTAGAAGAGGGCAGTCAGGGATACCGAGGCAGTTGGTTCGAGAAATATGTGGATGTTTCACTAAAAACGTTTATCCCCGCCATATTGCTTGTCATTTTCATTAATACGGTTGCAGTAAAGTACTTCAGTGTTAGCTTGTTCGGCTAATACCGGTGTGATTTCACTGCACATGTAAATAAAAACGCCCCGAAAGTTTCGGGGCGTTTTTATTTCTGCGTATCGTGGTTTGTGTATAGTTGCTCGCGTTTTGTTCGTTATGTTTTGGTTTTTATAGCCACTAACGAAAGGTTTTTTTGTAGTAATAGGCAAAGGGATAGGTATAAACCACGACTTCAAATCATTTTATTAGGGTGAGAAAAAGTGGGTGAAATGCCAAGTGTTTCCCAGCATGCAGTAGCATCAATACACTTACCACTTGCGGTATGGTTGGTGTCCTCGAATACCGGTAGCTCAAGGCCGCGGGCTTTAGCTGCCTCCACGTAATACTCTCCCCGTTTAGGATGCGCATTACTACACAAGTGAAAAAGTGTCTCTGTGGAGGGGGTTTCTATAATGTGTGTAAGTGCAGACACTACATCTTGTACATGAACTAAGTTTACGCGCTTGTGACCAGCGCTAAGGTGTTTACCGCTTAAACTCTTCACTGGGTGCCGATCGGGCCCGGTTAGCCCGGCTAAACGGACAATAGTAGCCTTAGTAGCGTGGTCCAGTAGATATTGTTCGATTTTTACGTGGGCTTTAGCAGATGGGGTTTCAGGCGCGGTAGGGGTATGGATATTTATATTACCGTCGCGACTATCCCCATACACGGAAGTGGTGCTGATAAAAACAATATGCTTCACCTTATGGCTTATCGCATTGTCTATGAGGTGCAGCATATTCTGGGTAAAGTCGCTAAGGTCTTTGTTTTTACGCCCTGGAGGTATATTAAGCACCAATGTAGCATCTGTTACAACACGATTAAGGTTGTGCAACTCATCACCAAGTTGGTAAACGACACCTTCTATACCTTGCGTGCTTAATTGCGCCGCTTTGTGTTTATCACGGGTAGTAGCAATAAGAGAGTAATGGGGGGATAGTGCGGCCCCAAGATAGCTACCTAACCATCCATACCCGCATATAACAACCTTGTTCGACATCAGACTTCTCCCAGTTCGTTGTTGTTAGGGGTAAAGTACCACTGATGTAGAACAAGGGGTAGTGAGCAACCGTCAGAGGTTACATTTTCATGTTATCGCCGCGCATATCCAATAGGTTAAGTTCGTCTAAGCCTGGGATGGTGGTTTGCATTTTGTGTTCTGCATAATTCGCTTCTTTAAGCACGTCACACAGTTTGTGCGCTTTTTCTTCTAGCGCCTCGGCTTCCGACTCTATGCGTGTTTCGATGGTTTCGCCAAAACGTTCCATTCTCTCTTCAAAGTCGCCCATGTCACCATCGTTCCATAACATTTGCGTACCCACCGCAATAAGAATTTGCCCCATGGATTGGCTAACTAACGACTCTACTTGTTGCTCAAATTCAGCTTCCCAACTTTCGTCAAACCAATCATCGCCCTCAAACTGAGTAGAGTCTATGTGAATATTCCCAGCCTCATCATAAAAAGAACTATCTAGCTTTTCCTCTAAAGTAGTAAACATCTGGTCAAAGTCACCAGTTAGAGAATTATCCGCGCCGAGTAATTCGCCAAACACTTCACTTACGGCCACGTTTGCAACAGCAAGGCCTTCGGTAGCGATTTCAAGCGTCATCGGAATGGCTTTATCAATATTGTCGTAATACTCATCTACCCACTGCTGTTGTGCCCCCGAAAGCGATATTGTGTCCCCATCAATAGAGAGTTCATGGTCACTATTAATCGCCATCACAGCCCCATTTTCCATATCTACAGTAAGCAGTCCTTGATGATATTGAAGGGCACCATGTAGCTGTACATTACATTCATTATCGTGGGCGAAAGCTGGGATAAGTGTCATAGCGCTGGCTAATGCAAGAGGAAGTATTGGGTTGAGCTTCATAAGGTAGTGTCCTTGTTTGTGGCTATCGCGAACATGATGCGGTTAAGCAATGCTTTATATTGCTATAAGGTTAGCAACCCCAGTGCCATTATTTAAAGTATTTGTATATCAATAAGTTAATGATTTTTAACGATGATAAAAGCGGGGAGGAAAACGAATAATTGGCGATCATGTTAATAATTTAGCGTTTTTGACCACGATCAAGTTTTCTGTAGACAATCGTTATTTGGCTAAAAATTTACTCTGTGAAGCATGTTCAAGTTATTGGATTTCGTGCATAATACGCGCAGAAAAATTAAGGGGTTTAGAGAATGACTGATTGGATTAACGCATTTTTATTTGCTGTTGCGGTAATGGCCTTCGCTCTGGGGCTTACCAGTATTATTATGAGTTTCATGACAACTGAGACTGGCAATAAAGGCATGCAAGAAAAAATCGAATACGGTTTTTTCGGTGTAAGCGGTATAGTGGTTTGTCTTCTCATGGGGTACGCACTAGCGTAGCACCGTCTACTGAGATTAAAAAAAAAACCGGCGTATTGCCGGTTTTTTTGTGGCTTATTTTGGTATTTATTCTGTGGGCTTATCAGCCGCATCCGCTTGCTTAGCCGGTTGACTTTCACTCACGGGGAAACAATGAGATAACTGTGTTAAATGGCCATCTCGCTGGTACGCTTCTAAATCAAATACCGATAGCATGGCCATTACATGATCGAAAATGTCGGCCTGAATGTGTTCATACTCAACCCAGTCTTTGCGAGCACTAAAGCAGTATATTTCAAGCGGGAGCCCTAGCTCCGTCGGTGGCAATTGTCTCACCATTAATGTTAACGACTGATTAACCAACGCATGCTTTCGTAAATAGGCTTCTAGGTACGCTCTAAAGGTACCTATATTGGTAAGGCGGCGACTATTGAGAAGGTCGGATTCATCAATAGAATAGTCGCGATGAAATGCCCGTAATTCGTTGGTTTTATTTTCGATGTATTCACTGATGTAGCGTACTTTAGAAAATCTATCTAACATTTTACTGTCGCACAGCTTTATCGAATGAATATTAATGTGAACAGCGCGCTTTATTCGGCGTCCGCCCGATTCCTGCATACCACGCCAGTTTTTCACCGCTTCTGTGGTTAGGCTGTATGTGGGCAGGGTAGAGATAGTTTTGTCCCAATTTTGTACTTTTACATTGGTTAAACCTATCTCTAATATTTCACCATCTACCTCATATTTAGGCATGGCTATCCAGTCGCCAGTATTAAACATTCTATTGGCCGCTATTTGTATACCGGCAACAAAACCTAAAATGGTATCTCTGAATATCAACAACAATACCGCCGCGATAGCGGTAAGCCCAGATACCAATAGCAAGGGGCTTTTATCTACAATAAGAGAGATACTGAATAATATGGTGAGAATAGCAAAGCCAAGTTTTAACACTTGTATAAAGCCGGTTATCGGCGCTCTTTTAGACAAGGCTGATGCGTTGTACACATCTTCAATTGTGCTCAATAATGCAAAGAGGGCGAGCAAGCCACTATAAAACATATACAGCTGTGCGCTTTTTATCAAAAGTCCATGAAAAACCGATTCACTGTCAATTAAGATGGGGGTAATAAGAAAGATAAAGAGCGCAGGGAATAAATGCATAAGACGGCGAAAAAAGCCGTGCTCTTGCAGCGCGTTGTCCCACAGATTATTGGTTTTATATACCCATGACGCGATTTGAGGGCGTACCACCAAACGGGCGATGATATAAATCACAAGGGCCACCATGAGAATGGATGCCAATGCAATAACATTGTAGAGCGGGTCTTCGGTGGTAAGTGAAGGGAATACATCTTTCACTAAATGAACAAACGTACCGCGAACCGAGGAACTCACTTCCATCATTTTAACTCCAGTAACTTATTAATACGATGGTCTTTATCTTGCCATAGCGTATTCAGCCATTGTTGGAAATAAAGCCTAAATTCAGCTTCGGCGCGCTTACCTTCTTGTTGTAATTCAGGTACGGCTTTTACTTCTACATCAATGATAATTTTCGTCATTTGCCCGCTAAGCATGGCCATCATAGGGTGGCGGCGGTTCTCAGGGTATAGCAAGGAAATATCTAATACGTTAGTAAATAATTCCCCCATTGCGGCAAGCGTGAAGGAAACCCCCCCGGCTTTCGGAGGAAGTAGATGGGTGTAGCTACTGTTTCGTATCTTATGCTTAAGAGGGGTGAAGCGCGTACCCTCAACAAAATTAATAACGGTAGTAGGTACGGTTTTAAACTTCTGACAATAGGCTTTAGTGGTAGCTAGGTCTTTGCCCCTTCGCTCTGGGTACTTCGCTAAATACTTTTTGGTGTATCTATGCATAAACGGCATATCTAGCGCCCACGCCCCTAGCCCTACAAAAGGAAGCCATATCAACTCTTTCTTTAAGAAAAATTTTGGTGCCGGAATACGCTTGTTAGCGAAATCAATTAATAAAACAATATCTAAATAACTAAGGTGATTGGCGATGATAAGATACCACCCTTCCTTCGCAAGTTCGCCGTGAATATTGCGCACTATTGTTACGCGGTTAAATAACTGTATGAGCCTTACGCTGATGCGGCCGAACGCAAACATACAACCGTGCATAACGGTATTCCATTGCGCTCTTATTTTACCCTTAGGTAGTGCTAGTTTGATAAAGCCCAGTACAATGATTAACGAGCCCCATAAGGCAAGGTTAGCTATCTGCAAACTGGTATGGATAACGAAGATAAAGGGTGCGAGAAGTAAACGGATCATAATGGTTTCTGCGTCGCATTTAACGAGTCTAACAAGGCATCTTTTTTCGCCCAGCGGTCATTTAAGTAGCCCTGAAAGCGACTTCTGACAGCAGGATCATCAAAGTATGCTTGGCTAAAGTAGCCGCCCTCAGTAATATCTTTAATTGGGGTTACCTCAATGCTAACGCGAATGTCTTTCACCTTACCGCTAACGAAGTCCCAAAACGAGGGCACACCGCCAGGGTAATCTATGGTCACGTCGATAAGCTTGTGTAGCTGCTCACCCATCGCTGAAAGCACAAATGCCGCGCCCCCTGCTTTAGGCTTTAATAAATGGGTGAAGGGAGATAATTGTCTGTCGTGTTTAGCTTGCGTAAACCGAGTACCTTCAACAAAATTCATGATACTTACGGGTTTATAGCGAAACTTTTCACATGCTTTGCGGGTGGTTTCCATATCTTTGCCTTTCAAATGCGGGTTTTTAGCAATGAAAGATTTTGAGTATCTACGCATGAACGGGAAGTCCAGTGCCCACCAAGCTAGCCCGAGAATGGGTACATAGATGAGCTCTTTTTTAAGAAAAAACTTCAAAAATGGAATTTTGCGGTTGAAAATTCGCTGTAGAACCAAGATATCAACCCACGATTGGTGATTCGCAATGACTAAATACCAATCTTTACGGGTAAGCTTCTCTAAGCCAGTTACATTCCAGCGTGTGGCGCTACTCATACGCTGGTTTAGGTTGTTCACGCCTATCCACGCCGTAGCACAGGCATCTAGCAAGTGAGAAATAAACCGACGCCATGCCGCGATGGGTATGAGTTTAAAAATGGACAGAACTAAGATTGGTGTTGCCCAAAGCACTGTGTTTAAAAAGTAAAAAATAACCGAAATTGTGCCAACAAGATGATGCATTATGCTTCTTATCATCGTACTTACCTCAAATATTTGGGCTTAGTGTAAACGAACTTGCTTTAAAATCCGATAGAACCTAACGGGATTGACGAGTAAATTGTGTAATTTTCCATATTTAACAGAGTAATAGGAGCTTTTATGGAGCTGATTAGTGAAAATCGAGCGTTTGGCGGGCGGTATTTACGATACAGCCATAGCGCAACCACAACTAACTGTAGCATGACATTTTCCGTGTTTTTGCCACCTTTTGCCTC
Organism: Alteromonas profundi; assembly: GCF_010500865.1. Classification (GTDB taxonomy): domain Bacteria; phylum Pseudomonadota; class Gammaproteobacteria; order Enterobacterales; family Alteromonadaceae; genus Alteromonas; species Alteromonas profundi. The sequence continues at coordinate 40,777 of NZ_JAAAWN010000024.1, forward strand.
AGCTGAAAAGCCTGTTCCCGTGCTTTATTGGTTATCGGGACTTACTTGTACTGACCAAAATTTCATGCAAAAAGCGGGTGCGATGAGGTTGGCTGCCGACCTTGGTATGGCCATAGTGGCGCCTGATACGAGCCCCCGTGGCGAGGATGTACCTGATGATGAAAATGGAAGTTACGATTTTGGTTTAGGTGCAGGCTTTTATGTAAATGCCACTCAAGCGCCGTGGGATAAGCATTATCACATGTACAGTTATGTTGTGGATGAACTCCCTGAACTTATCGAAGCTAACTTTCCAGTAACGCGGGAAAGAGCCATAAGCGGCCATTCTATGGGCGGGCATGGTGCTTTGGTTGTTGGGTTACGCAACCCAAACCGATATGTTTCGGTATCTGCGTTTAGCCCTATCGCCAACCCTATTGATTGCCCTTGGGGGAAAAAAGCCTTATCTCACTATTTAGGCGACGATGAGCAAACATGGCAGCAATATGATGCATCGGTATTACTAAGTAAGCAGAACCACGCCATTCCCTTATTGGTAGAGCAGGGAAATAAGGATGAGTTTTTAACTGAGCAGCTTAAGCCGCAAGCACTTGTGCATGCAGCTCAGCAATCCGATACACAGCTGACGTTAAATATGCATGAAGGCTATGATCACAGCTATTTCTTCATCGCCTCATTTATCGATGAGCATTTAGCGTTTCACGCCGGCCATTTAGGGCTTATTTAGCAGATAGGCTGCTACTGTGCCCAAAATGCGATAGTTGAAAATAAGTCTTCAACGTTATCACCTGTTTTGGCACTGGTTTTAATAAGAGAAGTGAAGCTTTTAGCATGTTCATTCACTTCTTCTTCGCTCCAGTGCCAGCTAGTGGGTAGGTCAGTTTTATTTACCACGAAAAACGCAGGAGTATCGGGATAGTGTTCTCTTGCCATAGATAATATGTCTAAACCCTCAAGCAACGACTGAGAGCGGGTTTGGTCGACCACCACAATATAGGCGGTTGCGCCACGTAAATACCTAGGGTTAAACCCACAGTATCTGTCTATACCTTCAAGATCCCAAAGCAAAAGCTGAACATCGTTACCGTTTTGGCTAAGCTGCTTCTTATCTATTTTAACACCAATAGTGGTTTGGTATTTTTCTGAAAATATTCCCTCTACGAACTGCTTTACTAGGCTAGTTTTGCCTACACCAGTAGGGCCGAGAATACACACTTTTTTCTGGTTCATGGGTTTTTATCCTCGGTAGTTTTGGCTTCCGATATCAATACATTGAGAAATACAGTTCGCCCCATCGCGTTTTCATTTAGAGGGAGCGAGCCTAACCCCATAGGTAATAGGAGGGACTCATCGACACCGTTAGAAACAAGTAAGTTTTTCACATTGTCGGCCCGTGCCCGGCTTAAGGTTTTATTCTTTGCGGTAGTACCGGAGCGGTCACTGGCGCCCATAATAAATACAGCAACAGATAGATTAATCTGATGCGCGACATCCTGCAACTGCGTTAACAACAATGTCAGTCTGTTAAACTTTTCCATTTCACTCACCGCCAAGGTATTTTGATTCTTTTTAAAATTGAGTGTTATGCCAGAAACTTCACTGGCGATCTGCTTGGCTAATGCTGCTGATAGTGTTGCGCTATTATCAGTAGCAACGGGGGGTATGGTGATATTATTGGCGTTGATATTTAGCTGCGATATTCCAGGTATGGCATTGACTTTTTGCAAGAGCAAGCTGTATTGCGCTGCAGAAATACTGCCCGATAGGCGCAAATTATTTGCCTCTTCTCTTGCTATTGAAAGCGAAGGGTAGGCGGAAATTAAGTTAAGCAATTTTGTTTCGATAACCGCATTGTGGAGCGATACGAACGATGATTCAGAAATACTTACGTCGTCAGTTTCTACACCATAACGGCGCAACCACTCACGGGCTGACGGTGCGGCTGGGTCTCGAAGTAATCGAAGGTGAATTTTGCCATTGTTAATTTCAGTTCGACTTAACACAATCCCCGGCTCGGGGGGCAATGTGTCTATATTGTTTTGCAAAAGCGCTAATTCAATGCGGAAAAAGGCCAGCGTAAGAAGGGAGACTATTGCCAATACAACCAGTAAGGTACCAGCTAATCGTTTCTTTTTACCTTGTTTCGCCTCTTTCTTTTCACTGACTAGACAATCGTTGAGAAGCGTGCCACACCCTTCAAACGGGCGGTTATCGCCTTTATATTCAAGTAGCGGCTTTTGATAGAACTGGTGAAATTCTTCCAGCGCTAACTGAAATTTTCCTCTAATTTCCGGGGGGGCGCTTCCTATCACGGCAGCGACTAATATAGCTTGCGGCCCCAAATTAATCAGTAGGGTAAAGTCGTCGGTTTTAATTTCCCCTAACTCATTGTCATAAGCGGCTTTGGAGGGGCTAAAAGCATCTGCTACAAAGTCGTTAATAGCCACCAGCATTGATGAGATAAGATCGGCGTCTTTGCTTTTTTGTGGATCGCTAGAAACCGTATGCAACAGGGTGCCTGTTTCACGATGGATGACGAATAATTGTTGAACTTGATATTGGTATACTTGTGAGGCGACATAGTCTGAGTAGCGAACCCCAGATTGCCAAGCTTTAAAACGCCAGGTGATACTTTTAGGGCTTAGACTATGTTCTATTAACGCATTTGTTTTTTCTACAAAATCGACTAAAAAAGCCGATACAGCCTTGCGAACAAGGGTTCCTACCAGAGGATATAATGTCCCTACTATTTTATCGCTATTTGCTTCAATAGACCGATGGAGCGATTTTTCAACTAAAGGAACGAGTACTTTATTCACCGAGCCATCTTTGGTTTCCCTGTCAAGCAAGGCCTCAGATACAACACCGCTCACCACACCCTTTGCGTTTCGGTTGAGTTTGTCTTCAATATATTTGTCGTCTCGCCCAATAAGCAACTCTCTGATTTTATCCAGCGAGTCGTCTACGGGGGCAGACGTTGGCCCCTTGTCAGTCATTTATTAGTGGTCGGTTGCAAGGTTGGTGGCCATGGTCGAAAGTAAATTCGCCAGCGTTTTCCTGTCGGTTTTGCTTTCGGATAACTCGCTGGTAACCTGCTGCAGTTTTTCCAACAATTCTTGGTGGCGCTTACTAAATAAACTGTCTAACGACTCTAGCTCTTTAACCACGTGTGCTTCTAACGCATCGTTGTCGTTCTTCGCTGACGTTTCGGCTATTTCAAGCTCGCTTTGTAATTTGTCGGTGGTACTTTGTAATTGCGCTTGAACATTGCTGTGGTTGTCATTTGCACTGGATAGTTGATGGGAGAGTTCGGTGATCTGTTGGTCTATCAGTTTACGTATATCGTTAAACTGGTTATCTAGATGATCGTTAAGCTTGGCGAAATTATCATTTACCCGTGACTCAAGTGCAGATAGGTCTGCGCGAAAAGCACGGTTTGTTTGACCAAAAAGAATCTCGCGTAACTGCGCCAATTCATCGGCGGGTTGCGGGGCGCTTTGTGGTTGGTCAATGTCGTGAGCTTGCTGGTCCTTTGGCTTCTTGTCCGCCATAAAATCTCTCCGTAACGTGCGGTTTAATCGCATCGACTGTGCCTAAAATGGCATTTTTAATTTCATCTGTGCAAATGAAAATTGTTTAATACTTATACCATAGCTCTAAATAATGAACTTTGAAATACACCATAAGCATAATTGTGGTAAATGTGATGTAAAAAATTACTGAGCTTTCAGGGAGTTGATGGTAAACATCTGTTTTATTAAACAGATGTTTACAGCGCGACGTAGGGCGTATAAGTGGAGAAAGTGGAAGCGTTTAAAAAAACGCCGGCGCTCACAATACACGGTTAGGGCTATTTAATAAGGCTGGGTCGATAATGCATTTGTAATATCTGACTGTGAAGGTAAACAGATAACGTCGAATTGGTGTTTATTTTCATTAAAGGCTACAAATCCTCTATCGCAGAAATGTTGAAGCCATGAATACATAGGAAAATAATTATGTTTTGAAAAAAAACGATTGGCATTATGAACAATTTCAGAAAGGTAGTTTAACGGTGGTGTATATTTTAAATGATACTGATGTAACACTTCATCTTTCACCAACATAAAAGCGAAACCCATCGCGTTAAAGCGCTCTGCGAAATCTGTGTCTTCGCCACCGTACCCCGTAAACCCTTCGTCAAACCCACCAATAAGATTGAAGCTCTTTCGCTTTAGCGCAAATACAAGTGACCAAAACTTTTTATGCGGCAAGGTTTCAAATGTGCTGAGTTCTGCTCTTTTAGGGTGAGTAAGTGCATCGGGCGCAATTAACGGGTAATTGCCCTTTAGTGGCATATAGGGCAGGTATCGCGCATAGGCTGAGATAATGGTGTTGTCGGTTACATGGGCAAGTAAATTTTCAAGTACAGTAGGACTACATATGCAATCAACATCGAGAAATACAATATTTTCAAACGAGGTGTTTTGAAAACCTACATTCCTTGCTTCTGCAAGAGGAAGCACTGCATCTTCTATATAAACCTGTTTTAGGTTAAGTTCTGTGTCAGTAACGTGAGACTGAGGCGTGGGTGTTTCCATCCATACCACAACAATTTCATCGGGAATTAAACTGCCCGCTTTTATGCTTTCAAGTAAATTTTCTAACTGCCTTTTTCTCCCTTTAACCAGGGTTACTACCGAAAACCTCATAATAAATGTTCCTTAACCAGGGCTTCAAAATTGCGTTGCCATAGCGCTGAGACCGTTTCATTTTTGATTGTTGCTAGCGTGTCGGCATTTAAGCTTTTGGCGTGATCAACGGCATGAAGTATGTTGATTTTTTCATGCAGTTCATCTTTTTCTAAACATACCGCAGCCCCAATCTCAGATAGCCGCTTGGCTTTTGCATTCTGTTCTTCATAGGGCCTAGATGCCGGCACAACAATAAGTTTCTTTCCTACTGAAAGGAGTTCGCAAAGGGTATTGTTACCGCCACTACAAAAGACGATATCTGTTTGTGCGTGCGCAATAATGCTGTCTACCTGTTCGTTGTGAGTCACCTGATTAAGGTAGCGAAGCTGGGTTTTATCACCGCCAATAACTGAAATGGGCATTTCATAGGGCAATAGCGCCTCGCAAATAGCATTGATAACCTGCGCATCGTTATGAATAACGGTTATGCCCTTTTTGATTACAGGAGAATTGTTTGTGGAAGCGGCGATACACCCTAAAAAAGTAGTTTTGTTCAAAAACGCGAAGTCCGGGGCTTCAAATTGTGAAGGGTAGGGAGCATATAGCGCTTGTGCACAATGGTAAGCGAACACTTGCGTAGGATCGCCGCTAATATCCCCGGTATGCCGTTGCATCAATACCGGAAGGCCTGCTCCGCGTGCGTAAATAGTAAGCTCTGCCGAGACATCGCTGATAAAGCCCGTAAACAGAGTTTCATTAACTAACTGGTAAAAATAATAGGCCCGGTGACACGAACTTGGGGATAAGGGAACCCCTTCAAATGCAGCATCGAACGAACGTGCTTTTGCCGTGTTGCCCTGGCATTTCGCCGGCAAGGTAAAAATCTCTCGATTGCTAAGGGCTTCAGCTACAACAGCTTTAAAGGCGTGGTGCCCAATCAACAAAGAAACGTCAGCATACTTTTCAGCCAAAGGGACGAGTTTTTTCGCTCGCGCAATATGGCCATTACCGTGATGATGAATATAGTAAAGTAACTTAGGCTTTTGTGAATTAGGCTTTTGCTGCGGCATAAATTCGCTCGTAGGCTTTAACGGTAAAAGAGATATCGAACATGGAAGCAACGCCCTGACATTCAGTGACGCTTACGTCACAGGCTGTTTTATAAGCGTGATGCAAGCTATCACGGTCTGCGACATCAATGGTTTGTGTAACAGGAGAATGACGAAGCTCCTTGGGTATAGCGGCGTCTGTTCCAATAACAGGGGTACCTAACGCAAGCGCTTCTAGGGTAACCAGCCCAAAAGGCTCCTTCCAATCAGAGGTGATGAGAAGAAGGCGGGCGTGTGAAATGTAACTGTACAATGTGTGCTGGGAAACATGTCCGCCATAGCGAATATCGCCCTTAAGCAGGGGGGAAACGCATTCGTCAAAGTAGGGTTTATCGCTTATTGGGCCATATAGGGTTAAGGCAACATTTAACGCTTGTGCAGCGTGAATGGCTTTGACGGGGTTCTTTTCTTCACACAGCCTTCCTACCCAAATTATCTCATCGTTCTTTTTAGTTGCTGGTGAAGGCAGATGTGCCATATCAATGCCATTGGGAATAATAGCTAACTCACTAGAAATCGTTTCTCGCCACTGCTCAGCAAGCCGCTGAGACACCGCAACGTATATATCCTTGCTTCTACTGCTATTGAGTTTATGGGTTAGCGCAAGCCGCTCTGATACTGGGCTATGAAGGGTAATAACGTTAGCGCGTTGATGAAAAAATGCGAAGTCGTACATAGCATGGTAATAACTATGAAAATGGATAATGTCGTAATCTTCAGTATCAAATAGCCCGAACTGCGCTGCCTGAAACAGTTTTTGTCCATCCGACTCTTCGGTTATGGCATCCGCCATTCTAAACGCAGACTCTTGCAACTGAAGGGTATTGAATTGGTTATCTTCATCAGCATCCTTACACAAAATGTCTACTTCGTGCCCAGCGCTTGCCATGCCATTTGCTAAGCTAACCACGAATGATTCTGTGCCGCCTTTAAAAGGCTCCCGCAAGGAGACAATAGGGCTAGTTACCATTAATATTTTCATATTATCTGCGCTAACTTTTCTAAGTAAGAGGAACACATAGTGTGGATAGGAAATTTCTGTGCACGATGCACCACGTCATCACTGTGTATAGACAGTGATTTTTCACACGCCTCAGCTAAACTTTCTACGTTGTTGCCCAGTGCAAGTACGCCACCCTTTTTCGAAACCACCTCGGGAAATGCGCCTCTATTAAACGCAGCGACCGGGGTGCCAGAAGCCATAGCTTCCACTGTAGAAAGACCAAATGGCTCGTCCCATCGAACACCAAAAACAGCCGCTTGTGCCAATTTCAATTCCTGTTGTAGTGCGCGATGGTCAAGATGACCTAGATAATTAACGCCGTTTCCAAGGTGAGGAGCTATTTTCTCTTCGAAATAGTTTTTATCGTGAATAGGCCCAGCAATATTTAAATCTATTTTAAGCAAATTGGCGGCTTTTACCGCCAGGTCAAACCCTTTTGAGGGCACGATTCGGCCAAAGCTGAAAAGTTGCTGTTTTGCGGCTTTCGCGCCATACCACTCAGTTAGCTCAATACCGTTGTAAATAACATCGATGGTGTCGTTGATATAGGGCTGCCAGCATTCAGCCACACTGTAAGAAACGGCATTGAAATGCACATAAGGAGATAAAGATGATAGTTCCGCCGATGCTTTTAGCCGGCTATAGGGCGGTGTGTGAAGCGTGGTTAACATAGGTAAATCATACTTACAGGCCCAAACCGTAGGGATAGGGCTTATCGCGTTGTTGTGAACCACGTCATAGTGGTTTACTAAAATGTCTCGCATTACTTTAAGTAGAAAATCATTTTCGATGAGTTCGGGGTAGCGCCGATGGGCTTCGCTATCAAAAGGGAACGATACTAAACGTGCGGGAGAGGGAATGTCTGATCCAGGGTGGGCGTAGACTACCACTTCTGCTTCAGCACAATAGTGCGGTATGAGCGAAGCTATAAACGCTTCAAGTCCCCCAGGGAAAGGCGACTTAATTGGAAAACGCGGGTGAGCGATTAACGCTATTTTCATGCTGGTATTTCTCGTCCATGGCCGTGTTTATAGAGAATTACATCGTCGTATTCCTTAGGGCGCTGCGCTTCATAGGCGTGTTTAAGAAGCTGCCAATCGGCGCTGGCCTCATTTTTAAAAGGTAACAAGCGTTGTAGAAATGCATAGTCAAAAATACAGCTCTCTATTGGGCGCCGGTGATCTTTTGCTTGTTGCAATGTACCGTTGAATTTATGGGGCGTGGTTGCAAACCCATTCCATTCTTGCTTTGCGATGGAAGCGGTTATTGCTTCATCAAATTCATCATCGTCAGTTCGAAAAACAACCCGGCCACCACGGATAGATTGAAGGGCTAAGTTATATGCAATAAAACGGGAATTTTTACGGTTTTCTATATATGTGCACTGGACGGGTAGGCGTGTTACCGCGTTTTTATATACTGATAACTGTTTGTATTTCTCTGGGGAGTTATCTACCAGTATTATGGTTGCATTAGGCATAGCGAAGGCCAGCTTCGCTATATTATTCAATGCTGAATCTATCATGGCATAGGTAACAACTACCGCGGTTACGTGCTTTTTCATCGCAAACTAGCTATGCAATTGGCTTTTTAAATGGCGCAATTTCAGCTCAAGTCGTAACCGCTCAGATATTTTCCAATAGGGTAATTTTCTAAGCAGCTTCTCAGATTTAATTAACTCAGAATTAAGCTTTGATGAGTTTAGAAATACCATATCAATATCCTTTTAAAAATTACCCGCCGTCGACAATGGATATAGCCACGGGGTGGTTGCATCAATAGAAAGTAAAAAGATCTCAAGCAATCAGTGTGCCTAGGCTACACGTACCGTTAATAAAGGCTCTTACCCTATAGATTACTAATAACGATGAAAAGCTTTCAGCGCTCAAGGAATATTTACACACTGACGAAAGTGTGGCCGTAAGTGATCTATTCGCAGGATTTAGATTAACTATTAAAAAGCGAAGAGAACGGCAATGATGAATACAAAGAAGCAAAATAATATTGCAGTGATAGGGGCTGGGCCAACCACGCTTTATTTTATTTATACGTTGCTAGGTGAAAAAATATTCCCTCAAAAAATAGCAGTATTTGAGCAGCATGATGAGTTGGGTAAAGGAAACCCATTTAGAAACGCCAACGCCATGCCTCACTTGCTATCAAATTTAAAAAGTAGCGAACTGCCAGATTTAAATATTAGCTTCGAAACATGGCTTAAGAGTACGAATCCTCCATACTTAATTGGCCAAACAAGTGATTCCGTTTTCTCGTATAACTTAGACGGGGAAACAATAGAAACTGATGTTATCCCGCGAAAAGTACTAGGAGATTATTTCAACTATTGTTTCGATAAAGTGGTAAAGGCGTTGCAACAAAAAGGTGTAGAAGTTTGCCTACATACCCACACAACCATTCGCCGTATAACAAAGCTTAGAACATGTTTTGTTGTTGATACGGGGAGTAATACCTATTCAGGGTTTTCGCATTTGGTTGTTAACACCGGTACTGACTTATGTGAGCATCAAAAGGAGGAAGGGGTATATTCAGCTTATCCTCCTCACCTCTACGCCACTAAGGCTAGTTCCCAGTTTTATATCGCGGGCATGTCGTTAACAGCTATTGATGCAGCGTTATCAATAGCTAAAACGAAAGGCCGTTTTTACCGACACTCTGGTGATATTAAATACGCCAGCGATACTGCCTACACAATAGTAATGCATTCACGTTCTGGGGTATTTCCAAAAGTTTGGTATAACAGTGATCCGGTTGCTCGCTACCAAAAGCAACTACAAGAAATAGAGACGCCGCAGGTTAGCGGTGTAGAAAGCTTCTATCGCCACAGACTTTTGCCCGTTTTTAGAAAGGCGATGCCTAACATTTATAAACAAATAGAGTTTATGTCTTTCGTTGACGCGATGGCTTTTCTTAATCAGCGGACCAACGAAACAGATCCCATTTTAAAATTAAAAGCGGAGCTCTTTTCTTTAGACAGTGATACCGTTCAATCGGACTGGCCTGCAATTATTGCAGCAGGCATAAATTGCATTCAACAAACCCCCTTGCTATTACAAGATTTTCTTACTCATTACCAAGATATTAAACCGCACTTCTCTGCCAGTGTAGCTTCAATTCCACCAGATAGCGCGAATAGGCTTATAGCCCTTTACGACAGCGGAAATTTGCGGATAACAAAAAGCGATAGCATAGACGCAGAGCCAAGGCATCACCCTGACACCATTAAGATAGATGCAACAGGCGTATTAGGCGATAAAGATAAGTTGGCCAAACTTCGTGAGCTTATTGTTTTTGATAGCGAAACCTTAAACGAGGGTGAGACGCATGTCGATAAGGTTAAAATTCAAGAAAGCACTGACAGTGAAGAATACGAACTAAGTATTGCAGATACCCACGAATTGCTTAGAAACTCCCTGCCTACCCGCGTTTTTGTAGGATCTGCTTTTGCTACCCCTTGGTATATTAATGTACCTGGGCTTGATACCTGTGCTAGCTTTGCAAAAACAATAGCCCTAGGTTGCTTAGATTCTAGCAATTATGAAGAGGCTGTAGGAGAGTAGTATTTTAAAGCAATGATACGTCGCTCATTTTTCGTATTATTCTCACATCTAGTGAGCTGTTTCCTTCGCCCATTTGTTAGCTGCTGACTTAGTATTGAATGTTTTACTTTTAGAAAACGTAATAATGCCACTTTGCTTCTGTCTAACCCGTGCAGTATAGGAAACTCCATTTTTTCTCGTCCCCTTAGTTATGCTAATATTAGCCATCTTATTTGACCCAATGTAGAGGGTGCGCCAAAGCGGAAAATTATTCCCCCATTTGGGCACCGCGCTCCCTGAATGGGGACTAAAAACCGTGAAAAGTCTAATGCTTTCGGCATTAGTGATTATTTGAGGAATGCCGTAAGTGACTGATGTTAAAGTTTTAAATGAAAATTCTGTTAAGCCAGCTATCGACAGGCGCTTCTCGGTGGCCCCAATGCTGGATTGGACAGACAGCCATTGTCGTTACTTTTTACGCTTGTTGTCCAAGCACTCGCTTTTGTACACCGAAATGGTGACAACAGGGGCAATTATATTTGGAAAGGGTGATTACCTGGGGTTTAACCACGAAGAGCACCCTGTAGCGCTACAATTAGGTGGTAGCGATCCTTCTGATATGGCTAGGTGTGCCGCTTTGGCCCAGTCGCGCGGCTATGATGAAGTAAATATTAACGTAGGCTGTCCCAGTGACAGAGTTAAAAACGGCAGCTTTGGCGCCTGTTTAATGGCTCAGCCAGAGGTAGTGGCCCGCTGCGTAAAAGCCATGCAAAAAGAAGTGGATATTCCGGTTACTGTAAAATGCCGTATAGGTATAGACGATATGGATGAAGATGCAGACTTTGCGCGCTTTATTGATATTGTCGCTGATGGTGGCTGTGATACTTTTATCGTACATGCACGAAAAGCATGGCTACAAGGGTTAAGCCCCAAAGAAAATAGAGAAGTTCCGCCGTTGAACTACCCAAGAGTGTATGCCTTAAAACAAGCGCGTCCCGAGCTATCGATTAGTATCAATGGTGGGGTAAAAACAATTGCAGATACCCAAGCGCAGCTAAATAACGTTGATGGCGTAATGATGGGGCGCGAAGTGTATGCAAACCCATATCTTCTTGCTTCTGTTGATAGTGAAATATTCGGCGATCACGCCACACACCCAATAAGTCGCCGCGAAGCGGTAATACACATGCAGCAGTACATTGAAAAGCAGACTGATCCCTACTTTAAGCCTTGGCATGTGGCTCGCCACATGCTGGGGTTATTTCAAGGTCAAGCAGGTGGACGCATCTGGCGGCGTTATTTGAGTCAAAATGGCACTGGTAAAAATCCCGACCCACATCTATTGATGAATGCGCTGGCAGCAGTAGAAGCAGCGCAACAAGAGATTGAAGAATATAATGCTAAAAAAGAAAGTGTTTAGCGGGTGGTGAAAATCACTAAATAGATAGTGATTTTGACTAAACTTTGAACTATTTGGTGGGTGGTAGGGCTTTTGTTTTTTTCGCTGCATGTTATTTATTTTTTAAATATCAGTGAGTTAAATTTATTTTCTGAGGCTGGCACAAGTCTAGCTATAAAGTAATCAAAGCAATAGCAAAGTGCTGTTGCAGTGATTATATTCGAGGGAAATTATGAAAACTTCACTTCTAGCAGCTACTATTATTACCGCAAGTTTATTTACTACATCGGCTAATGCGCAAGAATCGTATATTACGTCTATGTTGAATAATATGGTGAAATACGCAGTCACTGTATCTTCTAGTGAACTGAAAGCCGATGCGGTTGAATCTATCGCGAATACAACCTATCACTTTTCCTTAGATGAAAGTACTTCTACAGGAAAAGTGAGTATTTCTGATATCGCAGAAACTAAAGTAGACGAGTCAGTAACCGCATCTAGCGATGAAGAATAGCTCGCCAGCACTGCATCACAAACGCGCGGCACAGTTGCGCATTATTAGGCACCTTTAGGTGCCTTTTTGTTTCAAAGGGGCCTTACTGTTACTGTAATACGTAACCTTAGCTGCTCATCATTTTAGCACCACATCATTTTGCTCCAGTAACCACAATCTCATCGTGTAGGTACTGTGTTTTCTCTTCTAAGTATGCTGTTACGCGCTCTATTGAATAAATACACACCCGCCCCCCCTCCTATTTGTCGTTGAACTATTCTCTTATGACATAAGGCTAACCGGCAAAACGATGCGTTCGTTTAGGGTGGTGAATTTGACTAATTCTATTGTCAAATTCACCAAAATTAGGTTTTGATAGCCGAGTCAATACGCTACGTATTCATAAAAAATATCAAAAAACCTTGTTAAACCATGCAGTTGCCTTTTTGGCATAACGATTGTAACGGTATTAGTAACGACGACAACAAACGTTAGGCCGATGTAGATTGGTCACAACGATGAACGACTTCCATCATACCTAGCATTTTGATAGGGCTTGACTGGAAACTCACAAAGCAATGGAGAATTACAATGGGTATGTTTTCACGCATCAACGATATCGTTCAAGCGAACTTAAACGCAATGCTAGATAAAGCGGAAGATCCTGAAAAAATCATTCGTTTAATTATTCAAGAAATGGAAGAAACGCTGGTAGAAGTGAGAACCGACGCAGCGCGCTTTATTGCACAACAAAAAACGCTAACGCGGGAACGTAATGCCATAGAGAAAAGCATTGCAGATTGGCAGTACAAAGCACAGCTAGCAGTAAATAACGATAAAGAATCCCTCGCGAAAGCGGCATTAGTGGAAAAGCAAAAGTATGTTGCCAAGGCGCAAGCGATTGAAGAGCAACTTAGCCAGTTAACCGACAGCGTGGATAAAATTCAGCAAGATACAGGCCGGTTAAATGAAAAGCTTGTTGAGGCGAAGCAAAAACAGAAGTCGTTAATAACCAGAAAGCACTCGGCCACCACACGTTTAAAAGTAAAAGCGGTAGACAGTGCAGGCAAGATTGATGACGCCATGATGCGCTTTGAACACTATGAACAGCGCATTGATTATCTAGAAGCGCAGGTGGATGCATACGATGTAACCGATCAAAAAACGACTTCACTTAGTGATGAGTTTGCGGCGCTAGAGCAGGATGAATCGATAGACAAAGAACTTGCTGAAATGAAAAAGCAGAGCGTTGCCTAACCGCAATCTTTGCTGCATGGCGCCTTTTCGCCTTAATAATGTTCACAAGTGAAAGGATAGGAGACCAATATGAAAATGCCTTCGCAAAAGAGAATATATCGAGACCTAGATTCCGCCATTATCTCAGGTGTGTGCGCTGGCGTAGCGCGCTACATGGAAGTGGATACCATTTGGGTTAGAGCGGCAGCTGCGGCGGGCCTCATCTTTATGCCATTTATAGCCCTCGTAGCCTACTTTGCGGCCGTTATTTTATTGCCTAGGATAGTGTAATGAAGAATTTTCTTATCGCTGTTGTTATTGCCGTTATTATTGTTAACTGCATAGGTAGCGCGTTAAGTGGGTTGCTTGATATTCATTTGTATCAAGCGGGCACCAACTTAGCCTCTTGGGAAAGTATGGCTCTGCTGTCGGTTATTGGTGTAGTGATGGTGGTGGTTGGATTTATTGTTGCGCTAAGTGTGGTTGGAACTATATTACTTGCAGTGGGCGCAGGCTTCTTCGCACTGCTAGCTGTGGGGGTAGGCGCATTTTGGCCTATCATTGTGGTGGCACTACTTATTTACGCGTTACGTCGTAAAGGCCCGCGCACTACCACTGCGGATCACGGTGTATAGTGACAATAAGCGTAGTAAAGTTGTAGTGATTAGGTGAAAAATGGTGATATACCAATAATCATCATAAAGGTACGATAAGTTTGTAGTAACATCGCTTATTAAATAAAGCCGGTCGTCTCCGGCTTTACGTCATTGGAAAGGAAGGTTGGCATAAGTATGAGAGAATCGATAACCACAAAACGGGTAGCCGCTATTGTCGTCATTTTATTTTTAGTCTTCTGGCTTATAGGTTGGTATTGGAGCATAGCGCCAGACACTTATGACGTTAAGAAGCGGGTTGCGCAACAGTCCTCCGTCGCCCAGCCTGAAGCCATCGCAGGCTATACGTTAACTACAACTATGATTGATGTATCTGAAACTTTACTTGATAAACCAGGTGGTTACCTTTCCAACGATGTGATGCCTCCGGGCGTGTTTCTCGACAATATGCCGGCGTTCGAGTTTGGCGCATTGGAAATGATACGAGATTTAGCATTGTCTATGCGTAAAGACTTCAGTCGTTCACAGTCCCAGTCACTAGAGAATACCTATTTAACTAAGGCGCACCCTAAATTTAATATGGATAATCGTAGCTGGATGTTTCCATCATCAGAGGCGAGCTATCGCGATGGTATCGAGTTATTAAAGCAATACCGTGATGAGTTGGGCAATCCCCAAAATTCTGATAGCCAGTTTTATGCCCGTGCAGATAATTTAAGAGAGTGGCTAAAGCAGGTAGAAAAACGTTTGGGTAGTTACTCCCAACGTTTAAGTGCCAGTGTAACTTCATCGCGGGTAAATACAGATTTAGCCGGCGATGTAAAAGGCAAGCAGTCTACACCTGTGGGTCCCCAGCGTATGGTCAAAACAAGTTGGTGGAAACTCGATAATAATTTTTATGAAGCACGAGGCGCAACATGGGCTTTGCTGCATTTTTTAAAGGCCGCTGAAGTTGAATTTGCTGACGTGCTTGAAGATAAGAATGCATTAGTTAGTTTGCAGCAAATAATTCGAGAGCTAGAAGCGACTCAGCAAACCGTTTACAGTCCAATGATTCTAAATGGCGGTGGTTTTGGTATACTCGCTAATCATTCGCTAGTAATGGCAAACTATATTTCTCGCGCTAATGCCGCATTAATCGAACTTTCTGAAATACTTAATCAAGGATAATCCATGAAAAAGGGCCTTCTCGCAGCTGCCTTAGGCTGCGCATTGTTTTCGGTAACAACACAAGCAGACACAATCGCAGGGGTTTACGCCGGTGCACAGGCGTGGCAAACAGATACAACGGGTGGCTTTGCTGATAGTTCTTCTACCGCTAATTTTAATTTCGATGATGAAACAAATTCGTCGCTATACATTGCCTTCGAGCACCCCGTTCCACTTGTGCCTAATGTAAAAGTGGTTCACACCACGCTTGATAACAATGGTACCACAACGCTAGATTCGAGCTTTAGCTTTGACGGCGAGCTTTATACCGCAAACAGTGAAGTTAATACCATCACTGAACTTGAAGCTACCGACTTAATTCTTTATTACGAGTTATTCGATAATGATCTAGTAAGTTTTGATGTGGGCCTGAATGCTAAATATATTGACGGTGCGTTTTATGTAGAAGACACCGCAAGTGACACCCAAAGTTCGGGAGAGTTTTCTGGTGTGATACCTATGGTGTATTCGAAAGTTCAGGTTGGTTTGCCCTTCACTGGATTAGCAGCCTACGCTGAAGGCAGCTATTTGTCTTTTGATGACCACGAACTTAGTGACTATCAAGTTGCCGTAACTTATTCATTTATTGAAAGTATTGCAGTAGATATGACGGTGCAATTAGGCTACAGAAATGTAACGGTAGATATTGAAGATATCGATGATGTGTATGCAGATATGGAATTTGATGGTGTATTTGCGGGCCTAGAACTTCATTTTTAGGCGCTAGATTAACGCGATACCCATAGCATAAGTGGTATAAATAAAGGCACGTTTTTGCGCTAGAAAACGTGCTTTTTTTGTTTTCTTTATTTTCTTAATCACTTTAGGTAATAAAAAAGTTTCATTTATTCTTTTCTCTTCTTCTCTAAAGCCGTTAGCCTTGTGCCCATCAAATAAAGGCTAATGAATTATGTCACAGAAACCGAACCAACAATCCGCCCCTGGCGCAATATTAAATGATCAGCAGTGGAACGCGATAACGCAAGCAATGGCTGGGTTAAATCGTGATCAACTTACCTGGGTAAGTGGCTATGCTGCCGGTATGGCTGCGGCGCAAAGTGGTGCCGTGGCATCAAGCGCGGGCGCAAATGCCGTGTCGTCTGCCCCCGCACCTACGTTAACTATTTTATACGGTTCGCAAACCGGGAATGCGAAAGGTTTAGCGCAACAGTTTCAAGCTAAAGCGGAAGAGGCTGGATATAACAGCAAATTAGTTAGCATGGCTGACTACAAACCGCGCCAGCTTAAGTCAGAAACACATGTGGCGCTCTTTGTCAGTACGCATGGCGAAGGCGATGCACCTGATGATGCTATTGAGCTGCATGAGTTTGTGGCGGGTAAAAAAGCCCCTAAACTTAATAACACCAAGTATGCCGTAATGGGGTTAGGTGATAGTAGCTATGAGTTTTTCTGTCAAACCGGTAAAGACTTCGATGCAAGTCTGGCTAAGTTAGGTGCAACGTCAATCATTGAGCGTGCCGACTTAGATGTTGACTACGATGCCGATGCGCAGACGTGGATAGATAAGCTTATAGATGCACTAAAAGAAGACTTAACAGCGAAAGCGCCCGTAGCTGTAACGGCCCAAACTGGGTCTGCAGTACAAGGCGCGCCCACGCAAAGCTATACAAAAAAGGCTCCCTATACGGCCACGTTGCTTGAATCGCAAAAAATTACTGGCCGCGATTCAGTAAAAGATATACGTCATATCGAAATTAGCTTAGAAGGCTCAGGTATAACTTATCAAGCGGGTGATGCGTTAGGTGTATGGTTTAAAAACGCAGCGGGCCTAGTGCAAGAATTTATTTCTCTGCTTTCATTAAACGCTGATGCTGAAGTTACGATAGGGGATAGTCAGTTCACTTTGGCAGAAGCCTTAAGTAGTAAGCTCGAGCTTACCCTAAGCTACCCTAATTTTATTAAAGCCTATCAAAGTGCAACAGGGTCTGAGTCGTTGGCGACGTTAATGGAAGACAAGGCGCAGCTACGCACGTATATGGCCGAGCGCCAGCTAATAGATATCGTTCGTGACCACCCAGGCAAGCTAACGGAACAACAGCTGGTTGACGCACTACGCCCGCTTACGCCGCGTTTATATTCTATCGCTTCTAGCCAATCAGAAGTAGAAGAGGAAGTGCACCTTACCGTAGCGCACGTAGATTATGAGGCCTTCGGTCACCGCCATCAGGGTGGAGCGTCAGGCTTTTTGTGCGAGTATTTAGAAGAAAATGGCGAGGTTGAAGTTTTTATTGAGCCGAACGACAACTTCCGTCTACCAGAAAGCCCTGATACGCCGGTTATTATGGTAGGGCCGGGTACCGGCATAGCGCCATTCCGTGCCTTTATGCAAGAACGCGACGCACAGGACGCAGAGGGGAAAAATTGGTTGTTCTTTGGTAATCCACATTTCACCCAAGATTTCTTATATCAAGTGGAATGGCAAGGCTACGTTAAAAGCGGTTTATTAGACAAAATTACGCTGGCGTTTTCTCGTGATCAACAAGAGAAAGTGTACGTACAACATCGTCTATTAGAACACGGCAAAGACGTTTACCAATGGTTGGAAGACGGCGCACACTTCTACGTGTGTGGAGACGCGACCCATATGGCAAAAGATGTGGAAAATGCACTTATTAGTATTGTGCAAGAACACGGCAATAAATCAGAGGCTGACGCAAAAGCCTATATCGTAACGTTACGTAAAGCTAAACGTTATCAGAAGGATGTCTATTAATGAGCAATGAAAAATCACCATTTATCGTTGAGGGCAAGCTTGCTGACAACGAGCGCTTAAAGCGTGAGAGTAACAATTTACGCGGCACCATTGAGGCAGACCTAAAAGATGACCTTACAGGTGGCTTTACCGCCGATAATTTTCAGCTTATTCGTTTCCACGGTATGTATCAGCAGGATGACCGCGATATACGCGCAGAACGTAGTAAGCAAAAATTAGAACCGTTACACAATGTAATGCTAAGAGCACGTTTACCCGGCGGCATCATCCAACCTTCACAGTGGTTGGCTATCGATGAGTTTGCAGAGCAGCACACGCTCTATGGCAGTATTCGTCTAACCACCCGTCAAACCTTCCAGTTTCACGGGGTGCTAAAGCCGAACATAAAGATGATGCACCAAACCCTAAATAAGGTAGGTATCGACTCTATTGCCACAGCTGGAGACGTTAACCGTAACGTACTTTGTACTTCAAATCCTGTGGAATCTGAGCTACATATTGAAGCGTATGAATGGGCTAAGAAGATAAGTGAGCACTTACTTCCCAAAACTCGTGCGTATGCCGAGATTTGGTTAGATGGCGAAAAAGTAGAAACCACTGAGAAACCAGTGGAACCAATTTTAGGGGATAATTATCTGCCGCGTAAGTTTAAAACTACGGTAGTTATTCCCCCGCAAAATGATGTTGATGTGCATGCCAATGATCTAAATTTTGTGGCAATAGCGCAAGACGGCAAGCTGGTTGGCTTTAATGTGCTGGTAGGCGGTGGTTTAGCTATGACCCATGGCGATCATAGCACCTACCCCCGCAAGGCCAGCGATTTCGGTTTTATTCCTCTAAAGGATACCTTAGCTGTGGCGGCGGCAGTGGTTACCACTCAACGCGACTGGGGAAACCGTGTTAACCGTAAAAACGCGAAAACAAAATATACCCTAGAGCGTGTGGGTGTAGATAACTTTAAAGCTGAAGTAGAAAAACGTGCGGGCGTGCAGTTTGAAGAAAGCCGACCTTACGAATTTACCGGCCGTGGCGATCGTTTTGGATGGGTTGAGGGCGTTGATGGTAAGTATCATTTAACGGTATTTATTGAAAATGGTCGCATTCTCGATTATCCAGGTAAAACCCTTAAAACGGGGTGCGCTGAAATTGCGAAGATACACAAAGGCGATTTCCGTTTAACCGCAAATCAAAATTTGATCATCGCCGGTGTAGCTGAAGAAGAAAAAGCGCACATTGAATCGCTCGCCCGTGAGCATGGCCTAATAGCGCCAGAGGTGTCTAACCAACGGCTAGACTCTATGGCCTGCGTTTCGCTACCTACATGCCCACTTGCAATGGCTGAGGCAGAACGTTATCTCCCTGATGCTGTTACCGAGCTTGAAGGACTATTGGTTAAACATGGCCTAGCTGATGACAGTATTATTTTCCGCGTTACCGGATGTCCAAATGGATGCGGGCGCGCCATGCTCGCTGAAGTTGGATTAGTAGGTAAAGGACCAGGGAAGTACAACCTTCATTTAGGCGGCGATCGAGAAGGTACGCGTATCCCTAGAATGTATCGCGAAAACATCAGCGACCAAGAGATTATGCGCGAATTGGATAGTCTGATCGGTCGGTGGGCAAAAGAGCGTAATGATAAAGAAGCATTTGGCGACTTTGTTATACGCAAAGAAATAGTTGCACCTGTGATTGACTCGGCAAGAGATTTTTATGACTAATTCAACACTAAGCGACATTCAGCCGCTGACGTTAGATATTAGCAAGGACGAACTTGCTACTATTAACGAAGCGTTGGAAGACATGGATGCTCAAGCTCGCGTAGCTTGGGCTCTGGAGAACTTACCCGGTAACCATATTGTTTCTTCTAGCTTCGGTGCACAGTCTGCTGTGATGCTGCATATGTTGACGCGTGCGAAAGCAGATATTCCTGTGGTACTGACTGATACTGGTTATCTGTTTCCTGAAACCTATAAGTTTATTGATACGCTTACAAACGCGCTGCAGTTAAACTTGCATGTTTATAGCGCCAATATGTCTGCCGCATGGCAAGAAGCACGATTTGGGCGCTTATGGGAACAAGGTATCGAAGGGATCGAACAATATAACCAAATGAACAAAGTAGAACCTATGCAACGTGCGCTAAACGCGCTTGATGCAGGGACATGGTTTGCTGGCTTACGGCGAAGTCAGTCTGATAGCCGAGGCAAGTTGCCTGTACTCCAGAAGGTTGGTAAGCAATTTAAACTTTACCCCATAATTGATTGGAGTAACAAAGATTTGCATTACTACCTTAAAGAGCATGAGCTGCCGTACCATCCCCTTTGGGAGCAAGGCTATGTTTCTATTGGTGATTGGCACACCACGCAGTCACTTCAAGAAGGCATGAGCGAACAAGACACCCGCTTCTTTGGGCTCAAACGCGAGTGTGGGTTACACGAATTTGGTGACGGCATTTAAGCTGCCTGTGTGGCTTAAATAGCCGGTACACCGTAGCGGCGTGATCACTTGATGATAAAGGCTTCGCTAAGTACGCTTTTTAGCAACTTGGTGTAAGCCTGGTTTTCATGCCGGGAAACTAGCTTATAAAGCTCACTACCTACGGCGGTAAACTTATAATAAACCAAAGCTACGCCGGTGGTTTTACTCTCTAATTGCAAATTTTCATTGCCACAGCGCCAACTCGATTGTTGCCCCTCAGTATATTCTCCGCTTTCAATCTCACTGGCATATATTAATTTCATATCTTGAAGGGCCAAAAGATCTGGATATGAAAGCCCCACTGAGGCAAGATTAATTTGTTCCGGTACTGGCCGACGAAGAAAGGAAAATAGCCCCTTTCGGCGATGAAAGCCCACTAATATGCGGGGGACTTTATCGTTGTTTCGACGACTGGCAATGCTCACTGCTTTTGCAAACACCTTAGCATCGCGGTGGGTTAGCGACTTTAATAGTTGCAAACTTCTGAGCGAAAAACTACCGGGTCTGCTTATTTCAACTGCAAAAATTTTACCCCATAGTTCCTGCATTGCTGGGCTGTAAATTTCTTCCGCTAACGAACTAAAAGCAAAAAACCAATCGGGGTCTACATTATCGCCGTCCGATTCGGTGATTGACACATTTAGTGCTATATTTAACACTGCTTTGAGGTTAGATGCTTTTTGCAACTCTAAAATCTGTTTTCTTCGCGCCAGCGCTTGCTTCTCTCGCTGAGGGTCAGGCGAAGACATTGAGGGGGAAATCCCCACCCGAGAAAACCACGACAGTATTTTTTGCTGATGCGTCGCCGCGGCGGTTTTATTCTCAGTGTTATCCTGTGCTTTGCTTTGTTTAACCGGGTCGCTTTCATTTATTTTTTGCGGCTGATTAGTGGGGGGCACGTACGGATCAGGAGTGATTTTCATAAGTTATATACTCAAAGCAGAGTAATGTACTACCAAAGGATAAATACTATTGCATTCGCGACTTCATTAATCAATAGTATGGTTTAAGCAGCACTTTGCAAGGTATCAGCAGAGTAAATGGGTAATAAGGGTATAAGCAGTTATGTCGGCAACGGATTACGATAACGACGAGTTAGTCTTCTTAGAAGATGATAATGACAACGCAATCGATACTACAATCTACAAAGAATGGAATATCTTAATTGTCGATGACGATGAAGAAATTCATACCGTTACTCGTCTAGCACTTGCCGACCTTGTGGTGAATGAACGAAAACTAAACTTTCTGCATGCCTATTCTGGCGAACAAGCACAGCAATTACTGCACGAATACGGCAAAGGTATTGCCATTATCCTTCTTGATGTGGTTATGGAAACCGACTACGCAGGTTTTGATGTGGTTCGCTACATTAGAGAAAGCATGAGGTTAGCCGAACCCCGTATCATTTTACGCACCGGACAACCCGGCTACGCCCCCGAAGAAGAAGTCATCAAGCTTTATGATATTAACGACTATAAAACGAAAACAGAGTTAACCCGGGGAAAGCTGTTAACCACGGTTATTTCATCGCTACGTTCATATCAACAAATTATGACGATAAATCAAAATCGTATCGGGCTTGAGAAGATAATTTCCTCCTCATCTAACCTGTTTGAAGAACATTCGGTTAAAGGGTTTTGTGAAGGAGTCGTCACCCAAATAAGTTCATTAATTGGCTTAGATGCGGAAGGGTTGTTGTGCGCCCGTGCAGGTGCAGTATTAGATAAAGACGATAATGGCATTTATGTACTCGGCGCGGCAGGCGAATACGCAAGCCTTATCAATGAGCCCATTGAACATATACGCGATGATGAAATTGTAGAGCAAATCAACCGTTGTTTGCGCTTAAAGCAACATATCATCGAGCCTCAGTCATCTGTGTTGTATATTAATCGAGCCGGTTTTGAAGCTGCCGTTTATGTGCATATGGCCAGTGCGGTTAGCAATATAGATAAGAACTTGTTAGAGGTTTTTCTATCGAGTATTTCGGTAGGCTATGAAAACGTTAACTTATTTCATGAACTTAGAAATGCGGCATTTCGCGATTGGCTCACTCGATTACCTAATCGTAACGAGTTCATCAATATGTTGGACAAACCCCACCTGTTTGCAGGCGATAATTATTCAGTAGCACTTGTAGATGTAAATCACTTTTCCGATGTAAATGATGGGTTAGGCCAAGAAGCAGGCAACGAATTGCTATTAGCAATCACCCAGCGGTTTCAAGATACATTCACTAATAAAGTAAGAATTGGTCGCATCGGTGCAGACGTGTTTGGTTTAATAGGGCCCTCTGAGGAGGTTAACCCTACCTCTATTAGCGACGTGTTCGAGTCTTCGTTTAAAGTAAGCGACCACACCCTGCCGATAAACGTTACCATCGGCCTCTGTCGACTAGAGAACCAGCAAGGCGTAGGTATCAATGTTTTGAAACGGGCGAATATTGCGCTAAATAGAGCGAAAAAGAACCTTAGCGATAATCACGAATACTACGCAAAAAGCATTGAAAGCCAAACCACATGGCGTCTAGATATGATACGCCAGTTGAGAAGCGACTTTATCAATAGAAAATTGCAACTGTGGTATCAGCCCCAGGTAGACTTAGTCAGTGAAAAAGTGGTGGGAATGGAAGGGTTATTGCGCTGGCCTGACGGCGAGGGCGGTTATATTTCCCCTGCGGTATTTATACCATTGGCAGAGTATTCAGGGCTTATTGTGGATATTGGTCAATGGGTACTTGAAGAGTCGTGTCGGAAGCTTAAAGAGTTAAAAGAAGCCGGTTACGATAACCTGCGTGTAGCAGTGAATATTTCAATCCCCCAGTTTAGAGATAGACACTTTGTCGAAAAAGTAAAGAACGCCCTCATCGCCTCAGATTGCGATCCTAGTTTACTTGAGCTAGAGATTACTGAGAGCGTAGTGATGGATGAGCCACAAATTGTAATTGATGCACTTACCACGTTAAAAGAGTATGGCGTAGGTATTGCGATAGATGATTTTGGTACGGGCTTTTCCTCAATGAGTTATTTGCAAAAGCTTCCGCTAGACAGGCTGAAAGTTGATCGTTCATTTGTAAAAGACATTCAGCCTGGTAAGAGTGCGGTATTGGCAGAGACTATTGTCACCTTAGGCAACAAGCTTGGCTTGCTTACTATTGCCGAAGGTGTTGAAAAGCGTGAACAGGCCAGTTACATGATAAAGTTAGGCTGCGTCGAAGCGCAGGGCTATCTGTACGCGAAACCCATGCCTTTCGAGGCTTTAATGTCTTACTTACACGACCATAGTACAACCGAATAGTTAGACCTAAAGGCTGCGCTTTATATAGGCAGCAGCCTTGGGTAAATACTCTGATTCAAACCACGGATGTTTAGCGAGCCAACGATTATTTCTGCCTGAAGGATGAGGTAAAGGGATCAAACCCTCTGAAAAATCGCATTGTGTCATCGCTTCGCTAAGTGACTTAAACTGTGGAAGATAGTACTTTTGCGCATACCTACCCACTAAGATGATGGCCTGTGGTTTTATTATCGACAGAAATTGATGGTGCCACTTTGGCGCGCACTCTTTGCGCGGTGGTGCATCGGCCCCGTTTTTATACCCCGGAAAGCAAAACCCCATTGGCATAATGGTCAACTTGTCTGGGTTATAAAAGGTGGCTTCATCGATCTTAAGCCAGCGACGTAACCGAACGCCACTTTGATCGCTGAACGGTTTACTGTTGTTGTGTGCTTGTTGCCCGGGCGCTTGCCCTATAAGCACGAGTTTACTGTATCCCGCAGAAAAAACGGGTCTGGGTGGTTGAGGTAAAAACTCACTACAGAATGAGCAGTGTTTTGCCTCATTGATTAATGTAGCTAGGTTGTCCTTTTGCATTGTAATTAAATTTGTAAAAAATAAAAAACTGTCATCTTAATGTAATATTCCTCTGATTGAGATTGACGAAAGGCGCTATATACATTATATTTACATCTAACACCTTTCGTTGTATCACAGGAGAAAACCATGCGTAAAGTAGTTCTGGGAATAGCCTTGTTGTCCGCTTTTGGCGTTGCGCATGCTGAAACTCAAAGCAATCAATTATTTGATTGTATGGATGCACAAAGCTTTGAGATTAATAATCAATGTATGGCTGATAAGATCAGTAGCAACATGCAGTTTCGCGACTCTCAAGCTAATTTAGTTAATATAGCAAGTGAAAGCCGCGGTGATTATGCCATTGCAACAATGACCTTCGACCAAGAGAATATGCACATCGATGTAGTTGCTCATAGAGAAGCATTGAATGCCCAAAATACACTAGCTGCAAATCGCAATTAAGTGTAAGCAACGTCTATTAGTACAAAAGCCGGCATTTGTTGCCGGCTTTTTTCGTTTTTAAGGTCAAAATATCCTGTTCAGTCCGTTTATTGCAGCCACCCGATAGGCCTCTGCCATAGTGGGGTAGTTGAACGTGGTATTGACAAAGTAGTCTATGGTATTGGCTGAACCCGTTTGCTGCATAATGGCTTGCCCGATGTGAACAATTTCTGAGGCTCGCTCGCCAAAGCAGTGAATTCCTAATATTGCTTTCGTTTCGCGATGAAAAAGAATTTTCAAACTCCCTACCTGCGTTGATGCAATCTGTGCGCGTGCAAGGTGCTTAAACTGTGCTCTACCTACTTCGTAAGGCACTTTTGCTGCAGTGAGTTCTTGTTCAGTCTTTCCTACCGAACTTATTTCGGGAATAGTGTAGATACCCGTTGGAATATCAGCAACAAGTTCAGCGTGTGTGGCTTTGTTTAACATGGCTTCCGCGGCAAATCGACCTTGGTTATATGCAGCTGAGGCAAGACTTGGATAACCAATAACGTCTCCCACAGCATAAACGTTTTCAACGTCGCTTTGGTAGTTTTCGTTAACCTTCAGCTGCCCACGTCCATCGGCCTTAAGCCCTATATTTTCTAACCCCAGGGTGTCGGTATTGCCGGTTCTGCCGTTGGCAAACAACAAGCAGTCAGCGCGCATTCGTTTACCCGATTCAAGGTTTAGGATCACCGAATCTTCTGTGGCCTCTACCGATTTATAAACTTCATTATGGCGAATAAGTACGCCGTTGTTCCAAAGGTGGTAGCTTAAGGCATCGGAAATTTCGGTATCCAGAAACGACAGTAGTCTGTCGCGCATGTTTACCAAGTCAACCTTAACACCAAGGCCTCTAAATATACTCGCATACTCAGATCCAATAACACCAGCGCCGTAAATAATGATAGATTTGGGGTCGTGATCTAACGATAAGATAGTGTCGGAGTTATAAATCCGAGGATGGTTAAAATCGATATCTTTCGGACAGTAAGGGCGGGAGCCGGTAGCAATGGCTATTTGTGCAGCGGTTACAATATCTGCAGAGCCATCTTTTCTAGTGATTTGCAGTGTATGTGCATCGATAAAACTGGCTTCTCCGTGAAACAAGGTAACTCGATTACGATCATAAAAAGAAGAGCGTAAACGGGTTTGGCTTTCAACAACACCGCTTGCGTGGCGCATAATTTCCGAGAAGGTTAAACTGCGGCTAACGTGGTTATCGGCAAAAAGTGGAGAGTTATTGTACTCAATTAATCGGCTAACAGAGTGTCTAAGCGCTTTTGATGGAATGGTGCCCCAATGTGTACACCCACCGCCGACAGCTTCGTAGCGCTCCACCACGGCCACTTTTTTCCCTGCTTTGGCTAACTGCATAGCTACACCTTCACCACCGGGTCCAGTGCCAATAACTATTGCATCGTAGTGATAAGAAGAAGGGGTGGGTTTGTCTTTTTGCTTCGCCGCCATAACTGCATCCTATTTTGAAATTCGGGTAACTAACTATTCTACAATCTATATATTGTGTACTAAGTTACTCGGTTTGTAATTTCAACTCTAGTCGCAATACATAAATAAATAAGAACCCACATAAGCAATACTCATGTGGGTTTTTATCAAGCCTTCGAAAAACGAAGCAATGTTTATCTACGCAGGATGAAAAGATAAATGTTGCAGTTGCATCCACTTCTCTTTTTGCAGCGCTAGTGCCTGCTTCAATTCCTTGTACTTATAGGTTAATTCTAAGCCTTCAATACTACGCTGTAAGGTCTTCTGCTTAATGCGCATTAAACGCTTCTTGGTAGCGTAATAGTCAGACATTTTTTGTACCAGCAAGTCGTATTCAGCGTGAATGGTCGACATAACTTCATCAGCATTAGGAAGAGATGACGCTTTTTCACTGGCCCTTTGCAATTGCATTGCTACACGTGCCTTTTCGATCCGTTCTTCTGGCACCTTGCGAAGATTCCGCGTCAAACCAATATAAGATAACCCTTTAATCAACCACTTTGTGGGATCAAACTGATACCAACGAATACCATTGCGATAATCGTATTCAAAAATATGGTGGTAATTATGATAGCCCTCGCCAAAGGTAAAAAACGCCAGTATGCCATTGTCTCTTGCACTATTTACATCGGTATAAGGCTGTTTACCCCAAAAATGGGCTAACGAGTTTATAAAGAAGGTAACGTGATGTACAAGTACCAGTCGCAATACCCCTGCTACTAATATCATTCCTAATATATCGCCATTTAGCCAGCCTAGTAGACCGGTGATACCAAAGTTCGCTACTAACACAATGGGGAGGTAATAATTGTGCTGCCACATAACTACCTTATCTTTCTGTAAGTCTTTACAGTTTTGATAGTCGTGGTAACGATTAGCTTGGTATTCCCGTAGCATCCAACCTATATGAGCAAACCATAGGCCTCTTTTAGCAGAGTAGGGGTCGCTATCATTGTCATCTACATGGCGATGATGAACTCTATGATCTGACGACCAGTGCAAAATACTATTTTGCAACGCCATGGCGCCGCCTATAGCAAGAACAACACGAACAACAATGTTGGCGTCGTATGTTTTATGCGACCACAAACGGTGATAACCCGCTGTAATCGACATTCCGGTAAAATAGAACAAGAAAATAGCAGTACCAATTTCTGCCCAATCGATTCCCTGATGCGCTACCCATAAAGGCACGCCAATGAATGCAATGGAACCGGTAATTATAAATACCAATACATTCGTTAGGATAAGAGGTGGTTTTTTCATTTTATACAACTCAGCTTACAAGTGTTCGCTAATTTATCGTTTTATTCCCCATCAGGCAAGTAAAACACTGATAAGTTATGCTTACAGCTGTAAACTTTAATGTTTCAGAAAAGCCATTGTCAGGTGATTTATCATACAAATTCGAAGGGCAAGAAGGAGTTAGGAAACGTGCTTTGGATTGTAGTAAAGCAAAAATTATCTCAAATACAATAGCAAGATACGTTAAACTTATGCTACGAAACTAAGTGGTACTATTGTGAGCCGTCAAGAACAAAAACTTAAAACTCGCCAAAACATTATTCACGCTGCGTTTTCTTTGTTAGACGAAAACCGTAGCTTATCGGCGATAAGTCTGCGTGAAGTTGCCCGTGAAGCAGGTATAGCGCCTACCTCTTTCTATCGACATTTTAAAGATATGGATGAACTAGGGTTAACTTTGGTTGATGAAGCCGGGCTGGCGTTGCGTCAGTTGATGCGTCAAGCTCGACGACGTATTGCCTCTGGTGGCAGTGTTATCCATACGTCGGTTGAAACCTTTATGGAATTTATTACCGCTAATAAAAATGTATTTCGCTTGTTATTGCGCGAACATACGGGGACATCCACGGCGTACCGTCTGGCGGTGCTTCGGGAAATTCAGCATTTTATTGAAGAGTTAACCGACTACATTATTGAACAGCAAAATGTGGAGTATCGCATAGCGGTTGTTCAAGCAGATGCAATGGTAAGATTAGTGTTTAGTGCCGGTGCAGAAGCATTGGAAGCAGATGCAGAATTGCGGGCAGAGATTGGCGACCGGGTGAAAATGCAATTGCGTTTTGTGCAACTAGGGGCGGCCGCCAAATTCTTTTCTGATTGATGATGAGATGTTGTGTTTTAGTTTAACTTTTTCGGCTCAATAAAACGCCAGCTTCTATGTGATGCGTGAAAGGGAATTGATCAAACAACGCAGCTTGAGTCACAGCGTGTGTTTCACAAAGTAACGTTAAATTATCCGCCAGGGTTTCGGGGTTACATGAAATATAAAGGATGTGCTCATAGTCTTGAATCATTTTTAATGAATCTATATCAAGGCCTGCACGCGGTGGGTCTACTAACACCGTCGAAAAATTGAAACTATCAAGGTCAACGCCTTCTAGTCGGCTGAATGTCCTTTCTTTTCGCATGGCCTGAGTGAACTCTTCCGCCGCAAGCCTGACGATGTTCACGTTAGTCAAATTGTTAGCTTTGATATTATATTGAGCGGCCTGTACCGATGGCTTCGCTATTTCAGTACCTACTACCTGATTAAACGTTTCAGCTAGCGGTATGGAGAAATTGCCCGCTCCACAATACATTTCCAGCAAATCTCCTTCTAATGCGGCACAACAATCCATCGTCCACTCAATCATACGACAGTTGACGAGTGCGTTAGGTTGGGTAAAGCTGTTTTCGATGTGCTTAAACACGTATTCTTTTTTGCGTACTGGCAAGCGTTCAATTACATAGTCGTGCCCAATAATGCGCTTTTGCTTGCGCGCACGACCAATAATATTTACCGCGTTAAAGTAAGGAGATAAAAGGGCCTTCAATTGCTCCGCTTCTTGTGCCCAAGTATCGTCAAGCTGCTTGTGATACAGCAAGCTAATAACAATTTCTTCAGACATGGCGGATAAATAGTCAATTTGAAAGAGCTTTTTACGCAGAACTTGATTGTTGCGTAAGTTTTCCATCACCAATTTCATGGCTCTGTTTATTGCTTCACATGCTGGCGGAAATACATCTACGCGATATTTTTCTTTCGTGCTTTGATTAAACATGATGTGGTAGAGGTCTTCGCCGTCATGCCACACGCGAAATTCTGCGCGCATACGGTAATGAACCGGCTGTGAATGGTATACGGAAAGCGCAGGTGCGTTGAACGGCGCTAGTAGGCTGGTTAACCTAGCTACCTTCTCATCTAGTTGGCTTTGATAATCTTGTTGTGTCGGCGCCGTCATAGTGCTCTCCGGTTTTCGTTGTAGTGATGAAGCTTTTACAAAGGTGGCGAATTGTAGACACTTTCATTATATGTGCAATGCGAAAAGCAGTAATACAATAAAATGTTGTATTAAAATTAAACAATTTCATTTTGCTGCCGATAACGCCTATGAGGATAGTGAGGATCAAATTATGAACATGAGTCAAATTAAAGCTTTCATGGGCGACCAGAAAGTGGATCAAAAGGCGTCGGTTCACCCAAATGAAGCCATCAAGAAGCAGTTGCAGAGCGACGGATTACAGCAAGCCGCTGAATTTTCAAAGCAGCAGGCGGCAACAGTAACTATGAGCAGTTCACAGACATCTATTGGTTTGAAGGTTTTTAGTGGTTCGTTAAGCCAAAATGTAGTTGTGGATGGGAAGCGACCACAAGAAAGTACAGCAGCATCTGAAACAGAAGACAAAAAAGAAGCGAGCCTGTTCGACTTTGAAGAGGTGGCTAAAAACGTATTGCGTTTTGTCGGTGGCGTGATTAAGGGGGCTGCTGATAGCGGGGCGCCAGACGATAAATTGTCAGGGCTGGTTGCGCAGGCCCGTGAGGGCGTCAGCAAAGGTTTTGCTATGGCAGAAAAAGAACTCGCTAGCTTTATGAATGATGAAATAGCTGAGGGAATGGATAAAAGTCGTGATCTTATTGACACGGGTATTAATAAATTACAAGCAGATATTTTTGGCAAAAATACCCCAATAGGAGCAAGTGAACTAAGTGTATTATCGGCTTCAGATGAGAGAACAGGCCATTTGCACATAAAAACCAAAGACGGCGATGAGGTTACCTTACGTTTTGATACGGTTCGGCAAATGAGTCTAACTGAACAAAGTGATGGTTCCCAGGTAAACACTGATACGCAAAATGAGAATAATCAAACTTATCCAAGCCAGACATCTATTTACCAATTCTATGAAAAAACTGGCATTAGCTTTTCGCTACAGGGTGAGTTGGATGAAGACGAATTAGA
Source organism: Alteromonas profundi (assembly GCF_010500865.1). Classification (GTDB taxonomy): domain Bacteria; phylum Pseudomonadota; class Gammaproteobacteria; order Enterobacterales; family Alteromonadaceae; genus Alteromonas; species Alteromonas profundi. The sequence continues at coordinate 71,373 of NZ_JAAAWN010000024.1, forward strand.
AGCTATAGCCAATGTTGTAGGCCAAGCACAGGATCTTGCTGATACTTTCTATAGTGGCGATCTGGATACAGCGTTTGAGCAAGCACTCGATCTTGGTTTTGACGATAAAGAATTGGTGGGTTACGCATTACAGTTAAATCGCACTACTCAGGCAGAAGTGATGAAAACCTATGAGAATATTAAGCACTATAGTGAAGATGCAGAAGTAGAAAATCAGTATGGAAACGTAGTAAGTCCTGTTTCTCAGTATGTAGAGAAAATGATGGCGACGTTAGAGAACGCGCAAAATACGCTAGCATCTAGCAGTGACTATAATACGCTTATCTCTGGCCTTATTAACGAAATGAAAGATGTTCAGGTTCCTGATTTGGTCTCTGCAATTAATCGCTTTCACTCATTTAACCGTAGGTTGCTCGACAATATGCCTCAGCAGGAAGGTAGTGAAGTATAAGATAGCTAGCTGTGATAATAGATATAAAAAACCTGGGCAAGCCCAGGTTTTTTTATTACTCGTGTTCAACTTTGTCTTTTGCCGGTCGAACCTTTAGGGTTCGTTCTTGAAAGAGTGAGTCGTTCGTTTTCGCGATAACTGCATCGATATCATCTGTCATCACTTCTATGAAGCCATAACCTTTGCGCTTTCCCGTTTTCCTATCCTTCATTAGTCGTACAGACTGAACTTCCGTAAAACTAGCAAAATAATCCTTTACCGCAGCTTCATTAGCACGGTAGGGCAAATTGCCTACATATAATGTAGCCGTAATTGCGTTAGCTACATTATCGCTGTTAGTTGAAGAAACTTTCGCTGACGATGTATTAAGAAGAGAAGCGAGCCAAGGTGTAAGTATCCCCCCTAGTAACAGCGAGGCTGAAACAGTAAGTGGAACATGAGTATTTAAATTAGCAGAAGAAAACAACAAATAACCTGCTATTGCAAAAACTGCACTTATTATAGTGCATTGAATAAAGCCAACTTTCATATACCTACCTTATCTAGTGTTTATTATCGTATTGGAGGCTGTTCGTAGTTTACTCATTTGTAACAAATTGAACAACAGAATGTGAAAAAAGTAGTCTAAAGATCAATGGAAAGAGTGCATATGCTGTAAAAATAGGCTGTTAACCACTAAATTCAAACTAAATGCAAATAAACAGCAGATAACTGTTGATCTTTAAGTCCAGCTATTTATAATGCGCTCCACGTTTTGAGGGGGCTACAAGCAAACTTAAAACAACGCGCTAACACGGTTTTTTGAGAAATAAAAAGTTTAAAAAACACGGTTGACATCAAGTTTAAACGATGTAAAATGCGCACCTCACTCGAACAGGGTGAGCCACTAGAAAGCAACGGCTTCTAGTGAATTGCGACGAAGTCGCAATGTTCTTTAACAATTTAGACAAGACAATCTGTGTGGGCACTCGTTAAGAGTGTCGACAACGACGATTCATAATTCGATATATTTAATTGAAGAGTTTGATCATGGCTCAGATTGAACGCTGGCGGC
>NZ_JAAAWN010000025.1 GCF_010500865.1 Alteromonas profundi
GGCTTCCTTCAGACCCTGCCGTTAGCCAACAACGCCCTTGCCATTCGGATTATCTTCCCCTCAGTCAGGGTGATTCAGGTTTCTTCCAACCTGACGGGTTTGCCAGCTTCGCTGGGCAAACAAAAAAAGCAGCCATTGGCTGCTTTTTGACGCTCTGAACAAAGATTAAAAACGTGTATTTACTTGCACGCTTAATACGTGGGCAGTGGCCGACTGGCTGCCTACCATCGTAGAGGAAATACCTGTGCTACCAAGCGAGCGGGTTTTATTGATACTGGCTTCACGACCATTGATATAGGCATAAGCTAAATCGATAGTTGTGGCTTCTGTCATAGAGTAGGTTACACCGCCTGTAATCCAATGACGGTCAGTATCAGGAATACTTAGTGAACGATTTTCAACAGTAACGACGCCATCGTCATAGGCATAACCGGCGCGTAAGGTGTATTCATCGTTTAGCACGTACGTTACCCCAATTGAGCCTCTTAATGAGTCATCGAAGTTCTCTTCCTTGATAAGGAAGTCGTCACCGCTGGCTAAGTTAGCTTCTAACTTTTGGAACGTACTCCAGTCGGTGAATACAAGGCTTGCCTGAACCGACCACTGCTCGTCTAGCTCTTGGCTAATTGCAAGTTCGGTAATAGAAGCAAGATTTAGGTCAAGGCTACCAGGCTGGTTTAGCTCGGCAGACAGGGCAGAGCTTACTTCGCCGTCTAGTTCTAACTTGGTTTCAGCGCGATAAGATAAGGCGATATTTGTTGAACTAGTAGGCTGGTAGAAAACACCGGCATTCCAACCATAGCCAATATCATCACCTTCTAATTTAAATACCGATGCATTAGCGGTAGGTACGCCAAGTACGGTTGTCAAAGAATTAGGAAGCGCAGAGCTAATTTCTGCATCCGCATAGGTAATGTTAAGCCCAAAGCCTACCCGTAGGGTATCGTTAACTTTATAGGAAACAGCTGGGTTTATCGTAAAGGATTCAACTTCAGCAGTATCTGCAAAGTGTAATGCTTCAAAATCGTCACCGTAGTCTGAACGAAGACCATAGGTTGAAAACGCGCCAACACCTACAGACCATTTTTCATTTAGCGGCGTAACGTAGAAAAATGAAGGAATGATAGCGATATCTGCAATATCATCTTCAGAAGCGTCTTCTGAAGCAATAACAACATCGCCGGCTTCCGTAGGCATGGTTGAGGTTATTTGACCTGTTACATCAACGCTTGGGAAGATTGAGCTTACAGAGCCACTGAACTGAGACGTAGTGAAAACACCGATGGCTGCGGGATTAGTAGCAAGCACACTCGCGTTTTCTGGCATTGCTGCTTGACCAGCCATCGCACGTCCTAAACCATTGGCACTGTGTTCGTTAACTTGGAAGCCTGCCGCCAACGCAGAAGAAGAAGAAACGGTGGCTAATGCCACACCTACAGCGACACGCAAAGAAAAATATTGCTTCATAAAATACTCATTTACTAGAAAAAGGCAGCTGCGCATTTTACGGATGCGAACGCATATGTTCAATGCAAGTTAACGATATTTACCTACATTTATCGCATTATTTACAATTTTAGCGACAATTTCGCGGCATTTTCCATCAACTTGATAATCAAGCGTTATCAGGATATTACATAGATGTAAAATTCGTTTGTTGGCAATAAGAACGAAGAACCCCTTTGTGAGCGAAAGGGGGGAAACCCGCTCACCTGTGCAGATACGCTTGCAAAGTCACCTCCTCATCCCCACAACCTTATTAGTTGCAGGAGTTCATTTACCCAAAGGAGACTCGGATATGTCTAGCTACAAAGAAATCTTACTCGTCAATCGACCAGAAGATGGAAAAATTGGCCCGCATCTTTTCGAAACAAAAGAACGCACTATTCCAGAGCCTGGTGACGGCGAAATTCTTATTAAACAAACCTACATGTCTTTAGATCCCGCCATGCTAGGTTGGATGAGTGAGGATAGAGAAAGCTACATTCCGCCTGTTGAATTAGGCGAAGTTATGCGTTCCAGTGGTGTAGGAGAAGTGGTTGCCTCCAATCATTCTGATTTTGCGGTTGGCGATAAAGTTATGGGTATGACAGGGTGGACAGAATACCTTGTAAGCGATGGCTCTGGTTTTAATAAACTGCAAGACGGTGTAACCGAAGAAATGGCGCTATGTGTGTTTGCACTTCCTGGCTTAACTGCAACCACAGGTTTATATAATTTTGGTAAACCCAAAGAAGGCGAAACACTAGTGGTAACTGGCGCTGCTGGCTCGGTAGGTTCTATCGTAGGCCAACTTGCTAAAGCAGACGGTTTACGGGTTATTGGCGTAGTGGGGAGTGACGAAAAAGCAGATTGGATAGTAAACGAATTAGGCTTTGACGGCGCAATCAATTATAAAACGGATGACTTAGAGGCTAAACTAACCGAATTGACCCCAGATAAAATTGACGTATTTTTTGAAAATACCGGCGGTCCTATTCAGCATCATATTTTTAACCGTATGAATACCCACGGACGTATTGTTGTATGTGGAATGATTGCCGATTATCAATCGGATAGCCCCGCCCCAGGCCCTAACTGGATCCCGTTAATTAAAAAACGCATTACTATGCGTGGTTTCGCCATGCCGGATCACTGGGGAGAAGTTCCTCAACTATTGGAAAAACTAACCCCCTATGTTAAGCAAGGAAAAATTAACTATCGAGCCCATACCATTGAGGGCTTAAGTAATGCTCAGAAAGGATTGAACATGCTGTTCGAAGGGCAAAATAAAGGCAAGATGCTGGTTAAACTCTAATCGCATTGTTAGTTACGCTATCGCTTCAAACTAGGATAGCGTAACTACCTCAAAGGTATTTTTACCTGCATGCTTCGCTTTGTAGAGCGCGCCGTCTGCTTTGGTAACGAGTTCATCTAGGCTTAACTGCTTGGCAGGTGACAAAACAACAGCTCCAATTGAGCAAGTCACCCAATCGTGCGTGGCCCCATTTGCGTGTTTCATTTCTCGCGATTGCCAACTTTGCTTAATTTGTTTGCACCGGTGGCCTACACTTTCGCTATCTAACCCGCTTACTACAATCATAAACTCTTCGCCACCATAACGCCCTAGAATATCCGTTTCACGTTGAAACACCTCACGCATAATATCCGCTTGTGCGACAATGGCATCATCACCCTGTTGGTGACCAAAGCTATCGTTATATTGCTTAAAATCATCCAGATCTAACATTATCACTGCAATATGCAAAGATTCCCGGTGCGCAAGCGACAACAGTTTTTCGCCACTTTGCATTAGCGCGCGCCGGTTAAGTAGGTTTGTGAGGGGGTCCACCCTACTTAGAGTAGCAAGCTTTTTGTTTGTCGAAGCAAGCAAAGAAATGGCGTAATCGAGGCGGTATTTAGCGTAGGCGCATATAAATAACGAGCCCGTAACAAAGGCTGCGCTGATAAAAACGCGCTCGCCATATACTGGGGCAATAACCATTAAGCCAACAAAGCCAAATGCATTCACAGTGGAAGCCAATATGGCTAGCCGGTAATTTATTCCTAACGCAAAAACACAATAAAACGCATATAAAATAGTGCCTTCATAAGGGAATATGAATTCACTTCGCTCCCACAATTGATAAATAAGCCAATAGTTTGTGTAGGTAAGAAGCACCATTAGCAGCGTGAGGATTAAGAACCTATTGGCATAAAAATAGCGCGTAAAAGAAAACGCGATAATCGCTACAATAATAGGGAGTTGATAGGTGAAGCGATTATAGAGATAAAGCGCATGGAGCTTAGTTGGCAGTAGAACAATGTCGGCCCATACAAAGCAACAAAGTAATAAAGCCCCAACAATTAATGCTAATCGAAGGCGCACTATCTCCTTTTTTGGAGCAAGTGTATTCATTCAACCATTCCTAAAAACAACGGGAACCAGCCGCCCCATAACCTAAGTATAGGCAATTCTCGACAGTAAGCAGGGTTAGTTTGGCCGCCCTTGGAGCGCAACCATACTGCTTTCTAGCGCCTCAATAGTAACGGGCTTTGTCACTACATCTTGCATACCTGCTTGCATAAAGGCTTCATGTCGGTCTTTAAATGCTTCGGCTGTTAAGCCAATAATGGGAACGTCTTTACACGGGCTTTCTAACTTACGAATGCGTTGTGTTGCCTCTACCCCATCCATAACCGGCATGTGAATATCCATAAACACAAGATCTATGTCACCGTCTTCCACTCTTGCTGCGGCTTTCAAACCGTTATCCACGTGAGTAACAACACAACCAAGCTGTTCAAGCAGTGCTTTTGCAACCACCGCATTTATCGCATTATCTTCCGCGAGTAGCACATTCATACCTTGCTTGAGCTTAGGTACTGTAGAAATTTCATCGTGGTTCACATTAGTTGATACTTCTGGTGATACCCGAGACTTCACTTTGGCAGTTACTGTAAAGCAAGATCCCTCACCTACTTTACTGGTAACCCTGATATCACCATCTAATAATTGAGCGAGTTCTCTTGCGATAGCAAGCCCTAGCCCTGTGCCCCCATAGCGGCGCGAAATAGAAGAATCCGACTGGGTAAACTTATCAAAAATACTTTCTAACCGGTCGGCTTCAATACCAATGCCGGTATCTTTCACCATAATAACCAAATGGTTATCTTGCGTTTCCATCGTACTAACGTGCTTTAGCTTTGCGTTGATGACGACAGTGCCCTGGTGAGTAAATTTAATCGCATTACTAATAAGATTAATCACTATTTGGCGTATTTTAGTAATATCGCTAATTACTAACACAGACGCGAGATTTCGGCTTTTATATTCAAGACGGGTGTTATTAACACTGGCGTTCGTGCCAAGCAAGGTGACGAGATCGCGCAACATAGAGTCTAAGTCAAATTCGGTAAGATCTATCTCCGTCATACCAGACTCAATTTTAGATAAATCGAGAACGTCATTAATAACATTCGCCAAAATTGACGCCGACGCTTTTAAATCAGTTGCGTATTTTTGTTGTTTTTCAGTAAGTTCAGTGGCTAATAATAAAGAAGCGAGCCCCTGAATACCGTTAAGTGGCGTACGCATTTCATGGCTCATTACTGCCAAAAAATCTGTTTTGGCTTTATTAGCTGCCTGAGCCTTTGAGACGTATTCAACGATTTCACCGGACATAAATTCTACATCACGGGCCAATTCACTCAATTCGTTTTTACCGCTTACCGCTATGTCCACTTTGCTATGGTTACTGGCAATTTTGCTGGTAGCACTTTTTATTTTATTAATTGGCGCAATAACAAAAAGCTGAGTTACCGTTCCCATCAGCACACTCACTAACGCGACTGCGAATAAAGTGGTCGCCACCGTAAACAACGCAATTTTCGACAATGATGCTTCAAGCTCTGTGGCAGGCTGGCTCACCGTCAGCTTCCAATTCCATGGAACAAAAACGCCACACGCAAATAGCGCCTCATCATCATTAAGAATGGTTTCCCCAAATGCCACGTCTTTACCATTAATAGAGGTGTGGTTGGCGGTGTCTAAATCAACAGGGCTCCAAGAGGTTAAGGTGCTATAAATCTTTTCGCCGCTACTGTAGTCACTGATAGTAAAGGCTTTGCCTGTAGTTTCGCTTAGCGCATCTAGCTCATCAAACACTTCTTTTTGATAGGCATCTCGAAATACTGGTACGTTTTCTAATCCAGATTGAAGCAGCAGTTGATGTCGCTCATCTACTAAATCGAAAAACGAGAGTGACAGGGTTTGCGTTAGCAATTGGTATTCTTTCTCGCGCACAGACTCATAAGCACTTAAATATGCCCAGTAGCCAGTAAGGGCCATGCCTATAAGCAGAATAGGAATATAAATAGCGAGAAGTTTAGATTTAATACGCATAATATCGTTAGAGCAAACCTTAGTGGTAGACGTTATTTTTAGCTAACTTCAAGTAAGAAGACGGAATAGGCACATTAATTTTAATTGCCGTTGAAACATTCACTGCTACTGTATACTGGTCTGTTCTAGAAACAGGGATGGTATTGGCTGCGCGCCCCATTAGTATTTCTCGTGCCCGGGTTGCTGCAGACTTTCCTATAGAAGATTCATCTGTCAGCACCCCCAACAATGCGCCCTTTTTTACTGACGCAAGGTTTTCTGCAAATAAAGGCATAAGGTTCATATTTTGCCTTACGCTATCTATAAGTATTGCCGACTCTTGTAACGGGCCTGACGATAGCCAATAACCATCAAACTGGGTATCGGTCCGCTTAAACGCTTGAAGTATCCCTTCAGTCATCGCAACCGCCCCAGCCTCACCTTCAACATATTTGGTCGCTACTGGCACAAAATTGATGCTGCCGTAGTTTTCATCGAGCTTAAGAAGGCTTGCCACAGAACTAGCAGAAGAAGGGTAATCAGTATGTAATAAGGCTATAGTGAAGGGCCGCGCTTGGGTACTAGGGGTTAAAAGCCCGTCTAATATATCCAGTTTTATATTAACATCGAGTACATGAGATTCGCCGGTAATGTTAGTGCGACTAACCGTGTTAAATTCCTCGACTATGCCTTCTTTTATAGGGTCAGCCACTGTCATAAAGAGCTTTGGTATATCGCTTGCAATCTCAGCTGAATAAAGTGCGCGAGTGGCCAATGTAGCCACTGACACGATAAGATCGGGCAAGATTTCCTTACGACTAATTTGCTCAATCATCTGTGCAGCTTGTGCTTGCGATCCCTGGGCGTCATAGATATCAAAGATGATATCGGCATTTGGCATAATCTTTACCAACTCGTTTTTAAACGCCGCTGTGGAGTTTGCCACAATAGGCAAAGACGCTGTTTGGATAATAGCCACGCGTACCTCTTTCGCCAATACAGAAGCAGTAACGCTTAAACAGCTAGTAAGTAAAAACACGAAAGAAAGCAAACGCTTCATTTAAGTACGCCTAAAGGAAAACCCGCTAAAAGTATAATACAGATCAGATCTGTATATTAGTGATAATCTACACAGATTGCATAGCCTAATAAATGTAACTACTCCACCGTATAACTATCTTTGTTGGCCATAAGATCTATTTCACTTAGCAGCTTAATACTTTTTAAACGCGCCTTAATATCGTGGATAGGAGTAGATACAATAAGTTCATCTGCTTCAGTAGTCTCGATAAATTGTGCTAATTTCTGCGCAACTGTCTCTTTCGTTCCCACAACAGCGTAGCGCAATATATTGTCTAACATCGCTTTATCCGTTGGCGAACAAATAGCGTTTATATCATCAACCGGCTTGGCAAAAGGTTGGTTCCCACCCCTTCGCATGGCAATAAATTGCTGCTGAACTGAGGTAAATAAGTATTTGGCTTGCTCTTCGGTATCTGCAACTACGGCCATAACACCCACCATAGTGTAAGGCTTTTCACACTGCGCAGACGCTGAAAACATAGAACGATAAACGTGTATTGCATCAAAAAGGGCGTCGGGGGCAAAGTGAGAAGCAAATGAATAAGGCAACCCTAAGCGTGCGGCCAATTGGGCACTGTACAAACTAGAACCTAGCAGCCATAAAGGAACATGGGTATTAGCGCCGGGCACGGCTACGATAGATTGCCTTTGCTCAGGCGTGCCTAAATAATGTTGTAGGGTTAAAATATCGTCTGGATAGTTATCAACATCATTATTAAGGTTGCGTCGCAAGGCTTTTGCCGTTGCCATATCCGTGCCGGGGGCTCGGCCTAAACCTAAATCTATACGTTGAGGAAACAAGGTGGCTAACGTGCCAAACTGTTCTGCAATAACTAAAGGTGCATGATTTGGTAACATTATGCCCCCTGAACCCACGCGTATGTGGGTGGTGGCGTTGGCAATATGGGTTAGCACTACAGCAGTGGCAGAACTCGCTACCCCTTTCATACCGTGGTGCTCTGCGAGCCAGACACGCCTGTAACCACACTGCTCAGCCTGTATCGCTAATTGCTTAGAATTGTCTAAAGCACGCGCAATGCTTTCGCCTTCAGAAATAGGCGCTAAATCAAGAACTGAAAACGGTATCTTCATAAAAACCTCGCGTGAATCTTTAAACGTAAAAGAATAATGCTAAAAGCAAAAAATGAATATCTCATGCTTGTAGAGGCAGGAACAAGGCTATTCAAAGCAATGGCGGGGCGTACACCGAAAAAAGCAAAAGCACGAAGTAGTGAAAAGAGAAGAAAAGAAAAAAATAGTTGATACCGACGCAAGCAGCGCAGATTAGCTAACTGCTTACGTCGACAACCATACTATTTTAGGGCTTGCGTTTAAGGCTTTATTTTAACCAACCACTCATGCTTATCTTCAGCCTTACCCCATTGTATGTCGTTAAGTGCTTGGCGTAATTTCATCGTTACCGGGCCGGCCTCGCCATTACCTACTTGATGCTCTTTGCCGTTGTGAATAAAGGTACCTACCGGTGTTAATACCGCAGCCGTACCCGACAATGCCGCTTCCGTTCCCGGCTTGGCTGCCCGTTCTAGTAACTCATCAACGGTAATATTGCGTTCGCTAACAGTCATACCATGATCTTTTGCCAACTGTAAGATAGTAGCGCGAGTAACCCCGTGCAGGAAACTTGAATCTAATCCCTTGGTGATAATCTCATTACCATCTACGAGTAAAAAGTTTGCGGCCCCTGTTTCCTGCACATCACCATTTGGACAGAACAAAATTTGATCGGCTTGAACTTCCGCTCTCGCCTTTAAAATAGGGGGAAGTGCGCTGGCATAGTTTCCACCACTTTTCACCATGCCCATATGGGGGGCACAGCGCATGCCTGTTTCATCAAGTAACAAGCGCAACGGCTTTAACCCACCGGCGAAATAGTCGCCCACAGGTGAGAGCAAAACATACAGTATGGAGGTTGCCGAAGGTGCTGCGGCCTTACCGATAGACGCTTCGGTACCGATATGGGTTGGACGTATGTACATAGAACCAGGAGGCTTTGGTACTTCTGAGCTGTATTGGGTAACAATATCGACAATCATTTTTTCAACTTGTGCTTTATCGATATCGGGAAGGTTCAACAAACGGCTGCTTTGGGCAAAGCGCTCTATGTTTCGATCCATACGGAAGATATTAATACTTCCATCTTCGTGCCTAAATGCCTTCAACCCTTCAAAGCAGGTGCTCGAATAATGCAAGACGTGCGCGCCTGGATGCATTTGTATGCTATCTGCACTGACTATCTCAGTCTCAGACCACTTATCATTTTCAAAACGGGTAAGCGCCATTTGTGGCATGAATACGGTACCGAATGCGGCCATTGGTTTTTCCTGTTTACGTCTACTCAAAAAATACACGACAGAGTTTACCAAAAAAAGTGCGTATTGCTAAAAGAATGTCCGATGTTATCGCGTTATTTCGCCAAGTTCTTGCTAGGCATGATTTAATCACAGCCATTTCTATATGCTGATAGTCATCGGTTTGATTAAATGCTACTTGCTGCTAGAAGTTTTTCATACTCTTCTCTCCTTATATAGTCATTACATGTCTTGTATAAGATATGCAAATTAAAGAGAACGTATTACCTCTAGTGATATCTAGCAGAGTATTTTATTAAACTTTACATTAAACGTACCAAGCTGGAACAGTATTCCACCTTTTAACATCCCAATACTCCATTCTCAGCGTCAAAGAGGAAGTACAAATAACAACCTCACCAGACAGGCAATTAATTGGTTTTCATACCGACATTGTGACGATACATAGAGGTAATTGGCATCAACATAACAATGGTAAGTCAAACGGTTTACCTGCCTTTTTTTCACCAACTTTTGAGCAGGGTTAAGTTGAAGTAATTTCTCTATCCTTTGCTTGGCAATAGCTAACGGACTGCTAGCCGCTTTCTTCTCAGTTCTATACGAGCAAAGAGAATTGAAGAGCAGCTCGAAAGGCGCTTGCCTAGTGCGCCAGAATTGATTCTACATGGCATTGCGAGCATCGCTCTGAATTACCTATGGATAAATTGGTAGAACCGTGAATATTTGTGGCTGTTTTACAGCCGTGAATAAACAATGTTTCGTCTTTGGTTGCCGTACGGTAACCCCCAATTATTATCGATATCTTTCAATTAAAAACCAATATTTTTTGACATTTTACTCTTATATAAGATATATATTGTTTTACACCTTATTAACATGTAAGGTATTTAGCATCCAATGTGGTTTTGAACTGCCGCTAAACGCAAGTTATTGGTTTGGATGAAAAACAATATTAATCTGCAAGTTTATGAGCATTAAGTAGCTTCATGATTGCTTGCAATAACAACAACGATGTTAACAACAGGTAAATCAGGAGAAAGGCTAATGCACACAAAACCCCATAAATTATCTATTGCCATCACCTCTGCGCTCGCCGCTTTGAGCATGCATACTTCAGTAATGGCTCAGGAGCAATCCCAAGCAGAAGATCCATCCGTTGAAGGTTTGGAACAAATTACCGTTACCGCGCAAAAGCGGGTTGAACGGATATCTGATGTGCCAGTAGCCGTCTCTGTTTTGCGTAGTGAACAAATTGAATCGGCATTTTCGCCCAGTCTAGAAAGTTTGCAAACGTTGGTTCCCGGAATGAGTTTCAGGAAAGGCAGCACTACTAGCAACTCCGCCATTACCTTACGAGGTATTGGCACCATCTCTTTTAGTATTGCTGCCGAGCCGAGTGTTTCAACTGTAGTCGATGGAGTGGTACTGGGTCGTTCAGGGCAGGCTTTTGCCGACTTATATGATTTGCAAAGTATTGAAGTATTGCGTGGTCCCCAAGGCACTCTGTTTGGCAAAAATGCTTCGGCAGGTGTAGTGAATATTACAACTAAACGTCCCAGCTACGAAACAACAGGTATGGTGGAAGCTACCTTTTTTCAAGGCAACGAATACCGTTTAAAAGGCAAATTTGAAGGGGAAATTGCAGATAATGCCGCCGGCAGCATCGTGATGATGAAATCTGGCTACGATGGCAACATATACAACGTTTATAATAACCGTAATACCAATGGCTACAGCAAAGAAGGCGTACGCGGCATGCTGACGGTTGAAGCTGGGGCAGACACTGACTTGCTATTTATTGCTGAGCATATGAAAAGTGACAGCGATTGCTGTGCAGATATCGAAGCTTTACCTAGTGGTCGGAATACCGACTCAGAGGCCGCTCCAAACAGTGACGGCATTGTTGACGGTGTCGCAGACTTAGATTTAAATCAGCGCTTAATCGACCATGATCTGGAATCACATACTTTTGATGAAACTACGGGAGTGTCAATTCAAGTCAACAGGGCATTTGGTGAATATGAGTTCACGTCAATTACTGCCTACCGTGAATGGGAAAACACCGAAATACGTGAAGGTGATTTTACCTCTACCGCAGGGGAAATACCTGAGCCGGTATTTGGTGCGCAGTTTATGTTGCATGATATTGGTACCAGGTCTTGGACGCAATTTTCACAAGAACTACGCTTAGCTTCTCCACTGGGTGAAGCATTTGAGTGGCAAACAGGGGCCTTTTTCTGGCGTCAGGAAGCAGAAACAGACTTTACTCGACAAGCCAGTTGTCAGAACAACGACCGTCAACTGAGTAGTGATATTGAATATCATTTGCAAAGTGTTGTCGGCATAGATAATCCTACTCAACAACAGGTGGATGAGTTTATTGCAGACGAAGGCGTGACCTGTAATGCTAACGATATCGTCAGTACCACTGCATTTATTAGTACTGTTTTTGACAATTGGGCAGTCTTTGGAGATGCAAAATATCACTTAACTGACGACCTCCGCTTTCTAATGGGGTTACGTTATACCGACGATAAAGTATCGTTCAAGCATAATCGTTATAGCAATGACTTTTATGGCCGCACTGGTGTAGGTGTGCGCGGTGCTCGCCTGAATACCGATTATGAAGGCAGCACGTCTGAAACAGATTTATCTGGTAAGCTCGGCCTTCAATATGACTTAACCGATAATAGCATGACCTATCTGACCTATTCACAAGGTTACAAGGGCCCTGGTTTCAACGTATTCTATAACATGTCTATAAACGATACACGCCCAATTTCTCCTGAAACATCGGACGCATATGAGCTCGGTTATAAATATGCCAAAGGTGACCTAATGGTTAGTGCAGCGTTGTTTCAAACCGATATTGACGGATTTCAAGCCAATAACTTTGACTGTAGCGATGGCACCTGTATTACCCGTTTAACCAATGCGGGGGCAGTTTCTACGCAAGGGCTGGAAGTGGATTTTACTTGGCGCGTTACCGAAAACCTCACTCTTACCGGCGGGTTTGCCAAGATAAAAGCTGAAATTGAAGACTTTTTCTGTCCAGAAGGTGAAGACTGTACCGCCCGTTCTGGGTTGGATGTTCCCTTTTCGCCGGACTTGAAGTACAGCCTCAGTGCGGACTATGTAATGGAAATGGATAGCTTCGATGTGTTGTGGAATGCCAACTACACCTATACCGATGAACAGTATTCAGACTTGCCGGATAATCAGGGCAACTTCAATCCAGCCTCTTTACTGCCGGACTACGGCTTGCTCAATGCCAGTGTTGCTTTCTCATTTGATGAGGATACCTATCGCCTATCTCTTATAGCTAAAAATCTGACCGATGAGAAATACTTCAGTACTTATAGTGGTGATAACTTTAGATATCAGGTCGCCCGCGATGCTGACCGGTATTTTGGAGTACAATTTAAAGCGCGGTTTTAAGCTAAACAATGCTGAAGCAACTCAGCATGACGCATAATACGAAAAACACCCGGTATATCCTACCGAGTGTTTTTCTCAGTCAAGGGCTATGCATTTAATAATAGACTGTCCAATATCAGGCAGGGCAATACTTAAGCAGGTAAACTAAAAATGAATTCGTTCGGTCAAGACAGGTTTATTATCTATCCGCAATAACAGTTTGAACCGATACTCTGCCGTTGCTAGTGATAACGGCCTCATGGTCCCTTTTCAACTGCAAAGTAATGTTGTCATCATTAACAGCACAGCAAAACAATGTTTTCGATTATCCATCTGAATCAGGAATACAGCATGAAGAAGTATAACCACGCTTTTTATTATTTTGTTAGCGCTGCTTTAAGCACCGCTTTGTTGAGCAGTTGTACAACCGAACAACAGACACCGTCGACTCAACAACCGGCAGGCCTTACGGTTCAATCACAAGATATTCAGTTGTACAAACGTTATCCACTTGAAGGCTGGCAAGTCTTTATCAATAATGATAAGCAACAACAACAACGTTTTAGTGCACCGACCACACAGCTAGATGACGGCACCGTAAAGCTCACTGCTAGCAATAAAGACAGCCAACAAGACGCGATGACTTACCATTTTCAAGGCTCACGTTTTTATAACCTTTACTTGGAAGGGGGAAAGCCGTTGGATTTAACCCCATATATGCCCAAAGGTACCATTGAATTTGATATACACGTTGAAGATTTTGCCAAAACGGCACTGGATTTAACCATTAGCTGTGGTCAGGATTGTTATTCAAGGGTAGGTTTACGCCAATGGGCCCTTAATGCTGAAGGCAAAGGTTGGCAACATTTGTCCATCCCAATGCAATGTTTTAGCCGCCAATCAGCCAACTTCAACCAGGTCCAACATCCGTTTAATCTGAAGGCCTTCGGCAAAGGCCAAGTCAGTGTCGCTAACGTTAGCTTCAAACTTAATGGTGAAGCAAATTTCGATTGCATCGCGCCCGATAAACTGGCAGTTACTCCTGCCACTCTAGACGAGTTCTGGTCTGTTGACTGGTGGATGCCACGTCATTACGAAAAGCTCGCTCAGGCCAAGTTGGGCCAAGCGGAATTATTACTGATCGGTGACTCTATTACCCACAACTGGGAAAAAGCCGGAAAAGAAATTTGGCAACAATATTTCGATGATATTGATACTTTAAATATTGGTTTTAGCGGTGACCGAACTGAAAACGTATTGTGGCGTTTACAACACGATGAAGTCGAGGGCATTTCCCCCAAACTAGCCATAATGATGATTGGGACCAATAATACTGGCCATCGGATGGATAACCCCGCCAGTATTGCCGCAGGAGTAGATCTCATACTTAAAGAACTAACTGAGCACTTGCCCGACACCAAAGTATTAATGCTGGCGATTTTCCCGCGGGGTGCGAACAATGATGATAAAATGCGCCAGAATAATCAGCAAACCAATAAGCTGCTTAAACAACTGGCCGAAGCCCATAACGTAATGTTTGCCGATATCAACCAACACTTTTTGACCGATGATGGCATATTATCCGAAGAGATTATGCCTGACTTGTTACACCCCAACGCAACTGGCTACTCAATTTGGGCAGAGCAGATCAAACCTTACATTGATAAATACGTCAGATAAAAGTCGATCAGGCGCTGATGTAGCGCCTGGATCTTTGCCCTACAATATCATCCAGGTAAAGGATCAAAAAAATTGGTGATACTTCAACTCTGGAGTTTCGCCTTTTCTTCTTCCTTCTCATCCCACTACTCTAAGATCCAAATTTATCGCTAGCCGCTGAGTAATACCTTTCACCCAGCGTCGCAAATTTTTCCGCCAACACTCTGCTTTTGTCATTGCCCAGCGATATTTAAATTCGATAGCAAAGAGCCCCACTAAACCTAGATGATTCTAAAATTTGACTCGCTAATCCTAAAAATTACGACATTAATAACCGGACGCAAAGGGTATTCTATCTGCATTTTATGAACTGATTATGCTATCAATGGGGCGAAGTCCAAGTTAATATTCAAGTAAAACAAGCCCGTAGGAAAGTTAAATACCTTTCAAAGGTTAGAGGCAACACAGAATTCTAGCGAAAACGGGTTCCAATCTTAGTACCAGCAAGACTAAAGTAAATGATGCCGATACCACGCACTTAACGTGACAAGTTTCGTATTGTCGTGCTTTTTCTGAAACTCGCAGAGCGAACCGAAGCTTAAATGCTTCTGACACATTCGCAAAGACAGATTCGCCCCGTAGAAACGGGGCGAATACTTATAGGCCAGGCGTAGCAAGACGCTTTAGGCCTTGCTCGTATTTAAAGCGCCACCACTTCAGACTAAAGCCGATAGCGACAAAACAGGTGCTCCATAACGCGATAAGCGATGGAATAAAGAGATTGCTAATGCCGCCAACAAACCCCACAGGAGAGAACATGAGATAGAGGGTGACAATCAGGCCTACCAACACTATGGCGCAGGGAATAGCGTAACGCCAAGGCG
Organism: Alteromonas profundi; assembly: GCF_010500865.1. Taxonomy (GTDB): domain Bacteria; phylum Pseudomonadota; class Gammaproteobacteria; order Enterobacterales; family Alteromonadaceae; genus Alteromonas; species Alteromonas profundi. The sequence continues at coordinate 15,237 of NZ_JAAAWN010000025.1, forward strand.
TCATATTCACTTCCGCTTTAGGGGCAAAGTGCCACGGCGTCTGCATAGGGAAGATACGCCCTATGATCAGCATTATGGCCAGTTCAATGACAAATAAGATGCCATAAATGTGAATAAAGTTTATTTCCACTTCCCACACAAATTTTAGTAATCCGTACGCAATCACATGGAAAATTATCGCCACTTTAGCGGCTAATGCTGGCACACGTTTGGTGAATAGCCCCACCAGCACTATGGTGATAACAGGTATATTGTAGAAGCCGGTAAAGATACGAATAATTTGCCACAACCCTTCTGGCGCGTACATAAGTAAGGGTGCGGTAATAAATGACAGCACGGCGATGACCAAACTGGTAATTTTAGCCACTCGAATAAGCTTCTCGTCAGTTACCTTGTCTTTTTTCAACGGTTTATAAACATCTAAACAAAATAAGGTGGCAGCACTGTTGAGCAGCGAATTGAAAGAACTAAATACCGCCCCTAATAACACCGCCAAAAAGAAACCAGACAAATATTGAGGTAATACGTCTTTGACCAAATGAGGATAGGCCAAGTCGATAGTTTGTAAGTTCTCATCTTGATATAGGTGATACGCAATGACACCAGGTAGCATCATCATAAAGGGCACTAGCACTTTAAAGTAACCTGAAAAAAGTACGCCTTTTTGTCCCTCTACAAGGTTCTTAGCCCCTAAAGTACGTTGAATTACATACTGATTAGTACCCCAATAGAAGAGATTGGCGAGAATCATCCCGGTAAATAGGGTGCCAAAGGGCACGGGGTCATCACTTGCGCCTATAGCGTTAAGCTTCTCTGTTTCTTTAGTCGCAATGGTTGAGAGGCCTTCACTAAAACTGCCGTCCCCTAACGCAATCAGCCCTAGAATTGGCACCAACAGCCCAACGATGAGGAGCCCTACACCGTTTATAGTGTCTGAAACAGCAACTGCCTTCAATCCTCCGAATATTGCATACAATGCACCCACCGTACCTACCACGATAATAGTAGCTACCAAAGCAACTTCATAGCTTATATTGAACAGACCCGGTACATCGAATAATCGAAGCACAGCGATAGATCCTGAATACAACACCGAGGGAATAGTAACTAGCGAGTAACCCACCATGAATAGAACCACCGTCATTCTACGCACGCTGTCATCGAATCTGTTGCGTAAAAACTCAGGGAGCGTTGAAAACGCCCCTGCCAAATAACGGGGAAGAAAAATTAACGCCATAATAATGGTAGATATACCTGCGGTTACCTCCCACCCCATGGCGCTTAAGTTATAGCCAAATGCAGAGCCATTTAGGCCAATAAGCTGCTCTGCAGACAGATTTGTCAGGATCATGGACCCAGCAATAAAGGTGCCGGTAAGCCCTCGCCCAGCAAGGAAATACCCATCTTGAGTATTCACTTCACCTTTGGTTTTCATGTAAGAAATTACGGCTACTATTGCCATAAAAGCCATGCATGACAAAAGAGTTAGGGTGATATCCATGTACTACTCCTGTGGTTTACGCCGGCCAAAAATGGGTGTTAGTCATATTCATATCGGTATGCTGGACATCGGGGCCCATCACAATCTGCTTACCTTTTTGAATAAATACAGCCACTTCATCAAGGGCCAGCGTTTCTTCTTTATACTGGCCACCGGTGACGGTTTCTTCGCTGCCTAAGCGCACCCATTCACCTTCAGGAAGGTAGTATTTTATTTTTCCGCCAGGCACCACACATGGCACTACGAGCAAGTCGTCGCCACACATAAATTGCTGTTCAAAGCTATGGCATACGGGCTGTTCTGGGAAAGCGAGCGCCATGGCACGCTGCACGGGCAAGCCCGTCTTCGATGCTTTTTCAGCCGTTTGCTTTAAATAAGGAATAAGACGGTAACGCAGCTTTAGCGCGTCAAACACGGCTTGGGATGCTTCATCGCCGTACGACCAGGGTTCGCGAGGGCCGATACCATGAAGGCGCATATGTGCGCTAAATACAGACGCTTGTGCCCAACGAACGTAAAGCTCTGCATCACGGGTATCTTTATAAAAACCACCGATATCAGTGGCAAAGAAAGGCCCACCAGACATACCCCATGATAAACTACCGCGAATACTGGCAGCTAAACCATGCCAATCGGCCTGTGGGTCGCCGCCCCATTGTGATGGATAGCGTTGGCTGCCCGTCCACGCTGAACGGCTAAACAAAAATGGCCCCGTTTTACAGTACTTTTCAGCCGCTTCGTAAACACAGCGGTTGTACAGCATGCTATAAACATTATGCAGGCGGTTGCCCGTGTCACCGCTGTACGACACCATATTGTCGTCTTCTAGCTGCTCGCCAAAGTCAGCCTTGATCATATCTACACCAAGTTCAAATAACGGCTTGTGCGAGGTTTTCCAAAATTCGTAGGCTTCAGGATGAGTAAAGTCTAAAATGCCAGAATCAGGCAAAGGCGTAAGCACTTCACCAAACGGACTTAAATCCCACTCGTAGCGATAAGCTTCGCCTGTGCGCTTATCTTTAATCAGCCAGCCTTTGTCAGCCGCTTTTTGATACAGTGGGTTTTTCACCGAAATCATCGGGTATTCCCATACACATATTTTAAAACCTAAAGATTTCAGTTCATCAATAACCGGTTGCGGGTCGGCGTAGCGTGTTGGGTCCCACTCAAATGCAAAACGAGTGTCTGTATCTTGCCAAGCCCGGCCATCTAATGTAATGACATCGCAGGGCATATTTTTTTCGCGTACTTCTCTTGCCACCGCCAAAAGCTCTTCTGCATCTTTGTAGTAAGCCTTTGACAGTATGACGCCAAGGCTCCAGGTAGGAGGCGTTGGAGCAAACCCTGTTAGCTGGCTATAGGTGTGAATACTTTGTGCTGGGCTGTCTTGGTGATAAATGAACATATCAAGCGCCGCATCTTCAACAAGGCACACATAGGCGCGCTGAGACCAAAGCGCATAGCCAACGCCATGGGTGACAGGGGCGGGAGTATGCACAAAAAGGTTCCACCCTTCGGGGCTCCACGCATACGGTGTATTTTTATACGATTTTTCTGCATTCACGCCTAGCGCGTCATGGTTATATGAGCGTACTAGCTGGCCTCGTTTATCCAGCTTGCCCCACTTTTCACCTAGGCCATATACAGCCTCATCGTAGCCGAGCTCTAAACTTACTAGCCACCCATTATCGGTTTTTGCAAAAGGGGGAAGACGATGTTGGCGAACAAAATGACCATCGGTAGCGCTCTGCTGCACTAAGATGTCATTTTTGTATAATTTAAAATGCAAAGGAGAAGCGTATAATTCTAGGCGGTAGTCGCCCCCTACCAGCGTACTGTGGGCTTTATCGCCTTTAAGCGATAGCACTTCATTCTCACAAGGCGTACAAAGCATGCCGAAAACATCATCATTGCTTTCTCCTGCTTGAATACGCATACCAAAAGCGCTTATAGAAAGCCTAAGCTCGCCATACTGGGTAGGGACAATAAGCGTGGTATCGTTTGCAAGAAACGGCTGCTTGGTAATTTCTGCAGCCTCAATGTCATTCCAATTTGGTTCAATTACACTAAACGCGTTACCCATTTATACATCACCTTTAATGTCTTATATAAGACATAAGTTAATGAAATGTAACTCAGGTGTCAATCGCGAATAGCTAAATTATGAATATTTCGATCATCTATTGCAGCTAGTTAAGACGTGATAGCCCTAATAACCAGAGTAAAACCGCTTAGGGAAAGCATACTTAGCGCAAGTATCCGAACGAATGATGCCGGTACCCGCGCGGCAATAAGCCTGCCAATGCGAGTAAATAGTAAAATAACAGGCACAGCACATAAGGTCGATACAGAGATTTCCTGGGAAGGCAATGTACCTAAAGGCACAATAGCTAGCCTTAGTAAGGCGGTAATACTGAACACCGCCAATAAAGTAAAGCGAATTTCATGGATAGGCCAATTCTGACGATAACATTGAAACACCACCGGCGGACCGAACGTAGAGAATAATCCCCCCAATAAGCCCCCCATCGCTCCTGCGATAGCAAAGCCGGTAGTGCTTCCCGAAGGCTGACTATGTTTGCGTTTTACTAACAAAAGGCCACAGCAACTTAGTATAGCCACCCCAAGTATTAAATTGAGCAGGGTTGTCATACCGGTAGAAAGATACTCCAATAAGGCGTAGCCAATACCCATAAAAGGAATGCCGCTAACAAGTAATAAGGTAAAGGCGCGCTTACTTACGTGTTCGGTATTTTTAAGTACTAGACTTACCGAGTTAAATAGGCTTAAAAAACTCACCACGAAAGTTGTGGCGGTAAGCGGCATAATGTTAAATAGCGTAAAACTCGATACCACCATAAGGCCAAAGCCGAACCCGCTTAGGGTTTGCAAAACTGTGGCCAATGCAAGTAGCGCAAACATGGGGATAAGTGTTTCCAGTAGCATCCAGTGTTATTCCTTAGATGTATGTGATTTATGTCAAAAATGCGCTATAACTCTTGTCTATGATATAAAAACAAAAATTACGCATTAGGTTACGGTTTCATGTCTTCATCACAATTCGACCACAAACTCGGCGGTCCAAGCCTTGCTTTCCAGCCCCTTTACCAACAAGTTGCTGAGTACATTAAACAACTGATTGTTGAACGCCGGTGGTTGCCGGGCGAAATGCTGCCCAGTGAATTTAAGCTGGCCGACGAATTTAACGTAAGCCAAGGCACAGTAAGAAAAGCGCTAACCTTGTTAACAGACACAAAAATCGTTAGTCGTCGCCAAGGAGTAGGTACTTTTGTCTCTGAGCACACAGCACAAGATGCACTATTTCGTTTCTTTCCCCTGCAAGCCGATGGAAAAGGTGCTGACTTACCCAAAGCCGAACTACTCGATAAGGTATTAACAGACCCCAGTGAAGGGGTACAAACGGCGCTGTCTCTTTCCCCGAAAGATAAAGTGGTAAAACTCAATCGCAGGCGTATTCTCGATAATGAGTTTTGCATGCTAGAAACCGTCTACTTACCAGCGAAGTTTTTTAGTGGTATCGAAAAGCGTGAAGATATCCCGCATACCCTGTACCACTTTTACCAAACCGATTATAGCCAAACAGTATTTAAAACCCGTGACAGCATTAAGGCTGTACTTGCTTCAAAAAGCGACGCTAAAAGCTTAAATATCGAAAATGGAACCCCTTTGCTGCTTGTTACCCGCGTCACAGAATCCATTGACGGTACACTCATCGAATACCGTGAAAGCAAGTGCCGCACTGATCACTACCATTATCAGGTAGAATTAGATTAATCAAAATTCATTTGCTCCTTAATCCATGGTAGTAACGGTGCATCCATGGGCTATTAAACGTGCAAAACATACAACACCAATACCTAAGACCGTTTGCACCGCTAGGTAAGATTATATGCAAATCACAAAAGGCAGTAGCTAATGTAATTTTCGAGGCTACGCCTTTGTAATTTTCTATGCCTTCGGCCTTATGCATAATACCCTCCTAGATGTGCTACCCCAGCATACCTAACAATATCTTAAGCCACTGGTTTTAAATTAAAACATCCATTTTTCTTAGGTGTAAGCAACCTAAATACACACGCGCGCCTAGTTTAATCCTGTTCGTCTGACCACAAGTTTGTTAACACTTTGTTGACATCGAGACTCTCGTATAATAACTTATGTCTTATACAAGACTAAAGTGTTTATTTGGAGGTTATACCTAATCCCTCTATTGAAGTAAGACCTTTAGATTAAATTTTCGACTGAACAGGTGAAAAAGCGATGAGAAATATACCCGAGGTGGGATTTGGCTTTTGGAAAGTAGATAAAGCAATTTGCGCCGATACAGCCTATGAAGCCATTAAAGCAGGCTATCGTCACTTAGATTGTGCATCAGACTATGGTAATGAAAAAGAAGTCGGTGTAGGGATTAAGCGGGCTATTGATGACGGGCTTTGTACCCGAGAAGAATTATGGATAACATCAAAGCTCTGGAATACGTTTCACGCCCCTGAACATGTTAGTTTGGCGCTGGAAAAGTCGCTTAGCGATCTTCAGCTTTCATATCTCGATCTTTACCTTATTCACTTTCCTATCGCGCAAAAATTTGTCCCTATTGAAACACGTTACCCACCTGAATGGTTTTACGATCCAGAGGCGGCAGAGCCAACGATAGAGCTTGCTCCGGTACCTCTTTATAAAACGTGGGAAGCCATGGAGGCTTTGGTAGAGAGCGATAAAGTGAAGCAGATAGGCGTATGTAACTACAATACCGGTCTACTTAACGACCTTATGAGCTATGCGCGCATTAAACCTACCATGCTGCAAATAGAGTCTCACCCTTACCTTACACAAGAGAGACTTGTTCGATTAGCGAAAGACTATGGTTTAGCAGTAACCGCGTTTTCCCCCCTTGGCGCGCTATCCTATCTTGAGCTTGAAATGGCAGATAAAACAGAATCTGTATTAGAGCAAAGTGTAGTGAAAGCGGCGGCTGAGGCCCATGGCAAAACGCCGGCGCAAATAGTATTACGCTGGGGAATACAGCGCGGCAACGCCATTATCCCCAAAACCTCGAAAGTTGAGCGTATGAAAGAGAATTTAGCACTATTTGACTTCACGCTGAGCGATAGCGAAATGCAGGCCATTTCTGGTCTTAATATGAACCGTCGATTTAACGATCCTGGGCATTTTTGTGAAGCAGCCTTCAACCGATTCCACCCTATTTACGACTAGGAGCAAGCTATGAAAAACGTCACCGATACTGCAGCGGTAGAATACGCACGCGTGCCTACTCAGCACACTTACAACGACGATGTGTTTCCACAAATAGTTGTAAATAACGACAAGTGTAAAACTGTGGCAGACACCGTTGAATTTGTAAAAGCCAACCAATCGGAGTTAGAAGCCAAACTGGCAAAAGCCGGTGCGTTGTTGTTTAGGGGTTTCCCCATCGACTCTGCAGAAACCTTTGATGTTTTCTCGGCAGGGTTTGGTTATCCAAACTTCACTTATCAAGAGTCGCTATCGAATGCGGTGCGTATCAACTTTACCGAGCGGGTATTTACTGCCAACGAAGCGCCCAAAGATGTAGAGATTTTCTTGCACCACGAAATGGCGCAAACGCCTATTTCGCCCAGTAAGTTATTCTTCTTCTGTCAGCATGCAGCTGACCAAGGCGGAGCAACGCCACTGTGTCGTTCAGATAAACTCTTTGAAGCATTAAAAGCAGAAAATCCAGAATTGGCCAGCGACTTTAAAGAAAAAGGCCTCAAATACACCACTACTATGCCCGCTGCTAATGATGCTAATTCCGGTCAGGGGCGTAGCTGGAAAAGTACCTTGAGCGTAAATTCTGCGCAGGCAGCTGAAGCCAAACTTAAAGAGTTAGGCTATAGCTGGCAATGGATGGATGATGGTAGCTTAAAAGCCATTACTCCAGTATTACCTGCGGTTATTGAATTAGATGACGGTTCAGAAAGCTTCTACAACCAGCTTATTGCGGCGTATATGGGGTGGAAGGGCGTGAGAGAGAATCCATCCTCTGCCATTACTTTTGGCGACGGCAGCGCGATACCTAAAGAAGGGTTAGAGCGGGTGGCTGAGCTTTCGGAAGATTTTACCTTCGACCTAGACTGGCAAGATGGCGACGTTGCTATTGTTGATAACTATCGCGCTATGCATGGCCGTCGTCCTTATTCAGGTGACAGAAAGCGCGTGGTATTAGTTGCATTAGTAGCATCTGAGCGATAACTATCATGAATGACTTAGCAGTAAAGTGTAAGAACATTTGGCCAGGCCTTGGTATTGCGAGTATCACAGGCATGGCCGCGTTGTTCTTAAGTGAGCACTACAACGCCCCTGCTATGTTATTTGCACTTCTGCTGGGTATGGCGGTATCGTTTTTATACCAAAATAATACCCCCTGTGCGTGCGGAATTGACTTTACCGCCAGTACCTTATTGCGGGCAGGCGTGGTATTGCTAGGGCTGCGCATTGCGTTGGGCGATTTGGCCGTTTTAGGATGGCAAACTGCCCTTATGCTCGCAGGCGCAATCTTTACCACCATAACCTTAGGGGTAGGGTTAGCGAAGGCCCTTGGGTTACAGAAACGCTTTGGCGCACTTACTGGCGGCTCTGTGGCTATATGTGGAGCGTCAGCCGCGCTGGCCATTTCAACGATATTGCCTAAAGGTGAAAATCACGAGCGAGATACCCTGCTAACCGTTATTGGCGTAACGGCGATGTCTACTATTGCCATGGTGCTATACCCCATATTAGCGGGGCAACTGGGCATGTCTAACAACGAAGCGGGAATATTCTTAGGTGGCACTATTCACGATGTAGCTCAGGTTGTAGGGGCAGGTTATTCTGTTTCAGAAGACGCGGGCGATATGGCTACGCTTACCAAACTAGTTCGAGTAGCAATGCTAATGCCCGTAGTACTTATTATGATGTTAGTGATAAAGCGTTTTTATGCAGCATCGACAACAGATAACAGTACAGATGTGCCGAAAATGCCAATGTTCCTCATTGGATTTATTGCCTTAATGCTACTAAACAGTTTTGTTGTTCTGCCTGAATTTGTAATTAGTACAGGCACCGAAGTATCGCGCTTTTTTCTGGTGGTATCGATTACCGCCATCGGCATGAAATCAAACCTTGGAAAGCTTGCTGAAGTTGGCATGCTCCCCATTGTCATGATTATTACTGAAACCCTTTGGATTGCTTTACTTATTCTTGGCTATTTATACCTAATCTAGCGATCCGCACCAACATGTGTAATTGCAATCGCCCCCTTTTTCAAATGAGGTACGCAAAGTGAAAAAACGTGGTTTACATGCACTGTATGCAAAAGACCCAGTGCAAGCAGACAAAACCGTTTTCGGTAGAACCAGTAACAGTGTAACGCGCCGAGGCTTTCTGTCTGGGCTAAAGTCGTTGTCGGTGTTGCTTGGCGCTGAGATAGTCTATGGGCAGTTCATGCCAGCGGGACTTATACCTGCAGCGTTCGCGCAATCTGACAGCCCTTTTTCGATAAAAGGTAAAGATGGTCTAACTGTACTTAACGATAGACCCATTAACGCAGAAACCCCTGCCCATTTACTCGACGATGCTGTGACCCCTGCCTCACGTTTTTTTGTACGTAATAACGGTATCATGCCTGAAAACCCCGATGCCAATACGTGGACACTCACTATAGAGGGAGAATCTGCTGCGCAAACTAAAACCTTTACGCTTGATGAACTAAAATCCCAATTTAAGCACTATACCTATCAGCTAACTGTAGAGTGTGGGGGCAATGGTAGGGCCGAGTTTTCGCCGGCAGCCACGGGTAATCAATGGACAACAGGTGCAGTAGGCTGCCCTTCCTGGACAGGCGTTCGCTTGAAGGACGTACTTAAGGCAGTAGGGGTAAAAGATGACGCAGTGTACATTGGTTATTATGGGGACGATCAGCATTTAAGCCGAACGCCGGGTAAAGCCGCTATTTCCCGCGGCGTACCCATTAATAAAGCTATGGAAGATGAATCTTTAATTGCGTGGGCTATGAACGACGCCCCCCTCCCTCTAGTGAACGGTTACCCTTTACGCTTAGTGTTTGGAGGCTGGCCTGCGTCCACCTCAGGCAAATGGCTTAAAAAAATAGTTATCCGCAACCAAGTACACGATGGTGCAAAAATGCTTGGCAAAGCCTACCGTACGCCGTGCAAACCTGTCGCCCCCGGGGCCAAAGTAGCCGATGAAGATATGTGTATTATTGAAGCTATGCCGGTGAAATCGCTTATCACTTTTCCCAAATCTGGCACCACACAAGCTTTATCTACGCCCCTTGAAGTGCGCGGTCACGCATGGTGTGGTAATTCAAGCGTAGAAAAAGTGTATACCTCCATTGATTTTGGACAGACATGGCAGCAAGCATCCCTAACCCGCCCCAAAAACCGCCATGCTTGGCAACACTTTAAAACAAAAATTACTTTCCCTCAGGCAGGCTACTACGAAGTGTGGGCAAAAGCAGAAGATGAAAGCGGGAAGGCACAGCCTATGGTTTTGCCAGGCTGGAACCCTAAAGGCTATTTAAATAATGCCTGTCATCGCATAGCAGTAAGTGTCACTGCCTAACTACACAAAAAGCGGAGCTCTCTCATGCGTACTTGTTATTTGCTGTTTGCCTTAGCATTAGCGCTTTCTATGTCTGAAGCGGCTATGGCTCAAAAAAAACCAGCGTCCCACACCGCTAACCAACCCCAAATAGACCCACAATCAGGATTAGTGATGGCAGAAGGTTACAATATGGTCGCTGCGCATTGCAGTGCATGTCACTCGCCATCGCTCATCACGCAAAATGCGATGAGCCGCGAGCGTTGGTTAGAAACCATTCGCTGGATGCAAAATACACAAAAACTTTGGCCGTTAGGTGACGCAGAACCTTTAATTCTTGATTACCTTGCTACATGGTACGGCCCTAAGACTCAATCTAGACGGCCTCCTCTTGCCCCCCATTTACTACCTAAACCATAACCACGCTTTTGTATCAAGTTAGGCTTTTTTCGTTAGCCCTGGGGTTTTAATCACAGGGTTAAACAACCAACCTGATATGTTTATTTTCACCGATTTTCGTGCAAGAGGGCTTTCTTTCAAATTGCTTGCAAAGCGCTTGCCACGGCTATGCTAGCCTGATTTCACAGAAATGTTATTACTATCGAACTGCTAGCGTAAAGTAGCGTTGCGTGGTAACGTTAAAAAAACGTAAACAGCAAGCTTTGCGGTAACTGATCCCTTTCATTTCACCGCTGAATTAAGGATATTCAATTACCCATGGCAAGGATAATAACGCTATTCGTTGTATTGTTTGTTACATCCACTTTGGCAGACATCCACGTTCCCACCCGCTCTTTTGTTCAATTACCTGACGTTGTAGACGTACAGTTATCCCCCTCCGGCAATAGACTGGCGATGCTAAAACGGGTAGTAAGCAACGGTGAGAGGCTTTTTGTTGTAGAACTTACCGACTTAGAGAGTGGGAAAAAAGGCTATCCTGTAGTAAGAAAAAAGCACGAATTCGATGTGTACAACATGGTGTGGGCTAGTGATGAACATCTGCTGCTACAAGTAGACTTTTTCCAACAGTTAAAAATAGAAAATACCGGGTTTAATCCCAAAATTTCAGAACGTCGCCTTATGATACTAAATATAAATAAAGGCACCCTACGCAACGTTTTAAGCAAAAAAACCATGAACCGGTTTCAATCTCGTGGCTGGCAACCTCAATTTCAAGACACTGTAGTCGACCTACTGCCACATGATCCAGAGCATATATTACATGCGTTAGATTGGAACGCACGCCAAACCCCGCAAGTATTCAAGGTTAATTTAAATACCCTTGCACGCACCACCGAAATGATTGGCAAAGAAAATTGGTCGAACTTTGTCGCTGATCGCCAAGGCAACGTAAGGGCCGGGATATATAAAGAAATAATAAGTGGCGGCTTAGTCGATACTAAGGTGATGTTTGAATTACACGTGAAAGACGAAAAAAGCAATAAGTGGCGCGTACTCGCTCGCTTCGAGCAAAACTCTGATGATAGCGTATGGCCATTAGGCTTTACCAAAGACCCGAATATCTTGTTGGTAAAAAGCCGTTATGAAGGCCGCGATGCCATATACAAAATTGACTTAAAGAACGCTGACCAACGAACACTTTTTTACGCTAACGACACCAATATTAGCGGCACTTTGTTTTATTCTAATAAAACAAATAACCCTGTGGGTTACATAACGAATACAAACGTTATATTTTGGGACGAGGAATACCAAGGGTTTAAACAACGCATTGATGCCGCCCTTCCTAACACCGATAACCGCGTAATATCCTTCGATAAGACTGAAAATAAGTACCTTGTTTTTTCAAAAAATGATGTCGATTCAGGAACCTATTATTTAGGTAATAGAAAGGAAAAGAGCTTACTGCCTATCGCCTATACCCATAGCGGATTAGACCCCGCTAACTTAGCTAAAACTACACAACATACATTTGTTGCACGCGACGGCACAACACGAAACCTATTTGTAACCTTACCCCCTAACTTAACTGATGAACCCGTTCCTAGCATTGTCTATGTAACAGAAGGAATAGGAGATAGCCGAACCGGGGGCTTCGATTTTAAAACCCAATTATGGGCTAATCGGGGTTATGCCGTGGTGCAAATAAACTTTCGTCGCCCGTTAAGTGGCTACTATGGCTTTATGCACGGCGATGTTACCCAGTGGGCGCCTACTTTATATAATGATGTTGCTGATGCATATGAATGGGGCAAAAAAGAAAACATTATAGACCCACAAAATACCTGTGTATTCGGCCAACACTTTGCGGGTTATATTGCGTTAATGGCCCGCGCCCATAACCCAAGTATGTTTCAATGCGCAGCAACCATAGCTCCGGTTACAGACATAAATAACTATCTTTTCGCCAATAAGGGTTTCACTATTTACGAACAACTGATTGCCGGTTGGTCTTCCAATGGCAATATTCAACAGAAGTATTCTCCCATAAGCTACGCAGACCAAGTTGCTACACCAACGTTTATTGCACATGGAGAAGACGACGGTATTGTGCGCGTAACTCAAAGTCAGTTATTAAGTGAAGCGCTCTCTAACCAAGATGTAGCAGTTAAATATGTCGAAATTCCCGATGAAGACTCTTATTTCTCAACTGATGAAAGCCGCCTTAAAGTGTATAGTGAGTTAGAAGCGTTTTTCGCTAGCTCTCTTTCGAATAATGCTTCTGGCTGAACAAGGACCGATAGAAAGCGAGTTGGGAGGCACTGTTTTCAGTGCCTACCACCTTAACGAGCCGTTTTGTCACAGCAAATGGGGTTGATACTCAGGCAAGCATAAAATTGATGTATCGACGCTTAAATAAACGTGGCGTGGTGTAATACAAAAGATGCTAGTTTCTCTGGCGCTGACAAGCGTTCAGGACCCAGCGTGTTACCGTGGCGGGTCAATACTATTATTAATTGAGGTGTTCACCCGAAACCAACCCGCAACAGAATACCGGTCTCTTGCTGACGCTAATACCTCGTGTGGGAATTCTTCACTTAGAAACACCACCAGCGTTCCGTAGAGAGGCACTATTTTTATACCCTCGCGGTCTTGATCATCACGATATAATACCAGTTCCCCCCCATCCGTATTTCCCCACCCTGGGTTTAAATAGGTTACCACTGATAGAATGCGGTTCGCTTCACCACGAAAAGCGTCGTAGTGCCTTTTGTAGTACGCACCCGGCGAATAATGCGCAAAGTGACTCTCAAAAGAAAATAACCCTAAGAAAAGTCGTTGATTTAAATAGCTCTGCAGCTTGGCTACCCACTCGTTCCATCGGTTACCTGCTTCAGATTCCCCGGTTATCCAACAGATCTCATCCGTTCGCACAAAATCTGTTTTGAGAAAATCCGTGCCCCGGCCAATACCCGCATTAGCATATTTTCTTTCATTGATATCTTGTTGATAGGAATATAAAAGGTTCGCTATATCTATAGGCAATCCCCCAGGCCTAATACTGTAACCCTGCGCCTCGAGATCACCCGCAATTCGTTCAAATAGGGTTTCATCAAAGGTATTTCCGCCTTTTGTATCAGGAAAATTTCGTATCGCCGCCAATGCTATATTCTACCTTCTTAAAAATGATTACTTCGTTGTACCGTGCATCACTCCTGTTTAGCGTATTAACAAAGAGGGAGAAGGTGAAGCACGCTCACATACATGCTCCCGCTAACGGCGCAAACAGACAGGCTTCATTTAAAACAATGATTGATAAGCCATCGTTATGACTAGGGTCAGTGAAAATCCCAATAAATCTTAGGGGCAAGATTACTCGGGAAGGGTAAGAAAGAATATAATAATTTAATGTTTATAAAAGCGGAAGATATTCCGCATTTATAATGCTAGTTGGTTTTCTGGTAGGCCATTAAAAAGCTGTCTACCACCAGCTCAGCCCAATGTTCTCTGCGTTGTGGAGAAGGAACGTCTTTTGGGTGGGTTAAATGATAGAGTTGGGGTTCGCTGCGCACCGAAGCTACAAACAAGCGCGCTAACTCCTGCGCGGTTTTTCCTTTTGCGTCTATGTCTTCATGGGCAATGGCTAACTCAATCAACTGCGTGACTAGGTCGATGCACTCTTGTGGCCCTGCGTCATAAAAAATATTCCCCAATTGTGGAAAGCGATCGACCTCGCCAATGACTATGCGAGCCAATGAAGCGCCAGAAGGAGAGAGAACAATATCTAAATAAGTCTTTGCGACCTTAAGCAAAACACTACGAATTTCACCAGTAATGAATTGGATGCTTTTTAGCGTGTTAGAACTTGATGTACATTCGGCTTCAACCACGGCACTGAAAAGGGTTTCTTTATTGGCAAAATGCGCATATACCGTGGACTTAGACACGCCGGCTTCACGTTGGATCATATCGGTTGTGGCACCGGAAAAGCCGTGGGCTAGGAATACTTTTTTCGCCGCATTAAGAACCGTTCTCGCCTTGGCTGACAGTTCAGGTTCCGCTTTTTTCACTTCACTATGAGTGAGAATTATCTTGGCCATCGCTATTCCTTGTACATTCCAAATTGACAATTGCCGAAAGGATCTTTATAGTACCGTACCGTTCGGTACAGTTCAACGGTTATAACGTTTATTAAATTACCTGCTCATAATGCCTGGTGGCGATAGAAGCAGGTTTTTTTATTGCCCAATAACTGTACCGCTCAGTTCGGTACAGTTATTAATAAATCGAGAGCTTATTGTTATGCACATACCCCGTTTTACCCACACCTGTATACGCCAATACATTGCACCGCTGGCTCTGTCTATCGTGGTGGTGGTTTCAGGCGGCTGTGCGCTAATACCTCAGCAGCCTACACCGGTGACAGATCAGGTAAATATTGTATCGCCTATGGCGCAACACAACACAGGTGCGCTTCCTTTTGCAGACCAAAATGTGGCCGAAGATTGGTGGACGCAGTTTAATGATTCAACGCTAAATACGTTGGTCCTTCGTGCCGAAAGAAATAACTTAGACATCAAACTAGCGCTCAATCGTATTGCCCAAGCTAAGGCCCAACTGGGTATTAGCGAGGCACATAAAGCCCCCCAGGTATCCGCTTTTTCTTCTGTTGTAAGAGAAGATATTAGCGACAATGGCAAATTTGCTGCGCTAGGTGCAAAACCTGATGGCAACAGCTATTGGCAGGCAGGATTCGACATTTCCTGGGAGTTGGATTTATGGGGCAGATTAGACTATCTCACCGACGCGGCCAAACAGGGGCTAAATGCGTCTGTCTTCGATGCGGCGGCGGTTCAGGTACTACTGCGGGCCAACGTAGTTTCACACTACTTTGAGCTACGTGGCGCTCAGCAACAATTAGCATTAGCTCAACGGGAATATGAACTAAGCGAACAAGCACTGAATATGGCCGTTAGCCAATACAGAAACGGCGTAACGGGCAAAGCTTCTGTGGCGCAATCTAAAGCCAAAGTGGCCAATGTAGCCGCGAAAATTCCGCACCTTCAGGCTCAAGTAGATCAGCGTATGAACCAATTGGCGTGGCTGTCTGGCGAACCTCCGAAAGCACTAACTGCCATGCTATCAGCGCATACACAACAGCCTAGCCTACCTACTCGAATTCCACTGCAGCTTGATGGCGATCTGGCTCAGCAACGACCAGATATTAAAGTGGCAGCAGCCAAGCTGAGCCAAGCGGTGGCCACGGTTGGCGTAGCTCACGCTGATTTTTACCCTAGTATTAGCCTTAATGGCCGTACTGGCTTCGAAGCGTTTAACACCGACGCCTTAAGCAATTGGGACGGCGCATTTTTCGCTGTAGGCCCCACTGTGTATTTACCTATATTTCAGGGGGGTAAGCTTGAACGTCGGTTAACCCTTACGCAAGAAAAACAAGCTGCTGCCGCCCTTGAATATCGCAAAACGGTGCTAAAAGCGTGGCATGAAGTTGATGATGCTTTGTCAGATTTACAGGCCACATACGCCGAGCATCAAGCGCTTAGCGAAGCCTATAACGCGCTAGCGTTAGTTCTTCGTCATACCGAAACTGGCTATGCGCAAGGTAGCATGAGTCATATGGATGTTATTCAAGCGAATGAACAAATGACCCATGGCGAACAGCTCATGCAACAAAGCCAAACTAAGCTGAATATTGCATTGGTCACGCTTTACAAAGCGCTAGGAGGCGGCTGGCAACAAGCAGATGTGGCTAAGGAAGATGCACTATGAGCGCAGCTAACCCTCAACCAGCCCCGGCAATACCGGCTAAGGTACTCGCCGCGCTTACGGGTATTTTTATTAGCGCAATGATGGCCGGGCTAAATAGCCGTGTGGGCTCATTGGGTCTGTCAGACGTTCAAGGTGCATTAGGGTTCGCCCCTGACGGGGCCTCCTGGATAACCACCAGCTATACTGCAGGGGAAATTCTTATTACCCCCTTCGCCACTTGGTTTGCTATAACACTATCGGTACGCCGATTTCATACTATAGCGATTGCTATTGCGAGCGCTATTGCAATCTATCTTCCTTTTGTACAAAGCCTCGATTTATTAGTGGTTTTGCGCTTCGTGCAAGGTATGGCCAGTGGCGCTCTAGTGCCCTTGTTAATGATGATGGCATTAAAAGCATTGCCTTTACACATTAGGTTACATGGCCTTGCCCTATATGCAATGACGGCAACCTTTTCACCTAATATTGCTATTTGGTTGAGCGGTCAGTGGTTAGATGCCTTGCATGTTTGGCAACTGACTTACTGGCAAATATTACCTATCTGCGCTGTGGCCATTGCTCTGGTTAACTGGGGGGCGCCAAAAGAGCCCGTGAAATACGCTCGGTTTGCCCAAGGCGACTGGCTAGGTATGGCTTTTGGCGTAGTGTCTATGGTGCTACTTACCATTGCTTTAACGCAAGGTGAGCGCCTTGACTGGCTGAATTCTAAACTTATTACTTTGTTCCTAATTAACGGCTCTATTTTGTTCGGGTTGTTTCTTCTTTGCGAGTGGCACCACCCCACCCCCTTTATTGAGCTGCGTTTGCTCGGCCGTCGCAACCTAGGGTTAGGGGCATTAATTTTTACTCTGCTGCTAATGGTAATGATGTCAGCCACTGCGCTGCCCATGACATTTCTTTCTGTAGTTCATGAATACCGGGTTTATCAAGCGGTACCCCTGGCGTTAATTATTGCGTTGCCTCAGCTCGTATTAGGCTCGATTGTGGCGCTTCTGTTATATAAAAAATGGATTGATGCCAGAAAAGTATTTGCCCTCGGCTTAGCGGCGCTTGCAGCAGCCTGTTTTGTCGCTGCTCAGGTAAATATGGAATGGCATAGAACCGAGTTTTATTTTGCGCAAGTGTTACAAGCAATAGGCCAGCCTATGGCGGTTGTTTCCATGTTATTTCTTATGACAAGCGTGGTAGACCCCAAAGAGGGCCCCTATTTTTCAGGCATTATCAATACCCTTAGGGTTATAGGTAGCCTATTGGGCGGGGTGCTGGTTGGCCACTTAATGGTAACAAGAACCCAGTTTCATAGCACTGTACTATCCGGTCACGCCGCTATGACACATGGCAATCCCCCTCAAAATTTGGCAGAACAAATTGCAATGCAGTCAGTAACCTTAAGCGTGGCTGATGTATATAACCTATTTGCTATTACTGCCTGCTTAATGATTCCCATGGCGCTTAGTATGAAGTACATCCCTGCGCCCAATACTAATTCGTAATGATACAAATTTTGTAATAAAGGAAACCACAATGGCTTTATCTCGTTCACTAAAACTTTCCAGCGCCGTGGTGTGTTTAGCACTGGTGATTGGCAGTGTATTTTACTTTAATCGCCCCGCTTCATCTGATCGGGTTCAAACAACTAATGACGCGTATTTTGATGCGGATCTTAGTTATCTCGGTGCCCGCGTGGCAGGCACAGTTTCACGGGTACTTATTAAAGAAAACCAAATCGTTAAAAAAGGTGATCTACTGTTTGAAATTGACGATAACGATTTTCGTCTCGCGGTAACTCAGCGTGAAGCCAATGTGCATCAGGCGCAAGCGAATTTACTACGTGCACAGGCTGCGCTTGCCCAACACGCAACCACTATTGCGCAAAGTAAGGCCGACGTAGAAGCTAACCAAGCCTCTCTGTCTCTTGCAGAACTCGATAAGATACGTTTTAGCAACTTAGCAAAAGATGGCTCGGGCAGTGTTCAGGCACAACAAAAGGCTGACGCTAATGTGCGTATTTCTCAAGCAGCACTTAGCAAAAGTCAGGCACTATTGGCCTTTAACCAAGCGCAAAAACAGGTACTAGAAGCCGATTTAGCACGTGCACAAGCGGCCCTTGAAGTAGCCAAAGCAAACCTTGAAAGTGCGCAACTAAACCTTTCCTACACCCGTATTTACGCGCCTAACGATGGCGTTGTGGGGCAGAAAAAAGTAGAGGTAGGTGAAGTAGTTAATAAAGGAACGGTATTGGCTGCACTCGTGCCTACAAACGCGCTGTATATTACCGCTAATTTTCGTGAAACCCAGCTGGCTAATATTCGCAAAGGGCAAAAAGTTGACATTGATGTAGATGCATTACCGGGCGTGAGCTTACAAGGAACCGTAGAAAGTATAGGGCCTGCCAGTCAAGTGAGCTATTTGGCGATTGCCCCCGTTAATGCTACCGGTAACTTTACCAAAATTGTGCAGCGCCTACCGGTTCGTATAAGCATAGCTGCTCAGGATGGCTTTGATAGTCAGCTACGGGTAGGAATGTCGGTTATTCCTCACATTCAAACCCAATCGGCTGACGTAGTTAGCCATACAAAATAAACCGGTAACATGCGGCATAACCCGTGTTAAACGCGGGTTATGTACTTTTGCGCTTTTAGTACAAAAGCAATAAAGAGTATCGCTAGTAATCCGAACATGCTGCCACCGCCAGAAGATCCGCTACTCGCCATACCGTTTCCACCTACGCTATTGCTGTCTGAGGCGGGTGAAACCGAAATATTTACTGTTTCGCTGTGCGTAGCATCGTTATCTGCTACGCGAAACGTAATGCTTGCTTGTTGCTGCGAAAAAGAAGCAGGAATAGTCACCTCATAGCGGCCCTTCGTGACATCTAGGTTTTCATCTATAGCAAGTGCTGTACTTTGCACCCGCAATGTAAGGCTATCTTTATTAGCATCGTTAAGTTCATACTCAATCGCCACTGATTGCCCCACCTTCGCACTAAGCGCATCATTCGCTATTGTTATGCTAGGCGCGCTATTTACCGGCAATAATTGAACGCCAACTTGTTTACGTAGGGTTTTACCGCTGTCTTTAGCTATAAACGCAAAACTGACAAACTGCTTTATGTGAACCTCAGGCACGGTGAAGGAGAACGCTCCTGCACTGTCGCTAATGGATACTGGCGGCCCCATAAACTGTTGGTAGCTAACATTGCTAGCCCCAGTAGCGTTTAAAAGCGCCCACGATAGAGTTACAGTGTCACCGGCATTCGCTATTCGCTGTGAAGCACTTACATTAAGCGTCAAATTAGACGCCACGGTTTCCTCTGGTAACAAATACTGACTTGATGGGGTGCCGATGGCAGCAAAGTTGAAGGCCCCTTGACGGTAGTCTGGGTTTTGTAAAGGAACCGCGGCATTGGATAAATCTAGATATTCAGAAAGCATCGCATCTAGTGCATCACGCTTGTCAGTGGCTATGTCGGCTAAGTCCGTGATTTCCTCTATATCTTCAGCCACGTGATAGAGTGCGTAACGGTGAGCGTCACCGTCTCCATAATAAAAAGTTTTTATGAGTTTCCAGCCGTCATACAGTACCGTTGCGGATGGCGGTAGCCAATCGGGCACCCGGGGCATGGTGGGGTAATAGGTAATAATAGGGCGGCTATCTATTGTGTTACCCCTTAATACAGGGCGAATATCAATACCATCGATAGCATGATTGGCGGGAACATCGACGCTTAAACCGCCAAGTAGCGTAGCGTAAAAATCCACTGTCTGAATAGGCGTTTCGGACAGTGTATTTGCTTGCGTTAGCCCCGGCCAAATAATAAAGGTAGGCACCCGGCTGCCACCATCGTATTGCGTCGCCTTACCCCCGCGTAGTGGAAAATTACTGGTGGGGTGTATTTCACCAAGTACATCATACATATTGCCGCCGTTATCAGAGGTGAACACGATAATCGTGTCATCCTCAATACCTGCGTCTACCAACCCACTGTACAAAATAGCAATGGCGTCATCAAAATGCTTAACCATAGCGGCATACGTTGCACTGCGCTGGCTATTAAAGGGTGTGCGTTTGTCTATAAAGTGACTAACGTGCTCTGGCTTTGCGTTAAATGGGGCGTGCACTGAAAATGGCCAAAAATTAACGAAAAAAGGCCCTTTTTTGTGGGTGTCCAAAATCCATTGCTTGGCTTCTTTAGCAAGGCGTATATCAATATGTTCTTGCTCGGTGTCGGGCGTTAAATTGGGTGCAAACGACCAAGGTGCTAAATAACCGCCGTAAGGGCCCGACCCACTAAAATGCGGTATATCTATATCGAACCCATGTTCAAGTGCGCTGTAGGGCGAGGCACCTAAATGCCACTTACCAAAGTGCGCGGTGTGATAATTTTGCGCCTTCAATACTTTTGCCAGTGTTGGCAATGCGGTGTTTAGCCGCGTGGCTGTTAAGGGCGAGGTTGAAACCTGATTAGTAGGCGCACTAGCGCGAGAAGAGGCGCTCAGACGAACCGCAGGTGTGTCAATATTGGGGTTTATAATACCGTGGCGAGCGGGTGTTTGCCCGGTAAGAATGGAGGCTCTGGTAGGTGAACATAAGGGGCTATTACTAAAAGCATGGGTAAAGACCATACCTTTTTGCGCTAACGCATCAATATTGGGCGTTTCATAAAATTGATTTTGCTGATAAATAGAGGTGTCGTTCCACCCTAAATCGTCAGCAAGTATGAAAATAACATTGTTCGGCTGATTTGCCTCTACTGGCAAACTAAGGGCAAACAGCCCCAGAAAAATAAAAAGCTGGCGCATGTTCACTCCATTGAAGCTTCTGTTGTCTTTCCTCGATGCCAGCGATTATAGGGTATATTTACGCTATTAGTATTAAAAACCACCCGTTATTTTGAATTATATAGTGACAAGTAAAAACGCGTAGTATTAAGGGTGCGTGTTGGTTTGCGGCAAAAATAGGCGCCTTGATTATTCTTACTGGCGCACACTATTACACGAACATATTGATAAGCGCTTATACAAAAATGGCAATAGATAATAGGGTGCGATGGCCTTTCTCAATTTTACTGACACTATGCATATATTTATCTGGGCGGAAAAAATACACACGGTCGAACAGGTTAAAAATGACCTTATCTGCCGAAAATTGACCTCCACGCTGAGGCTTTTTTAGCACCACATTAAATTTAAAGTAGCGCCCTTTCCCCATAGGATCATTGTGCCTTAGCACCTTATGACCCTCGTGGTATGTCACCACATTGACTGACAAGCGTCTGAACGACAATAGCGCTTTGTTTGTTACCTTTTTCATAAACCCTCATTGTGACCGGTAAGGGGCGCGATTCTACCTATTTACAACCATCAAACAATGCATTCAGAATTATTTTTTACCACTGCCCGAGCTATAGCATTAACGCCTTCACACTATAACACTCATCCAGCAACCCCTGTACGTATTAAGTACAAACCAATAAAAACGACAACGAGGAGCGAAGTTTCGCTCCTTACACCATGTTACGCTTTTTTCCAACTACTCGACAATTACATTAGCATTCTCAACGTGCATCGTTATCCAATCGTTAAAATAGGAAATTCGCGTTAGAACGGCTGTTTCGCCATAGTGGCCGAAGCTAAATTCTTCCACCTCTCCGTCGAACTCCCGCCACGAAGCCATGCCTATTAACACTGGGGTGTTATTTCTTGTGATGATAACGGCACCACCACTATCACCAGAGCCGATAGTGCCTTCAAGCGGCAAGGCCCTGCTTCCTTTATCAAAGCTAAACCTTAGCCATTGTTTAGATGCATCGGTGATCTGATTGCTGTACCTTTTTAACGGGTAGTCTTCCTGCGTAAATACCCAGTCTGTGAAGAATTGGGTGATGAGGCTAAGAACCCTCGTTATATTCAGACCGTTCCCAAGCGGGGGTATCGGTTAGTCTGCCAAGTATCGCCGCCACATGGCAATACGCCAAATCATGCAAACACCACCCACAGAACCGCCCCAACAATTGATATCCCCCATCGTCGCAATAGCCGATTTAGTCACGTTTATAAGTACGTAGGTGCGATAGTTTTGTTAGTCGTTATAGGGGGGATTTTTTGGCAGCAAATAGCGCTTAAGAGTAATTTATCGATGGGTTATTCAGCGCCATTAACCCGCGCTAAAGGCATTGAGTATTCACCTCGTATACACCCCGACAATATTCACGTGTACTACCTTAGTGAAATAGAAGGCAGTAACCAACCTGAGTTGCGAGTGATAAATAAGGATACCGCATCTGTCAGGCGAGTAAAATTATCAGGTCACATAAGCACAATTATTAAGGTGATGAAAAAACACACCGGCATGCCAACCCAGCTTATTTATCTTTCAACATCTCACAGTGAGTGCAGTGTCTATCAAGCAGCGCTTTCGAACCCCCAAGAAGACGAGCAAAGCGTTAAAAGTGTGACCAAGTTGTTTGATTGCAAACATAAGCGAATTAAAGATGTGGACTACCATGAACAACAGCATGCGATTTACTATACAGCGCAGCCAGAAAATTTTTGGCCTAATCAAGTTTACGCTTTTGACATAGCATCGAAAAAAACCATCACCCCCACCCAACCTGAGCCGAAAGGGTGGGGCCACCACAGTATTGATATATCGCCAGATGGCGAAACACTCTTAATAATGAGCACAGACCATGATTATTATACTCAGCTCTATGCTGTAAACTTATCCACGCAGGAAATAACCGAAGGGGCCAAATTTAGCCGCCCCGTCGATGAGGCGATTTGGCATCACGACTCTGAGCATATCTACTATCATTCGCCGCCTCCCTCTTATCAAATATTACAGAGTGATTTGTACGGTGAAAACACGCAAGCCATCATTGGGGTATCGGAAGAGTTATCATCAGAAATGACCCGCATGGCGGATGGAAAAAACGTGCTGTTTAGTACAGAGCAGAGCAACTATAATAATCGCTGGCTAGTGGGAGAAGAAGATTTTACAGCCATAAGCAATTCAACGGTTTCTGATATCTCTCCAATCATGTTTCACCACAGCGAACAATATGTATTTGCATCAAAGCGCAGCGGCCACATGCAATTGTATCTAGGCAGCTACCGATCTAAAGAAGTAGTGACACTCACCAAATTTCATGCTCGTTACACTATTGGCCATATGGCCATGTCCTTTGATGACAACGCCTTGTTACTGAGCGTGAATAACAAAGTTTACCATCTTCCTATGCGCGAACTACTTGAGGCTTCCCCTTTGACCGATTTTAACGAAAAGCATCTCATTTATGTTAGTGAATTTCCCATTATATCCCTTGATTGGTTTGGTATAGATAACGCAGCCATAACAACCGTAAACCACGGCACCCCCACGTTAACCGTGACAAATTTACTGGGGCAAGAATTAGAGCTTCCGAATGGAAACTGGGCATATGGGCTAACAGATAGTGAATACCCCACAGACATATATATCATTAAACAAAAGAGCAATGCCTTGCATTACATTGGAAAAAAAGAAGAGTTGGACGATGGTTTGGCTTCTTCTGCGACTTCCCTGAAAAGCTTACTTAACCTACCTGAGCAGTTTTATCACGCAAAGGTCGATGCGCGTACTCTGTACTATATAACCACAGAAAATGATGTCGAATTTCTTCACAGTGTTCCTCTAACGGGCGCAGGGAAGACAACTAAGCTGCCATTGTATCGTTTTTCAAACTACGACGTGACGCGAGGGAAAATAATCGTAAGCGATATGGCAGATAGAGAAGGTGACATTTACAGAACTGTCCAATAACCAACCTTGCGATGAATACCTCAAAGGCTATCCTATTTCCATATGTATACGACGCTGCTTAACGACTAATAAGCCCCCCTTTTACCAAGATACACTTAAAACACCTTATAGCATTTTGTAACAAATTATCTGTAATTTGTACTTGCATATGCACTAAAGCGAAGGCATATTTTGCATCCTTTATTGTGCAACGAATCAGTATATGTTGACGTTGCTGCCGCGAATTTAAATGGATTTAGTCTAGGAAGTTGCGTTGTATTCCTTTTTCACCCGCTGTTGCATAGTATTTTTGTGTACCGTAACGCTAGTTTACGCTAACGATGCGTCTCAACATATAAATAACCTAGCATCACACAAGGTGTGGAAGCAGCTATTACATGCTGAGCAAACCGCAGTAACGCTACACCACAGTGGCAGTCACTTCTATTTAGCAGAAAATGGCTTTGAAAATCCACTTTCAGAACTTAACGCGACTATTCATGCCTTCTCGCAAAACCCAAAAAGCCAGTGTCAATTTCCCGCACGTAAACGTTTTATAGAAAAACAGTTACCCACACTTAGCTTCCCTGACGTGGCATGCCCAAAGTATCAAGAATATTTAGATGCTTTTTCTACCCACAGCGCCAGCCTTATTTTTGCTTCAGGCTACTTGGGTAACCCCGCATCGATGTTTGGTCATGTATTTTTAAAGTTTAATGGTGAATCAGAAGACGGCTTACTCGATAACACCTTCTCTTATGGGGCCAAGGTGCCTGATAACGAAAACAAGTTGGTTTACATCACTAAGGGCATCTTGGGCGGCTATCAAGGTAAGTTTTCTAACCAGCAATACCACCACCATCATTTAACCTATAGCGAAACCGAGCTTCGCGATATGTGGGAATATAAACTCGCCCTATCCCAAGACGATATTCACTTTCTCCTTGCCCATTTATGGGAGTTAGAAAATGCCACAATGACCTATTACTTCTTTGAGCAAAACTGTGCCTACCAATTAGCAAAGTTGCTTAGCTTGGTTTTCGATGAACCCCTGATTGCCCCTAATAAAGTGTGGGTAATGCCGTTTGATTTAGTGGTAATGATGCAGCGCCATCAAACTAACCGCCCCATGTTTAGCGACGTTATTTACCATGGCTCACGTCAGCAAACACTTTATGATCGCTGGCAACAGTTAACCAGCAATGAACAGCAAACCTTACTGCAAATATTAGAAAGTGCGCCTGAACAGACACACGCGCAGCTTGCTACTTTAGGTGACGCATCAGCAATACGGGTTATCGATACCCTTTACGACTACTTTGCGTTTATTGAACAAAAAGAAGACGACCTCACCGATACACAACAAGCACAAAAGCGCCAGGCTATGATTAAGCGGTTTGCCATGGCGCCGGGTAAACCAAACTGGAAAAGCGTAGATAGACGCCCTCCTCATGAGGCACAAGATACCACGCGTATTGGCCTTGGGTTATACGACACACCAGCAGGCGACTTAGCGGGAGAACTGAACTTTCGGGCCAATTACTACGATCTGCTTACGCTGAATGCGGGGCGAATACCTTACTCTGAACTCACCACCTTTAATGTTCGCCTTCGCTACCAAGAGGGTGAAGGGCTATCAGTAAAAGAGTTTACGCCGGTGCGAATTATTAACCTTAATGCGTCTGAATCTGGGTTACCACTTGATAGCAATTGGGCTTGGAAACTCGCCTTTGGCTACAAAGAACAAGCTAATAGCTGCACCCACTGCGGGGCAGGTTATATCGACAGTTTTATTGGGAAGTCTTGGGCCTTTCGTCACAACCTTGTAGGTTATGCCGCGCTCAGCACGTCTATTACCAGCTCTAATCTGAGTGGCGGCTTTATAGCTGTAGGTTCAGAAATGGGAGGCGTAGCACACGTTACGTCTGAAATAGCAATGTCACTAGCAGTAGGACAACAATGGTTTGTTAATCAGCCTTCTAAGGATCAACACTATCTCTCTGTTACGGCACGATATTCAATTAATCAGCGCTGGGACGTGAGAGCCAATATTGATAACAAGCATGGTACTGACTTTGGCTTGCTTATTTCACATTATTATTAATAACAATCAGAGGAATATAAAAATGATAAAAAAACTAACACTTGCAGCACTTCTTACTACTACTGCATTTGCTGGAAATGTATCGGCTGACGATAACATTAACCCGTGGAAACACTGTGGTATTGGCGCTGCTATTTTTGATGACAATGGCACAGCTGCTGCAATTTCAAACATCATTTGGGATTTAGGTACAACTGCGGTTTCTTCAAAAGTATCATCTGCTGATTCTTGTGAAGGTAAAATGGCGACTGCGGCTGTATTTATTCAAAATAACTTTAACAACGTTATTGAAGAAACGAGCCAAGGTTCAGGCGCACACCTAACGGCAATGCTTGATATTTTAGAGGTAAACGAAGCAGCACGCGCTGATGTTGTAACTGCTGTTCGTGCTGAAATGGCACTATCAGTTGCAGCAAACGAAGCAACTAGCCCAGAAGCTTTCTACAATGCAGTTGTAGCAAACATCTAGTTATATAGGCAGTGGCGAAATAACCGCTTGCGGGAATGCCACTGTCGCATAGCAGTGATATAGCAATACTAAACTAGGGCGCATAGCGCCCTAGTTTATTTTTTAATTTTACTTAAATATTATGCGCGACTTTGGAATTTACGCTCTTCGGTATTTACCTTTATCCACTCGCCGGTACTGATGTACTCAGGTACTTGAACCACTAAGCCCGTTGATAACGTAGCAGGCTTAGTCCTAGAGGTTGCCGATGCACCTTTAATAGAAGGGTCGGTTTCAACTACCTCAAGTTCTACGCTCATTGGTAAATCTAGGGCCACTGGCACGTCGCTTACAATTAACACCTGAATAGACTCGGTTTTTTCATTAATAAATAAGGCTTCATCGGCAATGCTTTCTTTATTTAGGTGATACGGCGTGTAATCTTCGTTATCGAGAAATACATACTCGTCACCATCAATGTAAGAAAACATCACAGGGCGACGTACTAAATCAGCCATTTCTAGCATGTCTGAATCTTTGAATGTTTCATCAAACTTAGCGCCGCTAACCACGTCGTACATACGCATGCGATAAATGCTACCTCCCGCACGGCCCTGAGGTACTGAACGTTCGATATCTCTCACAATACACGTTTTACCACCATAAACGATGGTGTGATTCTTTTTAATTTCACTTGCCTTTGGCATGGTCTTACCCTGTTATTAATGGCCTTTAACGATTGGCGGGCCATGTTAAATTATCACCCTATCTTCCGGTAATTGCGTGTTATAGTCAAAGCTATAAGCCTACTGCGATCGCATGAGATTGGTTGGTATCTTCGGTGATCACCCGTTGAACACTCTTAATTCGGTTATCGCTGTGATTGAGCGACAGTGTTTCCAACGTATTGCATTCAGAGATCAACCAAAAGCCAACGAAAGTCAGTATTTTGAAGCTGTTTTTTATCATGTGAGTACCGAAACACTTGCCTAGCCGGAAGCGTCATTTATAGCTTAGTAACACCAACCCTTTATCTCGTGTAGGTTTTGGTCTCCTTCGTACGTGAAGCGGACACTGGGCAATAACGGAGTTTGTAATCAAAAATAGCATTATTGTTTAATCATAACCTTTGGATTACGCTTGTAATCAAATTCGCCATCAGAGTTAATGGATGAAAATCTTTAGCCATGCTTTAGTTGTCCTAGTGCTTTTATTATCGGTTTGTGCGAGCAAAACCACCGTTCATGTTTATGCAAAATAGCTAGATAGCACTCACAGAGACGAAATTAGTAACGCTTTTGATTCGTCTCAAAGATATCGCGTTCAATTGAATGAATTCGACTTTCCCGCGAGTGTTACCGAAAATACTCTTCTCTACTTTTTAATTTTACTTGAACCTGAAGCTATTGATATAGCCTCTAACATATCAGCTACTGCCGGCTTCACAGTACAGCGAATTGAAGGTTTGAATAAAGGAAATCATTGGTATACAAAAAATTCAATGGCTCTATTTCTATTGCCCAAAAACAAAGACAATAGACGAATGTTTTTCCGTCAAGATTTAATGAACGAATACAAGGCTAAAGACTGTAGTGAAGCTACTTCTTTATATTTTCACAAGGATGGCTCTTTCACACTTGAAATGGCTACAAAAAGCACTGGCACTGATATGATTATTGGTGTGTGGAAATATAGGCAGTAGCCTTTTTTAGAATTGAAAAAGAAAGGAGCTACTTATGCAGACTATTATTTTGAAATAAAGCGGTTTAGGGACGCTGACTAGGTAAGTGAAATAGATTTTGTGGAGCTGGTGTCCCTAAATGCGGGGAGCTTGCCCGAGAACTGCTCCTTTTTAATTGGAAAAAGAATTTGACTGCTGACTGTTATCAAATTTTGCGAATTGCCTGAAGCCGACCATGTCGCCCATATTGCTCCGTATTTAAAGTTACCCGTTACCCTGATGACTAGTAGAGACTCTTTGGTAAAGCGGTCGATAAAGCATTAAGATTCTAATGTCGGCAACGAGCGACGAGGAGGCATTGAATGTTTCAACTAATAACGTCTACTGATTCGATAAAGCGGATATCAGAGAATGCATCTCTGAGGTGCCCCAGAGGGATTTGAGTAAAAGTTGTATACAGTAGTATGCCTAATAAGAGCCACAAAACCCGCTCTAAAATCTGCGACTGCTCAGAAAAATTCACTCCGTTCGACAATCCTAGAAGGATACCAGCCAGGTAAATAAATACTTGATATTTTTATAGATTCTCTCGTTTCAACGCGCACAACCTTGTTGATCTATAGCCGCTTCCTCGATGTAACAAACGTCTAATAAAATGGGTTTGCCAAGTAGCACTTTACGACATCTTTAGTTGAACAGGAAGGAGTTTAACAAGCTCAGCTGTACTAGTGTGATTTGATTATAAAGGGAAACCCCTCGGTCTAATTACCAAGCGATTTTGTTGCACATGATTTTATTAGTAGACTCTCATTCTTTCAAGGAAATAGAAACGCGAGACCAAACTCAAATAACATTATGCAAATCCTTAGCGAAATCAAGTTGCTTTGGTTTCCGGATTTATACTATCATCTAAGACTTCGTTGGGGAGTAGCCTGTTTCCATTATTCATGGAAAAGTTTGTGTCAACATAATTGGTCACATGACCATGGTACAAACACCTCTTGGTTGGCGAGACCATCGATATTTCCATGCTCTAAGGTCAGGCGTGTGGTTTTATCGTGGACTCAATATTGCCTGACCGGAGTTTTGAAGTATGAGTATCTTTGCTCTCATGTTACTTGCCTTTGCTATGTCTACTGATGCTTTTGCTGCCGCTATAGGTAAGGGTGTCAAAATAAAGAATCCTCGTTTTAGCTTTGCTATCAAAGTCGGCTTTACATTTGGTTTAATAGAAGCAATCACTCCTGTTATAGGTTGGATAATAGGACATGCAGCTTCTTCTTATGTAGAAGCGTGGGATCATTGGATTGCGTTGATTATTCTTACCGGCTTAGGCGTTTATATGGTCTTTGAAAGCTTTCAACCTGCCATTGATGATGAAAGTAAAACGCAAAAACAGTCGTTTATTTTGCTATGTGTGACTGCGTTTGGTACTAGCATAGACGCAATGGCGGTTGGCGCAAGCCTTGCCTTTGTTGATGTAAATATCATGACGGCCTCCGGCTTAATTGGTTTGGCCACGTTTTTGATGGTAACGACAGGTATTATGCTGGGTAGTTTAATGGGCTCTTTAATAGGCAAAAGAGCCGAGACATTTGGCGGAGTCATACTTATTTCAGTGGGTATGTGGATTTTTACAACCCACACTCTTTAGAATTCAACAATATGATAATGCAACTACTTCAAGTTGAAGTGGTTGCATACATCAACATGCATAAGCTGATATTTACATAAGTAGACTAACAAATACAATATCGAAGAGAATTTATGTGTTTTCGCACAATAAAATTTGGTACACAACTTCAATTTGGAATAATAAAGTTGGGAAAGTTTAAATAGAGCTGAGAAAGAAGAAAGCTCGCTCACTGTGTTACATCACAAAATATAAATGTGATACGTCACATTTTCCTTATAGTGATTTTAACCATTTGTTTCCTATCAAACTAATTTTAAATAAGCGGCCTCTTTTTTGAGCTGCTTTTTTAGTTTGAGTATTTTTATTTTCTGACAAAATGTCGGCTCACAGTGAATTTCGAAATCTACCACTTTTATCAGCGTACTATCAGATCGACAGGGAATGACAGAGCGCCATGCGCCCTGACGAACCAATACGTTAGGCGGTAACGGGTATTCCATTTG
The DNA here is from genome assembly GCF_010500865.1 of Alteromonas profundi. Taxonomy (GTDB): domain Bacteria; phylum Pseudomonadota; class Gammaproteobacteria; order Enterobacterales; family Alteromonadaceae; genus Alteromonas; species Alteromonas profundi. The sequence goes on from NZ_JAAAWN010000025.1 coordinate 45,682, forward strand.
AGCTTTTAGATCATTATGTATTTTACCACGCCACTAGATTATCAGCTCTGCGCCTTCTCCCGCGATTTCTTGCCCTCTGTTAAATGCATCCCCCTCTAGATATCCGTTTATCCCGCTATCACCGGCAGGGGGAGGTTTATATACAGGGCTGAACTCTCTAGTTTCAAGTATACTGAACAAAGATTCCAACGAACATATATGCCTAAACCGTCTCAACGTTTTTCCTTCATTGGTGAACTACCCTCTTTATTAGACTTTATTTTCAGCCATCAACTCGTGATGCGTCACATTTACTTGTTATGCTATTTACCATACACTTATTATTATTTTGTATAGATAAGAGCAGCTGACGTGGTGAAGCAAACGCAGGACGAACTATCATTGTGGAATGAGTTTAACATCAACTCTATAGCGAGACTGCTAGAGGGCTTGAGCGATGAACATTACATTACTGATAATCACCCACCCGCTAGCGAAATCGAACTAATGACACTGAATGCAGTGTGGTATTAAACAAGCGACACACATTCTTAGAGAGTTTATCGTTGAGGAAAAAGTTCAGGCCATACAAACTCGATGGCGCAGCTTTAAGTACAGAAAGAAAAATAAGAAAACAACTTTGCAGGTAAATCAAGCATCGCGAAGGAAGATGCTGGACTTTGTGATCGACTCTGAGGTCAGCGATATTGACGAAGCCATCGATATACTATTGTCAAAGAAATACTATGACACTGACTTAGAGCAGGCAAAAGACATGCACGGTCTAAGGCTATACGATGAAGAAGAGACCTACCTACGCAATCTGTTAAATTCACTGACCCGCCGTGACAGAAAGCGAATAGAGAAAGAAATCAGACAAGCGTTCCTTGCTGGATGGTCAGCCGCGAAGCGTTCAAGAACGAAAAAGGCCGGCGCAAATGAAAGTGCTGTAGAGAGCTATTTCGCAAAAACTATTAAAGAGAAATATTAAGTGGATTATAAATTGTGTGATTCATAGACATCATTTCACTTTTCGTAGTTGAAGATCACGTTGATAATTCGATAGCTGAATGCGCTCATTTTCAGTTTCGCAATTAGCGTGAACGTCTTCCCAGAGCGGTGTTTTTGCAAGGTGTTCACATACTATATCCATTGGAGTTTTACCTTTGAATGAGCCGTGAGCGCGTTGCCAATTTCAATTAGCCATGTTCATAAGTTGCTATTTCATTCATAATGCGACCTCAATGAATTGCCAAGATAAATTAGCAAGTTCCCGAACATGATCACTCATCGTCATCATCTTATTTTTAAGTATCGCTAAACTCAATAACAAAAACCGTCTTACTTTCATCGGATTCAACATACATATCGGCTCCGTTGATCTTCATCACAGACTTAGCAATGGTTAAGCCAAGTCCAGTGCCTTGACCATCTCTCTGTCGAGAGGGGTCAACTCGATAGAAACGATTGAACAATTTAGGAATATGCTGAGGCTCAATTTTCTCCCCGCTATTTGACACCATTATTTTCTGCTTTTTTGCTTTGCACTCCGTTTTGACATCTACCGTACTATTATAAGGAGCGTGTCTTATCGCATTTGAAATCAGATTTCCTATTGCCTGTCGGAACATGGTTTTGTCGCAGTGAATAGTAAATGAAGAGCCGGTAACTTGGATGTTTATGTGCTTCTCGTCAGCAAGTAAATTAAAGTAATCGAGCAGGCTTGATATTTCCTTTTGCACATCTAAAAATTCAATTGTGGGCGTTATAAGTCCGTGCTCGGTTTTAGCCAATAGGAGCATATCACTCACCATTTTCGTCATGCGCTCATATTCTTCTAAATTAGAATAAAGTATGTCGGCGTATTCCTCGGTTGACCGCACTTGTCCTAACATCACTTGGGTTTGGGTCGTTAAATTAGTAATTGGGGTTCGTAATTCATGCGCGATATCTGCTGAGAAGTGGGATAGTTTTTCAAAGCCACCTTCAAGACGTTCAATCATGGTGTTGAAAGAATTTACTAGGGTGATTAATTCTTCTGGCACCTCATCTGGGTTTAGTCGTATATCAAGATTATCGGCGGTGATAGTTTCAATTTTTCGCGTAAGCTTTCTTAATGGTGATAGGCTTCTGTAAATCGCAAAACGCGCAGCTAATACTGTAATAATGCCTGAACAAATAATGATGCCCATTACCGATTGTAAAAGGTTGTTCATAAACGTCATGTGGAATTCCATGTTTGACGCTACGATGATGATATAGCTAGTATCATGCGTATTAAAGCTTAATTTAATGGCTCTATGCATGTGGTTTTCATCGCTAAACAACAACATGTCTTTCGGACTAATTGATGTGTATGTTGTGGCTGTTTTAGGAAAGAATGAAAAATCAGCTCCTTCACTTGTAAATATCGTATCTCCTTTGTCATCCTCAACATGATAGTAGACACCATGATGTCCTGAAACTGCCTGGAATAAAAGCTTGGAAGGTTGTACCGATTGATCATGTGACTTTTCGAGCTTTGACTTAATGGCATGAAACACCTCATTAAGCTCATCGGCATCTTGTTCTTGAAAATGGTCTTCAATAGAGGTGACTACTAGTGTGCCCATAATGCCAAGACACACGAAAATAGCTATTCCCACAAATACCATTGTTCGAAAGGAAATTGAGTACGGCTTTTGTCTTTTAATTTTGCTCTTCATCAGTTGTTAATTTGTATCCCATACCACGAACCGTTTGAATCAGTTTTGGGGAAAATTCATCATCAATTTTAGCTCTCAAGCGGCGTATTGCTACATCGATGACGTTTGTATCGCTGTCGAAATTAATGTCCCATACTTGAGACGCAATCAACGAGCGTGGAAGCACCTCTCCTTGTCTTCTGACCATGAGTTCTAAAAGCGAAAACTCTTTTGTTGTCAAATTAATGGATTGGCCAGCGCGTTTTACAGCACGAGACGGGATATCCATTTGTAAATCTGCGACTTGTAGCAGGTTAGTAGCTACTGTATTTCCTCTTCGAAAAAGGGTTCTGACTCTAGCCAACAATTCTGCAAAAGCAAAAGGCTTCACTAAATAATCGTCAGCGCCCAGCTCTAGACCTTTTACTCTGTCATTGACACTGTCTCTTGCAGTTAAAAATAATACAGGAGTTTGATTGCCAGATTGACGCAATGATTCTAGAATCCGCCAACCATTAATGTCTGGCAGCATGATATCTAAGATTATTAGATTATACTCGCCCGTCATCGCTTTATGGTGACCATCTAAACCATTTCGAACGAGCTCAATGACAAATCCAGACTCCGTTAGTCCTTGCTTTATATAGTCACCGATTTTCTTTTCATCCTCGACTACCAAAATTTTCATAGTTAACTCACGTATGCGTAATGTAATTTCAGCACTTAGATTTGGTAAGTGCTTAACAAGGCGGTGTTCAATATCGGATCTTGCAACTCAGGCCAACAAAACGTACCTCACTCACAAGCAATATATTCCAATGCATAAAAATAACCAACGATTGCTCTGACTAGATTACAACATTGTAATGAGCAGGTAATCGCACTGCCATGTTGCTTAACTATACTCTTTATCTGGAACTATATTTAGAATACCTTATCAAAGTTATTTCAAGAATAGTAAAGTCGTATTAGATTATTCATTAAGGGTTGGTGTGGTCAGTAAATGCATTAAAACTGTTTTGCTTATAATGTTTTTAAGCACTCAAGTTGCAGATTCGTTTGCGATGTCCAACCCTGGCTGTGACATGCAAAATGACATGCATGAGCAACACCTTATAGATAACGAGCACAATTCATCACAAAATAGTCATGAGACGAATCAGATGGACGCGGATTGCTGTGGCGACGGTTGTGCTTGCCCTCTAGGCATTGTGTCTATCGCGATGCTCGTGAATTTTGACATTTTAACTCCAATCGAATTCAAATCCCTTAAGCCCAACACTTTTATCACGGATGCAGACGACGCTGTCCTTGGTCGCTTGCAACGCCCCCCAAAACGCTCTATAGCCTAACTCCAAAAATTTGGCGAAGCTCGTCAAAATTCCAATATCGAACGCCGCCGAATAAAGGCTGTGGTCGACATTTAAATTGTTAGAAAGAGAAATCAAATGAAGCCAATAAAATTGCTTTTTACTAAATTAGTGCTGCTTATTTCATTGACTATCGTCGTTGCATGCACAAATGAATCAGTTACTACTGAACAAAATAAGACCAGTTCCCAAGATATTGAGTCAAGTTTAAAGTTGGACGTTTTTAAACGCGAGTCGTGTGGATGTTGTCAGGGATGGATTGATCATGCTGAATCTCAAGGCATCCAAACCGATGTAGATGATATTGTTTTTCTCACTACTAAAAAACAAGATCTCGGAATCGAGCCAATGTACCGCTCTTGCCATACATCGGTGTCAACTGAAGGATATGTTTTCGAAGGTCATATACCCGTCAAATTTATTGTTAAATACTTAGATAATGTTCCGCAAGGCTCTATCGGCCTCTCAGTACCGGGTATGCCTGTTGGCAGCCCAGGAATGGAGAACGGTGATCAATTCAGACCATATCAAGTGTTATTGCTCAAAGATGACGGTACAGCAGAGGTTTTTGCAGAGGTGAATTCGTATGAGGAGCAATTCTGATGAGTGCTTTTAAAGGCTTTGCATGCTTAATTTTTCTTGTTACAACAAGTACTCAAATATCAGCAGAACAAAAGACCCCCCTTACTTTGCAGCAGGCTGTTGCCCAAGCTATTCAAAAAGACCCGTGGTTGGAAGGTAGCCAATATCGGGAAAACGCGACTATTTCTTCAAGTATCGCCGCAGATACTTTGCCTGATCCAGTTGTGTCTTTAGGGTTGGCAAACGTCCCTACCGATGGTTTTGCATTCGACCAAGAGCCTATGACTCAAATTAAAGCCGGCATTTCACAGATGTTTCCTCGTGGAGAAAGCTTGAGTATTAGACGTAAGCAACTCGAAGAATTGGCAACGCAGCATCCATTTATGCGATTGGACAGAAGAGCCAAAACACAAGTTGCCGTTTCTATGAAGTGGTTAGATGTTTATCTAGCGCAGCAAAGCATTTCGCTAATTGGGAAAGACAGATCTTTGTTTGAACAACTCAGTGAAATTGCAGAAGCGAACTACTCCTCTGCCGTCGGTAAAGTCAGGCAACAAGATATTATCCGAGCGCAGCTAGAACTAGCGCGACTTGAAGACAGACTCACAAAATTATCTTCTCAAAAAGAAAGAGCCTCGGCCGAACTTTTAGAATGGTTGACCGGCGGCGATTCAGGCGCGTTCAATTACTCGGGAAATGTTGCCTCTCTTGAACTACCAAAAACGTTGCCAGAAATTGAAGGAATAGAGAACGCCTACTACAAGATATTGAAAGCTAATAATCAACAAATGTTGGCAAATATACTCATCTCGCATCCTCTCATAAGAGCTGTTGAAAGCCGAATAAAGTCTAGTCAAACGGGTATCGAATTAGCAAAACAGCAATACAAGCCCCAATGGGGTGTAAACGCCAGCTATGCATATCGAGCAGATGACCAAATGGACAGAAGCCGAGCAGATTTTCTTTCAATCGGCGTTAGCTTTGACCTCCCCTTGTTTACAGAAAATAAACAAGATAAAGAAGTAAGCGCCGCCGTTAACGAATCAGAAGCAATTAAAACTGAAAAACGTTTAGTGCTTAGAGGCATGCTTGCTCAAATGCAATCCATATTTGCAGCAAGACAAAGACTGCTGGAAAGACAAACTTTATATCGCACCAATATTCTACGGCAATCAAGCGAACAAGCAGATGCCGCGTTAACAGCTTATACCAATGACGACGGCGATTTTGCTGAGGTTGTGAGAGCACGGATCGCTGATCTAAATGCTCGTATTGACGCATTAGAAATCGAAGTCGAACTACTTAAAACAAACATTCAACTAAATTACTTTTTTTCTGAGCAGAGTCTTAAAGCTGTGTCCGAATTTGGAGCTAACCAATGAAAACTGTAAACGCAATCGCTATAGGCGTGATAGCAGGCGCTGTAATTACAGCTCTTACCTACTCAATATTGCCAAGCTCAAATGGCTCACAAGATAGTAAGGCGGATGCCGGAGAAAAGCAGCCTTTGTATTGGGTTGCGCCAATGGATCCAAACTATAGAAGAGATGAGCCTGGGAAGTCCCCTATGGGCATGGATTTAGTACCTGTTTACGAAGATGAACAAGGCGCAGGCGATAGCCCTGGCACGGTGAAAATTTCGCCAACTGTAGTGAATAATTTAGGTGTTCGTACTGCCAAAGTGGAACAGCGGTCTTTGCACGTACCCATAAAAACAGTGGGTTATATCCAATATAATGAGGACACACTCGTTCATATTCACCCAAGGGTAGAAGGTTGGATAGATGAGCTATACGTAAAAGCAGCGGGCGAATACGTCAAAAAGGGCGAGCCACTGTACGCGCTTTATTCTCCCGAACTCGTAAATGCTCAAGAAGAATATCTTATTGCTTTAAAGCGCTCAAATAAGGAGCTGATAGAGGCTTCAAAAACAAGGTTAAAAGCGCTGCAAATGCCAGAATCTGCAATTCAATCGCTTATCTCAACTGGTAAAGTTCAGCAAACAATTACCTTCTATGCACCCCAAACTGGCTTTGTTGATAACTTGAATGTGCGCCAGGGGTTTTACGTAAAGCCAGGACTCACAATTTTATCAATTGGTGCGCTGGATGAAGTTTGGGTAGATGCTGAGGTGTTTGAGCGACAGTCTGCTCAAATTCAAGAGGGTTTGCCTGTGACTATGACTTTAGAATATCTCCCGGGTAAAGAGTGGACAGGAGATGTTGATTATATCTATCCAACCCTAGATGAAACGACTAGGACGCTTAAAGTCAGGCTGAGATTTACCAATGATGATTATGCACTAAAACCTAATATGTTCGCTCAGGTAACGATTCATTCTGATTTAACAGATGAGAATTTGCTCGTGCCCTCTGAGGCGGTAATCAGAACGGGTAGCCAAGATAGAGTAGTTTTAGCACTTGGAGACGGTAAGTTTAAGTCGGTATCAGTAGAAGTTGGACAAGTAGTTGATGAACATACAGAGATCTTATCAGGCTTGAGACTCAACGACAAAATCGTTACGTCAGCACAATTTTTACTCGATTCAGAAAGCAGCATTAGTTCTGATTTCAAAAGGATGGAGGAGCCTGAAGCGACTTCACAGTCGGTATATACAAAGGCTACCGTAAATAGCGTGATGACTGATCATAGAATGATAAATGTGGATCACGGCGCTATTGAAGAGTGGGAATGGCCGAGCATGACAATGGATTTCACTGTTGCCGAAAGCGTCGACATTAATGAGTTGAAAGCCGGCATGTCACTTCATATGGAAATCACTAAAACTGACTCGGGAAGTTTCGAAGTAACCACCATTCATATCATGGATTCGATGAATGATATGGATAGGTCCGCGGACAGCACTGATTCAGGTCATGACGCAATGCAAAGTATGGAAGAGCCTATTATGTCGGTTTGGACAGAGGCAACCATAAATAACGTGATGATGGAGAGCAGACGAATCAACGTTGATCACGGGCCTATTGATGAGTGGGAATGGCCGAGTATGACAATGGATTTCGATGTTGCCGATAGCGTTGCTATTGAAGAATTGAAAGCCGGTATGTCACTGCACATGGAAATTGTCAAAGCCGACTCTGGAAGCTTTGAAGTAGCAACTGTCCATATCATGGGCTCGATGACTGACATGGACGATACCCAAGACATGGATCATTCTAATCATTCAGACCATCAAGGAGCTCATCAATGATAGCTGCCATAATTAGATGGTCGGTTAGTAACCGATTTTTTGTGCTACTGGCGACGCTCATTCTAGTGGGTGGTGGTTTGTTTGCCATTAAAAATACGCCTGTTGATGCATTACCTGATTTGTCGGACGTGCAGGTAATTATTAAGACTAGTTATCCAGGGCAAGCGCCTCAAGTGGTAGAAGATCAAGTTACCTATCCTTTGACTACCGCAATGCTGTCAGTGCCTGGAGCACAAACTGTGAGAGGATATTCGTTCTTTGGCGATTCTTATGTGTACATCATCTTTGATGACGACACTGACTTGTACTGGGCGCGTAGTCGAGTGCTTGAATACTTGTCGCAAGTTGCGCCAAATCTACCCGAAAACGCAAGACCACAATTGGGGCCAGATGCTACCGGCGTGGGTTGGGTTTATCTGTATGCTCTTGTCGACAAAACGGGGCAAAACGATATCAGCCAACTGCGAAGCTTGCAGGATTGGTTCCTTAAATATGAGCTTCAAACGGTGCCAGGCGTTTCTGAAGTTTCAGCTATTGGTGGCATGGTAAAGCAATACCAAGTGCAGGTAGATCCTGAGAAGTTGCGAGCATATGGCATTCCGCTCTCTCACATTCAAATGGCCATCAAGCGCGGTAATCAGGAGGTGGGCGCATCCGTCATTGAAATGGCTGAAGCTGAATATATGGTTCGCGCGACAGGCTACATAGAAAGTAAAAGGGATATCGAACTGATTCCTTTAGGTGTGAACAATAATGGAACGCCGCTTTTAGTAAAAGATATTGCTGATGTCCGTCTTGGTCCGCAGATGCGCAGAGGTGTAGCCGAGTTGAACGGTGAAGGAGAAACCGTTGGCGGTGTCGTTGTTATGCGCTTTGGTGAAAATGCGCAAAAAACCATTGATGGCGTTAAAGCGAAACTAGAAGACCTTAAAAAGGGCTTACCGGATGGCGTCGAAATTGTCACGGTGTACGATCGCTCTGCATTAATAGAAAGAGCGGTAGATAACCTTGCATCGAAATTAGTGGAAGAGTTTATCGTCGTTGCACTGGTGTGTATCGCGTTCTTGTTCCATGTGCGTTCGTCACTTGTTGCCATCATTAGTATTCCAGTAGGCATTATCACGGCGATTATTGTGATGTATATGCAAGGCATCAATGCCAACATTATGTCATTGGGCGGAATTGCTATTGCAATCGGTGCGATGAGCGATGGGGCGATAGTGATGATTGAGAATATGCATAAACACATGGAGCGCACCCCATTAACTAAAGAGAACAGATGGCAAATAGTTGTGGACTCAGCATCTGAAGTGGGACCTGCATTGTTTTTCAGCCTTCTAATTATAACGGTGAGTTTTGTGCCTGTGTTTACGCTTGAGGCACAAGAAGGGAGAATGTTTTCACCACTTGCTTTCACCAAAACTTATGCCATGGCGGCCTCAGCAGCACTTGCAATTACGCTCGTGCCAGTTCTTATGGGATATTTTGTGCGCGGTAAAATACTTGCTGAAAGCAAAAATCCAGTGAATCGCTTTTTAACGTTTTTATACATGCCTTCGCTTAGAACAGTGCTGCGTTTTCCTAAATTAACGATGTTAGCTGCGGTTTTAGTGCTAGCGATAGGTTTGTGGCCCGTGAACAAAATCGGTAGCGAGTTTATCCCGCCTTTAGATGAGGGAGATTTGATGTACATGCCAACAACCTATGCCGGTATATCGATTGGCAAAGCGAGAGAGCTGTTACAACAAACCAACAAATTGATCAAAACCGTCCCAGAAGTTGATACCGTGTTTGGGAAAGTAGGTCGCGCTGATACTGCAACTGATCCGGCACCTTTAACGATGATAGAAACTTTCATTCAATTAAAACCTAAAGAACAGTGGCGAGAAGGTTTAACAACTGATGATTTGATAAAGGAGTTAGATTCAGTAGTCAAATTGCCGGGCTTAACTAATGCTTGGGTAATGCCTATTAAGACGCGAATTGACATGTTGGCAACAGGCATAAAGACGCCCGTTGGTATAAAAATTGGTGGCCCTGATCTTATGGAAATTCAGAAGATTGGACAGCAAATTGAAACCATACTTTCTGATGTCGATGGGACTGCCTCTGTTTATTCCGAGCGTGTGGCCGGAGGACGTTATGTCAAAGTAGATATTCAGCGCGAAAAGGCTGCTCGCTATGGTCTAAACATCGCTGACGTGCAACAAGTTGTCTCAAGTGCAATTGGCGGAATGAATGTGACTCAAAGCGTTGAAGGTTTAGAGCGTTACCCTGTAAATGTTCGTTACCCGCAGTCTTATCGGTCATCGCCAGAGTCTTTGTCTTTGCTACCCATCGTTACACCGCAGGGTAAACGTATTGCTTTGGCCGATGTGGCGGATGTGTATATTGAAGATGGTCCTCCAGGCATCAAAAGTGAAAATGCACGACTAAATGGCTGGGTGTATGTGGATATCGATGGTGTCGATATAGGTTCCTATGTAGTTTCAGCCCAAAAAGCAGTGAGCGAACAACTCGTCTTGCCGGCAGGTTATTCGGTAAACTGGTCTGGACAATATGAATATATGTTGCGAGCTAAAGAGAAATTAACCTATGTGGTTCCTTTGACCATAGCTATCATCGTTATTTTACTGTATCTCAATTTTCGCAACTTCATCGAAGTAGCGATCATTATGGGGACTTTACCACTGTCTATGGTGGGAAGTATCTGGCTGATGTACATAGAGGGTTTTAACTTTTCAGTTGCCGTCGGCGTCGGCTTCATTGCACTTGCAGGTGTTGCCGTAGAAATTGGCGTAATTATGCTTGTTTACTTAAATCAGGAGTATCAAGCCTTAATCGAAAAATGTAAATCTGAGAGCGTCAGACCCACCATAAACAAGTTAACTGAAGCGGTTATTCATGGCGCTGGATTACGAGTCCGACCGGTTATGATGACCACAGCGACCATAATATTTGGCTTATTACCCGTACTTTACGGCTCAGGCACTGGGTCTGAAGTCATGAGTCGTATTGCTGCTCCGATGGTTGGTGGCATGGTTAGCGCTTTACTACTGACCTTGTTGGTTTTACCCGCAATTTATTTTCTGTGGAAGAGAAGGCAAATTCAACACTTGCCGGATACTTTCTGATGCTAGCTTCAAGCAATGAACGACATTTCATAAGAGGACTATTGACATGTAGTAGCGTGGCGAACTTTTTCGCCCGCCACTATGCGTCTGCGAGAATCCGTCCGTCACCATCGATAGGCTTTTTATAACAGTAAAGAGTAACAGCTAAATTATTTAAACAAACTACCTATTAAGGAAGAAATATGAAATCAATAATCATCGCACTTTTCGCTTTAAGTTTGAGCTTAAGTACACAAGCTTCTGCTCATACATCGTTGGCGTCATCAATGCCGAAAGACAATGCTATGTTAATGGAAAGTCCAGACAAGCTCGTTCTAAATTTTACAGATGATGTGCGTCTTGTGGATTTAAAGGTCAAGAGTAAAAAAGGTGAGCCTGTGGAAGTTGTCTTTGAACCTTCGATGGAGGCAAACAAAAACTACAGTTATAGCTTACCTCTGCTCGATATAGATACTTACGTGGTCTCATGGACCATCATGGGAAATGACGGTCATAAAATGAAAGGACAACTTTCATTTATGGTGCATGTGAGTAGAAAGATGAAAGGAATGAAGCACAAGGACATGAAAGATACTTTGATGGATCATTCAGGTATGAGTCATTAGTTGTTAAGCATTAAAAAGGTAAATCGATATGTTGCCAGAATGGTGGACGGTATCACTGGTGTTCGTCAAACTCCTAGTCTATTTAGGAATGATGGGCATAATGGGCTCTTGCGCCATTTTATTGCTTCTAAAAGACAGTAAGCGGGGTGTAGCAGTAAATGCTCATCAAAGCTGGCAACTGATTACCTTAAGCTACGCTTTTCGTCTTTCAATCGTTGGATTTTTTTCTAGCGTCGCTGGTTTTTTCCTTCAGACTGGCTATATGGCAGAGCAGGGACTCACAGGAATGTTTTCTCCTTTCATGATGGAGATGATATGGCGCTCACAGGTAGGAACCATTGCCACTATTCGCGCCGTTATCTTTGTTTTGTTCGGTTTGCTTGCTTGGTTTCTGTTACAAAAACTCAAACGGGGTGATGGATTAGTATCATTTAAGGTTTTGCTAGGTAGCAGCGTAATATTTTTGCTGCCGCTAGCGTTAACTTTCTCCTTGACCGGACATGCTAGTCAGTTTGTCACTTTCGGTGAAATTCAGATTGTTATTCATTCATTGATTGGTTTGACGTGGGTAGGCTCTTTATACCCACTGATTACAGCATGTAAATTACTCAATCACTCAGATTTAGCTCTCATCATGAAACGTTACGGTAACATTGCCATCGTGTTCGTGTTTATCTTAGTCACGGTTGGTGTAGTAATGTTAATACAGCTACTGGATTCCCCGTCGGAGCTTTTCTTCAGTGAATATGGATTAGCCTTTTTATCTAAACTGTTTGCAGTTGCGCTAATACTCACCCTAGCTGCAGGACATAAGCTGTTTTGGGTACCTAGGCTAGCTTATGACAAAAATGTGTGCGGCAAATTGCGCAAATCAATCAATTTTGAGCTCATTATTGGGCTTATTATTTTGTCTCTTACGGCTTTGTTAACTTCAGCTTTGAGCCCTAACCTTTAACGAAAATAACCGGCGGTTTGCGCAAAAATATGAAAAGGAAAATAATTATGAAAATGACTGCTTTAAGATCCTTAACTGTTTTTGCATACCAATTATTTATCTCATAAATGACAGAAAAGTAATCAAACTGTAATGCCAGTGCCGTGTTTCTAATATCTTACACCGTTAAAATTATGTTTAATCTAAAAGCAACCTTATTGCTTTTTGTCTTGCTCCCGTATTGCCCCTAATTACTTTGCAATTAGAGTCAAAAAAATATGAATCTATGCAAATACAGAGCACAGAAAAAAGTTAAACGCGCCAAATAACACGACGGAATCTAAATGACAGCAACTGATAAAGTTAACCAAAAGACAGCGAATAACTGTTGTTGTAGCAAACAAGCCCAATCAGCGAGCGAATCTCCTGCGGTCAAAGACATAACCAAACAAGAGCCCAATAATCTATCAGAAAATCGATTTATAATTGAAGGAGCTAGTTGTGCCAGTTGCGTCAACAAAATTGAGGCGGCGTTAAACAATCTGCCTATAGTTGAACGAGCGGAGATGAACTTCGCTCAGCGTGTTGTCACGGTAATCGGAGATGCATCGGTTTCAAATATTATAGAAGCGGTGGAAAAAGCCGGATACAAAGCAAAATTAGACGACAGTGATTCTGAGCAAGAAGCGCTAGACGAAAAAGAAAAAGCCGACTGGCAATACTACAAGAAATTAATGCGAGAGATGGCCGTGGCGTTGTCGCTTGGTGTGCCGTTGATGATTTACAGCCTGCTCGTTGGCGAAATGACAGTAACAACTACTACTGAAAGACTCGTTTGGTTAACGGTCGGATTGCTGACTCTTGGTATAATGGTTTTTGCGGGTAAACACTTTTATGTGGGCGCATGGAATTCATTTAAAAATCATTCTGCGAATATGGACACATTAATAGCCCTTGGAACGGGTACTGCTTGGCTTTATTCAATGGTTGTTGTGTTTGCTCCCGGTATCGTGCCGCTAATGGCCAGACACGTGTATTTTGAAGCTACTGCCATGATTATTGGTTTAATCAATCTTGGTTTAGCACTTGAAATTAAAGCGCGAGGTAAGACTTCAGAGGCGATTAAGCGTTTAATTGGCCTGCAAGCAAAAACAGCTCGTGCTATTCGAGACGGTAAAGATGTAGATATACCAATAGAACAAGTGTTGCTCGACGATCTGATTCGAGTCAGACCTGGTGAAAAAATTTCCGTAGACGGCGTGGTCGTAGAGGGACACTCCACAGTTGACGAATCCATGTTGACCGGTGAGCCGATGCCAGTAGAAAAAACACAGGGAGAAGAGGTCGTCGCTGGTACGATTAATAAATCGGGCTCTATTATTTTCAAGGCGACGCGTGTAGGCAAAGATACGGCGCTCGCCCAAATCATCAACATGGTAAGAAGTGCTCAAAATTCAAAGCCCCCGATAGGACGTTTAGCCGATGTTATCTCAGCTTACTTCGTGCCCGTCGTTATGATTATTGCCGTAATAAGCGCTTTAGTTTGGCTCAACTTTGGGCCATCTCCAGCTGTTGCTTACGCAATTGTGTCTGCAACAACGGTTCTCATTATAGCTTGTCCATGTGCACTTGGTTTGGCGACACCGATGTCCGTAATGGTAGGGGTAGGCAAAGCCGCAGAAGCGGGTGTGTTGATAAGAAACGGCGAAGCGCTACAAACAACCAGTAAGATTACTACGATGATTCTAGACAAAACAGGCACTATTACTGAGGGAGCACCTAAGGTAACTGATGTATTGCTAGCACCGGGTCAAAATGAAAAACAAGTGCTAATGCTCGCATCAAGTATCGAAGCTGGCTCTGAGCACCCCCTAGCAATGGCGATCGTTGAAAGTGCCAAAGCAAAAAACATAGAACCTAAGAAAGTGACTCAGTTTTCTTCCATTGTTGGGCAGGGAGTGGAAGCGAAGTTTAAGGAAGATACCCTTTTATTCGGTAACGAAAAGCTAATGAAGCAGCGTGATATTGACATTAGCGACTACATCGAAAAAGCCCAAGGCTTAGCCTCTGAAGCTAAAACACCAATGTATTTCGCTGTTAATTCATCGCTTGTTGCAGTAATTGCAGTTGCCGATCCAATTAAAACTGATTCTATTGATGCAATAAAGCGACTTCAGAACAACGGAATACGAGTAGTGATGCTCACAGGTGATAATCGTTCAACCGCAAAAGCAGTAGCTGAAAAAGCGGGTATCACAGAGTTTGTGGCCGAGGTTATGCCAGAGGACAAAGCAAAAAAAGTCGCTGAGTATCAATCAATGGGAGAAATTGTGGGCATGACAGGTGACGGAATTAATGACGCACCTGCATTGGCACACGCAGATGTAGGCTTTGCAATAGGTACAGGCACTGATGTAGCCATTGAAAGTGCTGATATTACCCTAATGCGGGGCTCGCTTCATGGTCTTGCTGATGCAATTGCGGTGAGTAAAGCCACTCTAACCAATATTAAGCAAAACCTATTTGGCGCATTTATTTACAACGTTGCAGGTATACCATTCGCTGCCGGTGTTCTGTATCCATTTTTTGGTCTTTTATTAAGTCCGGTGATAGCTGGTGCCGCGATGGCGTTTTCATCACTTACCGTCGTTACCAACGCCAATCGTCTGCGATTGTTTAAAGCAAAAGAACATTAGGAGAGTGTGACAATGCTATGGATCAACCTCACAGGAATTGTATTGATTGCTCTTATCATCTGGTGGTTTTGGTTATACAAAGAGCAAAGTATTCGTATCGCTGAAGGTTCGTTGGAGATCTTGGTGAAAGACGGTATTTATCAACCATCGCACATCAAAATTAGAGCGAATGAAGAAAGGCAAATCGTGTTTCATAGAGCTGATGCAACGCCTTGCGCAGAAATGATTTCGATACCCGAATTAGATATTTCAGAACGATTACCTTTAAACAAAAAGACAGTCATATCGCTTCCGGGGCTGCCAGCAGGTGAGTACGCATTTCACTGCCAAATGCAAATGTATAAAGGGAAGATAACTGTTCAATAGATGGTTAGCTTTCAAATAGGAGAGTAAATATGAGCGACTCAAAATTATCATTTTGGAAAACGCCCTCAGGCTGGGCTGCACTGGGACTCATTGCTGCGGCAAGTTACTTTTTATTTTTTGAGCATGGCGAGCATGTGTGGCCGTATTTGCCTTACCTGATCCTGCTACTTTGCCCCTTCATCCATTTTTTTATGCACGGGAGTCATGGACACGGC
This sequence comes from Alteromonas profundi, assembly GCF_010500865.1. GTDB lineage: Bacteria > Pseudomonadota > Gammaproteobacteria > Enterobacterales > Alteromonadaceae > Alteromonas > Alteromonas profundi. Next base: position 61,458 of record NZ_JAAAWN010000025.1, read on the forward strand.
CATCATGATGGCGAGCAAAGAAAGACCGAAGAAGCGCAGATGACATTTACAGAAGAGCGTCAACAAAAGACAACTACAAACATGGAAGAAAAGAGATAAAAACGATGCACGGTGAGTCTGACTATGGTCTATGGAGTTTAGTTTTCATAAACTCTGCCATTTTCATTTTTTTTGCATTCAGCTTTGTAAAACCACAATCAAAGACTGAATGGAGAAGCTTAGGAGCTTTTTCCGCTTTTATTCTTGCATTGTTTACAGAAATGTATGGCTATCCGCTCACCATCTATTTTTTGTCAGGCTGGCTAACAGAGCTTTATCCGAACATAGATTTTCTAGCACATGAAAATGGACATTTGCTACAAACGATTTTTGGTTTTGAGGGGGATGCTCATTGGAGCATACTGCATATTACTAGCAATATACTCATCATTGCTGGTTTCTTTATTTTATCTTCTGCATGGAATGATCTTCATCGTGCGCAGAAAAACCATTCGCTCGCCAATACAGGTTGGTATGCAAGATGTCGCCACCCACAGTATTTAGCTTTTATTATCATTATGTTTGGCTTTTTATTGCAATGGCCCACAATCCCAACGTTAATCATGTTTCCAATATTAGCATTAGTCTACATTCGCTTAGCCAAACGTAAAGAAAAAACAGCGATAGCCGAATTTGGGGAGCGCTATTTAGCATATAAAGAGACCACGCCTGCCTGGTTACCTAAATTCAGCAGCTCAAACCTCCAATACGACAATTAGCGTTTTTGATAAATCGCTAACGCCAAATAATTCAACATTTTAATATGCAGGAGAAAACAATGAGTAATAAACATCATAGAGTTGGTGTGAATGAATTAAATTTGGTTATTCGTCACCTTCGGCTGACAGGGGTGACTTCAGACAATATAGATTTAATTATCAGAGATATCGATTCAACTATGGGTGTTGACGCAGTGTCGTTTGAGGAATCATCCAACACGCTCCATGTCGGTTATGATGCTACACATTGTGAACTCGATGGTATTGAGAATGTCGTTCGAATGCACAGAGCCGACATTTCTGACGATTGGTGGACGCATTTCAAGGAAGGTTATTATCAATTTGTTGACGAAAATATTCGTGAAAATGCTAAACATAAACCATGGAGCTGTCATACAACTGATCAGGGCAAGCGCTCTAAATAAAAAATACTTTTAATATCTTTCAAAACCTTTTGACCTTTAGGAGGCATTATCAATGCAGATTTCTAGCAACACGCCAATTTATCAAACGATTGTGAATGACAAATTGGAAAAAAATCATCAAACAGCAGAAGCAGAAACGTCCAACTGTAAAAGGAAAGAAGCTGAAGAGAGCACCATTGCCGAGTCTAATAAAGTGGAGGGTGGTGACCAGGCCGCGCCAAGTGAAATCAGGCAATCAATATCTGTGAAGGTGTAACTTTTAGATCTCCTATCCACACGTTTATCGGACTAATTCAATTTTATAGAATTTTTAGGCCGATAAACGCGTATATCCAAACCTGTTATTTCCTCATAGTTATTTAATTCTAGCCATTGTGGGTATGACCCTCATCGTTATCCTTGTCGTCGCCGTTATGCCTGAGGAAAAAGCGCTCGTAGGCAAAAACAGCAACAATGCCAATGCCGGCAATAATGATAATCTGTAAATCATCACTGCCTTTGATCCAAATGAATGCTAGAAGAACAACAACATCTAACATAATTGCGGTGATCACCACCAGTGGGTTTGCTCCAACGTCTTTTCTAAGTACCCTCAATACGCCCCAATGAATAATAATATCCATTACTAGGTAAAAAATGGCCCCTAGAGATGCGATCCTTGAAAGATCAAAGAAAGCGGCAAGTAAGCCCGCAGCAATTACAGTAAAGACCAATGTATGTTTTTGAATATTACCGGGCATACCAAAGTGCCGATGGGGGATCAAATTCATATCTGTCAACATTGCCAACATACGCGAAACCGCAAAAACGCTGGCTAGTAGACCCGACGCGGTCGCTATTATTGCAATACCCACAGTAAACCAAACACCGTACTGTCCGATAGCGGGACGAGCCGCTTCAGCAAGTGCGTAGTCTTTAGCAGCAATTATCTGTTCGACCGTTAATGTGGAGCCTACGGCATAGCAGACTAATAAATAGATAACCAAACAAATTAATAAAGACACAATAATGGCTCGCCCAACATTTTTATTTGGGTCAACCACTTCGTCGCCGCTATTGGTAATAGTGGTAAATCCTTTGTAGGCTAAAATAGCCAAAGCGGTACCAGCTAAAAAGCCACTAGCAGAGGCATTTTCACTCACATCAGCGCTAGCGGCTTGAAAAGCAAACCCCGCTACCCAGAGCGCTACGATGGCGAAAATCAATATGCCGCCAATTTTCAACACGGCTGTAACCTTGGAAACACTTCCAATTACTTTGTTACCTGCCACGTTTACCACAAATGCAAAAATGATAAGCCCGATAGCAAGTATGGGAACCAATATGCTATTTTCTTGTACATCAAATAGCTGAAGGGTGTATGTGCCAAACGTTCGAGCCACTAAGCTTTCATTGATGATCATTGAAAATGCCATCAATAATGCGGCACCTCCGGTTATAGCACTTGGGCCATAAGCCTTTTTTAAGATCATCGCGATGCCGCCCGCAGATGGATATTTGTTTGAAACCTTTATGTAGCTATAGGCACTAAATCCACTGATAATGGCGGCTACAATGAACGCTAGAGGGAATAATGACCCAGCATATTCCGCTACCTGCCCGGTAAGCGCAAATATTCCGGCTCCAATCATTACACCAGTACCCATAGCGACCGTACCAGCTAAACTCAAACTTCCTTTTTCGTAATCTTCGTTGTGAGAACTCATTTAGCCATTCCTTAATAGATGATGAAAATAAGGTCTTTTTCACCAAATTCTTTACATTTTGTCAGTACGCTTCGATAGCTTGGTACTCACGCATCTAGGCTATTGCTTTAGAAAGCATCCATAATCCAGCTGCAATCATAAATAGATTTTCTGTGAGAGATACAAAGCCAAGTGGCACGCTGCTATCACCCCCCACGCAGGCACATTTAAGTTCACGTTTATCGATGTATACAGCTTTGAATACAGAAATCGCGCCCACTGTTCCGATAAATAAAGAAACTGGGCCAACGAGATAACCCGACAGGCTTGCCAGCATTCCGATTCCAGCGAATGCCTCTGCAAAGGGGTAAATGTAGCCGTAGCGTATATTCCGCATAGCCAGCAAGTCATAGGTGATGAAGGAGTTCGTAAAGCTATATAAATCTTTTAGCTTTTGAATCGCTAGCAGTGTCATACTAAATGCAACAAAAAGCTCGATAACTTGTATAATGTAATTACCTGCAATATACGCATACGCTATTGACAAAGCCATCAGCAGGGCAACAGAAAATATCGCAATAACAGGTGTGTAGGTGGTGCCTGTTTGCCCAGGTTCGCCTAAGTCAAAGTACTCCCTTAAGTCGTCATATCCACCTATTCGTTCCCCATCGATAAAGGTCTGAGGAGTAGTCTCTACGTCGTGTTCTTTTTTGAACTTATCGGTTTCTTCGCGACTTGCAAGCTTATGATCATCTACTTGAAACCCTTCTCGCTCTAATAGGTCTTTGGAGCGCAAGCCATACGGGCAGATGTGCTCATCGGTGTGCATTCGATATAATTTTGCTTGTTTTGCCATGATACTCTCCTGTTTATTTACTATGGAGTTAATGTTTTGATAGTTTGCTTATTGTTGACTGAAATCGGGAACCGAGCGGCTAGTCGCCTCGGCGTCAGTTTGTGCTTCACCGTTCTTCTCGATATCATCTAATAACCATTTCATTTCTTTGATTTCGCGCTCCTGCGCAGCGATGATTTCATTGGCTAATTCAAGCACTCGTTTATCTGAGATATTGGCTCGTTCACTAGTTAAAATCGCAATAGAGTGATGTGGTATCATCGCTTTCATCCACGCCTCGTCAGCGATGGTTGATTGCGAGCGAACTAAGAACAGTGAGACCAAGAAAATAAGTCCGCTACCTAGCAAAATTGTCCAGTTCTTGGCTTTGTTCTCATACATGTTGAGCATGAACAGCAACATAATGATTGCCATTATTGAACCCATATAGATAGCCATGTAAAACCGCGTTTCGCTAAAGAAAATGTGGTCGAATGCATATGTATTGAAATACATCATTAGCAGCATGGCCGCAGTTGATGTGAAGATCATTGCTAAAAACTTTGTATATTTAGTCATCACGTTATCCTTTATGTCCTTTTAGGACTGATTCATTGTTTTAAATATTAAAGAAGCTGAACAACTAACAAGTAAAAACCCTGTCATTGCTTCCAAACCCGACAAGAAACTTAAATGCCCAATGGGCGCTAGTTGAGCCAACCCTAAGGTGGCTAAGTTAATGAGTGAGAAGTAATAAATTTCAATAAAACTAAGAGAAGTTGATCCCTGCAAATCGCCCAGACCCATCTGGATCGATATCAAAAAGCCTGAGGCGAACCAAAAAGCAGCTATCAACTGGCTAAAAGTTATGCCGTACACTACTGCAATGAGCTTCAGGTATGCAGAGAGGTTTGAGCTCACGACATGATTCTTTAACACTCTGAGACTTAAAAAATGACTCGTGGTTGCCAATCCAATCGCTATTAAAGCCACTATCAACTGAATAACTACTTCCATTTATTGCTCCTTTGTAAAGCCCTTAGAACCAGAACCGAGCACCCACTACGAGACCAGTTTCACTTACTGACTCACCATTTTTTCGAGCGATATCAGCGCTATTACCAAGACTTCGACTCCAATAAATACCAGCGTATGGTGCAAACTCTCTTGCAAACTCATAGCGATATCGCAAACCTATGCGTATTGAATTGAAGCCAGAGGGGCGATCAAACCTTTCAGATTCTGAAAGCGAACCAGCTAGGGCAAGTCTCGGTTGTAAAAATGATGTTTGGGTGACTCTAATTTCATATTCGGCTTCTACTGAGAAACTGACGTCACCATCCTCATTAATGACAATAGAGTTATCCATTTCGAATTGATAAGGAGCGACTCCATATAAGCTTATGACGGCATAGTTCTCCATATTCGATTCGCTACTTAAAGTTCCTCTTGTGCCGATACCTGCTTGAAATTCCCAAAATGGCGCAATCAATTTACTTGCAAGGAGCTCGGCTCGCTCTAAATCTGTGGCCTCACCATCATCTTGCTTGTTTTCCCCTTCACTTTTGAAGTAAAGGCGATAGGTATCACCGCCGTACCATCCAATCATGTCCCACACTCCGATGTTTTCTTCATCGTTTGTGCGCGTATATTCAAACCGGTCAAATAAAATCATGCCCGTGTTGTACTGTTCGACTGGTTTCGGCCAATCTGATGGAATCTCTTGCGCATTAGACGATGCGCAAAGACCAATCAGTAAAGTAATGAAAATTTTAGACGTGTTTTTCATACAATTTTCCCTACGAGACCGATACGATTCTGAACATACCCGCATCCATGTGGTAGAGCAGGTGACAATGAAATGCCCAATTACCTGGTGCATCTGCGCTTATCAACAACGACACTTTTTCACTGGGTTTTAGACTTATCGTATGTTTTCGAGGGGGCGGATAATTCCCGTTTTCTAACTCCATCCACATACCATGCAAGTGGATTGGATGATTCATCATCGAATCGTTCACTAAAATCAAACGAATTCTTTCGCCATATCTAAAATGAATAGGGCCATCGACTTCATTAAATTTGAGTCCATCGAACGACCACATATAACGTTCCATATTGCCTGTAAGGTGCAGTTCAACTGTTTGCGTTGGCTCTCTGGTATCGGGCCACTCTTTTGCGCCCGTTAAGTCGCTATACAGCAATACTCGATGCTTCACACTCTCTAAACCAACACCCGGTTCATCGAGTCGACTTGTGGGATTATTTGCAAGCATACTTGCACCAGGACCATGACCGTTTTCATCATGCTTTATATTAATGTCGTCTACTGGCAGTGCACGAGAGGGTATAGATGAGTGGTCATTCATATGAGCCATGGATGAGCCAGATGATGTTGCTCGGTTCTTAGCGTCAGCGGACGACGTGTCCATTTCATTCATGCCCTTCATGCCCTTCATGCCTGACATGTCTGAGCTCATCCCCATTGCTGCCATGCCCTGTTCTGGCATTTTGCGCAATGTTGGCACAGGTGCTTCTTTTCCAAGTGCAGTACTTAGGGTTCCTCTGACGAAGCCACTTCTATCCATGCTTTCTGCAAAAAGGGTATATGTGTTGGAGCCGATTGGTCTTACAATGACGTCATAGGTTTCAGCAACCGCAATTCGAAGTTCATCCACTTTAACGGGTTTGATTGGTTGTCCATCAGCGGCCACTACCGTCATTTCGAGGCCCGGAATACGAAAATCAAAATACGTCATGGCGGAGCCATTTATGAGCCTTAATCGAATGCTTTCATTGGGCTTATAGAGCGCGGTCCAGTTGGTTTGAGCATCCCTGCCATTCATTAAATATGTATATGTGGAGCCTGTTACATATGACCACTGTGTTTTTGTAAAAGTATCATTTTTGTGGATAACTATACGTAAAAATATATAAAACATAGACTTAAGGGAAGTGTTTGACACTTCCCTTTTTTGTATTATTCTATTACATATTACC